>CAZXLF010000004.1:0-218169 GCA_964642015.1 uncultured Planctomycetia bacterium
CATACAAAAAACCCTCATTAAAAAAGTACGACCAATTGCATGAAATTGGGGTTGGGACACCAGCGCATTGACGGATTAAACTTGTAGGACACTATACCAAGCATACGATCCATTGCATAAGATTGGGGCTTGTTATCAATAACCTCTCTCCCCAGTTCCCCACAAATCCATTCCACTATAAACTCTCTACCCAGATTGATTAACCCGCTGATCTGAGACAGTTAAAGAAGTCTTAAAGTCTTTATCCTGATAAATTGTCCCGCACTTCTGCAGAATGGCTAAATGAAGGATAAAAAGTATGCTGATCGAAGGAACGCTGGAGTACGAATTAAATATCGATAAAATAACATACACCGTAATACCGACAAAAGACGCCATGCCCATGGATCGACACCAAAGCGACGGGCTGCTCAATGACCGCTTAAGGCCATTGACAACAACTAACGCGATTGGAAAAGCAAAAAGCAGATAACCCGCTATCCCGGTATCCACCAAAAGTTCCAGATGACCGCTGGCAACCTTTTGAATTCCGGTAATGTTTGCAGCGCCCCCGAGATCGCGGGCTTTTAATACTTTGTTATAAACACCGCTGCCCGCACCGAATATCGGATGATCACAAAAGATCGCCATGCTATTCCCCAAATGAATTTTGAAGCTCTCATAATGCTTTAAGAGAAATCCATAAAGCAGTTTTGCCATACTGAGATTTGTGCCTGACAAAAGAGAAATAAAAAGAATAAAGGCAACAAAGACCCCAGCTATTAATTGCAGACGATGAGCTGTTTTTGATACCAAACCTATGCAAAGACAAAATGCGATAACCAAAAGTTCCATAACAAATTCATCATAATCCTTGGCATGGAGCAAAGAGATAGCTGTAAAAATTAAAACCAATATGTAAAATATCGTTTCTGTGCCGTAGGATAACCTTTTCTTCCCGGAGCGGCTGCGTTGGATCCAATAGATCAAATTTCCCAATAACAACGGAGCGGCTAAAGCCGTAAAACCACCATAAGCATTATGGTACATAAAAGTACGGCGGGATTGAAGGGTCAATACGTGGTTCAAACTATAGTAAGTGGGTGTCCGCTCAAGCTGTTCAAGACTCCATCGGCCATAATATCCCATCAACACAAGTGCCGAGATCTCAATGGAAAGCAATAAAATCACCGTATTGACCTTCTCTTTTCTCGAAAAATAATCAAGGCATACCAGAAAAAAAAGCATATAAAACAATTGTTGCACGCCTGCCCATAAATCCCCTTTAAAAAGGTAGATTTGGGAAAACAAGTAAATTAAGTAAACTAAAAAAAATGCGATAGGTATTTTTATCGAAGAACGATCGGTTTTGGCAACAAAAGTTTTCCTTAAAAAATAAGACCTCATGACACTAAGAGCAAAAACTAAAAGGATAAAAAAACGCACCAATGGGACAAAGAAGTAAGCTGCTCCTCGAACATAAGGCGCCGGCAATAAAATAAGAATGATCAGGCCGATGTTCCTCAAAAGATCGATGGAGTCCGCCTGCGTCTTTCTTGTATCGGATTTTCTATTAACTAACGCTTCTGCCTGATCATGCATAGAACGATTCGTTCATCATTTACCGATAAACCTGCCAGTGAAAATGCGGTTGACTGTCTATTGTTTAAGAATATCCTTTAGCTTTGCTATCTTTTGCTCCAAACTCTGCTTATTTTTTTCCATTTTCACACCGCTAAAACTAGTCAACGCATGGTCCAGGATCTCCCCTACATTACCCACCACGGTCTTCTTAAGCGATTTTTCTATACTTCTCCGGATAATGTCACGCGCATTTAAATTTTGATCCGCAATGTTCCACTGAGCCACAATCTGCAATTTAAGTCGATCAGATCGATCTTTTAAATATGAGAGCATCTCATCCGTTCGCAATCCAAATATTTGCTGTTCCGATGCCGCTGGCGCAAGAGCAAGGTCTGCAACTTCAAGGTCTGCATTAATCGTTAAGTCATTATGTTCCAATAAAATGTTTGTTCTAGAGCCAAGAAATGCCTTTTCAATCGCAACTGGGGTCACTTGAAGATAATAGGGCTGAAAATACGGCAAATACACTTCTTGAGCGACAACATTCACATCCGAATCCATTGTTCTGAATTGTGTGTGACCCGAAATTTTGAATTGCGCTTTTTTTTGCGTTTCCCCTTGAAGCATATCAGCGCTGATCTTATAAAATGTCTTTTCGTCCGAGAATGGCAAGCGGACATTACTGATCAACGCATCAATATTCTCGAACGCAATAACAAAACCGTCCTTTTGGATGTCATAATCTATAAATTTAAATCGGCTTTTCTTCAATATCAACTGCCGGATCACCAAAGACATAGCCTGATCGTTCTTTGGATTAACCGCCTCACGGTTTAGGGATGAATCTGCTGCGTCCGGTTTACGGGCAATCGAAAACGGGTGGATAAGCTTTCCGTGAGACTTTCTGATAATAACATCCGCATTTTCAACATCAAAGTCGCGCAAAACCAGTTTTTTTTCTAATAAACTCCACAATGAAACGTTCAAATGCGCGCTATCCGCGGCAAAAGACGTTTCGCCGGAAAATTGATCCGCTTCTTTGATCTCAAGACCATTCAATCGGAAACTACTGGGAAACGAATAATCGATCGAGCGGATAAGAACTTCTTTGCCAAACGACCGTTTGATCGAGCTGACAAGTATCTGTGGTGCCTGACGCGAAAAAAAATACGTAGCTGCTGCTACCGCGATCACAAAAATAACCGAAAAAATCGGAAGAATTTTTTTAAGCACGTTTATCCATAGCTCGAAACAAAAATCGCGTCCCCGGCGCGATTTGGCGCCTTGCACTCGCGTCTAAAGACGCTCGCTCCAGGTCGGCCATTCGCTTTGCTGACGCGCGAGAGCGCGCTTTTCCGCCACTGGCGGCGCAAAGCTCTCTTCAAATCGCTACCGGCAAACAAAAATCGCGTCCCCGGCGCGATTTGAACGCACGACCCTCTGCTTAGAAGGCAGATGCTCTATCCAGCTGAGCTACGGGGACAAAAATAATAAACCACTTTACCGGGCGTGCCCCTTAGAAATCTGAATTTCGCAGGACAGTCCGCCGAATCAAAGTTAAATACTAACACAGATAAAACTGCTCTTCCATCCCTTCTTTTGCAGAGTTTTAATACGTCTTATAGAGTACCAGGCTGGTTTCCGGAAAATGGCACAACTTTTTAGTACCGGAAAGTTGGCTTAAAAACCGATTCACATCAGGATAAACGTCGTAGTCATGCCATATAATGATGCCTTTATCAGACAGCATTTTGAACCCATTGGCCGTATCCCGCTCCACATATTTGAAAGAATGTTCTCCATCAATAAAAATAAGGTCCATATTTTTAAAGAACGGCTCAAAATCGTAATGATAAGAATCTCCCCGAAGCTGCCTGATCTTTTTTGCCTGAACCGTGTCTCTAAAATGACGGCCGACTTCCGTATCGATCTCCGTCGGCGACCGATGACCTGTGTAACGGTTTTTGAAGCGTGAATAAAAACTATCCTTATCCAGCTCTATCGTATGAATGATCGCGGAATCGTCTGCGTTGACAGCAAATTGGAAAGTGGAAGCACCATCATGCGTTCCAAATTCAAATATATTTTTTGGATGCAGATATTTGATAAGCGCGCAGATCACGTACAGATCATTAGGAGAAGTATTGACAATTCCCGGCGTCGGGTACGTCAAGCCGCGGAAATCGACTTGGACTTTTTCGATCCCCGGGAAGATCTCCCAGATCGATGCCGACGGTACTTTCTTTGAAAATAACATCATATGGCGTTTTCCATTAGTCTTTTCAAGGCTGAGAATAACAAATATCGCATGGATTTAAAAGCATTCCTTCGACTCTGACATTTAGCCAATAGACAGCATCCGCGACTTATCCTATAATTTAGCATGGGCTAAAAACCGAGAAAAACAAATTGCCGCCAAACTCTCTGAAAAACATCAGTGCCTCTAAACATCGTTTGGGAAGCATTCTTATTGTTCTATGGCTTTCCGCTCAGATAATTGTTCCATTTCTGCGCAAATTTCCTGACCTTCATTATCACTACGCCACTTTCAGCTGGGCAATGTATTCAAAACCGGCGCTGATCTATGAAGTCTCGTTATATCGGACGGATGTTTCTGGAAAACGCGGACCCATCCCTGATATTAGAAATTTTGTCAACCGCCTGCGGTCACCGGAGCCGGTAAAAGTAAGGGACTATTACAGGACCGAGACCGAAATTCAAAGACGATATGCCCAATTGGTCGCTCAAATTGCCCGAAAATCCGGAGATGATCATATCTATCACGTTTCCATTCATTGGATCCATTCCATCCAGTTAAAACCGGATACCCATTGGGAATTCGCCGCTTCAGGAAAGAGCCAATGAGCAAAGTTTCAGGATGGCAAGATTTTTGGTTTAAACAAGTGCCTGCGCGCCGATTCCTCTTCTTCCGTACGGCACTCGCAATGATCACTCTGCTGTCTTACCTTCCACGCATCAATGGAATGATCCAAGATTATATCTCTTCATCGTTTCATGTTCCCATGCTTTCAGGGATCCCAGGTCTTTCACCTTTATTCGGAAAAACGTTGATCTTAACGCAATTTCTCGCTTGCTTATCGCTTCTGTTCGGCATCTGGCCTCAACTTTTCGCAATATTCCTTACGTGGGCAGGATTATACGTATTTCTATTGGATAATTTCCATTATGCACATTGGTTCTTATTTCATCTCATCTTGCTTGCTATTGTTGGCTGCGCCGATCAGCCGGCAGCTGTTCGGCTATTTAAGAAAAGCGATCTCAACAGCTGCCCCGCTTGGGCAGAACATCTGATACGATTTCAGATATCGATCGTTTTGTTTTACAGCGCATTGGACAAAGTCTTCAGCCCTTTTTGGGGCAGAACAGGGACTTTTTTCGTTTATGAGATCAGTCCGGCTCTCAATAACGCTTTAGCCATTCACTCCCACTCCCCTTTTTCACAATTCAGGATCGCTCTATTCAAAGCTTCGATCCCGCACTCGGGGGCCCTTAGCATAGCTACGATCGGCATCGAATTTTTCCTAGCAGCAGGATTATTGTTTCGACCATTTTGGAAAATAGTTGTTCCATTCGGGTTTTTATTCGCTGTTGCATTGGAATTTTTTATCAGTCCGCGAAGCTTCGCCTGGGATCTTATGGCGGTCTTCATACTATTCTACCCTCAAAACGATCCCGTTCGAACAAACACTCGTATTCACATTTAGAGGGCTACTATTGGTATAATGGCAGGCATGCAAACCAATAAAAAATCGTCTAAAAACCCGCTCAAAAAAATATGGCTCAATATTCATGGGCTGCCTATCGAGATCATCACGGACCATCCTTTGCTGGCAAAGATGGTCGTTGATGAGTTTAAAGTTTTCCGGGCAAATAAAAATATCAAAAAAAACGGCGTCCGGCTGACGGTTACGTCCTTGCCGCAGCATCCCGGCGATCCTGCCTATCCTGCACGCTTTTTCAAATACCGTGAAATATCAGAGCCCTACACTACGCCTAACACGTTGGTGAGCCGTTATGGGCATAGTCAGATCATGGTCATCAGCCATCTTAAAAAGCGGCAGATATATGCTGCAGTTGCCCCGGATCCCTTTTTATTCCCCGATCCGGCATACCATATCTGTTTGACTCAACCGCTCAGTCCCTGGTTCAAAAAAAGAGGTCTATTTTTTCTGCATGCCGGTTGCGTCGCCGAAAATAACGAAGGGGTTCTTATCATAGGTCAATCACACACTGGAAAATCCGTGCTCACTGTGAGCGCCGTAAAGGCTGGCTTCAAATATCTGAGCGACGAACAACCTCTTTTATCGTTAACTGCCGGAACAGAATTGCAAGTCAGATCGTTTCCAAGACGCATACGTCTCGACCGTCCTGTTGCCGCCGTCTTCCCGGAGCTCCGCAAAATCTTAAAATATTCACCGCTAAAACGCTTGGCTTTTCACGCCGATGACATCTGGCCGGACTCTTTTGGCCTGTCATGCAAACCAAGGCTTTTGATCTTTCCCAAATTTGATTTTCACCGTAAACTTCGACTCCGGCGAATGTCTGCTTCCTCCGTATTGGCAAAACTGATCAATGACGACCACTTTGTCTGGTATCAGGACGGCCCTTGGAATAAGCTTTCTCACAACCATATGACCGTTTTTGAACATCTCTGCAAGCAGACGACCGCTTATGAATTGATTTACGGCAACAAGGATATTTTGGAAATCCCCTCTTTGTTCCGCAGGGTATTGCATGGATAAAAAACCTTTTCTTTCAATAGCCGTGTCCACAAAAGTCGCGCGTTTAAACAAACACATTATCCAAGAATTAAAAAACGCATCTTATGAAATAATCTTGATGCGGGACAAAAAAAATTCCAGCGTTGTCAAGATGGCCAACCAAGCGGCACTTAAAGCTCACGGCGAATATATCTTCTTTTCAAATCACGGTGTTCCAATAAAATCGTATCATCTTAAAAATACCATAGAACATGCCGAAAAACCTGGCGTAGGAGCCGTCACATGCGGAAAAAAAGGTGACAAATTTATTGTGATCTCGCGTACCGCGATGTCTAAAACCGGCTTGTTTAATGAAAAATATTCGTCATTCAGCCTTGCCTGCCAAGATTACGGATCCAGGTTGAAAAAAAAAGGCTACAAATACCTTTATTTGAATAGACCCTTAGACAAACTCAAACCGGCTCTCAACAAAAATGCCAGCTTTTCGAGGGCGGTATCTCCATTTAAAAATAGTCACTTTCTAAGATCCGGAATGATCATCGCATCCGAGAGGTCGAATAAACAGATCAGAGCGCTTGTACGTTTATCCGATTTTGAAATGTTCTCTGTTGACCGTATCGGTAAAAAAATATGGAAATCCTTGGGTGAAAGAAAAAATACGCTTCGTTTATCGAGAAATCGGGTCGAACAATATATAAATGAATTTGTGGAACAAAAACTTATTATCCATACACCGCCGATCAAAACTGCCGATCCCATCGTTTCGGTAATGATGGCAGCTTATAACTCAGAGTGCTGGATCGGCGAAGCGATCGAAAGCGTCTTGGCGCAGACTTTTCGCCGGTTCGAGCTCATTGTCATAGATGACGGCTCTACGGATAAAACGGCTCAAGTGGTTCAAGAATATGCCAGCCATCCCCAGATCCGGTTTTTTCGAAATCCTAAACAGCTCGGCATCGCCGCGACACGCAACAGGATCCTTTCTTTGTCCCATGGCAAATACATCGCTATCTGCGATTCCGATGATGTCCTGCGATCCACTTTGCTTGAGCGGTTCGTCGAGATACTAGAATCCCGTCCCAAGATCGGCTGGGTATATGCCGATTTTCTGACGATCAACGAGCTGGGTCAACGCTTGAACATCATTCCGGCGCTGCCGATGGATGGGTACCGCGAATTTCAAAGGAACGTCGTTTGTCACGGCGGTTCCCTAATCCGTAGGCAGTTGATGCTGGATGTCGGAGGATACAATGAAACGCTGATGACCTCCGAAGATTATGATCTGGCTATGAAAATATCTGAACGCGCTGAAATGCACGCATTGACCGGCGAGATCTACTATTTGTGGAGACATCATCCGGAAAGCATTTCTCAAAACAGCTCGGTCAATCCTTGGTTAAAAAAGGATATACGCCGTGTGATATCCAGCGCAATACGCCGTCGGCAAAAACTTCCGAAGGACACATGAGTTACGGCGATGATATCATGACAACAGGGCTTGTCAGAAGATTAAAAATACGTTTTCCTAAAAGCAATATCCTTATTGGCGATGGAGAAAAAGAATATCTATCACCGGTCTTTCTGCACAACCCTAATATCGATCACGGCGTTTTTGTTAAAAAAAATGTTCGCACTATTTGGATCAAAGATTATCCTTCTCACCGACCTTATATTAATTACGCTCTATCCAACAGGCATAAATCGTTTTTCAATAAGTTTAAACCTCTGAAAGGACAGTTTTTCTTCAGTCGTGATGAGATCGCGAACGCAAAACAAGCCGTAAAGGATCTCTCCTCTTTCGTGGTGATCGAACCCAACATCAGAAGTACTTACAGCGTTATAAATAGAGACTGGGGATTCACCAAATGGCAACAAGTAGTCGATAAACTGCATGATAAGATCATCTTTGTTCAGTTAGGTCCGTCACGTACTAAAACGCTCAAGGGTGTTCTCCGGATCATGACAAAAGATTTCAGATCCGCTTGCGCCGTTCTTTCGTTCGCAAATCTCTTCGTTGGCACGGAGGGAGGGCTCCACCATGCTGCCGCAGCTCTGGATGTCAAAGGGGTTATTATTTTCGGCGGAAGGGTCTCGCCTCAAATCCTCGGATACCGGATCCATACAAATCTATATGCTGACCTTCCAGGGTCCCCCTGCGGTAAAGTCTCAAAATGTGATCATTGCAAAAAATGCTTGGACAGGATTTCCGTCAGGCAAGTCGTCGATTCGATCAAGTGCTATTTGAAACAGAGATGAAAAAAAATAGCCGCATCAAATTTGGTCTTATCACATATAGTCCGATTGATCGAAGCCAGGATTTCTCGCGGAATATTTATTGGGATACACCCCATGCTCATCCGCCGAATAGTTGGCATTCATTCTGCGCCGCTACCAACGGAAAATTTTACAACGTCACCGAGCCTTCAGCGCTAAAACAGTTGAGTCAAGACATTCCCGAAACAATATTGTTCAGTTTTAGCCAGCCGAATTTTTATCTGTTCGATGTTTATCCCAAGCTGGCCGTCAAAATGAAGAAAAGCGGTGCAAAAGTGTTCTTGGGATTCCATGAAAATTTTTACATACTGAATGAGATCATTAAAAAAAATGCATCTTACCTAAAAAAAATACATGCCCTTTCGGAACACTTCGATGCGTATATCAATACCAATTTTTCCGATTACAATTTATTTTGGGAAAAAACGACCGGACTTCATGTGTTCAATTGGTATTTTTGCTTTCCGACGCAAAAGATCAAGTTTCCTCGATTTGAACGAAAGAATGGCTTGATGTTAGGGGCACGTTCGATCAGCGAAAACAGCCGGAATTTCATATCGAATCTGGTGTTTGGATTGAGGTTAGCTGAAAAATTAGATACACACTTAACGGTCATTGATGAACAAAACATTTGCTCTAGACTGTTTCCCTCGAAAAAACTTCGTTTGATCAAGCAAAGATTGAAGTGGCCAGACTATCTCAACGAACTAGAAAAACACCGCATCATTCTTAACATGGACCATACATTCACGATCGGGCAGGTTGTCACAGACAGCTGTTTCGTAGGAACGCTTTGTTTTGGGGGAGCTTCTGAATCTCAAAAATTGCTGTTCCCCGAACTAGGCTATCAAAAAACAGATCTGGAAAAGATCTCGCATCAGATTATGCGATGCTATCGCCGTGAGAAAACATACCTTTCTTATCTAACTAAAGCCAGAAGGCGTTTTAAGAAAAATTTCACTTACGAAAATTTCCAAAAAGACTTAAAAAAAACTTTGGAAAAAATCTCTCATTGATGCGCAAGAAAAATAAACCCTTGCTCCATATACAGCTTAAAGGCGATGAAAAAATCTGTATCCATGCCCCCCTTCATTTAGGGGATTCGGTCTTAAGTATTCCGTTGGTTCAAAACTTAAAAGAACTTCATCCAAGATCAAAAATCACGCTTGTCGTTAAGAAAGAATTGGCTGATTTGTGGAAAAGGCAAAGCCATAGGAATAGACTACGGATCTGCGATTCGACTGTCAAAAGTTTAGAAATGCTCACTCAGTGGCTCAAGAAAGAACGATTCGATCTGTCGTTTATTCTTGCGACCGGCGAGGATGTGGCGCAAGCATACTATCAAGCAGGCATTCCTATAAGGATCGGTTATGATTTCTGGGGTCGCGGGCATTTTCTCAGTCATTGCATCAAGACGGATGGAACTCCTACTGATCCAAAGCTCACCCGAAAACATCTGGTGCAAAACTACCTGGATCTTTTAAAGATAGCATCTATTAAACCAAGATTTTTACGGCCTACGCTGCCTGACGTAAACAAAAAAAATCGGATCCAGCGCAAATCTATGATCGGCATCGCTCCGGGCGCTTCCTTTGGCCCCGCCAAGAGATGGCCGGCTGAATCTTTTCGTGAACTGGCGTTTAAAATTCCCGGCACCCTCAAGAAAAAAATTGTATTGCTAGGATCGGCCAATGATCGCATTTCATTAAAGCCATTGACTTCTCAACTTCGTTCCAAGCGGATCTTGAATCAAATAGGCAAAACAAATTTGAATGAGCTGATGAAATGGATCTCTAAATGTTCGCTTATTATTGCGAACGATTCCGGCATTTCTCACTTATCTAACGCGCTCGGTGTACCGACCGTTACTTTGTTCGGCTCTTCAAGCCCCACTTGGACACGCCCACTAGACCCCCGTTCAAAAGTGGTCACTTTATCGCTTCCGTGCAGTCCTTGTTTCCAGTCTGCTTGTCCTTTGATGCACACGCAGTGCTTAAGAAATTTATCGGTAAATCTGGTATTCGATAATGTGTTAAAAATTTTGTAATCGGATGGCGTGATGTGCCGGTTTAAGAATTCGTTTCCTTGAAATTTAAAGAAAATGCATAATAACATAATCAAAATCGGGATAACCAAATGACTTCTATCGCGACCGACCAGGATACGAATCCGAACACTGATCTGATCCAGATCAGAGAGATCCAAGACAAAGATTTAGACATATTGGGGGATCTGAATGGGCCATGGGAATTTCAGAAGAAAGGCAGAGCGTATTTGGAGTGGTTAACGAGCTTTCGACCTCCGATGTTCTTTGTTGCGACTCTTAGCAATGAAATCATCGGTTATTATGGGACCCATTCCGTCCCGTTAAAGATACGGGACAAAGTCGTAGATTGTTACACAGGCGAAATCTTCGTACATCCTGGTCATAGAAAAAAGTGGTATAGCTTTTTGACTGTGTATCGTTTGATCGAAGCGGTACGCCAAGAAGCGAAAAAAAGAAAAGCTGTGGTTTATGGAGTCCCACGCCGACGGCTTTTGGAATATTACACTCAGGAAACCGGTACCAGATACATAAAATCCATTGCTCGCTACGTCTATATATTGAATATTACATCTACCCTGGCTTTAATCGTAAAAAATAAGGGAGTTGCTCAAATATTAGGCGGGCTTCTACAACCTTTCTGGCGCTTATCTCATCCCATTTCTAAGAAACATGTTAAAGATATACAGATCAAACAGGTTTATTGTTTTGATAAGCGTTTTAACCAGCTTTGGCAAAAAGCTTCTCAAATGCATCCGATCATCTTTGTTCGAAGCGCAGAATATCTCAATTGGAGATATTTGAAAGAACCTGGCGGACGTCCATGCGTCATTTTTACCGCAGAACACCACAACGAGATCCTGGGTTACATCATCTTAAAATGCATGGAAGACAAAGATCAGGGCAAAGGCCACATTGTTGATCTTTTAGATATCCAAGACAGAAAAATAACCAAAGCTTTGCTTTTGCGAGCTTTTCAATATTTTAAGGATAACCACGCCGACAAGATCGAGTTCCACCTCTCTAATTGTTATTACGAAAAAACGCTTCGTTCTGTAGGATTCATTCAAAGGCCTCACGGCTCTAACGAAGGGAATGGAATCGTGGCGGATTGCTACCAACTAAGCACTATTGACGAAAAGGATTTTTATAATCCCAAAAATTGGTTTATCACTACCATTGATATTATCCTTGCCTAAATTAAGAGAGGTATTAACCCGTTGAATACTGAAACCGACCTTATTCAAATTAGAGAAATTCAAGACAAGGACTTGGGTATTTTAGGCAACATCAATGGTCCTTGGGAATTTCAAAAAAAAGGAAGTGACTACTTAAAGTGGCTTACAAGTTATCAACAAACAGCGTTCTATGTCGCGATATTTAATAACGAAATTATTGGTTATTTTGGAGCCCATTCAGTCCCGCTGAAATTAGCCAACCGAACAGTCAGTTGCTATAGAGGTGAGGTATTCATACATCCCGAACATAGAAAAAAATGGTATAGTTTTCTGACTTTTAGCCGGCTGCATGATATCTATGCTAAAAATGAGATCCGATCCAAAAATGCTGTCTTTTATGGTTTTCCGATCCGCAAGCTCATGCCCTACTATGAAAACGAGCAAGGCGGTCGACGCATCAAAGCAATACCTCGCTATATCCGCATTTTAGATATAGATTTTGTTCTTAATCAAAGAATAAAAAATAAAAAAGTGGTTCGGTTGATTAGCCCGTCATGCCGGTTCTTTTGGCGTCTCTGGTATTCAACGCCGGCAAATTTTTCTGAAGACATCGCGGTGAAAGAAATCCGCTGCTTTGACAAAAGGTTCGATGATCTCTGGCGAAAGGCGTCTCAAAACCATGAAATATGCGTTGTGCGAAATGCAAAATACCTGAATTGGCGCTATATCGACGAGCCCGAGAATAAACACGTGGTTTTTTCTGCAGAACGGAATAATGAAGTCGTAGGCTACATTGTTTTAAAACGTTTGGAGGAGAAAGACCAGGGCAAAGGATGCATCATAGATCTTTTAGACATCCAAGATAAGCAAGTGACTCAATCCTTACTGTGGCATTCGATCCGATATTTCGAATCCAATCATGCGAATAAAGTGGAGTTTTACCTGACTAACGACTATTATGAAAATGTACTTCGATCTGCGGGATTCATTCAAAGACCCAATCGTCCCGTGGGCGCAGATTGGTTTATGGCCACTTCTTATTCGTCTAATCTGATAGATGAAAAGTATTTTTATGACCCTAAAAACTGGTTCATGAATAGTGCCGACAAACTGCTTTCTTAACATTTCAAGAGGTCATTTAATTAAATCAAAGCGAGATTGACCTATCCTATAAGAATGATAGCATATGCTTAAAATACCCAATTTCGGAAACATCAGACAACTTACTCTGTTAAAATGAGCACAATAAACGAAGAAAATTTTCTTACACGAATAAAAGCCGGCGAGAAGATCGAAGCCGAAGATCCCATGCCGGAAAAATACAGGCAGGCTCTTTTGAATACCTTAGAATCTTCCGCTGAGGGAGAGCTAACCGCTGCCTATATTTGCGGTGCTTTACTGGCAAAAATCCCTTCTCTGGATGATAAAAAATACGCAGCTCAAGCTCTAACAGAAGAAATACGTCATGCAGCGCTTTTCTATAAATGCATGGAAGAACTTGGCGCGGATACCGAGCAACTTGTCAGAAACTTGGATGAAGCCTGTGATTTTGTTTTCATCAATCCTAAAAAACATATATCTGCCGCCAAAAGAAAAGAGCTTTTGAAAAGTCGATCCGTGCAACGGATGAGCCCTGTTGATAGGTTTGAAACGTGGTTCGAACTGACCGCGTACGGCGTTTGCATTGAACGCGCAGTGTTATTCGAGGCCATCGCTGGTCAGGATTGCAGCTACAACCCGCTGGTAAGAACTTATAAAGAGATAATCAAGGATGAGATCGGGCATGTGACACACGCCGATGCAAGATTTGAAAAGTTTGCGAAAAACCCTGAGACTCGAACAGCAATACAACAAGCTCTTTATAAATATTTTCCAAGAGCGATGAGCCATATAGAAGCTTTTAATTCCCCAAAGGTTAAAATAAATCAAGAATGGGGCCTGAGACCCCCTTATCGCGAAAATAAAAACCGTGAAGTTTTTTACAAAGAGGTCGAAGAGGTGGTGTTGCGTGCCGGCTTACAAATGCCTTTATGGCCCGATCATCATAAAAAAAAGAACGGTATTATAAACAAATTATCCATGATAAAGAAAAAGGTGCTGAGCTTATCCGCTTGACTCGCCTGCAGGCTTAAAACCAGTAATTCCGGTGGCCACTATTGAAGCGGTGCGTAAGTTAGCCGCCGGAACAATTCGCCTGTGGAATATCCATACTGCCCGACAGATTCCCGAGACCATAGGAGCGGGATCATGAAGCGCATTCGTGATCTGTCGAGCAAAAAAGGCTCGTTTGATCTGGATCGCGCCTCCACACTTTTCGAGTAATATTTTAACCGTCCGGTTCTTTCGCCAGAACAATTTGAATAATTTAGCCAATCCTTCTTCATTCTTTCTCATATTGATCGGCTGAGCAAAATAAAGAATTGGGATACCAAGAAGCGCCGGTTCAAAAATGTTCCTATCATGGCCCACGATTGCTAAATCAGCTGCTTTCATTAACTCAAAAAATTCTCCTGTCGTATTCAAAATAACTGCGTCCGATTTGTCAAAATAAGACAACGGTGACTTGGTCTGTCGGCGGTCATGAACCCTGAAACCTTTACGGCGAAGGTTTGCTGCTAAAGAAAGATCCGGCCTTCTTAATCCAAAAATAAGCAGAGGATTTTCCACAAGATCGAGTTTTTGGCATTCTTCAAGAACGCTGTAAACCTCAGACCTTGATGAACAAGATACAATGATGATCTTGCGGTTTTTTTTGATACCCATCATCTTTCGAGCATGAGCTTTGCCTGTTCTTAACGAAGCTTGTTCTAAAAAACAATATTTATAAGGGTCGTAGTTCAGCGTGATCCCATGCCCCGAGAGGCGCGGGCTTCCTTCGGTATCAAAACGTATTGGAAAAAGATCCGCCGATCGTTTGTGATTGTTTTTTAAATGATAACCTTTGAAATTCCGGTGTGCAATCCGCCTGGTTATCTCAGAGCCATACGAAATAAGAATATGTTTCCTTTGGACACGGAGAGCTCTGATGAAGCCTTTGATAGCATTCAGATCTGCCACGCTTTCCGCTTTAAAAAAAAACTTTAATTTTTTATTTTGGATAAGCCGATTAAGATCCTGAATCATAGGAATAAATTACCAATTTGGTTTAAAACCATAACGTCTCGCTATGACACCGCGCAAAATATTTGTTTGAACAGCGGAAAGATTGCGTTTAGGCCGGTCCGACAATGAGCCTGGCCTTTTCCGGTAAAAATAAAGAGGCTTACCTTGATAATAGCGGAACCTTGTTACTTCCGCCAATCTCCAAAAAAGATCGTAGTCTTCAAAAAAAAGCAGTTCTTTCCTGTAACCTCCCACTTTCTCAAATAGATGCTTGCGGACCACCGTACCGCCGTTTGATATCGGACCATCGATAAGGTCCCATGTTTTTACAGGTCCGCGGCTGCGGCGATCAAGATGAAGTTTTCCCGACCGACCTATTGATAGCCTATTCGAATAAACCACTCCTATACCGGAGTTACGATCCAAAATTTTTGTCATGATCTTCAAAAATTCCGGCAGCATTTTATCATCTGCATCGCAAAATGCCAGATAAGCTCCGTTTGCCCGGCGGATCAGATAATTCCTCGTTCCCGAGGCGCCTTTCTTTTTTTTAAACCGCCATATCCGCACCCGCGGATCATGTCGATAAGAACTTATAATCCTCCATGTGGTATCCGTCGAAGCGTCATCTGCGATCAAAAGTTCGAAATCCGCTCCGGTCTGTTGCAAAACAGATAAGATCGCTTCTTGGATATACACATCAGCGTTGCGAGCAGGCATGATGACAGATATCATATTCGATCGGTGACGGCTCATAAATTAATTCGACAGACGTCCAGGTTTCCAGTAGAACAGGTCCTTCTGTGCAATTAGTTTTGTTATCTTCTTATATCTTGTTTTCCAAACACGTCTCGTTAATCCATTGATCCCCTGGATGCCTGATCTTTGGCCCCCTCTCCCGGTGGATAGATCCAATTGAACCGCCATATGATGGATCTGATCCTGAAGAGGTTGTAATCGGCGCAATGCATACAGATCCGTTTCCGGCCCATTGTCCCCCGGCAGTGTCGTACAAGCGGCCAAAAAACCCGATTGTCGTGCCGTCAACTGAACCGTTTTATTGAATGATCTTCTCCCTCCATACGGATAGGCCAGTAATCGGATAGAATGACTTAACTTATCTTCCAGCCTTTTTTTTGATCCGACCAACTGATTTTTGATCTCTTGAACATTGCATTCCCTCAGATTCGGATGCGTCACAGTGTGAGCGCCTATCTCGATACCTTGACGCTCCATCATCTTGACCATTCTCCACGAAAGCATAGGGGCGTTTTGATAGGCCGGGATCTCGCGGTCGATGTAACCGGTCGTAATAAACACAGTGGCGGAGATTTTCAAATGCCGAAGGACCGGCAGCGCGATCTTAAATGTGTCCTCATAGCCATCGTCGAACGTCACAGCTATCGTTCTTAAAGGAAGTGCTTTTTTATTTTGCAGAGATTCAATGATGTCGCCCAAGAGCATAGGATTATGACGCTTTTTTATAAACCGCATTTGTTTTACAAAAAGTTGTTTTGAAATAGTAAGCCCGTCGAAACTATTTTCCGCCCCTACGCGATGATAAACCAAGATCTCAAATCTTTTATCCGATGCCATTAAGTTTTTTCCTGTCGTCTCAACTGCAAAAATGTGCCGATTTTTCTGAGCCCGAAACGTTCATAAAAATTTTCTACCATCTCATCTTGCACTACATCCAACATGATCTCTTCGCACCCTGCATCAAATAGCGATCCAAAAGCCCGTTCGGCTAGCGCGGTTCCTACACCTTTTCTCCTGTATCTTTGTTCCACAAAAAGATGTAAAAAATAACCTCGTCGACGCTCCGGCTGAGAAACAGCCCAGATCCACGTCACATCGGAACAATCTTTCATCTCTTCATCCAAAACCCAGCAGCAAAAGCCTACGATAGAATTCTCCCACTCAGCCACCAGAGCATGGATCCCTGGATGTCGCTTTGACCGTTCATAAAAAAATGCCAGATCCGGTCTCTGGACTTTCTCAAAGAAATTGGTTACGAACACTTCATCGGATGCCTGACAAGATCTGATCTTGATCCTCATCTGTGGCGCTTGGCGCTCATAATCGGCAACTTTTATTTTATATTCGGCGCTTATCTGATAGGGTTCAAACCCAAACTTTGAAGCGCCGATCAAAAAAGGCGACAAATGGATGCCCGACGCATGCGCAATAGAAGGGTGAGGGCCCAAAAAAATTTGGCGGATGTCTCTTTTCCTGAAATGTCTTAATATTTCCTCAAAAAGAATGGAATCAATCTGCTGACGCCACCCTTCCGAAGTAATCGCAAAAATATCGATAAAGCCCTGTTTTTTAGCCTTA
Source organism: uncultured Planctomycetia bacterium (assembly GCA_964642015.1). Lineage (GTDB taxonomy): Bacteria > Omnitrophota > Gorgyraeia > 2-02-FULL-51-18 > 2-02-FULL-51-18 > CAZXLF01. The sequence continues at coordinate 17,241 of CAZXLF010000004.1, forward strand.
AAAATCTCAAGTTCGGGTCGAATGAGAGCCCATCCCAATAATTCTTGATTTCGCATGACCATGAAACAGCCGGACGGATCAAACCATGGACTGCCGCAGATCAGCTTGCTGATACGGTCAATAGTAGTAACATGACTTGCGAAAGAACCGTTCCAAACCTGAGTCATTGCCGGAACGTCTTCGCTGGACCAAGGTTTCATGGCAATGCCTTTTGAAGATAATTTCTTCCGCAATTGATTAAATTCACGATCGGATCTAAAAGACTGAAGTGAATGCGACCAATTGATCGGATGAAGCATCTTTACAATCGGCCTTATCGGTACACGGGGGAAAAGTCCTTTTTTTTCAAGAAAATGACGAAACCGGTTCAAACCGCTTTTCGACAACGCAAGATAACATGTTGATTGGCCGCGTGATAGAGCAGCGATCCATCGTCCGACTATCCGTTGCCCGCGTGATCGGATAAAAACGCCGTTCACATGCGTTACCCGGCCAAATAACTTTTCTTTTGATACAAGCGGATCATGATCCAATCGACCATCGCCCTTGGTCAAAAAAGAAATCTCATTCTTTTGAGAAAAGATCCTTATAACACGGTGCGTGACCAGAACACCGGATCCAGACCGGAACGTAACAATATCTCCTACGCGGATATCGGCGGAATCCGCTCGTTCAAGCCTTAATTCCGATCCGGGACTCAAAAAAGGCGACATGCTAGTCCCGAAGGCGGTCACGACACCGTTCCATTCAGGATGAACACGTGCAACTAAAATAGCCTGACTGTCACCACTTGATTCTATGACCATACCGCCTTTGTATCGCATTCTGTAGAAGGACTCGAGAAACTTTTTTTAACTCAACGGACGTTTTGTCAGAAAGCGAACCCGCCGATTTTTTCTGGCAATAAAGAGGTTTGCCGGGACAAAAATAGAATTCCGTCACTTCCGACAGCCGCAAGAAAAGATCGCAGTCTTCCAGATATTTAAATTCGGGATCAAACCCGCCGACCTTTTTCAGTAAAGACCTGCGAATCATCGAACCTCCGTCCGCAAAGCAGCCGCCCAATAAGTCCCACATTTTTCCGGGCACGATCCTCCGCTTCAAAAAACGCCGCCGCCCAGTTTTAACGATCAAATTCCCGTAAGCGACGCCGATTGCCGGGTTATTATCCAAAATTTTGGACAAAATACGTAAATTTCCTGGAAGAAGAATATCGTCTGCATCGCAGGAAGAAATATATCGGCCCCTCGCGTGTCTTAAGACCAGATTACGCGTGCAAGCCACGCCACGGTTCTTTGAAAAACGGAAGCTTCTGACCCTGGCATCGTTCCTATACGACTCAATCCTTTGCCATGTGCCGTCGGTCGAACCGTCGTCACCAACCAACAGTTCAAATACCACACCTCTTTGAGCTAGAACTGAGCGGATCGACTCATCAATGGAACGCTCAGCATTATAAGCGGGCATGATGACTGAAACCTTGACACGGGGAGATTTCATTGCTATATTTTTATCCAGATATGAATACACCACGCAAAAAGAAACAGACCCCAAAGGCCAAAGCGATAAAATATCAGAAGCCGACGTTGAAACGGCTCGGCAATCTGCGTCAAATCACTTTCCTTTCTTAATTACGCGTTATCGCCCGCAAAGGGGTTAATTTCGTTTCTATAAGTTTTTTGTGCTTAAGTTCGTTGATAAAATGATCGACGTCCTTACTTACCTTCCGCGGATCGGCCTTGAATGCTTCGCTGACGGAAGTTTTGATCCGACTGATCTTCCTGCTTCCATTACACAATCGCCAGATCGTCAAACCGACTGGATCTACATTGAAATAGGCCCCGTTCTCCAAATTCAACAAAATACCCTTGCCTTCCACCACTTTCCATACGACGTAGTCCGCTCTGCGGACAAAATAATCGACCCTTTCGATTTTCACTCTTGATTTACCTCCTGTCACCAGCCCGCTGTACGATTCATATTAACAACGCTTCCCGTCACTTGACAACCCCATTTTCGATAACGCGACTGAAGAGGTTTGAGCGACGTATACCCGTGAACCTCCACACAACCTGAATTAAATAACGTGTCCAGCGCCTTGGCCACAAGAACCGCTCCTATGCCTTCTGAACGATATTCGGAATCGACAAAAAGAAAACCGACCGAGCCCCTCCCTCTGTCGACCGATGCATCCCATATCCAATCTAACTCATCATAAGTAAGGGCGTCTCTCTGTTGTGTGGCTCTGCAATAACCTACGATCTTCGTATCTTTGGTGCAAATAATGTACGTTTTCATGCGCTCTTGATCAACAAAATCCGGATAATGCCATCGTTTTCCCCATCGTCTTATCGCGTTTTCTAAAACCGGCTTTTCAGAAATATCCGCTGCTTTAAACGTAAAGCCCTTGTTATTCAATCTTGTGAAAGCTGATCTTAGCCTTTTACCATCCCATAACGCCGAGTTTAATCTAAAAGACTGGCCGGAATCCGTTATTCTAAAACCTAAAGATCCAAAAAAATCGGACGCCGTTCCGGACAATAGATATCCTTGCCGCACATCAGGCACATAAAAGTAGCTCGTTTCAAAATTAGAACAACCTTTTGTTTTAAAAAAATCAACAGAGGTTTTTATCAGTAAGGAACCGACTCCGTTCCGGCGCTCAGACGCATCCACGCCAATACTCTCTATAAAACACGTGCCTTTGAAAGGATTCTCTCCGCATCGATATTTTCTCTCACTGGCTAAAACAAAACCTATAATTTTACCGCCTTTCAAGGCAACTCTGCATCCCTCAGGAGAAAACCAAGCACTACCACATATTCTGCTCTTGAAATGGGCCTCATCCATCGGTTTGGATGGAAAACAAGCGTTCCATAAATTAACAATAACACGGATATCATTTTCACAGAAATTCCTTACAGTGATTCCGCAAGCGCATGCACGCGATACTCGTCTTTCAAAACGGATCCTCTCGGGCAATAAAAAAATCCTTCTTATCACGGTAAAAATTTTAGAGACCAGCGCCTTGATTTTGCGTTTTAAGATGTGCATAACCAATTAATCGGGGCGGAAAAACTCAATGTTAATTAAAGAGATCGCAAATCAAACGAGTAGAATCTATATTCGTTCCGGGTGAATATTTAGCAATGACATTTTGTCTGCTTAATTTCGACATTTTCATTGTTTCGTGATCCGATAAAACCTTGCGCATTGTTGGCGCAATATCCCTCTTCCGATTCACTTCGAGCGCAGCCCCTTCCTTAATAAAAATATGCGGATAAAAACGGCTGGCCAAATTCAATATCACAACGGGCTTGTCATATAAAATCGCCTGGAATGCCGTAACTGAAGAGACTGTGATCAAAAGATCGCAGTCTTTGAGCAAACAATCGAACGGCTGGTCTTGAGCCAAAACTATATTTTCTATACGCTTTCTTTTAACGGTATCAGCGACACGTTGTGATTCCGCCAAAGGATGCGGACGAACAATCAGAGTATTATCTGGAAAATCATTCATGGCCTCTATCAAGCTGCTGACAATCAGCTCATCTTCCGGAAGTCCTTGTAAAGTAAGAAGAAAATTTCCTTTGGATGGCGATGACGCGCCAGCGTTGAATTTGGGTAAACCCGTGATCATAATCCGGTCAGGCGCAGCGCCTGCTTTTATGAGGCTATTCCTATACCATGAGCCCAACACCGCGGATCGATCCGCCGCAGAAGGTCCGAGAAAAAGATTTATTTTATCAGCCAATATAGATAGCTGATCCGTATAATGAGGGGCTGCTACCGTTGTTATCCCTCGAACGGATGCCAAAGCGCAACAGACCCTATCCCAGACCCACTGACCATTAGGTACTAGGACTGCATCCGGCTTGTCCGAGTCTAAAAGCCTCTGGACGGATCGTTCATATTTTAAAATATTAGAAATACTATCGGATAAAAAATATTTTGAAACAGAAGACCTAAAAAAATCGTACAAAGGAATAGTTTTTGGGTAAGAATCTCCTGACTTTGTGTTTTCAACCAACTGCAATAAAGTCTTTTCCATCTGTGCCGAATTTTCGTTCGAATCAAATTCGATCGGAGGTATGACTTTATGAGGCAATTTCCTTTCATGCGCAAAACGGATCGCATTGGCGGTCTCTTGATGCAGTCCCTCGATAAAAATAAACCGACAACGTCCATCTGGACTATTCAACGCTTTGATGGCAGATTCAATCGGATCTATTTGTGTCCGATAATTGAACCCCATTGCGTATATTTTTTGGAAAGCCATTAGCAGCGTAACGGACTTAAAATATCAGTAATAACAGAAGGTCTATAAATTTGAACCGATAAATTGCGTGAGCGGATCAGCTGAACCACATCCTGCAAAACAAAAGGAGAAGGCTTTTGATGGATAATCTTTACACTTTGGGGGTTTTCAATATTCAACGCCTGATCAATCGTCATGAGATAAGGCATATCATGTATAAGGCGGAAATAAAGGTCATATTTTAATTCCTTTTGAATAGGGATATTCTCCTTGTCAGGCAATTCTGCCTTAACCAAGGTTTGGGCGAATCCGATCACCTTATCTATAGATTTTTCAATAAAATCAGTTGTCATATAATCCTTTAGCATTTTTCTTGGGATCCGGTGTTCACCGATCATAAATGCTTCAAAAAATACAAGATCAATGATAACAACTTCACCCAAGTCCCTAAAACAGGGCCTTAAAAGACTGTTGATCTCTTTGATTTGATCAGAGAGGCTCAAATTAAAAACCAAGGTTTTCATGCGTACTTCCTCTATGAGGCATTGAAATTTAGCGATCAATGGCTGAAATATCCCTATTATATCAATCAAAAAGCATTTGAATAGACAATAAAAGGGGGTTTCGTTGACTTATGGTATTCACATTGCTAGAATCAACCCTTCTCGGGGTGTAGCTCAGCTTGGCTAGAGCGCTTGCTTTGGGAGCAAGAGGCCGCTGGTTCGAATCCAGTCGCCCCGATAATCTTTAGGGTTTATCTTGACTTCCGAGATAGGACTTTTTTGGCGGCTTTGACGATATCATCAGCCGTCAAACCGTATTTTTGAAATAACTCCTCAGGCGTTCCTGATTCGGCATAAGTATCTTTGACGCCGACAAATTCCACAGGGATAGGAAAGTTCTGCGATACCAGTTGCGATACCGCGCTGCCCAAGCCTCCGAAAATAAGGTGTTCTTCCGCAATAACGAATGCCTTGGTGTTGTGAGCTTCATTCAGAAGCAGCTCTTCATCTAAAGGTTTTAATGTATGGATATCCACTACCGAAGCATCCATACCGTCTTTTTTTAATATTTCAGCGGCTTCCAAAGCCTCGAATACCATTAAGCCATTTGCGATCAAAGAAATATCCTTGCCCTTTCTAAGAGAGTTTCCCTTGCCGATCTTGAACTGCGATTGCTCATTATAGACCCAAGGGGCTTTTGATCTTCCTGTGCGCACATATACAGGCCCCTGATAAGAAGCGGCTTGCTTGATAAGCGATTTGGCAGAAAACTCATCTGAAGGTACGATGACCGTAAAATTGGGCAAGGTCAAAGCCAATGCAAAATCCTCGATAGACTGTTGAGAAGCGCCGTCCTCACCAACACTGATGCCGCCGTGTGAAGTGACGACTTTGACATTGAGCTTAGGGAAAGCGACTCCCATACGAAGCTGCTCGTAACCTTTACACATCAGAAAACACGCAAAAGAGCTGATAAAAGGCACTTTTCCGCAGGAGGCAAGACCTGAAGCAATACCGACAAGATTGGATTCCTGAATGCCGATATCGATGAAACGGTCCGGGAATGCTTTGCCGAACGTATCGGTGCGCGTCGACTTTGAAAGATCCGCGTCCAACACTAGAACTTGCGGATTTTCTTTTCCAAGCTCTACAAGTGCTTTGCCATATGCGTCGCGAGTGGCGGCGCCCATTTTTCTTTCGACCATTAGCGGATCATTCCTAATATTTTTTGGATCTCAGATTCTTTTTCGCCTAATTCTTTCAAAGCCTTTGCTGTTTCATCTTTAGTCGGTGCGACGCCATGAAAATGGTTGTTATTTTCCATGAAAGACACGCCTTTGCCCTTTATCGTATGCGCGATGATAGCGCTAGGGCCCGATTCGCGAGCTTTAGCCCATTCGATAGCTTCATAAATTTCTTTGTGCGAGTGGCCATCGATCTCTTTGACAGCCCATCCGAACGCGCGCCATTTGTCTGTAACAGGTTCCATATCCAAGATATCTTTGGTGGCGCCAGAAAGCTGATACTTGTTGTAATCTAAGATCATGATGAGATTTGAAAGTTTATGGAATGAAGCAAAAGCAGCCGCTTCCCATGTTTGGCCTTCGTTCAGTTCGCCGTCACTCATGATCACATAGGTAAGAAAATCCTTTTTGTCAAAACGGGCCGCAAGCGCACAGCCGATGCCTATAGACAGGCCTTGCCCCAACGAACCTGTAGAGGCTTCGATCCCGGGGAGTTTCCGCATATCCGGATGGCCCTGCAACGGACTACCCAATTTTCTTAAAGTCAGCAATAACTCCTCTTTGAAATATCCGGATTGCGCCAAAGCGCTGTAAAGCGCAGGGCACCCATGTCCTTTGCTGAAGATCAAGCGATCTCGGTCGGGCCATTTGGGATTCTTAGGGTCATGCCTCAAGAAATGAAAATAAAGCAATGTCAGAATGTCGGTTACCGACAAAGAACCGCCGGGGTGGCCGGATCCGGCGATACCAAGCATTTTGATGATATTTCGTCGGATCTGAAGTGCGATATCCGCTAAGTTATTCCAATCTATTTTTTCGTTCACTTTCTTTGCAATCTCGGTTTGGCTAGGCATAAGAACTTAAGAGTGTAGCTGTATTCTTTCCAAGCGTCAAACAATCTTTTCTGCTTTCAGCTTTGCAAGATGCTGATTACCGATACTCCGAAACTCCTGTACGAAATCTTAAAAAATTCTCAAGCGAATCACACATCAAATAAGGATTTGTCTTTTTCTGCTCGCCCATCGTTGATGTGGGTTTGTCGGCATAATTATGACCCGGGCAAAGAATCGTTGAATCGTCAAATTTCATCAGGCGCTGGGTCAATGTCCTATACATTTCTTTGGCGTCACCCCCCGGAAGATCACATCGGCCGCAAGCACCGATAAAAAGCGTATCTCCCGAAACCAAACGATCCTGCACGTGAAAACATTGAGACCCTGGGGTATGACCGGGTGTGTGGATTAAATTAATTTCGATGTTCCCAACTTCAATTTTTTGACCGTCATCCACACTTTTAATGTTATCGTGACTGTATTCCATGTAAGGAACATCTTTTTTATTGACATAAATCGGGCAATTCACAGACTCCAAAAGCTCTTCTATTCCGTTCGTGTGATCAAAATGATAGTGACTGATCAAAGCGCCTTTGATCTTAAGATCTTCCTGCTGAACAACCTTTAAAATAGTATCCACCTGCCACGCTGGATCCACGATCAGCACCTCACGTGTTTTCTTATCGCCGACGAGATAAACAAAATTCTCCATCGGGCCGATCTCCATCTGCTTTAAATAAAGAGGATTTTCTTCTGGCATATAAATGCAGGTTAAAAGCTAGGATTCAAAAATTTCTTCTCGATACTCAATGCGATCCGTTAGATCGATCTTCTATATCGATCTTTTCAAGTTCTATTTTCAATTTTTTTGCTATTTGAAATATGCGGTCATCGCGGTAAAATTCACCGAAGCAAATACGCTTAATGCCCGAATTGGCGATCAATTTAAAACAAGGCCAACAAGGACTAGCTGTAGTGTAAATCGTTCCCCCGTCGATACAGACGCCGTTCTTTGCCGCCTGGATAATCGCATTGGCCTCCGCATGGATCGTCGCTACACAATGGTTATTCTCCATCATGTGACCGACTTCATTGCAATGCTCTAATTTGCGGATGCTCCCGTTATATCCAGTGGATAAAATAGTCTTATCGCGCACGATCACCGCACCCACGTATTTTCTATCACATGTAGAGCGGCTTGAGATCACGCGCGCAATATTCATAAAATACGCATCCCAACCGAGACGCTTGAGAATCTTAGCGGGCCGAACCTTAACCATAGGGGATTATTTTAACCTGTTACACGCTATTTCTCAAGCTTGGAATCGCATGGCAAGAAATGAAAAAGCCCTCTGGATAAAGGATCCAAAGGGCTTTTATTTACTTTTGATGCTTATTTCTTCGTCAATCGACCAACAAAAAAGCCGGTAACCAATGCAGCGACCGCTGCGCCTCCAATATAGGCCCACGCGTTCTTATGCACCGATTTATCAACTTCCGTTGCCGCTTCGATGATGTTTTCTTTGGTGTCTTCTAAAGTCCTCTTAGCGGTTTTCTTCAACTGATCGAGATTATCTTCGATCTCATGCTTTTTATCCTGCACTGCTTTATTCAATAGATCGATCGCTTTACCCATCTTTTTAGTACCATTCATTGCAACTATCGACATGACCTTTTCCTTTCCTTTTTTTATTACTGTCTTATGTAATTGTATTTATACTACTGCTTAGCTTAGTTAAAATTTACATAATATTATTAATAATTACAAGTCTTTATTAAAATATTTTATCTATTAACATAAGAAACAAAAAAACAGCCCTCATTTTTAATAAGGGCTGTTTTTATACTATTTCTTAACTAATTCAGCTAATCGATAATTATTTCGCAGCTGGAGAAGAAGCCGGCGACGGAACTGCTGCAGGTGCAGCTACAGGCGCAGGTGGCGGTGGCGGTGGTGGAGCCACAGGCATCACAGGCGCTGCCGGTGCAGGTGTCGTAACCGAAACTGCCTTCTTACTTGTAGAAACTACGGTCGCTCCACCCTTTCTATTCTTCGGCACGAAATTCGTCTTTGTAGGCTTTTTTCCCGTATCTGCCAATGCCACACCCTGGTGGAATAAGCAGGCAATCACTAAGAGAGAAAGAATTGCGCTCAACTTTTTCATTTACGATAAGCTCCTTTCAAGAGAATTAAGACGTTTTCTAAAACTCATATAGCATACCACTTTTTAAAAATTCGTCAATTTTCTATTTTAAAGGCTCTGAGCGTTAGCGGCTGTTGAAATCGCTTACTTCCTTGGCCATTTTACTGTCAAATTCCCTTCGCTTCGCTCGAAGATCCGTATTTTCAGGAGGCAAACTCCTCAACTTGTCGTTATGTTCCTTGAGCTGCGCTTGACGCTTGGCTATATAAGCATCAGTGGCGGCTTTCTTATCCGCAAAATTAAGATTAGCGGTATCTTTTTCAAAGGCTATCTTCTCATCGGCAGTTTGCTTATTGAATCGCGCGATTTCTTCGGCATGTTTATTTGTTCTAGGAGAATGCAATTGACTCTCAAAATCCTTTCTTTCCGCCAGCATTTTATCGCTGAACTCCTGCTTTTCTTGTTCGGTCGGTTTAGCATAAACCATAGGTGAAAAGATCAGAAATGCGCATACAAATAAAAAATATGCACGAAAGGATGCCATTTTAAATTATTTTTTCAAACCTTTCGATTCGGCGCTGGCTTGCTGGATCTTGCTGGAAAGCACGGATCGCAATGCCGGATTCAAACGTACCGCATCTTCAAGGTCAACGAGTGCTCGATGATAATCCGTCTTCAGAAAATAGGATTCGCCTCGCAGCCTTAATGCATCGGCATATTGGGGATCAAGCTGGATGGCCTTATCCGCATCCGCTATAGCAGGATCAAGATCGCTTTTCAACATTTCGGCCAAACCCCGCAAAAAATACAACGTAGGATCCTGCGGAGAAAGCTCGATCGCTTTTGAGCTATCATTGATAGCGCCGCTAAGATCATTTTTAATTATCAGGCAGTTGGCGCGGCTTGAATAATAGTCCGGCTGTTTGGAATATAGCTCGATCGCCTTTGAAAAATCGGCTACCGCTTCATCGATCTTTTTCAAATGCCTATAAGATAAGCCGCGGTTAAAATAAGCATCCGGCGCTTTGGTCTCGCGCTTTATACACTCTGTCAGATCTTTAATGGCCTCGTCATAATCGCCTTTTCCATAATAAGCGGTGCCGCGGTTATAATAAGCCTTTGCATCGTCAGGGTTCTCTTTGAGAGCTTGGTTGGCCTCCGCAATGGATGCTGCCGGCCCGTTTTTTGGCGTGAAATTGCTTTTCGCGTGAACACTGGAATTTAAAGAGAGTGTCAAAATAAACAATAAGGATACCGTGTTAACGATTCTTTTTTTCATCGAATGGTCCTCCGTCAATCCCGCAAAATGAATAATAAAGAAGTCAATACAGCTCCGATCACTACGATCGTCATTGTGTCGCTGAAAAAATAAGGGTAAACCATCAATCCGCTTCCGATCAGCATTGGTTTCACGATCGCCTGCTTTTTTCCATAGATAAAAGCCGCAAACCCCACCGCGCTGAAAATACTGCCGGCGATGATGCTCGCAAAATTCACCCCGCTCATGAGAAACCCTCTAAAAAGAGTATTTCATGAGTGGAGTTCATCGAACCCAATCCCGGGAACGTTCCACCGCCATTTTCCAGCGTTCGTACAGTACAGCCGCTTGCGTACGCCTCATGCGGGGTTTAAAAACATGGTCTACTTGCCGTAACCGATTAAAATCATCCTTACTCTTCCAAAATCCTATAGCAATACCCGCCAGAGCCGCAGCACCGAGAGCGGTCGTCTCCAATACCCTCGGACGCTCAACCGGAATGCCCAAGATATCCGCTTGAAATTGCATCAAAAAATCATTGGCGCTTGCGCCGCCGTCGGCTCTTAAAACCTTAAACGCCTTATGCGTATCTTTTTTCATGACTTCCAAGACATCGCGAGTCTGATAAGCGATCGATTCGAGCGCTGCGCGCACCAAATGTTCGCGTTTAGTACCGCGCGTAATCCCCACAATGGTGCCTCTGGCATGCGGATCCCAGTAAGGAGCCCCGAGACCGACAAGCGCGGGTACGAAATAAACGCCGTCATTCGACGGCGTGGCATTTGAGATCCTCTCAGTATCACCGGCCGACTTTATTATCTTCAACCCGTCTCTTAACCATTGTACCGCAGCCCCTCCGATGAAAACACTTCCTTCGACCGCGTATTCGGTATTTTTAACATTTCCTATGGACCAAGCAATTGTTGTCAGCAAATTTTTTGAAAATTTGGGAGTTTTTTCAGTATTCTCCAGCATAAAGAGTCCGGTACCGTAGGTATTTTTAATAACACCTGCTTTGAAACAGCCTTGGGCAAATGAGGCTGCTTGCTGGTCTCCGACAATGCCGCTAATAGGTATCTTTGATGAAAAAATCTTTTTGTCGGTATAACCGATCTTAGCGCTCGAAGGAACAACATACGGCAAAATCTTCATAGGAACTTGAAAAATATTGCAAAGTTTGCTATCCCACGCCTTTTGATGAATGTTAAAAAGCATCGTGCGCGAAGCATTCGATGTGTCTGTCACATGAAGCGCGCCGCCGGATAATTTCCACACGATCCAGCAATCGATCGTTCCGGCCAAAAGCTCGCCTTTTTGCGCGCGTGACATTGCACCTTTTATATTTTTCAAGAGCCAATGAATCTTGCTCGCGCTGAAATACGCGTCCAAGAACAAACCTGTGCGTTCGTGGACCAATTTTTCCAGACCCTTTTTCTTTAACCCTTCGCAATATTCCGCCGTGCGCCGGCACTGCCATACGATCGCGTTATGAATCGGTTTGCCTGTTTTTTTGTCCCATACAAGAACCGTCTCGCGCTGATTCGTGATACCTATCGCTTTGATGCTCTCCTTCGGGATATTTTTCAGCGTCTTAAGAATGATCTTTTGTGTGCTTTCCCAGATCGCGATCGGATCATGTTCGACCCATCCGGGTTTGGGATAGATCTGCGGAAATTCCTCATACACTTTCGACAAAACACGCTGGCGCTTATCGAAAACTATCGCGCGATTGCCTGTTGTCCCCAGATCTAAAGCTAAGATCGCAGACTCTGGCATCAGTAATCGATCCCTTTCTGCGCTTGAACGCCTTTCTGGAAAGGATGTTTGATCTCTCTCATCTCCGTCACAAGGTCCGCAATATCGATGATCTCTTTTTTTGCATCACGACCGGTTAAAATAAGATGTGTGTGTTTTGGTTTTTTCTTTATGATCTCTATCAGGTCTTTTAATTCCACAAGACGGATGTCCAAATAGTCGACCGCATAATTGACTTCATCAAGAACAACGAGGTCGTATTTTCCGGAGTATATCTTCTCCTTCGCAAAATTTATCGCCTCTGTAGCAGCCGTTTTATGTTCCTTGAACGGCTTTTTATCCCCCATGATCTTGACAAAGCCTTTGCCGAGCTGCAAGATCTCCAAATTAGAATGAAGCTTTGCACTTTCCATTTCGCCAAACACGACCGGCCAGTCACCTTTAAAAAATTGGATCACAAGCACTTTCCAGCCATGCCCTAAAGCACGGAACACATTGCCCAGCGCCGCTGACGTCTTACCTTTTCCGTTGCCCGTATAGACGATCACGAGCCCCTTTTTATTCTTGTCCATAATCCTTCAAGAGATTATCGATGACTTTTTCATTTGCGGGAGGAAAATTATAATTTTTAAGATCCGCTACATCCGTCCATAACACTTTCTGGCATTCGATCGGCTGCGGATCGCCTGAAATGTATGAGCAAAGGAAAAAATTCAGCCAAATGATCTTATCGTTGTACTCTTTGCGGATCTCCATGAACTTTTTTTCGATCGCAACATCAACGCCGAGCTCTTCTTTGGTCTCGCGGATCACGCAATCCTCGAAACTTTCTCCGGGATTCCTTTTACCGCCGGGGAATTCCCAAAAGGAACCGAACGTATCATCATCGTTCCTCTGCGCGATCAAAAACTGCCTATCACGCCTGATCAAAGCAACACCGCATGGGATCACAGGCATCTTTTTATTCTTCATCCAACCGCCCTCAAACGCTTCTCAGCAACCTCTGCAAGACGGTCATCATAACCCAAATAGGGGCACAATCTGATCTCGGCTTGTTTGGCGTATCTTTTTTTCGCTCTAGATACAATGCGAGGAATATCGATTTTCACATGATTACCCATCAAAAGGAAGTATGGGAGCACTAGCACTTCATCGGCTCCCTTTTTAATACAATGCTCTATCGCATCAACAATAGAAGGTGGTGTAATTTCAAGATATGCGCACAAAACGATCAAATATTGCTTGCGCTGACGAAGCCGCCGCGCCAATTGTTCCATAGGCCTCTGAAAACCTTTGAGTTTGCTTCCATGACCAACGATTAAAACCGCTTTTTTTTTCAAATTAATTTCCTTAGACTACTTCGCAGGACTTCTTAGGAACCCACCCTGAGCTTTTATTTTCAAGCGATAGGTAGAACCAATCTCTGGACTCATCAATCACCCTAGCTTCTGCTCCTTCATGAAGAACGAATGCCTTGGTTTCTCGGTCCGAAGGGCCATAACGGGCTTCGACCTCTTTATCAAGAATGATCACTTTGGGATCTTTCACATCGAGCCATTTGAAAATAAAAAGAACCGTGGTTACGACAAAAAAAATCGCGGCCAAAAAACTAAATCCGCGAGTAAAAGTTTTAACGGCAGGCGCCATAAAACCAATGAATGAAAATAACAGGAATAAAATCAAAAGCCCGCTCAATATCATCGCTACTTCGTTGACGGCTAATTTATCTGCGATCCTTCTGATAAACATGCGTGTAATATCTTCGTCGGCCGGTTCGATCTTGTCTGTGATCGCGCTTTTGACAACATCAATATTCCATCGAACATCTTGGTCCCGCGGAGAAATCTTGAGAGCGCGCTCATAGAACACAATCGCTTTGCCTTTATGGCCTAGCTTAAAATAAGAATTCCCCAAATTATAATCAAGCGCAGCAGTTTCTTTCCCTGACTTGAAAATGTCTTCGTAAAATTCAATAGCCGATTTAAAAGAGCCTGACTGGTATTTATTATTGGCATCTGACCAAGTCGATTGATCAGCGGCAACGGCTGGTTTCACTATCAAGGTCACGAAAAGCAATAAAATAGCGATATCTTGTATCTTCATTTTAATTTCACCTTCTCAAAACCGGTGATCACATTATCCGCCATTTGATAAACATGTTTCATTTCTTCGCTGCCTTTCCGCACCGCGGCGAATCGACCCATTGAAAGCTCGTCAAATAAAGCTTTGATCTGGTTCAGGATCTCAGGTGATGAGTCTTGAGGCATCTTCTGCTCGATCAATTCGATGTTCACCGCTTGGCTCGAAATGCCCAGTTTATCTGCAAAATAGCCGTATACCGCTTTGGAGATCTCGCCAAAAAACTCATCTTCTTTGTCTTGTTTCATGAGATTTGAGGCTTTCTTCAGCTTCGCTTTGGCTACGCGATGGGAGCCCCGCGAACGCGAAAGCAAGCTTTTTTGTGAATCAACACGGCGATTCGAGACGATCATGAGTGCTAATGAGGCTAAAAATAATAGCGAGTTAAATAACCAGTATAGAGGCATCTTATAAAGCGGCCGCGTTGCAGTTAAATGAGGATCATTGATGGTTTTGATATAGCGAATATCCGTTCCGGTCACTGATACCTCTTCTTGCTCGACTGGCTGGACTCCTGCGCTATTATTAGAGGATGTTTCTTCAGGCTCTGCGCCCGGTTTCACGGATATTGTATGAGCGCTAGTTTTAATGGTTCTGTAAGTTTTTGCTTTGTAATCGTAATAGGAAAATTCCAGCTCCGGGATCGTGAAGCTCCCTGCTTTCTTTGGCACAAGAACAGTTTCGGTCACTTTTTCACCTTCAACGATCAAGCGGTTCTTCGAAATGTTCACAGCACTGGAAGAATCATAGACTTTAAAATCATCCATTTTAGGAAGCGCCGGAGTTTGAACCGTATTGAGATTACCCTCGCCTAAGATACGCACTTTGTAAGTAATAGGCGTGCCTACCTCTACTTGTCCTTTATCTATTGAGCTTTCAATACGGTAATCGCCGACGGCTCCGGTAAAGCTTTTAGGCTTTCCGGATTCAGGAAGCGCTTTGGCTACAATGGTCACTTTATCCGTGGGGATTATTTTTGAGAAAACTTGGGAAAAAAACGGAGATGGAAAAGGATTTCGACGGCCAAAAATATTGGATGAGAAAAAACTATCAAAGTTCTGTTCATCGCGGACTTCGACCGTCGTTCCCACCGTTCCGGGATCAACAGTGAATACTCCCGGCTCCGTAGGAAACAGAGCCATCTTGCGGATATCCGCGACAACATACCGGGAACCATTGAATACTTGCTCGGTACGCTTGACCGTCTTATCCGGAGGGAAATCCTCAACCCAAAAACCAGTAGTCACCGGTTCTTTTTCAAAACCTTTATAGGTTGCCGACAGCCTTGTGTAAATCGTATAGGTCAGCATCACCGGCTCATTAACATAGGCTTCGTCCTTATCAAGCCATGCTTTGACAAAAATATCCTGATTGCTGATCTGATCTCCCGGCATTGCGCGCGGAGGCGGAGCCACAACCGGACCTTGTGTATACATAGTCGAAGACTGCTGTGCAAAAGGAGATGGATTATCCGAAGTAACTTCAACTTGAACCGGAGCCACTTTGAAAACTTTATCACCGATCTTAATTTCGAACGGTCCGATCGTTTTTTTGCCGATAGAGTTAGCGATCAGCACATAGCTGAAGATACTTTGAGAAGAAGACCTGCCGTTAATAATGGATATTTCCTGGGAATGGCCTTGGGAATAGGATGAAAAACCGTCCATCGGCGGCAGCGTGGGTTGCGAAATTGAGCCAGTCGCATTAGAAACGATAATATCAAGCGTCAATTCCTCGCCAACAGCTAAACGTGAACGGCTTACCGATGTCTCAATGGAAACTTCCGCAAAAGCAGGAAAAGATGTTGCGAGCACTAATACACCCACTACTAGCATACTAGCAAAAAACCTGCTTTTTGCCTTCGGTTTTACGTCTGGATAATCTGATATCCTGATGTTCTGGTACCCTGCCAATCTGACACTCTTCATTATAAATCTACCAATCTTTCTCAACGTATCTTCGAGCCCTAGAGAAAGCATTCTTGTTACCGCCCTCTTGAACTTTAAAGACTTGCTTTTCCTGGTCTTCCAACGCACCCAGGATCTGCTCGGCACGCATCTGTTCCGGAGTCTTAGGCTGTTCTTTATCTTCTTCGCCTTCCGCAGCACTCATACCTTGAGACTGCTGCGATTGCTGCTCTTTGTTTTCCTGACCAGATTGACCTTGTGATTGCTGCTGGCCTTGCTTTTCCTGATCCCCTTGCTGTTCCGAAGCGCTACCGTTCTCATCGCCCTTCTGTTCATCGGGCTTTTGTTCTTCTTTATTCTGATCCTGGCCTTCCTCTTTTTGGCTCTGGCCGCCGGAGGGCTGCTTATCCTTATCTTTATCCTGGTTCTTGTCCTGCTGATCCTGTTTATTCTGCTGAGCTTCTTGCTTATCTTGCCCGCTTTGACCTTGCTGATCTTTTTTATCGCCTTGATTCGACTGACTTTGACCCTGCCCTTGACCCTGTTGATTATCTTTCTTATTCTGCTGGTCGTTCTGCTGCTGACCTTGTCCGCCTCCGCCGCCCTGATTCTGATCTTTTTGATTCTGGTTCTGGTTTTGTTTCTGGTCCTGTTTTTTATCCTGTTTTTGGTTGTCCTTTTTCTGCTCTTCCTGCTTTTTGGTCAAAAGCTCAAGATTATACTTTGCATCTTCATCCTTAGGATTCAAACGCAAAGCTTGTTTATAAAATTCAGCCGCTTTATCCAACTCCTGACGGCGGAACAAACTGTTACCTAAATTATAAAAAGCTTTTGACTGTAGTAAGGGCGAACTTTCATCCTGTGCCGCTGCCTTATAGGAATTCAGAGAATCCCCAAATGATTCTTCTTTATAATAAGCGTTGCCAAGATTAAAAGCAATCTCCGGTGACTGAGGCTGGCCTTTTAGGGCGCTCAAGTAAGCTTCTTTTGCCTTGTTCACCTGCCCTTTTTTATAAAGTTTGTTCCCTTCTTCGTTCTGGACCGTGGAAAAGACATTGAAGCCAAACATAAAAGGACACAGCGCCAATAAGATTAGCGTGATCAAATCGCTGCTTTTTATTTTCAAAATATCCGACTTGATCCGCATCATGATCTTTTTCTTTCTGACAAAATCATTTCAATGAATAAAAGAACAAGTGCTATGACCAAAAAATATTGGTAATTTTCATCGTATTCAAATATTTTCTCTTTCTTAAAACCTTTCTGAGACATATTTTGGATCTGACTTGATAAACTTTCCACTTCGATCTCACCGCTAGTGGACCGGTAATAGTTTCCTCCAGTCTCACCGGCGATATTTTTTAAGAGCTTTTCATCAAGTTTGGATATCACTATCTGCCCCTGGCGGTCTTTTTTTGCACCTTCACCCGCATATTCTCCAGGGATAGTGCTGCCATCCGACGTGCCAATGCCTATTGTAAAGATCCGGACCCCCTGATCTTTGGCTTTTTTCACCGCTTGCATGGGGTTTGAACCTTGATCCTCACCATCCGTTAAAAGCACGATCGCTTTATACTCTTTTTCTTTTTCTGCGAAAGCCTGACTCGCCACATTGATCGCAGCTCCGATCATTGTACCCGGGGTTGGGATCAAATTGGGGTCCAATGTCGCTAAAAATAATTTAACGGCACTCCTGTCGAACGTCAGCGGGCACTGAATAAAAGCTTCTCCGGCAAACGCCACGATACCGATCCTGTCCTGTTTTAGACGATCGATCAAAGTGGTCAGCTCGAGCTTCGCCTTGTCTAAACGGCTTGGCTGAACGTCCTTTGCAAGCATACTTCTTGAAACATCCACAGCGATCATCACATCGACGCCTTTTCGCTCGACTGTGATCTCTTTCGTCTTAAGATGCGGTTGAGCCAACGCAATGATCATGAATAAAACTGACAGCAACAAAAGGATCCGTTTGATCCAACGCTTAGGAGCATCGAAAGAAGCGATCAGCCTTTGCACCAAAACGACGTCACCAAAACGCTGCATTTGATGTTTTTTACGCCAGGATGAGAAATAAAAAATAACCGCGATTACCGGTAAGACCCAAAGCCAATAAAAATTGTGCGGGGAACCCCAGTCCGTCATGGCAATTTTACCCGTATGAGATTGAGCCAAAATATCTCAAACAAAATTAAACCTAACGCGGGCCAAAGAAACCAAAAATATTTCTCTTCGTAGTGGGTATATTGTTCGACGGTAATTTCCGTCTTCTCCAATCTATCAATCTGATCAAAAATATCTCGGAGAGTTTTGGGATCTTGAGCCCTAAAAAAACGGCCATTAGTCTTTGCGGCGATTTGCGCAAGAGATCTCTCATCAATTTCATCTTCTATCTTAATGAGCCGTGTCCCGAATTGCGGATCTTGAATCGGCAAAAGGGATTCGCCCTTTTTGCCGATACCAATGGTGTAAACACGTATTCCAAAAGTTTTTGCCAAGTCCGCTGCGGTCAATGGATCGATCACACCGGAATTGTTGATGCCGTCCGTCAACAAAATGATCACTTTGCTTTTTGCCTCAGAATTTTTAAGACGACTTACCGCTGTAGCAATGCCTAAGCCGATAGCTGTACCATCTTCGATCATCCCTAAATGCACGCGGTCCAGCAGTGTCAACATTGCGCTTCGATCCACTGTAAGAGGACACTGCGTGATGCTCTGAGATGCGAACACTACAAGCCCGATCCGGTCGTGCGGGCGTCCCTCAACAAATCTTCTTGCTTCCTGTTTAGCCACTGTGATCCGGTTATCCGGATAAAAATCAAGAGCCGCCATGCTACCCGATAGATCCAGCGCGATCATGATGTCCACGACATGCTCGGTCGTTTTCTCTTCACCGGTACCGGTCTGAGGCCTGGCGAGAGCCAAGATCAAAAAAATACAAACCAAAAATCTGATGAACGCGGGCAATAAACGGCCAAGTACGACTCGTTTTGCTCCGGCTTTGCGGACAAGCTGGACGCTGGAAAATTTGAGAGCCGCTTCTTTTCCGATTTTATTCCACAAATAAAGCAGAAAAAGCAAAGCGGCAGGGATCAAAAATAAAAAATAGACGGGGTTCGCAAACTTCATTTTTTCGCTGCCTCTTCTTCCGCAGGCTTTGTCTTCTCCACAATATTGGACAAGATCCCAGTCAAACGTTCTTCCCAGGACCGTGGAGGAACATATTTTGCGAATTTGACCAAATCCGAACTTTCAAGCAATTCTTTGATTTTTTCGATCAGATCCGAAGAAAATTCCTTTTCCTTTAAAGTTTTGACAATCTCAAAAGTTGTCAACTCAAGTGTTTCTACTTGAAATCTCCTTTCGAGATACCGCCTTAAAATGTCGGCCAGTTCGCTGTAAAACTCCTTCACTTTTCCGTCACTCAAGAGCGCTTTGCCCTGCAAACGGCCAAGCTCAAGCATTGCGCGCTCATGCGGAGGCTTGAGGCTTTCGAGATCGATCAATTTTTTATTCCGTCGACGTAAGACGATCTTAACAATAAGCCAAATGATCAACATCAAATCCAATAAAGCCAAGATCAGCGTTCGCAACGCGGTTAAATCAAACGATATCGGGCCTTTGATCGGACGGATATCTGTTTTTTCTTTAGGATTTTTTATGACGCTGACGACCTTGATGCTTACAGGTTCAGTCCAAACCTGGCCTGAACGGCCTCCTGGGTCAGTAAAATAAACTGGGAAAGGAGGGATCTGCTGTTCTCCTAACTGAAAAACGGTCAATTTCAATACAAAAGTCTGCTCGACCATTTCTCCCACATCGCGGGAAGATGCCGCCGCAACGCTTTTTATTTCAAATGAGGCAACAGAAGTTTTTGGCGACGGGGTAACAATAGAGAAATTTCTGGGATGGCTGATCTGTACGGATAGTTTGATCTCATCACCGATCGTGATCTTTGTCGGCCATGCGCGTGTCTTGACCTGAAAAAGACCATCCGCAATCGAAGACTGTTGCAGAGCAAAAATAAAAAATGTAAGTAGAAAAAACTTTTTCATGTTCATAACGCCTGCGTGGTCAATCGACGCGAAGATCAAAAAATTGGAATCAGCGGAATCTTCTTTCGCGCATCTTAAAAAACCGGATCATCGAGTCGATGTAAGGTGTCCCCGTCTCAATCTCGATATGATCAAGTCCAACGGACGAGAAAACCTTGTCGCGATCTGCCCTGCGCTTCACCCATTCCTGTTTAAATTTATTCTTAAATCCTTTATTTGACTTTAATGTGAACATTTCTCCGGTCTCGGCATCCTGAAGCTCTACCGATCCTGTTAACGCAGGAAAATCTTTTTCGGTAGGATCCTCGACGACCACTGCTATAAGGTCATGTTTTTTGAAAGCTATTTTCAAAAGTTTTTCATAATTCTCTGAGATAAAATCCGAGAACAGAAAAACTGTTGATCGTTTTTTAACAGCGTCCGTCAATGTTCTCAAAGCGACGTTAATATCCGTGGCGCGATGCTTCGGTGTGAAATTCAGGATTTCACGGATCACGCGGAGTACATGAAGCTGACCCTTTTTCGGCGGTATGAATTTCTCCACTTGATCGCTAAAAACGATCAGTCCGACGCGGTCATGATTTTTGACTGCCGAAAATGCTAAAAGCGCGCAGATCTCGGCGATCAATTCCGATTTGGTCGTGCCGCGAGTGCCATATTGGCCCGAAGAGCTGGCATCGACAAGAAAAATAACGGTTAGCTCGCGCTCTTCAACGAATTTTTTCGTATAGGGATGGCCCATGCGCGCCGTAACATTCCAGTCGATGTCGCGCATGTCGTCCTGCGGGTCGTATTCGCGGACCTCGTCGAATTCCATTCCGCGGCCTTTGAATACACTATGATATTCGCCGGCAAAGACCGTGTTAACTAGCCGCGAGGTCGTGATCTCGATAAAACGGATCTTTTTTAGAAGCTCTTTGGGAATCATATAGACAGCTCAAAACTTAAAAATAAAAAGTCAAAACAGAGATCAAAACAAAGACTATTGATCCGGCTTTTGTTCTGACTTTTAACTTTTCGGTTTTAACTTTTTATGGTACTTCAACCTCATCGAATATTCTTTTTACGATATCTTCGGAATTAAGCTGTTCAGCCTCTGCCTCATAACTCACGATCACGCGATGCCTCAAAACATCCGTACCAATGGCTTTTACATCGTCCGGGATCACATATCCGCGGCCTTTCATGAACGCATACGCCTTAGAAGCGATGTTGAGATAGATCGTCGCGCGCGGAGATGCGCCGTACATGATCAGCCCCTTCATGTTCTTGATCTTATATGTCTCGGGTTCACGCGTCGCGCATATGATGTTGACAATATAATTCCGTATCTTGTCATCAATATAAATATTCCTCACAACCGAACGCGCTCTCAATATATCGTCGGGATGGATCACTGGATTGACCTTGATCGCCGCCGCACCGGCCATGCGGTTCATGATCTCGATCTCTTCATTTTTTTTAGGATAAGTGATCTTTAATTTCAGCATGAAGCGGTCCACCTGCGCTTCGGGCAAAGGATACGTCCCTTCCTGCTCGATAGGATTCTGCGTCGCCATCACCATGAAAGGGTCTTCGAGCGGATACGTTTGACCGCCAAGCGTGATCTGTCTTTCCTGCATCGCTTCCAAAAGTGCACTCTGCACTTTAGCGGGAGCACGGTTTATTTCGTCCGCCAGCACGATATTCGAAAAAAGCGGACCTTTTTTCGTTGTAAAATCCCCGGTCTTGGGGTTATAGATCAAAGTACCTAAAAGATCTGCCGGCAAAAGATCTGGTGTGAATTGAATGCGCTGAAATTGTGTATTGATCGCCTGCGCTAAGGTCTTTACGGAAAGAGTTTTTGCAAGACCCGGCACGCCTTCAAGAAGCACGTGTCCGTCCGCCAATAAACTGATCAACAATCTCTCGACAAGATAATTCTGGCCTACGATCACTCGGGCGATCTCCGCCTGCAGTCCGCGTATCGACGAACTTTCTTTCGCTACCTGCTCCGATACCTGCTTCACGTCTACGTTCATCTGGACATTACCTCCCTGACTCATGTTATTTGAGAACCTTAAACGATTTCTGGCCGAAAACATAATCATTCACATAGATCCGAAACTCATAATCTCCGGGATGATCAAACTTCACCGACATCAGATTAAAAACAAGCTCACAGTCGCGTGATTTATCCTGCACCCGGAAATCTTTAATCACCGCGCGGTTCATTGATTTTTCCTCGGTTAGATCTACAAGCTCCAAAACAAAATCAAAGACCCCCTCGATCTCCCGGAATTGCACATAGACGCTCATGGCCGGGTGAGTGGTCGGAAAATTGGTGCCCTTGATCCGGTCGAACAATCCAATCAAAGTTCTCTTGTGCGTGCCATCCTCCACGATCGTCTGATCACAGAGGAGCATCGCTTTCAATATCGGTTTGATCTGCATTTAATCCTCCGTGACGTCATTGGAAAGCTGGTTATCATCATTTGTGTTCCTAGGAAAATGATGTTGCAATTTCTGAGCCGCGTCCTGAATGCCTGTGATGATACCTTCTTTGAGCTGCCCTTTTGAAAAATAAGAAGCTATTTTATCACGAGTCTGGTTCCAAAATAAATCCCCGACATGCCCATGAATACCGCTATCACCCAGGATCGCGAATTTCCTGCTTTCAAGGGCGACAAAGATAAGTACGGCATTTTTATGACGCGTTTTGTGCATCTTGAGCCGGTGAAAAATCTTTTTGGCTTCATGCATCACGTCTTCCTTGCATTTTTTCTGCAAGTGGACACGAATTTCTCCGCTGGTCATCTTCTCAGCTTGAACGATCGCCTGTACGATATCCTTTTTGTCCTGCTTCGTTAAATGTTTGTCGAGAAAACCTACCATCCGCCGCTTGCTCCTCCGCCGCCAAAACTTCCGCCGCCCCCACCTCCAAATCCACCGCTAAAACCTCCACCACCAAAACCCCCCGAAGAGAATCCGCCTCCCCAATAGCCTCTGCCTCGGCTCGATAAAGTCGCGGCAGGTCCCATAACATTCATGATCTGTCTTAATAAGATGAGAAAAATGACGGCAATGACGCCGATGCCGATGCCCGCGGGTACACCAAAAACAGCAAGACAAAAAAAGAAAACCGCGATGTAACATAATATCGGCAACACAATGAACAAGATCAAAAATACGTAAAAGAATTTGCTGAATTTTGCTATTGGATCGACAGTATTGTGACTCTCAGCTTTATACTCTCCCTGCGTTGCCTGAATGATCGCTTGCACGGCGCTGATCACTCCTTGATCATAATTACCCTGCCGAAATGCTGGCGCGATCTCATTTCGAATGATCTGATCGGCAAGAATGTCAGGCAAAGCGCCTTCCAAACCGTAACCGACCTCTATCCTGACCTTCCGGTCATTTTTAAATATCAGTAAAATGACGCCGTTGTTGTTTTTCTTTGAACCGATCTTCCATTTTTCGGCCAGACGTATCGAGAAATCCTCGAGTGATCCGCCATCAAGGCTTGGGAAAATAGCGACAACCACTTGGTTAGAGGTATTTTTCTCAAAATCCGCCAAAATGCTTTCGATCTGATCGCGAGCGGGCCCAGAAAGAAGGTCCGCGTAATCATTCACGTAGGACTGAGGTTTTTCAGGGATTTGAAGACAAAAAGCCGAGCTTATGAATAGAAGATTAAGAAAAAATAAAACCGTCGAGAACTTTAAATAATCGAAAGAGATCCCGCGACGACGTTTTGCGCTGAACAAAACGGATTTCATTTAGATCAAAACGTCACTTTGGGAGCTTTATTTGCTTCGGCTTCAGCTTTAAAATATTCCTTCGTCTTGAATCCGAACATTCCGCCGACCATATTCGTCGGAAATTGGCGAAACATCGTGTTGAATGCCTGCGCCGCTTCGTTGAAACGCCCTCTTTCGACGGAAATACGATTTTCAGTCCCTTCAAGCTGTGCCTGAAGCGACAGGAAATTTTGATTCGCCTTGAGATCAGGATATTTCTCGACGACCACCATCAACCGGCTAAGGGCGGAACTCAAAGCGCCCTGCGATTCCTGAAATTGCGCAAATTTCTGCGGATCATTGATCAGTCCCGGGCTGATGGATCCGGCGGCTTTTGAGCGGGCCTCCGTCACTTCTACAAAAGTAGACTTTTCATGAGCGGCATAGCCTTTGACCGTTTCCACAAGATTGGGTATCAGATCCAATCTCCTTTGATAGACATTCTCGACCTGTGCCCACGCTTGGTTCACCTGCTCGTCAGCTTTGACAAGACCATTGTAAGTCCCGCCGAACATCGCGAAACCCAGGACAACGACACCCAGAATCACTAAAAGTACGATCAAACCTTTTTTCACGACCGATGCCCTCCGTATTTAAAAATCTTACATTTCTTTTATGGCTTCTTGGATAAAAGGCAGAATAGCTTCGGCCTCATCCTTGGTCAATCTGCCAAGCTTTGAAAACCTCGGTTCGCCTTCCGGCCCGACATTTTCTCTGGAGATCTGAAGTTTTTTCTGTCCGTTATTATATGAGTAAACGCTCACCGAAATCTTCGTGCCCTCGCCTTCCCAAGATTTCGTGAACAACTGCTTATCCAAACTGCTATCGTATGGCATGCGCCTCTCCTATCGTTTTTTCAAGAACATCCGAGCGGCTTCGCGTCTTTTCCGCCCATCTTCATAACGCCGCTTCTCCTCATCGGTCTGCGGAATAAGCCGTGGAACTTCTTTGGGCTTACCCCTGTCATCCAGACAGACCATCGTAAAATAACAAGAATTGGTATGCACTTTTTGTCCTGTCCTTAGATCTTCGGCCAACATCTTGATGCCGACCTCCATCGAGCTGCGACCGACAAAATTGACCGACGCCATGAACGTCACAAGCTCCCCGATCCTTATCGGCTCATGAAAATCCACGCGGTCTACCGAAACGGTGACGCAATTGGGCCCGGCGTGACGCGCAGCACAAACATAGGCGACACTGTCAGCGATCGACAAGATCGTGCCTCCATAAACAACACCCGCAAAATTCGCGTGCTGAGGCATCATAAGCTGACTGATTTCGGTCTTGGAATCACTGACTTTCTTTTCGGCCATTTTCTAAATCCTTAAAGTAGAGCTTATTATAATACACTAACTGCTTAAAATTTACTGATAAAAGAAATGATCCTTCCGGCTTCTTCTTTTTCCTTACGGAACGAATAAAAATCATGGTTCTCGGATACAGTGCAAATGTGCAGATTCAAGATACGGTCCTTTGAAGCGCCGGCTTCAATAAGCTGTTTTTTATTTTCTCCGGCAAGATCGAAATAGAGTTTGCCGTTCTTACGCCGCAATGAAGAGCGACGCCCAGATCCTGATAAGCCGAAATAATTCACGAATTCCTCACCTACTTCATAGTGATCGGTGCCTATGCGCGGGCCGAAGATCGCGCGTACATCTGACGCGCTGCAGCCTGATCGTTGCCGGATAAGATCAAAGGCTTTCTTAACGATCATTTTTTGAGTGCCTCTCCAACCCGCATGCACGATACCTATCCATTGATTGTCGCCTCTTCCCCCTGACAAAAATATAGAAAGACAATCCGCTGTAAAAACAAGCAGGGTAACATTTTGTAGGTTCGTAACCACGCCATCCGCGTTTGGAATATGGACGAAATTCCCTCCGCTAAATTGGTTTTCGTCTAAAACAGCTACATAATCTCCGTGAATCTGATTTAAAAAAACGAACTTATCTGAAAAGATCTTAAAACGTTCGTTCACAGAGGACTCATGAACAAGCTTTACGAATTGATCTTGAGCGGAATTACCCAAAAGCTCGTCTGTCTTATGCAATACCATTGGGAAGTGTCTTGTGGTGAATCCGATGTGTATACCAGACCTTTTCCAGTCATCAAGATAAACAATATCTTTTTTTGAGAACTTCCTCAAAAGTTTTAATTTTAAACGTGCTGAAAATTCAGGAGCGATAAATGAAAGTCCCAGTAAGACGAATGGCCATCCGGGCATCACCGGCAGGATCCATCCGATAATACCGATAATTATAAGAACGACGCCCGAAAAAGTTAGAACGATCTTTTTCACTTTTTATTTATTTTCAACGGATGAAAACGGCAGATCAAGCACGGGATGGGACTTGGCATCTTTGTAGTCAAAATGCCACCATTCGGTCGTAAGTCCATGAAAACCTTCCTTTACCATTTCATCTTCGAGCGTTTGCCTGTTCTTTTTCTCTTCTTCGGTGCCTCCGGCATAGTCGCGGTGAGCACGCTCGGAAAATTCATCATAAGCCGACGGCATAGGCAGTTCTTTGCCGGCAGAATCAACAAGCGTCAGATCCACAGCTGCGCCGCGATTGTGATTCGAGCCTTTAGCGGGATTGGCCACATAACCCTCCACAGGAAACTTTGCCCACATTTTCTTTTGGGCCGACAATGGCCGATAACCATCAAATATCTTCAAACCCAATCCTTTCTTCTCCAGCCTCTCTTGGATTTTGGAAAGTTTTTCCGCAACTTCCTTCAGCAAAAGGCACCGCGCTTCGGGATACAACGTTTCATGCGTAAAATTATTTGATGTTGCGTAGCGTATATCGATACGGATACGCGGATTGACCTTCTGTATATCGACCAACGGATTATCTCCGGAAATACAAAACCCTTGCGGGACTAGAACAAATATCGCCGCAAGGGTGATGAGTTTAAAATATTTTCGCAATACCACAAATCACTATTATTTGATCGTACCTGCCTTCCGCGCATCGTAGCGTTCCTGCTGTTCTTTAAAGAAAGGTACCGGATTTAAATTCTTGAAAAAATTGCCCATGCGGGAACTCGTTCCACCGAGACCCGAGCGCTCCCCTTCCTTTTCCCAAAAACCCGGGACATTGCTTTTCGGAGATGGATTCTTCTTTTCGATAGCCCGCTCTTGACGTTGTTTGTCTTTGATCTCTTTCATTTCTTTAAAATGAGCTTCTCTGGCTTCTTCCGGGGTTAAAGCAAACGACGTTCCATAAAACACAAAACACATTAAAAATAAGATCCCAGCTACTATTTTCTTCATATTGCATCCTTTCGGTTAATTATGATGACTTTAATAGATAAGCTACTTTATTTGAAAAAATCCCGGGCATTCTGCTTGCCGGTAATCTCCTTATAATCTTCGTAATCAATGAACGTCAGGTCCGGCCTCCTGTCTTTGATCCTTTTTACTGTCGCTCCACGGCCTTTATCGAGCTTGCCAGTACTCCTTGAGGCAATAAAACGAAAATCAGTACCGCATTTAGGACAGTTACGCACTTGAGTGTAATCAATGCCAAGCTCGCGGCAATTCGCACAATCCGCCGTCACATCCCCCACGATCATCAAGTGCTTGGTGATACCCTCGACATCGCAGTTTTGCCAAACACGGATGTAGAATGACATCAGAATAGGCTCGTCGGAAAAGAGCTCTCTTCTTTTTTCTGTTGTTTTAATTCTTTGACCGCATTACCCCAATTCACAGACACATCGTGGGTCTGATAATCGCGGTTTGAAATAAAGCGGATATTACCGTGTTTCAGACCATATTCATAAATATCTTTCGTGATCCGGACATCATCCATGCAATACTTTTTCAATTCCTCTATCTTACCGTCTTTGTAAAGTTGGATCGCATCCCAGCCAGTGCCCGATTTTGATGTCTGAAGCGTCGCTTGGGCCAAACTTTGAAGACTGATCCGGTGGCCGCGTACTTTTTCAAACTCAACTAATAAGTCAAGAACGGGGAAATTTTTTATCGGCGTCATGAAATAAGGTGCCAGCACTTCCATGTCAAAATCACGAATATTGAAACCCACGATCAGATCCGCCTGTTTCATGATCTCTTCGAGCTTCAGGATCTCTTTTTCTTCAAATGCTGTATAAGAATCCGTTTTAGAATCATAGATGCAAGCAACTGAAACTTTCAAAAGATGAAGCTTTTTGCGGTCTATCTCGTTAAAACCTTTTTGAGTTTCGATATCAAGAACAATATATCGGTCTTTGTGTTCAACCATGATTCACCAATTCCACTGAAGTGACTGCGCCATGAGCCGCTGAAGCCACGAGTTTTGAATATTTGGCCAGAATTCCGGTATCGATCTTGGGTTTATAGGCTTTTAGTTTTTTGAGACGCGATTTGATCTCTTTTGCGCTAAGCTCAACGTTCAAATGTTTTTTGTCAGCATCGATGGAAATAATATCGCCATTTCTAAGCGCGGCGAGCGGACCGCGCGCAGCCGCCTCAGGTGCCACGTGACCAACCATAAAACCATGAGAACCGCCAGAAAATCTTCCGTCAGTAATCAGCGCCACCGAATCGCCCAATCCCTCGCCGATCAAAGCCGCCGTCACCGAAAGCATCTCGCGCATACCGGGACCGCCTTTTGGTCCCTCATAACGGATGATGATCACATCGTTCTTCCTGATCTTTTTGCTGATGATGGCGTGGAATGCCTCTTCTTCGGAATTGAACACCTTTGCCGGACCGCGATGATAAAAAACTTTGAGTCCGCTTATTTTTGCCACAGCACCCTCGGGCGCAAGATTGCCTTTCAATATTACCATTGGCGCGCTTGGATAAAGTGGCCTCGAGATCGGACGGATAATATCTTCGTTCGAGCAAGGTGCTACATTTTTAAGATTTTCGCCGACTGTTTTTCCTGTAACCGTCAAGGACTCAGGATGGATCAAGCCGGCATTCAGCAAGATTTTCATCACACTAGGAATTCCGCCGGCTTTATTCAAATCCGACATCACATATTTGCCGCTTGGCTTTAGATTTGCCAAGTGCGGCACTCTTTTCCCTATCCGGTTAAAATCATCGATCGTGAGATTCACACGGGCTTCTTTGGCGATCGCAATAAGATGAAGCACCGCATTCGTTGATCCGCCGAGCGCCATCACAAGCGTAATCGCATTTTCAAAAGCTTTTTTGGTCAAAATATCACGCGGGCGGATATTTTTTTCAATAAGATGAACGACTGTTTCCCCGGCTTTTCTCGTATCGTCTTTTTTCTCGATACTCTCAGCGTCTCTTGAAGAGCTATAAGGCAAGCTCATCCCAAGCGCTTCTATCGCCGAAGCCATTGTATTCGCGGTATACATTCCTCCGCAGGAACCGGCACCCGGACAAGCGTTGCATTCAATGCCTTTGAATTGCTCGGCGTTTATCTTATTGGCATCGTACTGGCCCACCGCTTCAAAGATACTGACAATATCGATATCTTTTCCCTCAAAGTTTCCGGGCTTGATCGTACCGCCGTACACAAAAACGGCTGGGATATTCATTCTCGCCATGGCCATCAGACATCCGGGCATATTTTTGTCGCAGCCGCCGATGCCGACCACTCCGTCAAAACGCTGTCCATTGCAAACTGTTTCAATCGAATCAGCAATAACTTCACGGCTAACCAAAGAATATTTCATCCCTTCGGTGCCCATGGAAATCCCGTCCGCCACTGTGATCGTGCCAAAAGTCAAAGGAACGCCGTTTGAAGCTCTGACGCCTTTATCGGCTTGACGAGCAAGCTCATCGATATGCATATTGCAAGGCGTAAGATTGCTCCAAGTGCTTGCAATGCCAATGATAGGCTTCTCAAAATCTTCGTCCTTGAAACCCACGGCACGCAACATAGCCCTATTTGGAGCGCGTCTGTCGCCTTCTGTAATAATGGAGCTGCGTTTATTTAATTTGCCATTATCTAACATGATAACCCTATTTTATATAAGAGTTTATAAACTTGAAATTATAGCACGGCTTGATGGTAAATAGAAAGAAAAGCGTTTGGGAAAAATTAAGCGGCTTGTTCGATCATTTTCTTCATAAGCCGGAAGAATTTGACCGTCTGATCGATGGGGGCTTTTGTGATGGCTTTTAAAGCAAAATGTAAAACTGTCTCTATAGTTGCTTTTCCTTCCAATATCTGTTTCAACGTTTGCGTATCGGGCCTTTCGCCAGCCAACGTGGCATAAGCGTCATGGAACCCTTCAGGAATATTCGCGAGGTCTATTCTTCCAGAATAGATCGAGACTTTCAGCAAGGCCCTGAAAGCAGGCACTTCGCCTTCTGCCAATAAATTCACCGGCATATTGACGAAACCCTGCGTCAAACCTTTCTGAGCTACATCGATCTTGACATACGCCGCGTCTTTTAAGTTTTCCGGTATTTCAGTTATGAAAAGCTCCTTGGCTCCGGGGTAATTTAACGCCTGTTGGACCAAATGATCCTTACCACTCACCTTGAAGAAAACATTCTTGCCGTAATTTGATGTTTGAGCTTTCTTGATCTCGACGATCAGATTATCCAGATAAAACTGGAATGAAGGATTGTCCATCAGATCAAGATCGATTTCAGCGATTACGGCTTTATCGATCGAATTGGCCACGCCTTCCAGATCGGCATCCACTTTATTGTTCACAGCATCGACCATCGAACGAAGATCCTGAATGGTCAGTGCGGAATTAAATTTATCTGACTGTGGAATTTGCGTATTTACCGCTTTCTTTGAAAGTTCAAGTTCGATCGGACTGATTCCTTTCGCTTCGGCGATCAATTTTGCACCGCTCCGTGACAACGTAAATATATATGGCTCGTTTGTTTCCTCATTGAGCTGGAGAGATAATTTCCTACCGTCCACTTGCGGGAATGCGAATGCCACGCCCGAGAAAAATCCTTCAAGCTGAGAATGAATGTCCTGCTTCAAACCTGGTTTGAAATCCACGGTCGGCGTGCTGGCCAAGGGGATCGCATGAACAGTTGCCGGTTTTTGTTCCGCGAGCCTGGCCCCGCTGGTCGCATCTATATAATCCCTTTCTATCTCATAAAAAGCGGTGGAGTTTCTTTCGACCAAACTCCTGTAATCATCGATGATTTGATGACCAAAAGCTATTAATTCCCCTGTTTTACGGTAAAGCGATCTTCTGAGATAAAACCGAATAAGCCCGTTCAATCCGCTTAGACTGAAATCCGCCTCTTCTTCAGCGCGATCTCGCATGATCACAAATGTTCCGCGCAAGATCCTTTCGGCTGCGACAGGTTTTTCCGCCCAAACAGCGACATGCACAAAATCATTACGGCGTACGATCAAATGGTGCAGATCTTCGCCAATACGCGGGTAAAGTCGGTCAACTTTAGCCGATCCGTCCAAAGCCTTCTCTGCGCTGACAAGAAGACTTCCCGCCTCAATAAAAAGATCCGGTGAAGTTGATGCTGATTTGCCTCTCACGATCACCCGCGCGCGATCGGCATATCCCTTAGCCACAAGATTATTTCCCTTGATCATAAGAGAGGCTATTTGATCTTTATGAATTTCGCTGACTACATTTCTATCCAAAAATTCCATACCAAAACCTAAAAGCTCCTCAGCGTGCATTAAGTCATGAGTACCCTCAGATACGGGAATATCGATGCCGACATGCGCAGCCGCGACCGCTTGTGCGGCAAACTTAATGATCACCTGTTCAGATTCAGCTTTGACACCATTTAAAGAATGATGCTCCTGTTCTAGCTGTAACAAATGTGAGAAAGTTTCTTCGGCTAAATGTAAACGATCATGAGCAACAAGATCAATGACCAAGTCACGTTGCCCGATGATCTGACGGCGCAATTCGTCTTCAGAAATTACCGGAGCTGCGGGCAGAGCTGAGACAACTGAGACAGGTTCAAGCGAAACCGTTTTTTCTACTCGCGGTTTTTGCACAGCAGCTCTCTGACGAGGCGCGCCCGCTCTCAACTCCGCAAATTCTTGGCGCAATCGCTCGACCGTTGCGCTGACTTGAGCAGCGCGCTCATTACCTTTGGTGCCTAAAACTTTCCATACCTGATCGGGAGACAATGCCTTATCAGCCATCTCTTGTTTCATGATCCTGCTGATCACAGGATGACTAACTTCTACACGGGGTCCGGAAAGAATTTCCCGGATCTTTGGATAAACAGGCGGCTGCTGATTTTTTATTGCTTGGATTTCCTGCTCTATTTTAGAAAGTGCTTCTTCAATAGCATCCAAACGATTCGCGATGATCTCAGATTGCCGCTCTTTCGAAATGCGGCCTGTTGATCCTTCCGTAATACCGGCTGCTTTGCGTGCCGTCTGGCCCATGCGCCAAAGTACTGCTTCCGTAAGCGTACCGCCCTGCGCAGCGGAACGGTCCGCGACGTTGATAATCGTCGGTTCGCCGCCTTCCGCCAAAATTTCTCTCACTAAACGTTCGGTTTCCAAACGATATTCTTCTTTTTTGGATATCGCAAGTCTTGCGCCCTTCACAGGCAATACTTCCTGTATTTTACTTACCGTCTTATTCGCATCGTTAATGGCTTGTTGATTGATAGATCTCAACACAGAAAAATTACGCAAGAAAACACGGCGTGACTCACGAAGTGCAACCGACTCAGGTGATAACTCGAAAGAAGGGCTGAAAACCAGTCCTTCTTCGGAAAGCTGCCAGGAACCGGAAATATCGGAAACCGGGAATAGCACCTGAGAAACAAGCTCCGAAAGAAATTCAAAAGTCCCAAAATTCAGCTCATAAACATGCAGTAATTGATTGACCAAAATACGGAACGCTTCGGCAGTGATCTTAGATGCGGTAAAATGCTCGATGGACCTTTTTTCGTCGTTCGGTAAAATATCAAATGTTCTTTGAAAATATTCATGCGCGATCACAAGCCGAAGAGCGTTGGGCAAGCTTCTCAGCACGTCCGAAGCGATATTTCTATCTATGACAATATTGGGTTCACGGAATATGCCCGGCAACAGCGCTTCTATCGAAGCAACGTGCGCTTTCACAAAATCTGTTATCGGGAAGACATTATTTCTCATAAGATTAAACAAAACATTCAAGCTGTCTTGAACTTCATCACTACTGACAGTGACCGCTTGAGTACGAGGTACCTGACGCTCAAGCCAAAGCCGGTAATAGCTTTCAATCCTTTGATTAAGGGTCTCTGCGGGGAACTTTGTCAGATCGATCACGCTGGCTGCAAATTCCATCAAAGCGATCATCCACATCAAGCCTTGATCGATCAGATAAACATCCTGCCAGATCAGATTTCCTATATCCGGCGGGATGGAAGGATTTTCCGATAACCTGGCACCCGCAGGCATCTGCTCGGAAGATGGGCGTAAACGGTCCGTGTTCGCGTAAGGGAAGAAATCCGGTATCACGCCATTTTTAAGGTCTTCTTTGATGCCGTTCCAATAAGTATCTTTCAATAAATCCGCATGAACTTGTTTAAACGCTTCGACCAAATAAGGCGGAACGAATTTCATGGTTTCCGTCTCAAGAAAATCAGGCACAAACCAGTCGCTATCAGGAACATAGAACCAATCATCCAAATTCATCAGCTGGTCCGGATCATAAGAAGGCCACGGCGGTATGGACTTGAAGTTCATTTCAGGCAGGTCTTTCAGATGATCAAAATCATACAGCACAACTATCCCGGAAGGTGTGATGCCGAAATTCTTAAAATCAAATTCGCCTGTCCAAACACCGGCCGCCGCCAAATCCTTCAACGCATATCCAAAATCAATAAGGGCTTTTTTTCTGTCCTCATCTGTTCTGCCCGGAGCCTCCCAAAACACATCGAACGGCGTGACCTGCCTTTGAACATAAACACGCTTCAATAAGACAACATCGCCGTTGACTATGACCATTCTAGGAGCCTTGCGGACCAAGTAGTCCAATAGATCCGGCGGGAAGTTGGTTCGCGGGATCGAGAGATTTTGAAAAGACATCGCGTCAAGCATCCTTCCTACCCGATCCATATCATGGACTTTTTGATACTGCTGCATAGTGAATGTGTGATCCTGGCGGAATGGATCTATCTTTTCTGATTCGTCTTTCATGATCTTGAAAACATAGGGAAAATGATCAATAGCCAGCACTTCCATGACTCTGCCTCGAGTTCCGGGAGCAAATTTGAATTGCGTGCCGGGCACCTCTAAACGTTCATTCAAAGCCTTCCTGAATTCTGTTTTAGCCAGAGTCTCAAAACCTATGGATGAATAAATATCAGAAAGCGACCGCTTGGGAAGGATGGATTCCAAGAATTTGGCAAGCTCGCGGTGATGTTCCGCTTCCACATGGAAATTGGAACGCACGTAGCTGAACAAACGGCCGACTTCCCCTTCTCCAACAAGCACCGTATCCGCTTCAACGCCGGTCTCTGTATTCAAGAAAGGAATTGCCAATGCAATATAACCGTTTTGTGTCACGATCCTCCCGACAAGATACGCGCCTTTGTTTCTGTAGAAAATATTCGGAAAAAATTCTACCTTATATTCTCCGGGAATATTGTAACTCTGTAATTTCGATTCCAATTTGCGCGAAGCCAGCTGAACGTCTGAATTAAGATCGAAAAATAGGCCTTTGAATGGCAAGCCATTGAAAATATCATGAAACAATTGATCAGTGGTTCCGCCAGCGGTTTTTTCATACGTGCGGTAAAAACCTGCCGGCTCGATAACATCGGGAAGTTCACCGTTACTCAAATATTCAATAGGTATATTTTCTTCAGAAAATACGCGCCTCATAACAGAATACAAGAAAATAAGTGCCAAATCGCTGTCGTAGCGACCTTTTATCAGTGATGAATAAGATTTTTTAACGTCCTGCCACGAATCGTAATCCTTCACACGATCTGACAACAAGGTTCGCACCTCCCCTTCAACCCGATTCAAAGTTTCCCGATAAAACCGAAGTCTTTCATTGGCATCGCTTAACACTCCGTTCCATTCACGTTTTTCAAAACGTAATGCTGAACGGCCAGTGATCCACTTGAATCGCGAATAATAAGCTTCATAATCTTCGAGTAGTTTTTTAGCGACTTCATCGGAGTTTGCGGCGAGTCTGGCTCCATAAAACTTTTGTCGGAGATCCTTCCAATACTGAGGATTAAGCAATGTAGTGCGGAATGTCTCACTGAAAACTGGTTTATACTTATCGGGGGCTAGCGCCAAGATGATATGTTCGGGAACAAAATCATTCGGAGACGCTGATATCCAATCTTGATCCGGCACATAAAGGTCTGCGCCCTGACGCACAGGAATAGAAACAATTTCTTTGGGTAAAGATTCAACACCGTCCTCATGGTCATAATAGACCACTCGTCCGCTCGGAAGGATTCCGTAATTGAACAATTCAAGACCTCTTGGAAGATAACCGCTCTGCGCCAATTCCTCCAATGCCCGGCCCAAATCAATAACAGCTTGCTGTTGTTTTTCTTCTGAAATTTGGGAATCATAAAGATAAAGATTTAATGGCGTCGCATACGGCTGAACGAACACATCCTTTAAGATCACCTTGTCACCGCTGACAAATACACTATTCGGCGCAAATTGTTCCAGTTCATTCAACAATTGCTCGGAAAAATGATCCCGTTCGAGCGGCAGTTGGGTAATGTGGAGCGTAGGCAAAAAACGAGGGTGATTGATCTTTTCGGCTTCCGTATATCTTGCGAGCACGCCATTGCGGCCGATAAAATATTTTTTATCTGACAGATCTCTCGGCACTTTAAAAACATATGGCAATGAAGGCAACACGAAATCTATCATTGCCTTACCACGCACACCAGGAGCAGGCAAAAATCGTTCGGATAGATTAGACAATAAATGATCATACAAAGCCGGTATAAATATATTTTCTTTCAACTGACCAGGCTCTAACTTCACAAACCCCGGTTCGGCAAGCCTTGCGCCGCTCCGCCCCTGCTCTGCGATGATATGTTCAACGATATCATTTCTTGTCTCATGGATCTGATCGACCAGCAATTTGCCGTACGCGATCGATAACCGTATCTCAAAACCTCCATCGATCAGCCCTGTAAAAATATTTGAAAGAATATTCAAATTTAAGCGAAGCTGATTCCCCCGCAATTCGGTCAAAGTTAACTGGTTCAGAACCTGAACAAGTCTATAAATATCCCTTGGGTTGACCGCTAAGTTAATAAGCCAGCTACGCGCTTTGTCCAATTCTAAACTGAGATTTGTTAACACCTGAGCAGTTTCATTTGGAATAAAAGGATGCTGTAACAATATTCGTATCGTTCTAAAGTAATTTGAAGCCAAACTCAAACGCTGTCTTGGGCCGCTTAGAGGTTCTTCAGCCAGTCTTGCGCCTACAGATAAAGTACCTGCCAGCACCGGTAAACGATAAAAATCGTCGTCACTACGCAAGTTTAGACGCGACGATGCGATCTTTTCAGCGAGAATATTTCCAGTCTCAACGGTTGGTTCCGAGCTAGCCCGCACGATCTGTGTTTTTACCCTGCGCCCGCTGTCTGTTTTATTAAAAATGATCGTAATAATTACCTGCTCAGAATTACCCGGGATCCTTTCCCTGATAAGCTCCACTGTAATCGGAGAATTAGGTATCTTTTTGTCTATCGCTAACCGAGCACCTTTAGAAGACGCTTCAAGTCTTACCTGTTTATATGCTCTCTCAAATACATCCGCCAGACCACTTCCAAGCGCAGAGCGGACTTTTTGAAATTCTTCCTCATATTTCCCTTCAGCGTGCGCAATACTCGAATGTTCAAAATCGATGAAGCTTACAACCGGCATTGTATTAGCATCGCGATGTACAAAGATATGATCTTTTTTGAGCTCAAAAATATCGCGTTTCGCTTTTCTGATCAGGTCCTGGTGTACTACACCATAATTGTGTAGTCTGCCCAATGCCAGACCAAGCGCTTCAACTTCATCAGCTGTGATCTGCACCGTACCTATACTAAAACCATCAACCTGATCTAGAATGATGGCTTCTTGATCACCGGGCAACCTAATCCGATCGACTCTTGGGCCTATGCTTTCAATACCCTGATGATAAGCGCGGTGAGAAGCTAGAAATTCGGTCTTTAATTTTTCTTCGAGACCCGTCCCGTAGGTTTTTATGTAAAAGACAATCTGGCCTTCGCGTCCTTCTATTCGGATCCTGTATTCCCAAACGGCATCATCGATGCGCCGTTCGGACAATTCCGTAATATTTTCCAGATCCGTCAAACCCAAAAATTCAAACACTCTTTGATTTCCGGCTCCGAACCGGAGTTTGAATAGATCCTTCGCTTCTTCCCCTTTAAGTAACGCCAAGCGCGCACCTGAGGTCATTTCGTCTAAAGATTGAAGCTGTGCCAAAGCGTTATACAGCAATCCATTTTCCTGAAGCAAAACCCTGGCATTAGGGTTTACCAATCCGATGGTTGCGTCACTGGCAATATTCCCGATCAATTCGTTCAATTGCTGAATCCATTCACCGAGGCGCATGGATCTCTTCAATGTTGAACGGTAATTTACGGCAAACTGTTTATAAGAGCGTCCTATATCACCGGCCAAAACATCGATCTGGTTCTCCGTCTTGACCAATTGAGGCTTCCCCTGGAGTCTAGTAAAAAGATATTTAGCTTCCTTCAGCCAATACGAGGCAACATCCAAGCGGACAGTATAAGCAAACTTGTTATTAGATTTTGATGCCACATCGGACCAAGCGGTAAAGACACCTGCGAAATCGGAAACAACATCAGCTTCAGAAGTTTTGGAGATGGATGAAACCCGCGTTCTCAGCAAATCCCATGAAGTTTTTAAATAGTCATAGGCTTTTTGTTGGTCATTTTCATCGATAGCGTCTGCGGCTAAAATAATGTTTTGCCGGGCCGATCGCAGATCGCGGATGATCTCCTGATTATCGGTCTGTTTTATCAGTATCTGCGTAATCGCTGAATCGATCCTGGGCGAGATCCAAACAACGAGTCCGTACTTTACCTGATCAAATTCGTGTTCGCTTGAAAGCCGCGCGCCGACAGTGTCGTTAAATAGTTGGCCGGAAAAACCCGGAACAAAATCCGAAGGAATCCTGTAATTATGAATCGTCGGCGTCTGGAAAGGATTATGAGTTTCATTCATGATCGCAAGATTAGCCTGCCGGCGTAATATTGAGGCGACATCCGCCTCAAGTTTGGTGCGGACATCTAAATACTGCCTGGACCATTTAAAAGCGTGTAAAAATGTAAAATCTTCGACTCTTTTCCGATCGAACGAATCCACGAACGAGATGTGCGTGCCGCCTCTGAGATATTTCCAATAATTGGATACATATCTTCTTGATTCCGCGGTCAAAGAAGCGAGCGCCTCTTTTTGATGTCTGGCCTCCGGAGATTCGCCGTTCGGGCCGGCTTCCTGTATTTTTTCTTGCAGTTCCGTAAGGCGGCCCATGATTTCATCCCGCGACAAAACATCAGGCCCTTTTCCGATCTGCGAAAGCCTCCACAGTACACGGTAGTAATTCACGACCACGAGCGCCTTTAAATCCAAAGACGCCGCCAACCCATAAAGATCTAAAAAGATATCCAGATCGCTTGAGACACTACTGATATCACCAAAAAAAGCGATCAGTTTGTATTGCACAAGCATGTCTAGCTCTTTCCAATACAACGCGGAAGTCACCTGATCACGGTCCTTATGCGAACTGATACTTTCAAGGTCTCTAATGAACTCTGCCAGGTCCTGTCGGTCATACGGTGTCGTGAACCGTGCGTCAGGAGCTCCGACAAGACGAACCAATTTTCTTTTGAAATCGTCAAAACGCTTTTGATACCAGCTGACGATAAAAAGTCTTCCGGCCACTTCCGTATAAAGCAGATCTTCAGATGCCTGGATGATCTGCCTTTTAACATCGGAAGGTACAGAATCGCTAAATTGACGGGATTTTAGATATTGGTTCAATCTTGGTTTGATGAATTCATCAAGAGATTTGCGCACGGTTTCTTCTGTGTCCCAATTCCTAGCGTCCATGGCAACAATAAGAACCG
Organism: uncultured Planctomycetia bacterium; assembly: GCA_964642015.1. Taxonomy (GTDB): domain Bacteria; phylum Omnitrophota; class Gorgyraeia; order 2-02-FULL-51-18; family 2-02-FULL-51-18; genus CAZXLF01. The sequence continues at coordinate 56,155 of CAZXLF010000004.1, forward strand.
GCAATTCAAGCTTCAGAAATCCAATGAACGGTGAATCCGTCTGACTGATGCCCAAAATTAAATACAAACGAAGCCTTCCCAATTGGGACGCCAAACGAGGTTCAGTGTCTTTAAAATACTCTTTTGCCTGCTGGATTTGCTGTTCGGTCGCAAAAAGTTGATTGTATGCAGGAATATTCCGAAGACGAGCCGGATCAACCTTTCTGACTCCCAGATAAACTTTGGCATCAGATTCTATCTTCCTGGCTTTCTGTGCTTTAAACGCATCAAAATGGTCCACGGCGTCCGCCCACTGACGGTAATAAGCCTCAAATTCTTGTAACCATGCCTCGACTTCCGTCAGCGCAGAACCATTATTTTGAAAGCGGATAAGCCGTCCTTTAAGCTCAGCGATATCGGGAACATTGCCGGCATCATATCCGGCTGTGATAAGAGCTATTCTGACGCGCTTTTCATTGGCTTCGATCTTTTCCATCTTCTGCATCGTCTGCTCGAGGGACAAGCGCAACCATTCAGGGTATAGAGCACTTTCAGAAAAATGTTCAGTCGTTGATAGCCGCGCGCCTGACGCTGGAACATTTGCGCTCTTGCTGATCTTCAAACCTTTCTCTTCTAAAAATCTCCTTAATTCTTCCGGCTTTGATGTATTAAAGAAAAGAAAGAAATGATTTCGTCCCACTTCTTCCATGTTCTCAAGGCCGACGCGATCCATACTCACCGCACCGATCAGACCTTTTAACTGCATTTCAGGGATATTTCTTCTAAGGAATGACCGAAAAGCCCTGAATCTCATATGGGCATCGGTCACTTCAAAAGCAACATTCTCATTCTTGAAATAATGCAGCGCATCTTCCAGTTCATAATCAAGCTTCGCAAGATCCGATTCTTTAAAACCGCCGGCGAATTGTCCCTGTCCGGATAGCTCGACATATTTTCTCGACGCATTCACAAGCCTTCTCCAATAATCGCCTTTGTTGATCCTTTCAAATATATTCTTTCCGTTTTCGGGATCATAAATCTTCCAAACAGCAACTTGCAGTTGCTCTGAAGCAACTAAACCTGAAACAGTTTTATAAGAGATGACCTGTTTCCTATTCGGGTCATAACCTATCCGATAGATCAAACGCATCGCAGAATCGAATGAGCCGACTCCGTGAAGTTTTCTTCCGTTCTCTTCGACGGAATTCTGATCGTCAACAATGATCGATTGCAACACCAATTGTTCGGCACCTACTCCGGTAAGGCCGGTGTAACGTTTTTTGTAGGGATCGATTCGTTGTAAAACTTTTTTCAGCAGAACAATATCATCGGTGATCTGATGAGGACTCCCGCCCAATTTCCTGATCTGGCTCATCTGATCCTTAAATAAATCGGAATACAACGTCCGGTTCTTGCCTATGGTCAACTGGATTTTAAGCGGCTTCTGAGCAGAATTCTTAAGCTTGATCGTGACCATCCGACCCAACGCATTAGCTTCTTCATTTTTTTGGATCATATCCACGTGATAACCTAAATTTCCGAATGACTCTGTCAATTTTAGAATGAAAAGAGGCAGATTATGCTCATAAACAGACCAGAACCTCTCGATATCCTGATCATGATCAAAAAGCAACGCAAAATCAAAATCCGCGTTATCATCGATGAACGTGCTACGTCCCCTGGATCCTGTCTGAATAAAGCGATGACTGCCTGCCACGATCGATCTTAATGACTGATCTAGCGCCCGAACAACGTGCCTATTCTTTTGGCGATAATCCGCTGCAAGTCGAGCTCCGGAAGCGACCAAAGTAACTGCGCCTTCAAAATCCTTACCCAATCCTCTTAAAGGCACTTGAATGCCATTATCCAGAATGATCACACCATATTTTTCTGAACCGATTGCTCTGACTTCATATCTAAAGAAAACACCTTCTGTTTCGAATGTTTTGCTGTCATTTTTAAAAGATATCTCGATCTTTATCCGTTGACCTTTTTCCAACAAACCGGAATTTTGGACAACAGCGGAAAGATTGAGCGTCGGATTCGTTTCTGCTAAACGTGCGCCGTTAGCTTGAGGGCCGGTTTCAACAATGTGCTTCATTTCTGCTAAAAACCATTCTAATTCGTCGAGCTGCTGGTAGTTTGACGCGATAACAACCGTGTTTTCTCTGGCGTCTAAAACCAGATCATGCGCTCTATACAAATAAGCCTTGGCCTCTATGATCAGTTGGTCAGCTTTTTTGACATCTTGAACTTCAATAGCTTCTCTTAAAACGGGAATGATCGACTGGAATGCTTTTAACGGTTCAAGATAGTCTTGCGATGAAACACTAGCAGAAGCTGGTTCATCCAAATTTTTTTCTTCCTCTGGCTTTGGTAAATACCCTAAACTCCTGAGTTCCTTCTCGTATTTTGTTTTTTGCGAAGGAGTTAATTCTGCCAAAGACGTAGAACCGACCCACTCAAAATTTCCTTCAGCAGTTTCATAACCGCGGCGAAGGATCGCTTGGGGCATAAAAGAATTGTCGAGAACAACTATTTCAAGTCCTGGCCGTGGTATAGAATCATGTTCGACGTTCACAAACCGAATCAGCAATGGTTTTTCATGATAAGACAAAGGTGTGCCCACATGAACTCTTTGTCCGTTACGGTCATTCAGAACGTGCGTCGGCACGCTATCTTGTCTGCGGCTGCGACTCGAGACCTCAAGAACAGACTGTTGTTTTGCCTTGGATACAGCAAAACTTCTAAAACGTCTGGTCGCTTCTTCCCAAGGGCGCTCAAGCTCATGGGTTTCGGGATTGTAATATTTGCTTGAGATGAATGCCCTATTCTCTTTTTCTTTGGATGTAAACTTGCCGCGATTGGCGTCGTCATCTTTGGTCCGATAAATATCAATGCGGGACACTTCGGCCTGAGAGTTGACAATGATCACTTCCGAGGGTATCTCATCCAGTTTTGCGCGAAATTCATCTCCCAATCGCAGTGCGATACCTCGCGTCAAAAGCGCTTCACCTTTATCATCCAATTTGACTTTGTGAAAATATGGCTGCGCGGCTTTACCATCGACAAGATTTTTGTAAAACCAAATCATTGTGCCCGGAACTAAAAAGTAGATCGGGTCATAACGCTTGGTTCTGGTGTTCCATTTCCATTTTCCTACCGCTTGTTTCACATCGGTCTCATCGGGACTTAAAAATCCGTAAGCATAGATCTCCTTTTTGATACCTTCTTCTCTTTGACGGATATAGATAAAAGCCGTGTCGGCGCCTTTGGTGACTTCTTCGGATCGCAATTCCATAGGGCGATGAAAATTAACTGTCCTGTCTCCGATCCGGAACGCATAAAAGTTCGCCGTTTGGTTTTGTTGCCGCTCGACCTTCACCGCTCCGTCAAGAACAGGTACGTCCTGTATTTTGAGGGTAGCCAATTTCAAGTGAACATGGCTGTTGCCTATAATAAAGCCCTTATCTTTTGAATAATAAAATGCTTTATATGCCATTGATTGAGTGCTTGAATCAAAAATATGAACCCATAAGAAGCCTTTCGCATCTTGGCTGAATCGAAGAATAACCGGTCCTTGACCGGGTAGGCCGGGCTTAGGAACAATGATTCTGCGTTTGTCAGCTTTATTAGTTTCAAGCCGGAACAAAATCACAGTGCCTCGGACGTTTAACGCTTTTGAATATCCCGGCTGATCGAGGCCAAAATTTTTAACCAAATACGCGGCCGCTTCCTGATCCTTGTCGACAAAAGCTTTTTTCATTTTTTCTGTCAAAACGCGCCATTGAGAATCAGATATGCCTTCAGCTTCTTCACTTAATCTTGCGCCCGAAGTAGATTCGCTCAACATGACGACCAATTCATTTTGCAGATCACTTAATCTTTTATAGTGGGAAGCGATATAAGCCAGATCCCTTTTCTCGTTCTGGGCGATCTGCGATGCCTCATCGAGAAGTCTTTCGGCCTCGATCGAAATACTTAAAGCTTGATCTAATTTTCCGCGGTTAACCAATTCTTCCGCTTTTTCTATTGCTAGATCAAATTCCGACAGGAATCTATCGTGAGAACTTATGCCCTCAACATTTAAAGTTTCCAGCGGAACAGTCTGGTTTAATGATTGTTTGATCCTTTCGAGCCGTATCCTGAACTCGGCGGATTCAGAAACCGGCTTGGAAGCAGCGGGCAATTGATTTTGAAGGCGAAGTGCCGCGTCTTTTCTCAAGTGTCTAACTGTATCAATAGTGACCGCACCGAATCTGCCTAAAATTTTTCGATGTTCAAGCTCATAAGCGATCGTCGCATCATCGGCCTGTTTGGACCCGCCAATACCGTAAGTCATGAACATCACTTCCGCTTCAAGGAATGATAGTTTGCCAAAGCGTTCGATCACTCTGTCTTTTCTCACACCGATCTCCTTGGATAACCAATCAATGCCGCTGGGATAGAGATGGATCTTCTGACGTGCTTGCGCAACCAGACGTTTGAGATTGCCCGGCGAGACAGGTCCTTTAGACCTGGCGTCTTTATAACCCAGGTCCCAAAGTTGACGGGCGATCTGAACCAGTGAAAGCTTTTCATCACCAAGAACATAAAAAAGCTCTACGGCTTTTCTTTCCCGCAAGGTCAAGATATTCATACGGGTTTCCGTCAACTGCTCTCTTTTTAATTTGATATCATGGGCCAATACGTACCAGCCATCCCTTAAGGGAGGCCTGTTCTTTGTCAAACGCAGAGGCAATCTCAAATAATCGGCGCCAACACCTCCTGCGAGAAGATAATTGCGGAGCGTTTGGAGTGAGATCCTATGAAGATGGGACAAAGAATTATCGTTGAATTCTTTGTCGCGATATTCTCTTACTTTCTTTTTTACTTCCTGGCCGATAGAACTAGCCAATAATCTGAAAACGACCCGGTGAGTGCCGATCCCATAGTAATTCTTAAGCAAGATCTGTACTCTTTCGGGCAATTGAGACAGCACCTGATCCGTGATCTTTTCAGATTCTACGCCGATCTTCGTAGCCAAAACCTCGCGGCCTGTTTTAACATCTTTAAGCTGCTTGACGGTTAAATAGCGTCGAAGTTGAAGTTGGGCTGGCGAAGTATAATAACGATTACCCTCACCTTTGATGGCTTCGAACATCTTTTTGTAATCCCTGATAACCGGTCTGCTTATTCCATAATAATAAGAAAGAACCTGCCATTGCTCGACAGGTATGGCGTAGATCAATTCTGAAGTGAGCTTCTCAACTGAGATTTTGGCATCAGCGGCCAAACGATTTAGAGCAACGGCATTTTCCTGGAAAAACCTGTCATCATACTTAGAAAGCCGTGCACCTAAGATGGATTCCATGCCTGATCCATAAGTCCGTGCAAATCCGGCCTTTATTTGATCATCGTTCAGGCTCGGCACTCTCCCCAAGAAAGCTGCCTGTATCAGATCGTATTCGGACCTTAATACAGATCGATCAGCATCTGCTTTGGCATATTCGAAATCGATGAACGAAACTTGATTACTCTGCTCGTCCCAAAATATATTTTCGTTCGTGAGCTCGATCCTTCCCTTCATCTTGTTCTCAAAGCAGAGATCTCTATGTGTGATGCCTAAAGCATGTAAACGTCCCAAAGCAAACGCAACGGCGCCCATCAAATCCCGGCTTTTTTGTTTCATATCAGAATCTGTCAGTCGGCGGCCTTTGCTTAACGTCGTTAAAAGCATGCCTGAAGCCGGTAGAAAATAGATCGGAGGCGCTAAATGATACCGGCCTGCCGACCGCGTTGTCTCATATTCATTAAAACGCTTGGCAGAATATTCCGGCGAATACAACTTCGTGTAAAAAACGATCTCGCCTTTATCGCGCAACGTCAGCTGGTGACGATAAACTGTTCTGCCGCTGACTGTTTTCAATTGAGTGAAATCATAATTTACGATATCAACCGGATCTGAAACGCGCGCGACGTGCATCAACGCCTCAGGTTCATCGTTGCCAAAAAATGCTTTGAATTTTTCCTGCGCCAGCCGCGCGCCCGGCGGGTTACGTAAAACTAATTTCCATTTCTGTCCCTCTTCTTTACGAAAACCAAGAGTCTGCGCGATCTTGGAAGTTTGACCGTCCAAAGAAAGATCTTCCACTATAATATAGGCGACGTTGGGAGATTTCTTTAACGATTCCAGTGCTGCTTCGAATAATTTCCTTCCCAGGCCTCTTTGCCGATAATTGCGGTCTACCGCGATCTGAGTAATCTCACCCTCTTCGTTCCCCATATCAATGAATGTTCTGGCAAATCCCACGACTTTTCGTTCTTCATTGCGGACAACAAAAACCTCTCCCTCCACTTCTTCGTTCTCCTGCAAAATACCCTGCATGAAAAGCCACAACCGGCGCCTGTATTCTTTAACATCACCGATCAATGGCCGATTCAGGAACGGCATATATTCGTTCTTCCACAGTTCTGCGATCTCATCAACGTCGTCCAATCTCGCCCGTTCAACGCGAGATCGCGAATCCGCTAGCCGGGCGCCAGACGAGACTGAGATGCCTGTCACAAAGTTTTCCGCCACTAGCCTCAATGGGTCTTGACGATAACTTTCCAAGAGCGGTGCAGCGGCCGGATTCATCCGTTCCAATAAATGCCATGTGACCTCAACAAAAAGTTTGACCATGGCTCCGTCCAAATAATAATGGCCTTGTGTATCATCTTTTATCAGTTTGGCGTTCTTTGTACGAGCCAAACGAATGGATAAATTTGTATCAGACGTGGCAATAAGCGGGTCTTTTCCGCCTATTACAATGAGCGCGTTCTCCAGGCTTTTCAATCGATTGATATCTCTCCGCGGGATCGCAAGCAAAGGCATTTTTCTGACTATTTGCCAGAATGTTCCATTAAAAATATCTTGGAGCTCTCTGCGCATGACAATGATATTCATAGGATTCCAAAATGTACCGATAAGCGGAGTGTGCATGATTACTTGGGCAGCGGTTTTGATATTGCTATTCAGTAAATGCAGGAAAATCGTATAACCGCCAAAACTAAAACCGGCCATTCCTATGCGTTTTGCATCTATACGCTGATCTTGGGCAAGAAATCTCAGAGAAGCATCGACCGTCTCAGTGAGGTCCTGCGACGAATTCATTGGCGCCCCATTTTCGCCATGATGAGGCAGGTCGATACGCAACACGGCAAAACCCGTCCAAACCAAAAGTTTTTCCAATAAATTGAGATAAGGCTGCTCTTTGCTGTGCGTTAAGCCATGCAATAGAATGACCGCAGGCACCGGATGATCTTTCGATGCGTTTTCAGGCAGCACATAAAAACCGGGAATATCAGGTTTTTCGGGAAGCGGGATCCGCTGGTCAGGCAGGATCACGGGATTCATTCCGCTGCGGCGGTAATCCTCTTGCCGGCCGCTGACAAATAGCTCTCTCAATTCTCTCATTAAGCGCCGGCTGCGATTGGGCGAAAGAAGGTAGGTTGAAGCGATATACGCCATATTGGCTTTGACCAAAGGATTTTGTTCGACCATCGCATGATAAGCCCATTCGCGTTTCCAAGCGTCATACCAGCCAAATCCGCTGCGGTTCAGGATCTCGATCAAAACCCTCCGTGCAGTAGCTCCATCAATACCATTGGCATGCGCCATTACATATTCATGTTTCGAGAACGCCAATTTCAGGCGCAATATAAAGCTTTCTTTTTCTGTTCTATAGTTGCCGGGTCTGACAACTTTTCGGGACTTTTCGGTAGTCACAAAGAAACCATCTTCTTCCAAGCTCTTGAACATGCGCTCGGAAAGAAGTGTGCGACCCAAACTCGAACGAAATTCCTTGATCGTGCCGGAATCGAACAGTAACTTGACGGCACGCCGCATGAAACCTTCTTTTCCGACCCCGATCTTCATATAATCCACTTGCATGGTACGACGGAAAAAACCTTTCAGGTCTGCTTTTGCCCACGCGACAACAACCGGATTCTTCGGATCAGTGATGTCAAAAACCAGCAACAGATCATGCCTTTTCTTCTCGCGCCTGAAATCGATCCCTTTTAAGATCACAACTTGAATATTGCTACCCAAATCCCTAAGGTCCCGAGCAACACGGTAATGTTTTGAAGAGGTAAGGCTTTTTATCTTGGCAAAATAAGGCCTGACATCCATCCTTTCTTTTCTTGGTGTTTTGTAGATGTTGGCCAGCCGCGCGCCTTCTGTTATAAGTCCGCCTTTGACACCGATAATGCTGTCTTGGATATACCGGAACGATCCCCGCAAGGATCGGTCTTCTATAAGATGCACTGTATTCAAAGAATAAACTGCGCCGGCCGCTTTGATCAGTTCTTTTTGCACAGCTTCGGTCATTTCGCGATTCTCTTGCCCTTTATAACCGGCAAGTCTGGCTCCGCCTACGAGAGAATTTATACTGCCGTCTAGGTAACCTCCTTCAAAAACTTCCTCTACTTGAGACCGGGCCAGTTCAGGTGCAGCTTCTTTTACCACTAGCAGCAGATCACGATATTCATCTTCCCTTCTAAGATTCGTCAATCTTTTTGCGCCGCCAAAATCAATGAACTTAATATTTCTTCCGTCCCAATAAAAATGATCCCTCCGGAGAAAAAGCCTAGGTACAAATGCAAAAGCGCCCTTGTTCAATGCATCGCTATAATCAGCACCGATCAAATCGTTATGCACAAATCCGGCTTCATAATGCAAGCGGCCTAGCGCAAAACCGATCGCTCTCACGATCGGGAGCGTGATCTGAACCAAAGGAGCTGATGGGGGCAAAGTCTGCGTTTCATCCGGACCCAATAAAACTCCGTCGGATTCCTCTTGGGACAGAAAAACAATTTTGTTTTCGGTATCGATCAACAGGCTTTTTGGAGCAAGCCCATATTGATGGATCACGTTTGTAATCTCGGCTTCGCGTTTCAAAGAGAATTCAGACCAGGTCTTTGCCAGCCATCCTATGACAGGTATGTCGTATAAAAGACCGTAATATTCTTTCGAATAAAATTTGAATGTTCTTATTGCTCCGCTCTGATCGCGGACCGCCAATTGGTGCTCATTGACCGATCTAACAGCAAGCCATGCTCTTCTTTTGGATTGAGCTGCGATGCCGTAATCAACAACGGATAACATCTGATCCGAATCTGTTAAAAATCGAAGCACATCCGATGAACGCTCACCAAATATCCTATAGAATCTGATATCAGATACTTGTTCGTTATACATAGCAAGCCGTGCGCCACTGTCTTTTTCAAAATCAAAAACTTGCTGAACTGATTTTTGTTCAGGCATTTGAGTTGAGCGATTAAGATCAGCGATAATCTGAATAATATCGATCAGTTCTTGCCGAAGATCTCTCAAAGCACGTCTCTGATTCCAGCGAATATTCCAACGAAGCACCGTCTCCACCGCACGGCCTAAATTTTGCAGATCACTAATGCGGATTTGTTGACCTGATCTGATTCTTTGACGGAGTGCTCCGGCGGCATTTCTCAGTTTGTAGGAATTCAAAGTGAAATTAGATGCTCTTCTGACTACTGCTCTGATCCGTGATTCAATTTCCGTTTGACCCGCTAGGCGAGCGCCCTGCTGTTCTTTGCGGGCTCGAATCCGTTCATTCACAGTTTTCATAAAAACAGGCAGTTTGGATTTTGCGATGACTCCAATTTCGCGTTTTATCGCTTCTCCGATACCAAGCTGCTCTGCATCGGCTGTAAGTGATCGCGCGCGGTCCATGAATTCAGCTCTATCGTCAATCCGGCGCAGGGCATTAACATTTTGCCGTAAGATCTTGGCGGGGTCAGGAACTGCAACCGGCTCCAGTTTCTTTGGACGTTTTTCTGTCAAAGCGGCAGATGGCTGGGGCGACACTTCCTTAGCGGTGTGGGGCTTCGCTCTTTCCTCGGCAACAAACTGCGCAAGATCAAATTGATGTTTGCTCTTCCAACTGAAATAACGAGCCCGGGACTGTTTAGAGTCAGCAAGCCCAAGGCCTTTTAAGACCATTTCTTCCGTGACTTGCTGATCGGCTGGTACACTTGTAATGATCGCGCGGATGCGATTGTAACGCTGCGTTTTTTCAATCATTACCATCATGTCCCGCACTTCGGGACGGTCCTTATGAACTTCAAACCATCTCCACAATTCTGTCTGAGAAACTTTATCCGAGGCCTGAATAGTAATGGTTCGTGCAAGATTTCCCATGTTGATCTCTTCTGTCGGCTGTGTAGTCAGCAAATAAATGATCGCACTCCGCGCAGCTTCAAGTCTCATCTGATAACCGCTACTATGTTTCTTCTCCAAACTTTTCCGCATGATATCAATAGGCTGAGTCCACTGAATACCCAACGCTTCAAGAGAAGCCGGCTTCAAACTATAGACCTGGCTCATCGTAAGACCTGATCTTTCGGACAAAGATTTTGGATCAATAGGAATAGATGCTGCCTTCATTTCGGCAACAATAGGTGTTAATATTCGAAGTTTCTGTTCGTCTTTCAGTCTTTCGGAAGCGAGCCGTGCGCCAGACTTGTCTTCAGCATTTCCGTTGGACACTTGAGAGGCTTGATCTCTGGCAAAAAGGACCGATTTCAATGCCAAAATATCCGCAGCCGTTCTCCAGTCCGTGTCGTATTGTTTTCGTACATCGTCGACGTTGTTCACAGCGTTCGTCAAACTATCTTTGAGCTTTTCGATAACGATCTCTCTCGGCCACCTTTCGTTAAAAAGATTCTGCTGCCATTCATAAAATGATACGGTAACACCTCCGGCATTAGCGATAGAATCAGGAATCACGATGCTACCGGCCTGAAGTAATTTTTCATAAGCCTCATTTGAAATAGCCCCATTAGCGCCTTCGATCACAATATCCGCGTTCAACTTTTGAACATTTTCTTTGGTAATGGAATTTTCTTTAGCGTTGGCATACATGATAAATGTCTTAAGGTCTAAGAACTCATCTCTAGAATTTAAAAGGCGCGCGTTGTGTATTGTATATTCCGGCTTTGAATTCAAGCTCGCAAATCCATTCGGGGCTGCCTTTAGACGAAGTAACGTTTCGATGTCTTTCTGATTGAAACCAGATTCCAAATAAATAATGCCTGACATTTCGGCGATCGCCTGAAGCTTGATCCCGTCTTTGATGGCTTCAAGCGCGGCAGGGATGCCCACTCCGCCAAGGCCTTCCATCTTTGCCGTCATTCCTTCCAGACGATTCCATCCCAATTCCAGACCAACGATCGTTTTTAATACATGTTCAACGCCAAATCCCGTTGATTCAGGACGAAAATGCGATCCCGCATGATCAACATCAATGACCTCGGCGCCTGTGACATCCTTTTTAACCAACAATGTTTTTGATGTAAATGTGGCCAGGCTGATCGCTAATTGACCCAAAACCGAATTTTCCTGAACAGGGTACCCTGTTTGTCTCAGAGACGTAAAATATTTAGCGACAACAGTCAGATAGGGGGTCTGCGTCATTGCCTGCATTCTTTTGCTACGATAATCGCTTTCGACCTGGTCCAAAAGTTGCTGTAGATCTCTGGGATACGCTTGAAATTCTGTTCTCTTCCCATCGGGCATCGGCGTTTCTCTGGCTTTTTGGATATGCAGTTTAAGGTATTCATCCGTCATGATATCCATATCCGCCGCCGTGCTTCCCATGTCGGGCGCCGGAATATCGGTGCGCGGTCCTACTCTGCCGGCCTCAAAGAGGGCTTGTATGAATCGCCTGATGAAATCTGCTCTCAACCGACCGCTTGTCTCCCTGTCTAATCCCTGACTATAATCTCTGATCACAAAAGATCCGTTTTCTTGCTCAACATCGGCAAATAAAATAACTCCTTTAGCTCCTCCATAGGGTAATTTAGCAGCAGCCGACTTGATCGTCATGCCTACTGCAAGCGCTTGGGTTTCTTCTCTGACCCATTTGCGCAAAAAATACCTCAATTCGTAAATATTCATTCTCGCGCGGAATTGATTGAATAATTCCATGAACCCCTCATCGGATCCTAACATCCATGCGTATATAAAACGGATCCCGCCCTTGCCGGGCCCGCGTGCAATATTATGAACATCGCGAATGAAAAGAGGGTGGACATCAGTCCCTAAAATGTTGATCTTTATCTCAGGCTGGAAGTGATTGTAGAAACTTCTAATATAAGCATCGTCATCTTTCGAAAAGTTCCCGACATCGATCGCTTTTTCAATACGGCTTTGGGCCGGGGTCGCACCTCTGGTAACACTGGACTCTCCGAGAAAAGTATGCAGGAACGGGTTTTGGTACCTGGGATCCAACTTTAAAGCTGCAAAATTTTCTTCACGGATCCCAAGTTCATTGAGCTTCCCACGGGCCTCATTGATCAGAAGGATTGTTTCTTGTGTATCGCGAACGGATAAAAACCCTCGGCCCTGTTGATTTGGAACGACGCGCTTTCTATAACCGGGAGGGAAAAGATGAGTAAGATCGTTCTTTTTTAATTGAATATCAGACAATAGGTCCAGAAGGCCCCGTTCTATGCGGACATGATGCATCTCCTGCTCGACCCCTTGTCTGTCATTAATACTTATATAAAATACGTCGCCGCCATAGAGCGCGCTCAAAAGCGCGTCGATCAGCACATATTGATCCGAACCTTTTTCAGGAAAATGTCTAACAATCTTGTCGATACGTTGGACCTCAAAATGCGGACTCTTCCTAGCCGCCAGACGTGCGCCGTTGCTGGGCGCTTGAAAAATCCTGGGCGGATTAACTGATCTGTCCAATTCATCATAGATCCTAAGCGCTTCAGATCTGACTTGGCGGATGACCTTTTTGTTTTCCAAGTGATCTGTACTGATCTCGTGCAGTTCAAGCATTTCTTCCATCCAATCACGGAAATGGTCCCCACGGGCGAGACCATTTACAAAAAGCGCCTGCTCATCAGCGGAAAGCAGTACCTTTCTGCCTTTTGCCAGCGGAAGCATGCCGTGTCTCAGATCATAAAGCGCTTTGATAAACTCGTTGTAACGTGTCTCACGCAAAAGCGTTTTCAAAAAAACCAAGTAGCGGTGTGTAATGATCATGCCTGAATCGACGCCGCGCAGCTCGGACAATAATTTATTGATATCCCGATTGATCCTGATCGCCAGCATAAAATCGCCGAAAGCAAGCGCGCGGTTCACCAAAGCGCTGGCTTGCTTGTCAAGATCAACGATCCTGACGCGGTCTGTACGGAGCGTTTCGTCGCTGGCGATATCTTTTTCCAGCTTTTTGAAATCCCGACGGAGTTCCGATCTTAATTTAAATAATTTCCATTCCTCGGATATGAGAAGAGGGATCTGTTTCTTCCAGAAGAGCCATCGGAAATACGGCACCTTCAATTCATCAGGTTTTTTGGCTTCCCAATTCCGGTCAAAATCATCCAAACGCTTCTGGATCTCATTTGGTTGAAGACCTTGACGCATCAGCAAATCATGGTAGTTGTGCCACTCTAGAGAATAACGCAGTACAGACCCGGCAATCTTCGCTTCCACCTCATTTTCCATGTTGAGTTTTGCAAAGTAAGGTACGGGTATATAAGTCAAACGACGAAGCTGGCTGTTCCTGACAATGCCGGCCTGATAAGCCGTCGAAAGTGTCGGACCCAAAAGATCGGTCTGTGTGAAAACACCCATGATCATCAATGTCTTGCGCGCGTCCGGCGGAAAATATCTTTCGATCAGATAATCCACATTGCGTTTGGCTCTGAGGTATAAAGCTTCTTCTTCGGCTGTTAAACGGGTGAGGGGCTCATTTTCATTGAAACGAATGCTGTATTGATTCAGATCATCAACGATCAGGGCTTTATCAAGACGCCGTATGATACTTTCGATCTGACGGTAAGTCTGGAGATTCCATTCAAAATAAAGATTCGGATAAAGATAACTGATAAAATCAAAACCTGCCTCAAAACGCGCCGTGAGAGATCTTGTCGATTCATTTGCAGGCTTAATGGCCGGCAGCGAAATGATCTCGTATTCTTTCCAGTCATCATTTTCAGTCAATTGGCGAATGCCTACCGCATAACGGCGCCGTGCTAACCCAAAACTTCCAAAAAATAAAACAGCGTTGATCACGTTGTTATTGTATGGGGACATTCCGTTGGTCTTGAACCGGATCTTCTCGTACGGAGTTGAGGTCAATCCAAACATGAGCAATCTGCTATACATTCTAAGTTTGGAAAAATATTGGACCATCCATGACTCTTGAGACCGGCCATTAGGATTTGGTTGATTAGGCGCCGATCCGGAAGCCAACCGTGCACCAGCCGAGGAACTGATTTCTCCTTCAAATATTTTAGCGAATTCTCGTCCTTCAAGTGTCAATACATAAAGATTAGAAGACCTGTCGGCTTTTTTTCGGTCTCTTGCCTGCTCAATCCGCACAAAAAGTTCCGCGCGGGCCCGTTTCAGCAAACTTTCTATTCCACGCTCGCCAACCCCCGCCAAAAAGGGAGCGGTATTTAAATCCTGTAAAGTGAATACGCCCTCTCCATGCTGTTGTCTCATCCACACCAGCAGCCGTTTAAAATTTTCGCTAAAAGTCGGTGGTACATTGACAGCGCGAGGAAATGAAGCTGCGATTCGCTTGCCTTCCTCTGTCAGCACATATCGATCTTCGCCTGTTAAGGGATCCGATTGAACCGCGGCGGTCAGATTTTGTTTTCCGGTCCTCTCGAACCATCTGAAGCTCGGACTGATCCCTTGTTCATACAAAGCTCGTCGTGTGAATGGTAAATCCGAAAAACGGTTTGCGACCGCATGAAGCCAGTGATCAAATCTTCCTACATATTGCTTCTCGACGGATACCCTTTGTTTTCTAACACCCAAATCTTCATAGTCAAAATTCGAGTTCGCCAGAAGATCATAAAGCGCGGTTACTGTAAATGTTCCTTGCGAAGCATCGGCTACTTCCTGCAACGTCGGTTTATATTCCGCTTCGCCGTGCGCGGTAGCGATATTCTCTGAGATCGCTTTGACTTGTTTAGCCATCGCATCATATCTTCTGGGATCTCGAATACCTAAAACAGCATAAGTAACAGAATGGGCCCGCCCATACGGCCCATTAACAAGCGTATAAATATTTTTTACCGTGATGCGTCCACTAGATGCTTCGGCAACTTCGCGCACCGAAGGCAAATAACCGGGATCATTTTTTTCTGAAACAAGCTGCGCAGTGATCCTTTGAATATCGACGACCCATTGCTCGGGAGCTTTCGCCATTCTAATTCCCAAATCTTCTTCAGGATCGATATGAACGCCTTTTGCGCGGTAACGGTACAGCAAAGTACTGAGACTGCCCGTCGTGATTTCTCCTTCTGATGCTTCTTCGATTTCGACCGGCGTCGGGCGGTAATTGGGGTCACCTTTTTCCACGGCTATTTTCCTGGCTATTTCCCTGACACGCTCAACGATCTCGGCTGCCTGGACTCCTCGCATGCCGACAGAACTATAGGTGATCCCTGCTGGTTTAAGGCGATTGAAGAGCCTCCAGATGAATTTTGTATTCACTTTATTATCGGATGCTTGCACGATCTCATCGATAGTAGGCCGATAATCAGGTTTGGATCTCTCATGTCGGATCTGATCAACCAGCGTTTTCAAATAGTCGATCCATTCAACATCATCATGCATAATCCCAGAGGGCCCCGTATTTGGAGCGTAACCGTAAGGAATTTTGTTATCCGACATCGCCAGGATTATCCGCCGTTCCGTAAGAGGATGAGCATAACGCTTGGAAACCTCTACAACACGGCCGGGCGTAGCGTTTACACCTTGCGGCACTTGAGATGCAAGCGCATTGAACAATCTGATCCACTCTTCACGGCTTTTATTCGCTTGAGCCAATACCGCATCGACGGCTTGATCATCGCTGTTGAATTTATACTCCAATTTCTGCGCTTCTTTTCTGAATTCACCGCGCGCCGCATCAAAACCCTCTCTGTCAACCTTCGCAATAGCTTTCGAACCCAGGTCAATATACTTTCTCAAAGAAGCATTTTCTTGCGTAGCACCCCCGACATTATGCTCCGAAGCCCAATGAAGAATATCGGCGAGCCTTAATTCGTCCTCGATCATGGTGTCATACATGATCTTTCGGGATTCATATTCGGACACGATGAACTGAAAATTCCTCAATTGGGCAAGATCAAACAAGAGATCAATGACTTCCGTTTCTTGCGCATTGAATGATGCATCAGGGCCCGTCTGACGTTCATGCCGCACTGAAAGGAATTCGGCCAATTCATCAGGAACAAAGCGCTCCAAAAAGGTATTTCCTTCCAAATGATCCATGCCCTGGAAAACGCCGGGAAAACTTCTCCTTGCCGTGCGTGCCTTGACTTGCTCTTCTACGGCGCTAAGCCTGTTGCGATAGGTGCTCAAGATGACCAAGCCCGCGACGCTCTTATTTTCATTGAAAACCTGAACCTCCTTTTGGGCAGCAAGAGATTCATCCAATTTGATATCGTACCCGCGGGTTCCTACTTGCGCGACTATGGTGATCGTGAACGGTTCGCCGGTCCTGTGTAAGTTTTGCTGATCAGCTTTATTATTGAGACCTGTCACAGTTCTGACGGACGCTTTAGTTTTTAAAAACGGTTTCTGTTCGTCCAGCTGCAGCAATAAACCCACGATTTCTTTGGCTTCTTTCGGTGTTTGGCAATTCACGATGATCGGTTGCCCTGTTCCATAGATCGCCGAAACAGCCGATACAAGATCGTTGATCTTTTTATCCCGCGTAAGATAATACCGATTCGGCCAATTTTGGCGGTTATCCTCGTGTATACGCTTGAAGTCTATGAGCTTAAGTCCGTAATATTGGATCAGGAAACCTCTCGTGAGATCATCAGCAACTCCCGTCACTCCGCTTACGAAACCAAAACGGTTATAGGCATAAGCCATTGTGATCAAAGATAGTGGCCGGCTTTCTAAGCGGACGCGGACCGCTTCATTTCTCTTTAAGCTTTCTTTGGCCTCGATAAAACTCTGAATGCCCAGCTGAAGACGCACTTCATTCTCCAGTTCTCCGGTAATTCGATTACGCAGTATGACTAAACCGTCCTTGACGACATAATTCACGTCATCGTTGTAAATTGCATAAGCAACCATGGCCGCTTGAAGCAGTTCCGCCACATTGGCATGACTCAGAAAATCATTCGCTTTTCCATTTCCCATGTGAGACTTGAGCGCAGGTTCGGAAGTCCGAAGCAGATTTTCGAAAGCGGCCATAAGTTCGGTATTCTTACGAGGAGTCAACACAACGCTTTCGCCTTTGATAACGTAATCTTTCGGCGTAATATTTGCTTCGAGAAGTTGATAAGCTGTTTTATAGAATTTTTCAATTTCAGGATGTGCCGGCCCCCAATATTCGGATGAGATCTGCGGTTGATTTAGAACGCCGAAAAGAGGTGTATCCGCCTCTTCTATGAATATCGCCGGCTGAGAAGGATGGATCTTGTTTTTCCGGGCCTCGAACCAATCCTCTCTCCAATAGTGAGTAAGCTCCGAAAAAGGCCCGCATACGATATCTCCGTCATGGAATGCCTTTGAAATCGATTCAAATCTATCGGTAGTTGCATCGCCGTTTTTTACACTTTCTAAATGCGGATAATGAAGTGTCCCATTCTTCTTGGCCACAGTCCCTTCAAAAGGACGCTTATTCAGGATCGCGAAAACCCGCAAACCAAGCGGAACCATAATCACGGACATTAGCTGAGAATCTCTGGCGGTAAGACCGTTGTCCCAATCATGTACTTCTACTTTCGTGTCGTTCAAAGCTTTAAGATAAGAAGCGAGCGCTACGGTAAGAGTTTTACCTTCGGATGTCGGCATGATCACCAATTGATGGTTCTTCAGCAAAAGGATCGCGGCCGCTATCTGATTCTCAGTCGGCGAACCCCCAATATGGGCGGCGATCAATGAATTAACGTTCGGATCATGCGAAAAAGATTCTTTTTTGGAATCAAATTTTACTTCGTTCATATCAGGGCCTCGCAGATCTAATGATTCGCCCCCATTCTGAACAGTCACAGAATAATTCTTAGGAAGATCCGAGTAGACTATTTTTCCTTCTTTAAGGATCACGGTGGCGCTGATCTTTTCCGGCAACTTCAGCAAAAATCGGGTGTGAGGAGAAGTGATCCTGGACGTCCGTTCACTGAATAAAGCAATGGCCTCGGCCAACCCGTCCTCATCCGGTTCTTTGCCTCTCCAAATTGCCCTCAAAGCGACTCCTTTATCCAGCAACGCTTTGTCTGTTTGCCCATGTAGGGCTTTCTCATAGGTCTTCGCTTTTTGAATGATACGCTGTACATCTTCTTTCTCCGCCGGAGCTAAAAAAACTTTTTCGGGAGCAGCATGGCCAGTCTTCATTTCTCTTGCTATGTCCGCTTTCAATTTTTTAGATAAAACTGAAATGCCGTCTTGTGTCAAATGCTCTTCGGATATCTTTCTTGGTGCATTTTTTGCTAGTCTTGCACCCTCATTTTTAGCGACCAGCCGGTCGAGTTGATTTTGAATAGACTGGATATCATTAAGGAGGCGCTGTTTCAATTTTTCCTTGGACGTCGGCGAGTTAAATAACCGCCCGGCTTTGACCATTAACTCCAGCCGGGAAACAAGAAGAGGGTTTCCGGAAGAATAAACTTTCGTGTTCGTTTCATTAGGCAGATCAACATTGAATAAGCCTAATTTAACGGTGCTTTCGGTCACTTCGTTCGTCTGATCATCGAAACGATAAAGATAATAAACATCAGAGTCTGGTCTGCGTTTGACAACAACAGCAATCCCTTGAGGAAGCCTGCCGAACGCCACAAACTCGGCCTGATTCATATCTTCCACATCTTTTTTCAGAAATGCATAATTTTCTCCGATATTGATCGAGCCCTTTTGCTCTATTTCCGACCGTTTATTGACATGAGAGATCAGGAATTGAGCCGCTTTCTTTTGATGGGCCAATTGCTTTTCAAATGTATCGAATGGATTGAATGGAGAAGCATTTTCTTCCTCATGAGCTATTGTCGCAGTAGCTCTCCAGATGATAAGCTGTTCGAAACCGCCATGCGAAAGCCACCAATACGCTCCGCCGGCGGCTAATACAAAAACACTGATCGATATCAAAAAAACGCGCTTAACAGTATTCCTAGCCAACCGAGCGCCGAGATATCTTTCAAATTTTATTACCAAATCGAGTGTCAAAGATTTCCCCTGCAATTGAAATAAGTGATCCTGGGCTTGATTCAGTTGTTGATCCGCGTGACCGATCCATGCTTTGACTAGAGCAAACGTATCCAATCCTTGAATATCGGGAAAGATCTCGATTAACGTTTTAAAAAGATTGGGCAAGAGAATGGTCATTAGCTGGATCGAGTGAATATCATGGGATAAATTCATCAGAGATCGGCTGAATACATCGAACGCTACTGTCGCAGGCAGTTCGGTCTTCTTCTCACTCAGTGTTTTCAGAACGGACTGAATGTCGTTGTTGATGCGATCGATGCTTTCAAAATAATGATGAACCAGTCCTCGCGAGCTAAGTTTATAAACTAAATCCATGAAACTAAATGCGCTACCCACATGCAACGTGAGATTCCCTTGCAACATGTCACGCATTTCTTTTTCATTTAAGAAAGATCTGGCCTGGCTCAAATATACAGCAGCAGAATCCACAGAAATTCTTATATTGTCGATAAGCTTACCGGCTTGGCTTAGTAATTGTTCTTTATTGAATTCTCCGCCCGCTAAACGCGCGCCGGAGGAAAAATCATTGTTCTTAACTATAATGTTGTACCCCAGCCATGCGGGCTCTGAGCCGCCGGCCTGCGCGTTGACTGTGTACTCATTAACACCTTTAGGAAGTCGGTATTTAAATCGGATGCTGGGATGATCTTCATAGGCTTCCACAAACGTAGCGGGATATGACCCCCATTCACCGGGCAATTGATTGCCGGTATTATCAACTCTTGGATGATAAAACGTAAAAGCGACTTTATGCGCATCCATCTTTCTATCAAGATTGACGGTCCAATAAACTTCTCCGTTCTGATCGGGAGTTTGCGCACCATTTTCCAGTTCGGGCCAAGGGTTTCCAAAACTTCTGATCTCAGCGACGTCCACGACCCCGCGCAAGTTGGTCAAAGCCCTCGCCAAACGCGACAGCGGTCCATGCAACCTGAGCAATAGATTCCGATCGTCCATGGAAAGAGAAGCGTCTTTGTTGATTTGCTCTACCACCTGGTCAATCATGGTCCTAGAGTCATGAATAAGATAGGCGTATTTGTCCCTGAAGTATTTGTCCGTGAATTTGGCATCCTGCGGTTGGGCCTCAATATCTTTGGCCAAGTCATCCAATTGGTCCCAGGTCTTCAAAATGGGCATTGTGATATAAGGGACGTCGAAAATTTCGGCGGTCGCATTTTTTCTGGTTTTTAATATGGATTCTATTTCTTCATAAGCGCCCTTCAATATTTCTCTGGCATAAGAAGCCTTCTGCTGCAGCGATCTCGGCTGCTTGAAAAAACGCCGGATATCCAGGCCTTTTCCAGGAAAGGTCACTTGGATAAAAATAAACCGCTCGGTATCCTTTTTGTAAAAGACAAGCCACGATCGGCGGGTCATATTCAGCGGCGCTTCTTTGGATAAAGAGAATCTCGAAGCGACTGATTCCGGGATCTCGAATATCAAACCAGGCCTGTTGCGATAGTTTGTCGCGTCATGGTGAACCAACGCATCAGACAACGGCCTCCAAACAGAACTTTCCGCTGAAAGAACACGGTGATTTTGGAGAATGCTGTTCAAATTTTTTGATTCGCGATCAAGAGAGATCCCCATGTATAGATTTTCGGACCGATTGGAGGGATCTAGATATTCTGAATGTTCATATTCTTCGTAATGACGGATCAGATTGTTCACTGATTCCTGTGAATCGATCACGGGAGGAGGAGCAAGCTCCTCGTCACTTTCTGCTGCTGCCAAACGCGCACCGGACAAAACCGGCAGGATTTGATGAGAACGGCGAATAATGATTTGTTTTAAAAATTCTTCATCGCCGGGCTTGATCCGGTCTTCCAATCGTCGCTCTACAGTTTTTAATTCAGCCTCGTTCTCGAAATAAAATGGCTCATAGCCATTCCGAATCAGAAGGAAATTCGCCAACAACCAAGCCAAACGATGATGTCCGCTCGCCGCGTTGCTGAGCGTGTCATTTCCGCTGGATTCTATGATCTGATTAAATCCGGGCCTTCTGAAAAAAATCTGATACGCGGCGATATAAGCATATAGTTCTGCCGCCATATTTGGCGCACGATCAGGCTCTTTAGAAGTTTCGTTGACCAGATAAACGAGTGAATTATAGGGCCAAGCCATCCTGAGCTGTCTTTGATTGCTCTGAAGATAATCAGGGTTGGTGTCATCACCGCGAAGCTTTTCATACAATGTCACTATCTCCGGCCAGGTTATGTCTTGGATCTTTTGATCCGCATTGGTTCTAACTAAAAGAGAGTTTAAATAGTTCACGGCTTCCAGAAAATGCGGATTGCGGTTGTAAATTTTCTCGGCATCGACCGTAACCTGCCCGTTTGCCAAACGAGTGCCTTGTGCAATGATCCGGTTTGATGCGAATTCAAAACCTTTTTGAGTCAAAGCATATGTGCGGATCGGTACCGTTTTCATATGCTGATCCACTGAAGGAACAGCCCTGATCGCTTTATGCGTGACATCCACGAGATCGATCCATTCGTTTTTCAGTGCTTGCGATAATGCCTCCTCAAAACTCAAAGTAATCAAAATAAGGTTAGGCTGGAACAGCGTCCCTACGACAGCACTTTGCCGCACTAAACTGATCACAAGTTTTTCGGCGGTCCACTGTGTTTCTGTCAACCTAGCGCCTGACTGACCAGCCGATGCACCGTTTTCGGATTGGCTCCTGTCCTGTGTCGTTTCCGCAAGTGTCAGAAGGTCACGAAGCTGCTGTTCACTGAAAGGCGTGATCTGTATGTCCCTATTTTCCAAGAGGCGTTTTATATCTTGGAAAGCCGCGCGATTCAAATCTTCTTGCCTGGGTAAAAGATAGAAATGCACATTGAAATCTTTTTGCAGCTTGTGCAAACGAGACAGCGCTTCTTCATTTGCGAAAAAATTCCTCAAATCGTTCAAATCTCGGTAAACCAGTTCCACAAAACCGGCTTTTTCCGGGATTTGAGCTGTGGACCATTCATGTATATACACGCGTGTGCGTAATTCGTGTGTTGGTTCCAATTCTTTGACCGGAGACAATCGGTCAGGAGTGATCGAATGCAATACAGCCAGATCAAGCGGATTTGCGCGATGGATATCGTCCAATAACTGCAGGATATGTCTGTAATTTAAATTTTCTTTTAGTTGTTCGGCATTATAGTAAATATAGTGGCCGTTATTTGAGCCTGTGTTCGGTCCTCGGATAATTAAAAACGGTTTTTCTTGAGAGCCGATCTCGAAGGTCTCGCCCAAATCGCCAAATTTATAGGTAACGGAATTATCGGATACAGCTATAGCTCTCACCTCTCCTGTTGCCTTCGCTCGTTCAAGATGAGCAACCAAATTTTC
Organism: uncultured Planctomycetia bacterium; assembly: GCA_964642015.1. Classification (GTDB taxonomy): domain Bacteria; phylum Omnitrophota; class Gorgyraeia; order 2-02-FULL-51-18; family 2-02-FULL-51-18; genus CAZXLF01. The sequence goes on from CAZXLF010000004.1 coordinate 78,731, forward strand.
GATTGGTTCCGCCGATTCCGCCAGCCGAGCGCCATTCCTTTGCAAGAATGAATTCAGTTGATCAAGCGCTTTTCTCAGATAACCATCGTCACCGATCAAAACTAGATGTTCTTTTTTTAGAGCATGCGCATACTCATCTGTCATCAGACGTTCGACAATGAAGTTAACCTGATAGTGAATACCTTGCGCCATATCGTCATACATAGATTCGGTGGCTCTGTGTTCTTCGTAGTCATCGATCAACTCCTGAAGCTGATGGCGCAATGTTTCCAATTCAGCCGCGATGGGCGCCGTCACCTGAACGCCGGACCGTTTAAACGCCACAAGAGCCGCGGATAATTGATCTTCTGCCGATTCCAAATTCGACAAGGGAGGATTTTCTGCAAACCGCGCTCCGGTCGGTTTTAAGTTCAACGCGCCAAATTCATTTTTAAGCATCTCCACAACATTTAATCTCACGCCATCTACCAAGGCTGTCGCTTCGGCGGCCGGCAGAACACCCCATTGATCACGAGGATGCTCTGTGGAGGCCGATTTTGTACTGTCTGGCTGATTTAACAAAATATCTTCGTACTTCTTTATGTTAGTTTCCTGAAGAACTTGCGGGACAATCGAAACATATGAGACGTTCCGTTCTTTAAGCAACGATTTCAGATGCTCGGTATGATAGCCGCCGGCGACTAGGACGGCTTTCTCGATTTTTTCCTCATCCATTTTTTTAAAAAGATTTTTCAGGAATGCTTCGTCTCTTTGCCTTGTGAGAGCATAAAATTCGGTGGCTTTTTGGAACGCCTCATCGTAGCCGGCATCCAGGAAAAGAGCGTCTTCATAATGAGATGCCAGATCCATGATCTTTTTATTCAAGAAACCGCTGATTTGAATGATATTAAAGCTCTGCGGATCTTGGTCCAGTGCTCCGAAGTCCTGTGTGGTGAGGTTTAGATTAAATAGGCGCTTTAAAATTTCACAGCAGCCGTCAACCTGATGAAGTCTTTTTTCATCCGCGGTCCTCGCCAATGATTCATAAATCAATGATTCTAGGTTTTCTTTCTCTATGATGACTTTCTCGGGATTTACTTTTTCAGCTTCTTTCAGATAATCGAAATATTTAAAGAGTTCGGGATATTCGTGAGCATTCTTGAGCTTCTCTTCCAAAAGCGCATAGAACGCCTTGGCTTCTTTGTGCTGGAACGCATCGATCGCAAACGGATTATTGAGACCCTTCAGGTTTTGTTCGGTGAGTTCGACTTGATCTGTCTGAGAAAGTGATGAAAACGCTTTGATCTGTTCTTCGTTGGCTTTGCTAAAATCGATCGCAGCTTCTTTTTCTTTGATCTTCTTAAGCGCCGCCAAATAAGGGAAAGATTCAACAACATTCAGACCCATCTTCCTTGCTTCGTCGTTCAGAACATCAAAATATTCAGCAAGAGAGATATCGCCTTTTAAAAAAGTTCCGCGCTCTTGATCAAAAAGCTGAAGCGAGGGATTATAGATCTTGGACTTCAATGTACTGACCGCACGCGAGATCTTATCAAGATAGGCGTTTAGATACTCGCGTTTATTTCTCAAGAAACGGTAATCTTCAAGGCCTTTGAAATAAAGCGCTTTATCCTCAACGCCCCAAAGCGTGAAATTTTTATCGGAAACGAGGTTCAGATAATCAGGGCCTTGGATATAGCCCTTTTTCAAAAAAGAGCGGGCAACCTCTTCCCTTTTGGCCTGAGAAGCATATTGTCTTAAAAAATTCAGCGAATCATCACCGGTGCCGGCTTCCAAGAACACATATTTGACGGATTCTTTTTGGAAAATATAATCAAGCGCTTTGGCGATATTCTTCTGAGCGGACTCATTAATATGGGCGTCCTGGATCAGGACAATGGTCTTAGATCTTCCGGAGGCAGGATAGGTTTCATCGATCAATGCGATCGATCGAGGGATCTTTAGTTCATTTAGAAATCTGGGTCCAAAAGTAAGATCGAGCGATTTAAGGTCGGGATTTGCGTAGGATAATTCTTGGAATAAGAAACAGATAACAAGAGCGGTAGAGATGGATCGTACAAGCAGGCCATGGCTACTCTTATCTCTTTTTAAAAGACTAACTATTGAAGATAATATATAGCCTTGCTTCAAAAATCCCCCTGGAAAATCAGTTTAAAATTAGTATTGAAATACGACTAGAAAGATTAGTTAAAGTATGCCCTACAAGACCAGCCAGGACAATAACTAGGAAGGAATTTTTTAATTATATAGTTTAATCAAAATTAACTAATTTTATCAAAAAATTTCGATCGATTTTTTGACGACTTCGTCGACGATTTTCTGATTGATGGGGGTGGGAACTCCGAGTTCTTTACCAAAACGGCATATCGCTCCGTTAAGAGCATGAATATCGATCCGCTTGCCTCGTTTAAGATCCTGCATCATTGAAGGAAAATGCGTTGCGGTTTTCGGGATCAGCATATTGGTCAACAGGTCGATATAAGCATCCGCTGAAAATGGCTCCATCTTAATCCCTTTTTTTTCAGCCACCGCGTAGCATTCTTTTATGATCTGCTGCATGTCGCGTTTCGTTGTTTCGCTTTCCAGGATCTTTCCGTAAGGGATCTCCTGAAGCGTGCAGATCCCGTTCAAAGCGCAATTGTATACGACCTTGGCCCAAATATAAGTCAAAATATTCGGTACGGCTTTTGCTTCGATCTTGGAAAGGTTAAAAAGATGCGCCAATTTTTCAGCGCTGAAATTCGGTGTGACGCCCGGCAATGCGCCGATCGCCGTCGCGTCCGCCGCGACAGTGACCTTGGCGATTCCCGGTTTGGTCTCAACGCCGAAGATCACGCGGCCAACCAGAAATTGTGCGGGATCGATTTTTTTTAAGACTGTTTCGATATTCCCAAGACCATTTTGAAAAGACGCGAGCGTGGTGTTTTCGCTCATCAAGGAAGATAATTGAGCAACTGCGGTTTCGGTATCGTAGGATTTTACGGTCAAAAAAATAAGATCAAATGGGGCATTTTTCTTCTGGATCTCCGCGGCATTTTCGTAAAGCTCAAACGCCTTGATATGGTAATCTCCCCAGATCCCGGTGATCCGGAGCCCCTCTTTCCGGATCGCATCTAAATGCCAGCGGCGTCCCAAGAGAGATACCTCGTGGCCCATGCGCGCAAAAAACCCGCCAAAGACACTACCAATACCGCCGGCTCCGAAGATCAGGATTTTCATAATTCAAAAAGTATAACACAGAAGCGCTCTAAAATTCTTGAATACTGCGGCTATTTCAGGTAGTATAAAGCCCTTCGGACGGTCCTGCAGTATTCGTTCCCGATATTATTTACGTTAAAATTTTTTAAAAGTTACGACAAGTTTTGGCAAAGCAGCAAAAATTTTCAAGGAGAAATAGATGATCAAAAATAATATGACTATCAAGATCGGCGGCGAAGCAGGCATGGGCGTCGAGTCCGGAGGTGCCGGACTTGTTAAGGCTTTGACGCGCGGAGGCCTTCAAATATTCGCGCTTCAGGATTATATGTCCCGCATCCGCGGAGGCCACAATTTTTTCCAAATCCGCGTCAGCACGCAGGAGCTTTACGGATTTACGGATGAAATTCACCTCTTGATCGCCTTCACTAAGGACTGCATTGAAAGGCATAAACACGAGGTCGCCAAAGGCGGAGCGATCATTTACGACGAAGCGCTGGGATATGACGAGGCGCTGATCGCGGAACACGGCGTCACTGCATGCCCCATCCCTCTCTCCAAACTCGCTACTGAAGTCGGCGGCCACCGCATCATGTCCAACACTTGCGCGCTCGGCGCGACGGCCGGTATCACCGGTTACGATTTCGAACGCATCAAGGATATCATCGAGACAAATTTTAGAAAAAAAGGTGACGATGTCATCGCGAAGAACCTGGCCGTCGCTAAAGCCGGTTACGATGCCGCTCATAATCTTCATTCTGAAAATTTTGATTATAAGCTTGAGACCGTTGATACCAATCCGGCCAAACGGCGTATGGTACTTCATGGCAATCAAGCGATCGGCCTGGGAGCCATCGCCGGCGGTTGCAAGTTCATCTCCGCGTATCCAATGACACCGGCAACCTCCATATTCGAATATATCACCTCTAAAGCGAATAAATACGGCATTGTTTCCAAACAGACCGAAGACGAACTCGCAGCGATCCTCTTTGCAATAGGCGCCAACCATTCCGGCGTACGCGGGATGACATGTACCTCCGGCGGCGGTTTTGATCTGATGGTTGAAGCGCTTGGATTAGCCAGTATCACTGAGACGCCCTTGGTCGTCGCGGAAGTTCAGCGCGGAGGCCCTTCCACAGGTCTTCCGACACGCACCGAACAACCTGATCTTGAGTCGGTGATCTTTGCCTCTCATGGCGAAACACCGCGCATCGTGATCGCGCCAAGCACCATTGAGGAATGCTTTGAGGCGGGCTGGAGAGCGTTCAATCTTGCAGAAAAATACCAGTGCCCTGTGATCATATTAAGCGATCTTTTCCTGTCCTCCCAACTGCGTTCCATCGACAAGAGCCGCTTCGATATCGCCAATACTCCTGTAGATCGCGGAGCGCTCCTGACCAATAAACAGCTCGACGGCATTACCAATTACAAGCGTCATGCATTCACTGAAAACGGTATCTCTCCCCGCGCGATCCCGGGCCACCGCAACGGCGTATACGTAACCACAAGCGATGAACACACCGAAGACGGTTACGCAGTCGAAGAAGCTGATCCCAGAAATAAGATGATGGAAAAAAGAATGCGTAAATATGATCTGGCTCTTCAAGAAATGAAAGCGCCGGAACTTTACGGCGATAAGGATGCGGAGATCACATTTGTATGCTGGGGATCACCCTACGGCGCTGTGCGTGAGGCGGTAGATACCTTAAGAAAGAATAAAACCAAGGCCAATCTTCTGAAATTTACGGATCTTTGGCCATTCCCCGCAGACAAAGCAAGGCCGTTCTTAGAAAAAGCCAAATATCTTATCGCGGTAGAAAATAATTTCACAGGTCAGCTGGCCAATTTGATCCGCCGCTGCACCGGCATCGAGGTCGATTCCAAGATCCTCAAATACAGCGGTAGACCGTTTTCGGCAACAGAAATTTTAGCAAAATTGAAAAAGGAGGCGGAAGTTCATGTCTGATACAGCCACGACAGCAAAAGTGACTTATAAATTAGATGATTATCAAAGTCCGGAATATTCTACCTGGTGTCCCGGTTGCGGTGACTTCCCTATTCTAAAATGCCTAAAGGAATCTCTGATGCAGCAGGAAATAGGGCCGCATCAAGTGATGATCGTTTCAGGCATAGGCTGCGGATCTAAACTTCCTTATTATATCCGCGCTAACGGGTACAATTCACTACACGGGCGTTCACTTCCGATCGCACAAGCGATCAAACTCGGCAACCATGCATTGAAGGTAGTCGCAGTCACCGGAGACGGTGACGGGCTAGGTATTGGCGGGAATCATTTCATTCACGCGATGAGAAGAAACCCTGATATCACGCATATTATTGAAAATAATCAGATCTATGGGCTCACCAAAGGCCAAGCCTCCCCTACAAGCGACAAAGGTTTCATAACCACCACTTCGCCCGATGGATGCATCGAGTCGGCGATCAACCCCATCGCGTTAGGGATCACATGCGGCGCGACATTTATCGCCAGGACCTCTTCCGGCGACCCGAAACATTTAACAGAGACCATTACCCGCGCCATGAAGCACAAGGGTTATTCTTTGATAGATGTACTTCAGCCTTGCGTCACCTTTAATAAGGTCAATACCTATCAGTGGTACAAGCAGAGAATTTATAATGTTGAAACTCAGCCGGATTATAAACCGAAGGATCGTCAATGGGCCTTCTCCAAAGCGCTCGAGTGGGGCGATAAGATCCCGGTAGGCGTGATCTATCAGGACACAACATTGCCGACTTACGAAGATCAAGTGCCGGTCCTTAAAGAACTGCCGCTGGTTCAGCAAGAATTTAACGGACGCGTGAAGCAGGACGCTGATAAACTCAAAGAACAGTTCTGCTAATATAGAATCTGTTCAAATAAAAAGCCCGTGTGGAAATCCACACGGGCTTTTTATTTCAGAAAGTTTCTTAGATTCCCAGTTTCTTGTATTTAGTTTTATCGGCTATCCCGGCTGAGAAAAACGCTTTTTTCCGTTCCATGCATTTGTTGCAATCACCGCAATGATCATAACCTTTAGGATTGATGCATGAGAAAGTGGCGTCAAGCACTAGTTTTTTACCGGCAATGATCACCGCCTCCTTTTTTAGATTATGGAATGGCGCTTTTACCGTGATTTCGCAATTCAACCCCATCGATAAAACTTGCGACATTTTTTTAAAAAACGCCTTTGAGCTGTCATGAAAAGGATTGCTTTTTAAAACACCTATCTCAATCGATGAAATATTATTCACGGCGGCAAAACAGCCGGCTTTGGACAAGAAAACGATGTTGCGGCCCGGTAAATAAACCGCCTCATCCTTTGAGGCGGCGCCCGGCACTTTGATGCCGGTTATACTCCAATGCGCATCATAAACATCCCGCATCGTCATATCCAGCACTTGCAGAGGGCGCAATTTGTCTGACCGAAGATTCCGGATGAATTTTTTAAGCCAAAAAAGCTCGGCGTCCTCCCATCGAAGATGATTTTTGACGTAGACCGGGGTAACGGCGTCATAACGGGATAAGGCGTCTGATAATAATACGGAGCTTTCTATGCCTCCGCTGGCCAAAACACATGCATTATTATTACGGGGGGAGTCCTGCATAACGGTAGAATTATAGCAAAGAAACTAAACCAAAGCCCAAACTTTTTTGAAGCTGGTCCTTGTAACCAGCCTTAAGCTTTAATCCTTGATCTCTTCTTGGATATGGTGCTTGATATTCTTGCCTTCTTCGATAAAGATCACGTCTTCGCCGATATTCGTGGCGTGATCCGCGATACGCTCAATGTTACGGCTGACAAGGATAAGATCAACGGCCCGGGCAATGCTCTTCGGGTCCTGCATCATATAGGTCAAAAGTTCCCTAAAAAGCTGGTCGTTGATCCGGTCGACCTCATCGTCGTCTTCGCAGACCTCTTGGGCAAGCACGGGATCGTGATGCACAAAAGCGTCGAGACTATTTTTAATCATGCGCTGGGCTAGATTCGCCATGTGAGGGATATCGATCAAGGGCTTCAACGGAGGCGATTTCAAAAGATCGACCGCTATCTCGGCGATATTAACCGCCTGGTCGGCGACACGTTCCAGATCATTGTTGATCTTCAAGATCGCGGTTAAAAGCCTCAAATCACGCGCGGCCGGCTGCCTTAGCGCGAGAAGGCGAAGAACCTCATCTTCGATCTCGATTTCCATGTGATTGACACGGTCCTCAATATGAAAAACTTCCTTGGTCATACTTTCATTTCTATCGACAAGACTTTTTACGGCAAGACCTATCATCTCCTGCGCAAGATCAGCCATGTGCAGAAGCCTTTGTTTTAAATTTTTAAGTTCTTCATCAAAATGCCGTTCCATCAGCAGTCCTCCTTCAACCAAATCTGCCCGTGATATAACTTTCCGTCATCGGATTGTCGGGCTTGGTGAACATTTTGTCCGTCGGTCCGAATTCTATCAATTTACCCATGAATAAAAACCCGGTATCATCCGATACGCGCGCGGCCTGTTGCATGTTATGTGTCACAATAATAATCGTATAGTCTTTTTTAAGCTCTTGGATCAATTCCTCGATGCGCGCCGTCGCAGTCGGGTCAAGTGCCGAGCAGGGCTCGTCCATCAAAAGCACTTCAGGGCCCACAGCAAGAGCTCTGGCGATACACAGTCTTTGCTGCTGTCCGCCGGAAAGCTGCAAAGCTGATTTCCCTAAGTTAGCTTTCACTTCATCCCATAAAGCCGCATGCTTTAAGCTTTTCTCAACTAAATGATCAAGAAGGTTCTTATCCCTTACTCCCAAGATCCTGGCACCATATACAACATTGTCATAGATCGACTTAGGAAAAGGCGTGGACTTTTGGAAAACCATTCCAACCTTTCTCCTAAGCGCCACTACATCGGTTTGCTTGCTGTAAATGTCCTGAGAATCTATATGCACCGATCCTTCAATGCGCGCCATCGGGATCAGGTCATTCATGCGGTTGAAAGTGCGCAAGTACGTGGACTTTCCGCAGCCGGAAGGCCCTATCAAAGCAGTGACTTTTTTGTCTTGGATGTTCATCGTAATATTTTCCAGAGCCAGATGCTTGCCGTAATAAAAATTAAGATTTTTTATCCTGATCTTAATATAAGGATTTGTCACGATACCCGCCCCGTGTTTATCTAAAAATACCTTTGGGTTTTGAGGCACATTATCGTTTAAATCAAGCGGGGTTTCAATCTGTTTTTCTAATATTTTTTCGGTCATGGTATTAATACCTTTTTTTGGACGACAGAAGTTTGGATTGCCGTGAAGTAAAATACTGCGCCAACATATTGACGATGAAAACTATCGTGATCAGCACCAGCGCTCCCGCCCAGGCCTGCCTGTGCCAATCCTCGAACGGAGAAATCGCATAAGAAAAAATCTGAAGCGTCAACGCGGCAATAGGCTGCATAAGATTCGAATGCCAGAACCGATTCCCGAAAGCGGTGAATAAAAGCGGCGCTGTTTCACCGGCAACTCTGGCCAATGCGACCATGATCCCCGTGACGATACCGCCTTTGGCTGTCTGCAAAACAATATCGGTGATCACCCGCCAACGCGGAGCGCCGAGCGCAAGTCCCGCTTCCCGAAGCGTGTTCGGCACCATGCGGATAAATTCCTCCGTTGTTCTTGTCACGATCGGGATCATCATGATCCCTAGCGCAGCACCGCCCGACAATGCGGAAAAACTCTTCATCGGCACCACAAAAAGCGCGTAAGCAAAAATACCATAAACTATTGAAGGGATGCCATTCATCACATCAGTGATAAAACGTATAAAAAAAGCAAAGCGGCTATGCGCATACTCGCTGAGATAGATCCCTGTACCCAAACCTACCGGAACCCCTACGAACAGGGCAATACCAAGCAAAATCAATGTTCCTACAATGGCGTTTGCCATTCCGCCGCCGGTGTCTCCTACGGGCTTCGGCAATTTCGTGAAAAAATCAATGTTAATGGACGATAATCCCTGCGACAGCAAGTCGAATAAAATGCTGAAAAGCGGGAGTAATACCAATACCGCACACAAAGATAATGTATAAACGACCAAGCGGTCTATCCACAGCCGTCTAAGACGCGACTTTTGAAACGCGTCAGCTAGATAGCTTGAGGTTTGGCTTTCAGTCCAGGAGATTGATTTTGATTCACTGACCATATCAGTACCCGTGCTATTACATTGACAAGAATCGAAAGAAAGAAAAGAACAAGACCTATTTCCATCAAAGCCGACAAATACACTTTGCCGGTAGCCTCTGAAAATTCATTCGCGATCACGCTTGCAAGCGTATACCCCGGAGAAAAAAGCGACGGCGAGATCTTCACATTATTTCCAATGATCATTGTCACCGCCATCGTTTCACCGATCGCGCGTCCAAGCGCCAAGATGATCCCGCCTATGATGCCGGACTTGCCATAACTTAAGATGATCGACCAGACCGCTTCCCATCGCGTGGATCCCACCGCATAAGCGGCCTCTTTGTAAACTTTTGGAACAGTCATAATGACTTCACGTGAGATCGAGATGATGAAAGGCACAATCATGATCGCCAGCACTACACTTGCGGACAACATGCCAACCCCATAATTCGGACCTTGAAAAAAAGGTAAAAAACCGAAATATTTGCCTAAGAACGGTTGAATAGTTGAGCGCATCAGGGGAATTAATTGAAAAATAGCCCATAAACCATAAACAACGCTCGGAATCGCCGCCAACAAATCAATGAATAATGAAATAGTGTTTCGGATCCACCACGGGGCATATTCAGCAAGGTAAATCGCGGTACCAAGACCTATGGGGATCGCGATAAGCAGCGCGACAAAAGCTGTCACTAAAGTACCGAAAATGAACGGTAGAGCCCCAAAAACATCCGCGACAGGGTCCCAAGTCGAAGTATAAAGAAAAGAAAATCCAAATTTATGGATGGAGAGCATCGATGACTGGAGTAGCTGGAAAAACATCGCCGCGATGATCGCCACAATGGTCAAAGCAAAAGCCATCATGACCCGCTTAAAAAGAATATCCCCTGTATCGTGTCTTACCATGAGCGTATTATCTCAAAACTGGCGAATAAATGCGAGCCCCGTTAGAAACGGCCACTTCTAACGGGACTGGCAAGCGTCCTAACGTTCTCTCTAAACGCTTCGGACATGGTTGAGCTAATTAGGCCTTTATTTCTTGAAGCTTTTTATCAATCATCTCGACGACCGTTTGAGGGAGCGGTGCATAAAGAAGATCCGTCGTATATTTCTGTCCGTCGTGAACAGCCCACTTGATGAAATCAATAATCGCCTTACCCTTTTCAGCATTATCCATCTTCCTGTAGATCAAAAGCCAGGTGAAACCGGCAATCGGATAGGCCTGGGCGTTGGAACTATCCACCAACGACACTCTGAAATCAGACGGGATCTGCACGCCGTCGGCGGCTTTGGAAGTGCTATCCAAAGTCGGTTCGATAAAATTACCCGCCTGATTTTTGATGTACGAGTATGCTGAATTATTCTTCACCGCATAGGCCAATTCTACATAACCGACTGCACCCGGAGTTTGCTTTACCAAACCAGCCACGCCTTCATTCCCTTTGCCGCCAAGCCCAGCAGGCCAATTTACAGATGTACCTTTACCGACTTTAAGTTTCCATTCCCCGCTTATGTGGCACAGATAATCCGTAAAAATGAATGAAGTGCCGCTGCCATCCGAACGGTGAGCTACAACTATTGGTAAGTCCGGTAACTGCACCCCTGGATTGCTTGAAGTAATGCTAGCATCGTTCCATTTGGTAATAGTTCCGAGAAAGATACCAGCGATCGCATCCGGGGTCAGTTTGAGACCCTTATCCACGCCGGGAACATTATAAGTAACCACAACTGCTCCCATTACTGTCGGGATATGTATCAACCGACCTGGAGCCGCGGCTAATTGTTCATCAGACATGGGACCATCCGAAGCGCCAAAATCGACGGTCTGTTCGGTGATCTGCTTAATACCGCCGCCTGATCCAATAGATTGGTAATTAAACCGCACGTCCGGATTTACGGATGTGTAAACATCGAACCATTTCGAATAGATTGGATAGGGAAATGTTGCACCCGCTCCGTTGATCAGCGTTTGCGACCCGGCCCAAGCCGTGGCCGCAACACCGATCCCTATTACCCCTAACAAAAGCTTCTTTATCATGATCTTTGCTCCTTCCATTTAGAATTTGTAAACCAGGTCAGCTTGAGACCTGAATACCGTTTCATCGGTGGCGTTCGCCGCGATGGCAGCCGCTACAGGATCCAATGGCTTCACTATATAACCGGTCCAGTCGAATTCAACGCTATCGGTCAATTTATAAGCGAAACCGAACTTATGGCCTTTACGGTTCGTATAACCATTTGTGCCAGGACCGCCGAAGTCTGAATCATTGAAAGCGGCAGGAACAGAGTTGGCCCCGATCTCATAATATCCGTAAAAGGCGCTCCACTGCCCTTTCTTTTGAGCATTACCGACCTTGAATCCTAATCCCCATGCCTGATCCTGGTCGCTAATGGGATTGTTCAAAAGCGCTTGGAGATTATCCGTGCCTACGTTCCCCAAATTTTTTGCATAATCATACCATAGCGTCACGGGCGTACGGTCCACGTAAAAAACGATCTCCGGATAAACATCCAAAACACGGAAATCATCGGCGAAGATCGTATTGGTCCTCAGGTAAGAAGTTCCTGTGCCTGACCCAACCGTGTTATTCGTGACAGTGCCGACCCAGTTCGTGTATCCGTAAAAGGAAATGGCGCCTGTGAAATCTACCGGCATATCCGTGCCAAAAGCGTAAGTAGACCAATTTAAAGCGCCTTGATAACCATACATTTCCATATCAAGGTCCTGGCCGGAGTTTTCATTCACGATGAATTGTCCCGCTGTTACATAACCATTCAGCTTGTTGTCCTCAGTACTCATCAGCTGAAGATTTGCTTTCTCATATGCACCTTCCGGAGTCACATCCGGATCCCACACGATCGTGGTCGCATAGCGAAGGAACGGGTTCTCAAATTTTCCGACACCGATCGTCACGCCCTTGATCGGGCCATAATCCTTCAAGCCGTTCGGAGAATATTGAGCGAACGCGCGATCGATGAAAATGTTCTTATACACAAAATAACCAGGGTTACCAAGAGAGGTGTTTGTGGAAGTATTATCAGTGGCAAAACCTCCCGAATTAGCGCCTGTCGAATTGGAGGCTGTGACCATGCGGAACCCGATCTTCCAGTCATCGCCATAATCCTTGTCAAAACCATAACGAAGGCGGATACGAAAACGGTTACGCGTACGATCAGCCGAAGTGCCGGTAGAACCATCGTTATTATTCTTGTCATAATACTCGAACGCTTCGTACCGTGTTCTCAAATCACCGCTGAATTTCAGGCCTTTAAGCCAAGGAACAACGCTATTGATATTATCCTTCAAAGAGCTCTGAAAATCCGCGTCACTCATCTTGGCGGTCGCTGGTTGAATAGGCGTGCTTGGCTGAGGAGTCTCAAGCGCCTTTCTGGATTCCAACTGCTGGATCCTCATGTTTTGTTGATCAATGGTCTGCTGCATTTTCTGCATTTGTTGCTTCATGCTTTCCAGCATTGATGACACATCGCCGGGCGCATCAGCATATGCAGGCGAAACAAATCCTGCAACCGCTAAAACCGCCAAAACTGATACGAGCACTCTCCTCATAACCTATCCTCCATCATTAGTGAATTAGAATTAATGCTAGTTTCGAATGGTTTGATTGTATTTTTTCTAAGTGAAGCTGCAATAAATGAATTATGAAGTTTCTATGAAGATAGAAAAATAATTGCTCAGATGCGGTTAGGTATGTTAAGGAGTGTTAAGAATTTGCGAAGCTCCATTTTCGGATTAATGCAAAGGGACATTCTGGGTTTTTTCAATTTTATTCAGAATATTTTCCAACAAACAACTGAGTATCGTCGCCGTAAGTTCAAAATTTCCCCGAGCGGTATCTGGGAACTTTTCCTTAATATAAAGGGACTTTGACTTGATCTGCGCCGGGGCGTTCAATCTATCACAGAGCGCCTGAGCGTCCTTATAATCCAGCGTCAAACAGTCGACTGTGCGGACAAATTGTTTTCTCATTTTACGCACCAATTGGATCTCATCGGCCAAACCTTCCGAGATCAACCCTAATCGATAAGCCAAATGGATCATCGCATTAAAATGACGGAGCGGCCTCTCCGAGCTGAAGAGTTCATCCTTCTTTAAAGAACTCCGGACCATGTATTTCATCAGGATGTGCTTTAAAAGGTTCTTTGCCGTTTCCGCCGCCAAACGAACAAGCTTCTCATCTTCCTCCTGCGCATAAATCTCATGATATCTCTTGAACATCTCGATCAGTTCATCGTTCATAAAATACTAAAGCCCAGGCAATACCTGGGCATCGGTCTTGGATCGACCAAAATTGACTCGGAAGGAATAATTACCAACTACGCAGTAAAATATTATTATAGGAACATCCTCGCGTGTTGTCAGCAGTACAGCCGTACATTCTACGGATTTTTTTCAATGCGGACTCGATCCGTTTGAGCGTCTCATGGCAATAGTCCCTATCCTGGTCATACGACTGAGGTTTTTCCTCCAGCTCTTCGATGAGCTTTTTCAGTGTGTCATCCTGCTTTTTAAGACCGCTGATCATCACTTCTTTTTCGAACATGTTGACCTCCTTTTTTATCGTGCATAAATTTATCAGAGGTATGTGATGAAAATTTAAATATTCGATGAATTTTCCATAAAATAAAAAGCCCCCACAAACTACATGGGGGCTCTTTTTGGGGGTGTATTAAAATCTTAACCTGAAACCGACATTCCTGACGGATCCGTACCTTGCGCTATAAACGCCTCATGGGCGGATAATGACGGATGTTTTGGCGTAGAATCATAGCCGTTTGTCGTAAAAGAATTCGTTATTCCTCCGACCAATTGGCCAGCCGCCTCAAGAATAAAAATCATAAAAAACATCGCCGTAACCTTCTTCATTTTTATCTCCTTATCAAATTTAATTATATTTAACTATATGCTATATAAAATATACTTTATTTATCCTCATTTTCAAGGCTGTGGATAAAACTTCATAATCCAAGATTTCTGGAATAGACTTTACTCTAGAAAAGCTATTTATGAAGGGGGGCGGACCCAAATAAAATACCGCGGTAACCACCTGATATAAGAAGTGATATATCCGCCAGGATCTTAGGCAAGGCTAAACTGCCGAGAGAAGCAATATACTTGGGCTCCCACACGGGACAAAATTTCTCTTTGTATTGACGTAAACCCTGGAAATTGTAGAAATGTTCCCCATGCCGGTAAACAAGATCGCCGAGTTTAAGCCATATCGGCACAAATTCATGATGCTCTATGCCCGACAACGGCGCCATACCCAAATTGAACCACTGAAAATTGGGATTACCCTTCCCCCAAAGAATCAAATTGGTAAATAAATAATCCATAATCCCATTGGGCGCGCCTTCCGGTCGAAAACGTATCAGGTCTGCCGAGAATTCGCTTTTATCGGAATTCAACCATAGATCCGCGAACGCAAAAACTTCGTTATTTTGGCGCACCACCGCTATCGGAAAATTCTTAAGATAATCTTCACGAAAAGAGCCGAGCGAAAATCTTTTCTCTCCCACATGTTTTGACCGAAGCCATGCGTCCGAGACGGATCTTAGCGACGCGAAAAATTCGGTGGATTGCGGTGGATCAAGGATCTCGAACGTGAAACCCTTATCCATTATTTTCTTGAGCGCTTTTCTTAGATCATAAAATGCGGGGCGATCCAGATTAAATTCCGGCAGAAAAAGACGCGCCTCTTCTCCGATCTTAAAGAGATTGAAACCCAGGTCCAGATAAAGCGAGAGATTTTCCTTTCCTATCTCAAAAAAAACCGGCCATCCGTCATAAACAGCTGCGGCACGGCGAAATTCAAGGATCACCTCTTTCCATTCTTCTTGCGGACCAACAGGATCCCCCATCGCCACCCAACTTCTACCATAAACTCCGTACATCAAAAATGCTTTAGAGCTCTTTGAAAAAACAAAAGATTTATCGCCTAGTAAAGCAAGTTTGGCCGAATAACGAGAGTTGTTGTCGAGAACTTTACGAAGCCTATTCCACTCTTCTTCGGTGGTCGGCCGAAATTTGAGTGGTGCTAATTTCAAGATTCTCGATAATAAAAATATTAGCGAAAGAACAAAAACGCCGACCAATATCCGTAAAAACCGAGGTGCGCCGGCATCGAATTCGAATCTCCACCAAAGTTCATCCGAATAATCAACATACCGGTAAAGAAAAAACCCTAATGCCATAAAAGAAGCGAGTACGAATACGGACAGCAGAACCCATCGGATCGAATAATCCATTCGAAGCAATGAGCTCTTTCTATGAAAATAACGGCGGCTTAAGAAAAGCAACGCTATCAGTGCCAAAAAACCTACTGCTTCCAGAAAATTGAAGTTATTCAACATGGTAAGCGTCGCTGCAACAATAAGAAGTAAAACAGTAAGCATATAAGCCAGATCGACGCGTTTTCTCAGACCTTCCGCAAGAAATATAAGCACGAGCCCAATGAGACTGGTTACAAAATGAGAGACTTCCACAATGGCCGCAGGGAAAACGGTCTCGAGCATCCGATACTCTGAGACACGCTCGATGATCGATGATGAAAAAAGCAATAAAATGCCGGTCACATAGACCAGAAAAACCAGCATTCTCGGCAACAAGGTATTTACTTTCATGCGGATGACCGTTTGGTTAAATCAGTTTTGATCTTCACAAGGAACGCGGCAATGTGATATTAAATTGACTTCCTTTTTGATCGTGGCTATGGGCCTCTATCCCGCCTGAATGGCGTTCAATGATGTGTTTGACGATCGAGAGCCCGAGGCCCGTACCCCCGGATTCGCGTGATCGGCTTTTATCCACACGGTAAAATCTTTCAAATATCCTGGTTAGGTCCTTTTCAGGGATCCCGATTCCGGAATCCTTTATCTCGATCCTGGCCGTTTTTGATTCAAAAAATGCTCGGACCAGAATACTGCCTCCGGGTTTATTGTACTTGATCGCATTGTCGATGAGATTTGAGAATACCTGTTCAAGCGATTTGGGATCACCTTCGAGAAAAAAAGGTTTAGGATGGATCTCAAAACTCACTTTTAAACCTTTATCCAATATCGGCTTTTCGTAAAAAGAAAGTATCCGCTGAAGCATCTTTTCGAAATTAACAGATTCTTTCTTCAACTCCTGCTTGCCGGATTCCACTTTTGACAATAACAGAAGATCTTCAATCAAAAGATGCAGTTTCTTCGAGTGATCTTCGATGATATTCAGGAACTCCATACGCTCTTTCGGACGTTCGACCGCCCCTTCCTTCAAAGTCTCTACGAACCCCATGATCGAGGTCAGCGGCGTTTTAAGCTCGTGGGATACATTGGCTACGAATTCAGACCTCGATTTTTCCAGTTCTTTTAATTTCGTCACATTATGAAACACCGCGACCACGCCCAGAAAATTGGGATCACCAAATACTGGCGAGACTTCTATCTCAAAAATGGAACCGGTAAAAAGCACAGTGTGTTCTTTTCTCGAGTGAGACTGTTCCTGAAGACTTTTTTGGATCATTTCGTTGATCTCTGAGTCTCGGAACACTTCCCAAAAATATTTGCCGCGAGCGTCTTCTTTCCTAATGCCAAATGACCTGGCAAGTGAAGAATTGGCCATGATGATCTTCTGGCCCGAATCCAGCACCAAGACGCCCTCTACCATGCTTTCGAGAATAGCGAAAATACGGTTCTGTTCCTGATCGGCCGATTGCATTTTGTCTTTCAACTGATCAGACATCGCGTCAATATTCGATATGAGATGGTGAAAAACTCCGGCGTCATTTACGCCTGGCTCCACGACCGCTTTACCCCTCGACACATCCCCGGCATAACGGGAAACGTTCTTTATCTGCCTATACAACAGAAATACCAGTATAAATGTGATCACGCTGTAAACGATCATGAAAGAAAAAAAGAGCGTATACATCTCTTTTTTCAGGATCGGCACTTCGTAATTCTTGAATTTAAGGATCGTGAAAATGCCGAAAGAAAGGAAAATAACAAGAAATGAGATCAGAAAAGGGGAAAATATCCTTAAAAAAGCGGGCGCTTTTTTAAGAGCCACCGTTAACCTCGACGAACCGGTAACCTGTACCTCTGACGGTTTCGATATAATCGCGGTGCTTTCCCAGCTTTTGGCGAATGCTCCGGACGTGCACATCGACGGTTCTGTCTACCACGAACGCTTCACCTTCCCAAGCGCCGCTCAAAAGCTTGTCACGGGAAAAAACCTTGCCCGGATTTTCCATTAAAAAGCTTAATATCCTGAATTCAAGTTTGGTCAACGCCACCGCCTTGCCTTTAATCGTGAAAGAAAGGCGTTCTTTATCCAAAACAAGATCTCCGCTTTTCAGAACTGGCGCTTCATCCTTTTGAGCCGACTCTTTCCTGAGAGCGTTCTTCACGCGAGCTAAAAGCACTTTAACACTGAAAGGTTTGGCAATGTAATCCGTCGCACCAAGCTCAAGCCCCACGATCTGATCTATTTCTGATCCTTTGGCAGTAAGCATCACAACCGGTATGCCTTTTGTTTCTCTGGAACTTTTCAGCAACTTGCATATTTCAAGTCCGTCCATGCCGGGAAGCATGAGATCCAGTATGATCAAACCGGGTTTTTTATTTTTAGCGATCTCAAAACCCGCCTCTCCGGTAGAGGCGCACACAACCTGATATCCTTCCCTCTCCAAGTTATACTGGAGAAGATTCAAGATATCTTTCTCATCATCGATGGCAAGGATGAGTTGTTTAGGCATGGATCACTTGGCAGCGTTTTTTGTTTTTCCCAAGATCTCTTTTACTCTTTCGCGTATTTTGTCCTGGATTTCGTCGACTGTTTTACGCGAATCGACCACTTCGAAATTGAATTCTTTTGCGAGATTGTCATATTCAGCGATCAAGCGTGACTGGTAATTGACGAAGCTGTCAAAAAGGTCCTGTCCCATGTGCATGTCCATGCCGGCTTCCCAATAATTGATGCCGCCTGATTCAATGGCCCGCGGGATCAATTCATCCATGTCGATCCTGAGATAGAGAACCAGATCCGGAACAAGCGCGAACCCAAAAACATCACGGATCCACTTGGGATCAGCTTCCCGCACCACATCTCTGGCAAAAGCTGTATAAATATAACGATCGGCAATGACGATATGTCCTGACTTTAGCGCCGGAATGATCTGATTTTCAAGTCGGTCGGCAAAATCTGTCGCATAAAGAAGCGAAAATGTCATTCGATCCATCATGTTCCCTGATTTGGCAAGCTCAATGGACTTGTGCATCAGGTTTGACCGCGCCCAACCGGTTTCTACGACCGCATAACCATGCACCTCGAGCCAATTCTTGAGTAAAGCGACCTGTGTCGAGCGGCCCGAACCATCGGTACCTTCGATCACAATAAGTTTTCCTTTAACAGAAAACGACTTAAGATACGGTAAACCTTCTCCAAAATACTTTGGCTCGTTTGGCATAGATCGTCCTTTTTTTGGAATAACCCTTCAGCGCTTCTTTGACTGCTTCTCTGACGATTTCCTGCTGATCATGGATTTCAAGCGTCGCGTCGACAGTGGTCAGTAAAAACTCATCCACCATTTTTTTATATTCATCAAGGATTTTGCCCTGAAAGATCCTGAATGACTCTTTCGTATCGGTACTAAGTCCCAAGTCCATGCCGGCCTCGTGAAATTTTATCTGAGTGCGGTTGGATAGGATCCTGTCACATGCGACATTAATTGGCACATCGAAATAAAAACTGATGTCGGGCTTGACCGCAAAACTATAAAGATTCCTGACCCACACCGGATGCACACCGCGCACTACGTCGCGCGCAAACGCCGTGTAAGCGTAACGGTCAGCCAGCACGATCATGCCCGCTTTAAGTGGCGGGATGATCTGATAGTTCAATCGGTCCGCAAAATCCGTAGCATGCAGAAGTGAAAAAGTAGTGGGCGTAAGGATATTCTTCTTTTTACCCTCTTTGGTTGTTTCTTTCACAAGCTCAGAACTGTTCCATTCGGTAAAAAATACCGAAAATCCTTGCGATTCAAGCCATTTTTTTAGAAGGGATATTTGAGTGCTTTTGCCCGAACCGTCCACGCCTTCTACAATGATCAATTTCCCGGGGAAACTGTGTTTTTTATCAAAAATCGGCATATGCCCCTTTCTTGAGTTTGACTCTGCCGTTAAAAAATGGCTTCTGGCCGTACCACTGCACTTGGATATTGGACATTGATGCCGCGGACCTCATTTGATTCCTTAAAATAAAATCAAGTACCGTGCCTTCACGAATGCCCTTATTCGAAACAAGCAAGTCTTGTTTCTTCAGCATTTTCATCAATGTATTCACCAGAACACTCCCGGCAGTAATAATGTCCGCTCTTTTCAGATCAAGTCCCGGCATTTTTAAAAGTTCTCTCAGATTCCTTTTGATAAGTTTCTTATGCAGCTTTTCAAGATCATTTGCAGTCATCGCAAAGTGATTTGAAAGCCGGAACGGCTTGGACTCTTTATCTTCATATACCATAGAGGCAAGATTGATCATCGTGCCGGCGGTGCCTATGATCTTTGAAAAACCGACGCGCCGGATCTTTTTAACGGTAGGCTTGAGCTCTTTTTCAATATACTTCTCGAGACGCTTGATCTCTTTTTTAGATGGCGGGTCCTTATGGATAAAATGATCTGTGAGACGCGCAACGCCCAGAGGAAAACTGCCGTTGAAATCGATCCTATCCTGATTGCCCAAAATAAGCTCAACGCTGCCTCCGCCGATATCGATCAAAAGCGCGCTGCTCTTTCCGACCTCGATTCCAGAAGCTGCACCCAAGAAAATGAGCCGCCCCTCTTCTTCGCCCGAGATGATCCTTATCCGTACACCGGTTTTTTTAAAGATCACCTTTGTAAACCGCTCGCCATTTTGCGCGTCTCTGACGGCACTGGTTGCCACACCGAACATTCTTTTAACCTTATATTTGGCAGCAACTTTGACAAATTTTTCGATCACGCGGAAAGCTCTTGCCATTCTTTCCTTGGACAAGTGCTTGGTCTCAAAACTGCCATCTCCAAGCCGGGTCGTATCCTTTTCATGGTCAAGCACTTCAAATGAAAGGTCTTTATGGACCTCAACCACAAGCATATGAATCGAATTCGTACCTATGTCAAAAACAGCAATTCTCATCGTAACGCTAGTCTATCACAGGACAGGCCAAAGACAAAAAACCCAGCCAGGAACTATATCAACGGTTTATGAACCTAAGATGAAGCGGATATGAAATTAATATGAAGCAGTTTAGCGAAATGAACGGAGCTGTTTAGGCGTCAAAAACCACTTGAGCTGGCCTAAAACACCGGTAGCAATGACTTCAGGCATATCGACTCGGCACAAACCGCCCTTTTTGTAGTCCATCATCTGAAGTGTCTGGCCGAAAATGAGCATAGATACGAATTCGCCGATACTGGGCATGTGACCGACAAAAAGTATTTTTTCGTCAGGTTTGAATTGTTTGAGTAATTTAAAAAAACCCTTAAAATCAGCGCTCGGGATCAATGCATCTGAAAAAGTGATCTTATCCTTGAAATCGACGGCTTTTACCACGATCTTCGCCGTATCTGACGCTCTCAAGTACGGACTTGAAAGCACGTGATTCCATGACAATCCCATGCGGCGCATGCCTTTCGCCGATTCTTCCATTTTTTTGATACCTTCTTCGGTCAAGGGTCGCTCAGAATCGTGAGAAACAGCTATGGTACCGGGTTCGGCCGCGATAGCGTGTCTTAAGAAATAAAGTTCCATAGGCAATGATTGTACACATCGGTGGAAATAATTCCAGTGCTTTTCATGGATCGAACCTGAAACAGCTCCTTGCGGCTGGTCATAAGTTTGTGTATGATGGCTCCATGCAGATCAAAGGCAAAAACATTCTAGTCACCGGAGCAGCCAAACGTGTCGGCCAGACCATCGCGCTGGCGCTTGCTGAAAAAGGCTCAAATATCCTGCTCCACTACAACACTTCGAAAGACGAGGCCGAAAAGACCGCTTCTTCTATAAGGACAATGGGCGTCCAATGTGAAACATACAAAGCAGATCTTGCTAAAAGTTCGGATATACTTCGCATGACAAAAGAGATTTTCACTAAATTCCAGTCCGTGGATGTTCTGATCAACAGTGCATCTTTATTTTATAAAACACCGTTCAAGGATGTAAATGAATCTGACTGGAATAAGCTGATCGATGCGAATTTAAAAGGCCCTTTTTTACTGTCCAAAGAAATCGGCAATAGAATGTTCGAAGGTGCCGGCGGAAAGATAATCAATATCGCTGATTGGAGCGGTTTTCGTCCTTATAGGGATTATTCCCCTTATTGCGTTTCAAAAGGCGGGCTCATCACACTAACAAAAACACTCGCACGGGACCTTGCGCCGAAAGTTTCGTCGAACGCCATCGCTCCCGGACCTGTATTGCTTCCTCCAGATTTTACCGAAGAGGAGAAACAAAAAGTCATAGAAAAAACTTTGCTTAGGCGCATAGGCTCTCCGCAGGACATCGCCAATGCAGTACTATTTTTGCTGGACAATGATTTCATTAACGGAACGGTGCTTGTCGTCGATGGAGGAAGATCGATCGTTTAAATGAAAGGAAGATCATGTACAAAGTAACGAAGGACATCCATTTTTGCTACGGACATCGGCTTTTAAATTACGATGGAAAATGCGCTCATCCGCACGGCCACAACGGAAAAATAGAAATAGAGCTTGAGTCGAGTACTTTGGACAAGCGAGGCATGGTCTATGACTTCGGCGATATCAAGGAGATCATTCATCGATGGGTGGATAAAGAATTGGATCACCGGATGATATTAAAAAAAGAGGACCCGCTGACAAAAATATTAAAAGATCTGGGTGAACCGTATTTTGAAATGAATGAAAACCCCACAGCGGAAGCACTTGCTAAATTGGTATTTGATTACGCGAAGTCCAAGAAACTGCCGATAAGCAAAGTCACGTTCTGGGAAACTACAAGTTCCTGCGCAACTTACACGAAATGATCAACCGCCGTAATGCCACGGCGTATCGCTCATGATAAGCGGAAATTCATCTTTGATCACTTCCGCTTCCACTACTTCGCCGATAACTATCGAGTGATCTCCTGCCTCTATAATATCCATCACTTCACATTCAAGGTGAGCAACAGCGTCCTTCAATAAAGGCGTGTTGGTTTTTTTTAATAAAAATTCCAAATCTCCAAAACGATTCCCATCGGCCGGCGTTGCTTTAAAGAACTGCTCGAGGATCTTTTTATCGTTTTTAGACATAAAATTGACGGAAAATGCTTTTCCTTTTTTTATCATTTCCAAAGAATGTGTGCCATGACGCACACCCAGCATGATCCTCGGCGGTTTCATCGAACACTGCGAAACCCAACTCCCGGTGAACGCGTGATAAGAGTTATTATCTTTGACTCCGATCACGTATAGGCCGTATGGGATCTTTCTTAAAATATTTTTCTTTGCGTCTTCGTTCATTGGAGCTGTCGGAAATTAATTGATTTTTTGGGTCGCAGTTTTGCCTGCACAATTCTTCAACATTGCAAAAACCCCGAAGAAAAGCGCTGAGAAAAAAATATCGCCCAGAAGCGTATTTCTAAAAAACGGGAGCGCCACCACGTAGCATTGGATAAGACCATTCCAGCTTTTTTCATACATATTTTGAAGAAGAAATACGCCGAGATTGGTCACCAGATAAAAAAGCAGTGAACCTCCTACGGTACCGAAAAAAATATTCGCCGCTTTTGCGTTCTTCCTAAGCGCCAAACCTAAAAGACTCACCAAAAAAAATGACCCCCATGTCAAAGGGTATAAAGAATGGGGCCCGATAATAAGATCGCTAGTGATCATCACAATAAGCGGCAGCACAAGCGAGATCTGCGGCGCAAGGACAACGCCGGAGAAAAGCGCGATCGCCGTTACCGGTGTAAAATTGCCCGGATGAGGAGCCAGGCGCAAAAGAATGCCCACGAGTACTAAGAAAACTGCAAGCGCATCCTGCTGTCTATTTTCAGAGCGGAATATCATATTTTTCCTTTACCATTTGTGAGGGCGTATTATAACAAAAAACATACGCATGCGCCATCATGTCTTATTTACTTTAAGCACCTTCCATGACCCAAAATCCAGAGAAATATTATATTTAAGCGTTTGTGCCGAAATAAAAATATAATCGGGCGACCTTAATAATTTCATCGGGACCCTGACTAAAATAGATTTTTTTTGAAGATCGTATTGAATGCCCGAACCCGAGATCACTTTTCTGCTATCGCTGGCCAGAATATGGTCTCCCAAAAGCCGCAAATTAAGTTTCGGCATTGACGAGAATTCCGTATCATGCCGATAACTAAAAACCTCTATATTCAGCGCCCCCAGCTCGTCCAGAGGACTTGTCGCGCGTATGTCCATCCACAATTCGTCGTTCTGGACCCAATATTTGACTTCGTCAGAATCAGGCTCATTCATAGTTTTTTGGTTTCCCGACGAAGCCGGCGGACTATTCTTTAATTCCTCATAAGGCAGATCGATGTAAACTTCATTCATCCTGGCGAATGAAAGCATGAAATTTTTACTATAAGCCGCCTGGCTTCCGTATCGAAGAAGTGCCTCCTTCTTCAATTCAACCTGCTGTGGTGTCAAGCTATACGAAAGCCATTTAAAATCATCATCTGAAAGCATCGAACCCGGCGGATCAAGTTTCGCATCGGGTTTATACTGCTTCGGTGTTGGCCATCGTTGCGCGTGAACCAAGTACCCGAACACGCTGGGTTTTTCTATTTTGTCGTTCAAATTCAAAAGCGCGACTTGAAAATACAAGTATGCCGCGCGGTGGTCTGAATTCAGGTCAAATGGCGCCGTCACAAAAACATGCGTCGGTTGGAACAGCAAAAGGATCTTTTCAAAATCACGCACGATGTTGTCGCCGCGATATGGCCTGCCGTAAGAAAAATCGTCGACATAAGGAACTTTGTTTATTCTGGTGATAAAACTCCTGAAAGGTTTTGTTTCGCCCCAATGGCTGCGCCAGATGTTCAGCGTACCGAAATCAGGATAGCCCAAGAAAATAAGGTTCTGTTCCTTCAGGCCAAGGACCGACATGGCGCTGATCGCCTCTTTTTTCCGGATCTGACCGCTTTTAATAAAATCGGCTTTAGTTAAAAGGGGTCTTTTTTGAAAAAAGATCGAAGCGATCTCATTGTAATCCCCGTGGGTGAGATACACGATCTTCACATTGGCAGCGGCTTTCACCGCAGATTGAATAAGTCCACCCGCCGCAAGTGTTTCGTCATCAGGATGTGGGGCGATGATCAGCACACGGCTATTTTTAGTAAAAACAAACCGCTGATCTGCGGCATCCGAGAGAACGCAAACGGATGCCAGCGATACAATGGCAAAAGAAATAAAAAAACGTTTCATGTTATCTGGGTAAAAAAGCATCAGTCCGGTCAAGTCTCAAAAAAACTTTATTCGAGCCTGAGTGAAGAGTGGAGATCGAAAACCGTTTATCCGCTATTTTCTCAAGAAGCCTCAATCCCTTAGGTTTTAAAAAACAATAGACCGGAAAAGAATTCTTATCGATCTTCAAGAGATCATCAGCGGTGGAAAACATAAGGATCGGATGTTTGGTATAAAACGCGCTCTCAGGGTCATCGGTCAACACGCTGACATTATTACTGCCCGAATAATATGAAATCCCCCTGACAAAAAGCCGGTCGGCCAAGATCAATGGAGAACTGCTGGGTAATTTGGTCTTCTCGAGCAATATCACATCCTGTCGCGATGAAAACTCTGTTTCACACCTCGGCAAAAGCCAGCCGAATATCAGGCACGCGGAGATCACAATCTCAGCGATGACGCAATAAAATGCAGCGCGGTATTTTTTCTTGTGAACATTAAAAAGAAACGCCCACGATAACGTCGGCATAAATACCGCTATTGCCAGGATCGGCTTCAAAATATCCAATCGTGCGATCTTTCCATAGATCAAACAGCCGATAATAAGAGCCGTCGGCAAGATCCCAAAAAACAGTACGCTTAGTATTTTGAGGGACACTTTAGGCCGCACACCGTTCTGTAAAGCCCTATAAACTCGAAATAGCCATCCACCCATCATCAGCGCCATCAAAGGAAAAACCGGCAGGATATAACTCATCAATTTTGATTTAGCGAGCGTAAAAAAAATAAATACCGAAACGAACGAAATTGATAAAAAAAGAAATGTGCTTCGATATCGGACAACTCGTTCGCCTAAAGCACGGCGAAAACTGTAAAAAACCGCTCCCAAAAGAAAAGCGCTCCAAGGAAAAAAACCTATAAAGATCGTCGCGGGATAAAAAAAGATCTTATCGCTATTCTTATGCTCAGCCACAAAAAAACGCCTGACGTTCTCATGGATAAAGAAATGTTTGAGAAAATCTGGGCCATATCTGTGCGCCATCAGCGCATACCACGGCGCCGCAATTAGAGCGAATGCTGCAACGCCGCTCATCCATGGAATTGATTTTAATAAATATTCCTCCTGGTTTATGATCAAGAACAAAAAAATGCTTGCCCACGGCAAGATCACCGCCAAAGGGCCTTTGGTCAGAAAACCCAGCGCGCAGAAAATGAAAATAAAAAACCACGCGATCTGCCTTGATTTCGGTCTTTCATAACCAAAACTGAACGAAAAGAACGCAAGCGTCACAAACAGGCATAAAAATACATCCGTCAATACGATCCTCGAGACTACCATGAATTCCGCTGCTGTCGCCAAAATAACCGCAGACAATAATGCGATCGTACGTCTTTTAAACAAAGTAATACCCCATAGATAAGTAACGAGTACCGTCGCCATACCCGCCAATAACGGGCCAATTCTTGCGGCGCTTTCACTGATTCCAAAAATCTTGAAAGCCAGGCAAATTATCCAATAAAAAAGTATGGGTTTCTCAAATTGAGGCTGACCGAACAAAACCGGAGTGGACCAATCATGCCGGTTTAACATTTCTTTCGCGGTCAAGCTGTAGAATGGCTCATCCGGATCTAAAAGCCCGAACGATCCAAGGCGAAAACCAAAAATGACACCCGCTAAAAGGACCAGAATGGCAAGATTACGAATATCCTGTTTCAGAGAATTGCTCATCGGGATTCATTATACTGAAAGACGCTTAAATATGCCATTTGGAATAACATGCTTTATAGGTTAAGATGTCACCGATATGACTCTGCAAAAAAAGCTTCTTCAATGGTTTCTCAAAAATGCCAGACCTCTTCCCTGGCGGCGGAAATATACACCTTATGAAGTATGGGTTTCAGAGATCATGCTACAACAGACTCAAGTCGAAACAGCGTTGCCCTATTTTAAACATTGGATGAAGACATTTCCGACAGTGAAATCGCTAGCAGAAAGTGATGAAAAAAAGGTTTTAAAAGCATGGCAAGGACTTGGTTATTATTCGCGTGCGCGGAATATCCACGAAAGCGCTAAATTGATCATGCAGAAATACAACGGCAATTTTCCAGAAAATTATGACGATATCCTTTCGCTCAAAGGAGTGGGACGTTATTCGGCAGGTGCGATCGCGAGCATCGCATTCAACCAGGAAAAACCGATCGTTGATGGAAATGTCCTGCGCGTTCTTTCCCGTGTTTATGCGATCAAAAAACCGATCGATGTCGCAAAAAATAGGGAACTTTTCTGGGAACTACAGACGAAACTTATTCCAAAGGGACAAGCGCGTTATTTTAATCAGGCGTTGATGGAACTCGGAGCACTTATTTGCTCGACGAAGAACCCCTCCTGCGCAGTTTGCCCTATTCAAGAATTCTGTAAAGCCGCTAAAAATGACACCGCTGAGAATTATCCCGTTAGAAAATTCAGGAAAAAAACCGTAAAGATCTCTGCAAGCGCGCTAGTATTAAAACGCGATGGGAAATTTTTTATACAAAAAAGACCTTTGGGAGAGATCATGGGAGGACTTTGGGAATTTCCCGAATGGAAACTCGCTAAGAATAAAGTATTCCATTCTGAAGAATCCCGAGCAAGGACGATCCCGCTGATAAAGAAAGAATTCGCTTTGAAACCGTCCGATTTGGAACATTTAGGGTCGATCAAAAGGAACTACACCTATTTCAATGAAAAACTCGATGCGTTTCTTTTGGAAATCAACGGCTCGGCCAAAGATCTTAAACCCAGAGCAGGCTGGCAGGCGGCTTGGATTTCGAAAAAAGAATTCAAGAAATATCCTTTTTCATCAGCTCATGCCAAGATCAGTGAACTGGTCTTAAGATCCTAAAATCTCAATTCGTACTCGACGATCCACTTGAGTTCCCCGTCCGCCGCCGCATCCGTGACGCCGAAAAGATAACCAATATCATATTTAACAGGGCCTATTTTGCCATACACCGTCGGACCGATTTGGAGCTCTTGTTCGTTGAAAGATTGATTTTTGCTAAGCTCTATCGCATTGTAATGAACTTCAACGCCAGGTTCTAAATACTGCTTGAAACGATATCGACTGGACCAAGCCACTCCACCTTCCCAACGGTGCTTTTCCTTTTCTGCATCGTCCGGAGTATCGCCACCGACCTCTTTCTGTAAAATCAAATTAGCCGTATGAACAAAATCTCCAAGCTGCTTTTCAAGTAAAAGCTTGGCTTCAATTTCATCCGGATCCTGGTCTTCATGAGCAAACTCATATGAGAAATATACACCCGCATCCAACCAATACTGCCCCTGATCAAAAAGCTGCACACGGTTCTCCCACTCTATACTCTCGAATTCTAGACGTTCACGTTCTGCAGGGTTATTCGATAGATTCCCATAAATTTCCGTAGCCCACCTGTCCGTTACGCCATACCCAACGGCGTATTTCTGTTCCTGAGTTCCTTTTTTTTCCTGTCTCTTGTCAAAATTATAAGAACCTTCGGCTTCGAGCTCGATCTCGCCTTTTTCAATGATAGGAGAATAAACTTTAGGGAAAGCAAAAGCATGATCTGAACAAAAAAAGAGTATCCCAAATATTAAGATAAAGAGTTGCGTAACGATCTTTCGCGTCATTTCTTATTACCCTCTATTTCGGCAGCACCGCCACCAAACAATTTTAAAAATATAAGAATGATCCCCAAAGTCAAAAGATAAGCGAGAAATTGAGCGCCTGTCGGCCTTTCGTTATAACCAATAAGCGAATGCAGTATCTTTCCTAACAAATTTTTTTCTGGAAGAAATTTAGAAGTATCCCAAAGCGGAGAAATAAGTTCGGGGATCCAGCCAGCTGCGGAAAGAAAACCAACGGCCTGCGCGACCATACCGCTGGCCAAAAGAATAAGAAGCCAGCTTGTCACGCCAAAAAGTTTTTTAGGTGAGATCTGAAGAAGACCATAATAAAGCAATGCTCCGGTCAACACTCCCGCTACTAAACCCAGCATGCCACCGGTCAGGGCTTCACCTACAGCAACGCCCTGAATAAGGATACCGTACGTAAAAAGCACGATCTCGGAACCTTCGCGCAGGACCGCGACAGCCATGATGATCATGAGCACATAAACCGGCTTCGCACCAAGAGTGACCGATTGGCCTATTTCCTTGAAGTGTCTTGCCATTTCTTTGCCATGCTGACTCATCCAAACGATGTGCCAAGTGATCAGAATGGCCGCGAGAAATAGTACGCAGGCATTAAAAAGCTCCTGGCCCATACCTTCTGCAAGAGCAGATATAGCCGAAGCAAAATAAGCAACTATACAAGCTCCGATAGTGCCAATGATCGCTCCTATCCACGCCATCCTTACTCCACCGGCAAATCCGCGTATCGAAACAAGAAGCACTGTAAAAACAAGAGCTATCTCAAGGATCTCACGAAAAACAATGATCGTGACCGGCAACATCAGCTATTTTCCTCCGCGACGATCCGCCCTTGAGCTGTTTGCGGATGAAAATCGCCAAAATATTTATAAATTCCTGGTTTAAGAGGTCCGATAAAAACGGTAATCTCTCCTCTGCCACTGACGACTTTTTCGCGCCTCAATTCATAACTTTCGAATTCTTCGGGAGAAGTGTCTTGGTTTTTAACCAGTATCTTTACTTTCTTACCGGCAGGAATCTTCAATTCTTCGGGAATAAAACGATGATCCTTAATCATAATGGTAGGAGCATCTTGATTTTCTTCGGCCGATGCTACGGAATACAAGGCTCCGATTAGCACTATCAACAGCAAAGCTTTAAATCTCTTCATTTTTCAACTTTTACCAATTGAGACAAAATCTAAATCAAAAATCAAAAAAAATGAGCTCAAAGATCAGCGGCAATTTTTGCAGTATCCAAAAAGTCGATGATCATGGAACGCAAGCTTAAAGTCATATTTGTCACAAACCTGATCCTGCATTTTCTCGATCGCATCACAGTGAAACTCAATCACCTTCTGGCAACCGATACAAACCATATGATCATGATGAATTTTGCCGTTCCTTGACTCAAAAAAGTCACAATGACCGCTTCCGACAGACTTTTGGATGACGCCGCTTTCAAGAAGAAGCGGGATCGTCCGGTAAACTGTTCCGCGCGCGACGCGATCATTATCTTTTCTGATCTTTCCATAAAGACTGTCCGCATCAAAATGCCCTGCGTGGCGCACAACTGTCTCAAAAATGTGTTTTCTTTCTCTGGTAAGCTTAAGGTTCTTATTCTTAAGCAGTTGTTCAAAACGATGAAGCGCTTGAGTATGCGGCATAAAAACTCCATTGAGACAAAATCTAATTTAGATTTAGTCTAAATTATAAAATGAAAAATGTCAAATAAAAAAAATTTTGAGGGATTATCGGGCCAGCCAACCTGAAAAGATCTCTAGAATGCCTCTGCGGATCAGCATGACACCTATTGCGGCTAAAAGAAGATTGAATATCTTCGATAGTGTGTGCGATCCGGCCTTCCCAAGTATCTTGGAAAGAGATCCTGAGAAATACAGAACCAGGCCGCAGATCAAAATATTGGCGACGATGGAAAAAAGAGTCGGGAAGATGCCGTAGGAATTCAATAGGATCAGCGAAGTCGTCAAAACAGCCGGACCCACGATCAACGGCACAGCCAAAGGTACGACGCCGGCTGTATCATTGGGCACCCTTGAAGTTTTTCCAAAAGTCAGAAGATCACGGATAGATAAGATAAAAAGGATCGCGCCTCCGGCTACTAAAAAATCATTAATAGTGATCCCAAGCCATAAGAGCACTAATTTACCGACAAAAAGAAAAGAGATCGCGACCAAAAGCGCCGTGATCGTCGAATGTCTGGCAAGTTCTTCCCTTTCGGACTTCGGGATGTCATGCGTCAACGACATGAAAATAGGTAGTATACCGAGCGCGTCCACAGCCACAAAAATAGGAACAAACGCCAAAAAATAATTTTTTAACATACCTCTTTTCCTTTGATCTTAAAACTGCCTGATTTCACGGACTTTTGGAAAAATCAATACCATCGCCGCTATTCTTCCCACACAGGATAACAAAAATAGCGACAGATAGGAATAACCGAAAAGAGGCGGAAGAAAACGCACGATAAAACCGCCGCAGACCGCCCCTAAAAAAATAGAAAGACTGTTCATGATATTAAAGTAGGAGATGCCACGGATACGCTTTTCGGGGCTTAAGGCTTCCATATTAAAATTGGTCATCAATAAATTAAATCCGCCCCACAAAGCCCCCGCAGCGAACTGCACGAAAAAAAGATAAGGCAAAGCCCGCGAGATCATCCAGCATAACGGGATTAATGACACACCCCAGCCGGCAACCTTCAATGCCGCAAGATTACCTGATCGGTCAGCGGCGTGCCCAAAACGCGTCATGAATAAGAACGCCGCGATAGAAGCGATCGTGACGAGTCCCATGTAAGCCGCGTAACTGAAACTCATATCTTTCAATAAAAAAACAGGTAAGAGCGGCGCGGATAAATTAGTTGAAAAATTCATAGCTGAAATAAAAATAACGAATTTACCAAAATTGCTCTTACGGATCTGTTTGAAAAAATCCAAAAAACTAAAATAGACATCATGAGAACTGTGACGGAATGGTTCGGCCATTTGAGTCAGACAGACCCATGACAGGAACCGGCAGAACATCGCAAACAAGAATATCGTCGTAAAACCTGTCAGATCCCCTTTACCAAAAGAATGGAGCACAAGTCCCGCAGAGATGGAAACAGCCACCATAAATATCCCCTGAAGCCGGTTTCTCCATCCGAAATATTTCCCCCTTTTTTGTACCGGGATATAATCGGACATCAGACTCTGCCAAGCCGGCACCGAAAAAGCACCGAAAGACATAAGCAAGATCACACTGATCAAAAGAGCCCAGGGCAAAAAACCCGACGTCGGAAATAAATACGGGACAAGAATGATCGGCAACCATGCCATGGAATGAAAAAATACCATGAAATTTATAAGCTTGGTCCGCGAACCGATCGTTTGAGTGATGCTGGCGGATTTCATCTGTATGAAAGAAGCGATCAGTGCCGGAACGGACGCCAAAAATGCGATCTGAGACGAAGTAGCGCCTAGCGCGATGCCATAAGGAAGCAGATAAGAATCGCTCACTCCCTGCATCATCGCGGCAAAAAGACCGTCGGCGATGGAGAAATGGAGGCTTTTTCGGATCGAGCCTTTTTGGAATTTCAATTTAGGACCCGTGGATCATTCCAAAGCTTTTTCGACATCCGCCTTGAGCTTCGGAGTATAAGCATGGTATTCTCCCAAGATCTTTCCATCGGAAGAAATAAGGAGGCTTGTAGGGATCCCGACAACAGAATAATGTTCCGCTACAGTCATATCCGAATCCAACGCGACCGGATAATTGATCCCAATCTTTGTCGCGAAATTTAAAACCTTCGTTTGGGACTCTCCAACATCTACGCCTAAGACCGTAAAAGATTTTCCGCCAAAGTTTTTTTGAAGATCGATAAGACCCGGGATCTCTTCCCGGCATGGCGGGCACCACGTGGCCCAAAAATTGACCAGCACGGCTTTGTTCTGTTTCAACACAGCATCAAGACTGATCGACTCATTCTTCAAACCATTTAAAGTAAATTTCTGAGATTCGCTCAATTCTCCGGAAGCGTTCGCGACCGTATGGCGAGAATCCGGACCCATGCACCCCAGCACGAACAAAAATACACAAAAAATAAACATAGAAAAAATCCGGCGAACATACTTCATACCAACAATCCTCCCATTTTTATAAAAAGATATTCCGCTGCCAAGATCAAAACAAAGCCAAAAATCTTTTTTACTCTTTCCAGCCACTGGCCGGATTTAGGAATCGAAGCCAGAAGACCGGTGAATGTTCCAAGAATTATCATCAGAAAACCGACGCCATAACCAAACGTGAAAAGCAGTGAAAATCCATATATCAAATTATGTTTTGAGCCGACATATACCAAAACTGCCGCCAACACCGGTGCTGTGCAAGGCCCGACAATCAATCCTGAAAAAAGCCCGATCACAAAAGCACCAAAAAAACCCTGCCTGTCCGGCAGGGAGGCTCCGCGATTTTTTGCTGTCAGTGAACCGCTAAGCGAAATTTGTGGAATTTGAAAAACATCCAGCATGGATAATCCTAATATCAAACACACGTTCGCGACAAGAAAATAAGTGATCGGATTCGAGCCGATACTGCCAAAAAGTTTTCCTGATAATGAAGCGAAAGCGCCCAATATCGCATACATTAGCGCCATCCCCAGCACATAGACCAAAGACAGCAAAAAACCTCGGAGTTTGGAACCGGCGGACCGCGCACCAATAAACCCAAGCGTTAAC
Source organism: uncultured Planctomycetia bacterium (assembly GCA_964642015.1). Lineage (GTDB taxonomy): Bacteria > Omnitrophota > Gorgyraeia > 2-02-FULL-51-18 > 2-02-FULL-51-18 > CAZXLF01. The sequence goes on from CAZXLF010000004.1 coordinate 111,898, forward strand.
GGTATTACCGGATAAACACACGGCGTAAAACTCACGGCCACGCCGGCAATAAACACGCCGACAAATGCTAAAAAAGGATTCGTTTGGATGACCTGGCTGATATTATCGAGCAGATTTTGTATCATTTGCGTGAACCGATCTTAATTGTCCGCATGCCGCTTGAATGTCTCTCCCTTTAGAAAATCTCACTGTCGTTTTAATTCCGCCATTTTGCAAAATCTTTTGAAAACGCACTATTTCTTCATAAGCCGGGGCGTCATGCGCGAACTCTTGAATTGGATTATAAGGGATCAGATTCACCTTGCAAAGAAGCCCTTTGAGCAGCCGCGAGAGCTCGCGCGCCTCTTTTTCAGAAGCATTGACGCCTTTTACAAGGATATATTCGAACGTAATGACGCGCTTGGTCTTTTTTACATATTGTTTGCAGGCATCAATCAGTGATTTGACGGGATAAGCGTTGTTTACCGGCATAATAGCGCTTCTGACCGTGTCATTGGGACCGTGCAGCGAGACAGATAATTCGACCTGAAGGTTTTCTCCAACAAGCGCTTCAATCTTAGGGATCACTCCGCATGTGGAGATCGTGATCTTTCTGGCTCCGATGTGGAAAGCATTTTTGGAATTGAGCGTCCTGACAGCCTTCATGACTTCCTTATAGTTATCGAACGGCTCTCCGATACCCATGAAAACGATATTTGTAATTTTTTTATTTGCCGAGACGTCTCTGGCCATCAACACCTGGGAGACAATCTCTCCTGACGTCAAATTCCTGAAAAATCCATTCTGGCCGCTCGCGCAAAAAGCACAGTGAAATTTGCAGCCGACTTGGGAGGAAACGCAAACGGTGTGGCGATCATCCGACGGGATATAAACCGTTTCCACCAAATTTCCGTCTTTCAGCTTCAAAAGAAGCTTTGTGCTTTTATCATCCCCGGATCTTTCCTTATCGATCGATTCGGGCAGCGCTAATACAAAATCTTTTTTTAATTTCTCACGCAGACCCAGCGAGAGATTGGTCATTTTTTCGAAATTGTAAACGCCTTTTTCGTAGATCCACTGAAGTATCTGATCCGCCCGGTATGGCTCGATCCCGAGCGTCTCAAATTTTTTCCTCAGTTCATCCGGCGCCAGATCAAGAACGTTTACTAAAGACGGTGAATTCATGTTTATCTTTTTCGCTTAGATGGGAAACATCGTTGATCGTTCTAAGCCTGACACGTTTTTCTGTTTGATCAACGATCGTGAGGCTAGTGTTATCAATTTGAAGATTCAAGAGTAAATGGTCAAAATCGGCTTTCAACCAATCGGAAAGAAGGGCCGTGATCGCGCCTCCATGCGTCACGATAAGGACCGTTCTCCCATGATTGACCCTCGCAATGGTCTTCACACGTCCTGTCACACGTTTTTTAAAATGGCTTAATGACTCTGCCCCAGGAATCCTGATCGATGAAGGTTTTTTCAGCCATTTTTGATAACCTTTATCATATAACCGGTCCACTTCTTCCGGTGTCATGCCTTCCCAGTCGCCTAAGTGGATCTCTCTCAATTTAGGATCGCGCACGATCGGCAGTTTTGTGTGGCGAACGATCTCGACCGTTGTCGAATAAGCTCTCCCGAGATCACTCGAATAGATCTTATCAATATGGATCTTTTTGATCTTTTTCCACAGCCGCTGGGCCTGATAAAGACCCTTGAACGTCAGGCCGGAATCTTTGTGCCCTTGGATGCGATTTTGTTCGTTCAGCGCCGACTCAGCGTGGCGCACGATCAGTAAACGTGTCAATGAACTACCTTATCCTAAATATTTCCTGTAAATAGATGCTAATTCTTTATACCGTCTTGCATGAGGGATATGCGCCGCCGTTTCTTTTGGTGTCAATTGCCTCACGACTTTACCGGGAACTCCCAAAACAAGCGATCTTTCCGGTATCTTCGCATTTTCCAGCACAAGCGCTCCCGCACCGATCAGACTAAAAGCACCGATGTGTGCACCACTCAATATCCTTGCGCCAATTCCGATCAAAACATTGTCTTCTACCGTACATGCGTGAGCCATCGCCTGATGGCCCATGATGATGCCTTTTTTAAGCACACACGGCTGGCCGTAATCCACATGGATCACGCAACCGTCCTGAATATTGGTCCCTTCTCCCACATGAATAGAAGCGATGTCGGCTCTCAAGACCGACGTAAACCAAACGCTCACCCCCTTGTCCAGTTTCACATCTCCAATGATATGAGCGCCCGGAGCAATAAACACGGAAGGATGTATCCTAGGTTTTTTATTTTTGAACGGTAAGATCATAGGGGGTTATTTTACATCAAACCTGCGGAATTTGAACTTAAATGTCATTTGGCGCTCTTTGTATCAACCTCTTCTATCTCACCTACGATTTCTTCGAGAAGATCTTCGAGCGTGACCAATCCGACAGTTTTTTGCGTTTTTGCGTCACGAACGATCGCAATTTGGATCTTTTTCCTTTGGAATTCTTTCAAGAGTTCCGCCACTTTTTGGTGCGGTTCGACAAAAAACGGCGCGCTCATCAAATCCTGCAAATGGATCAGCGAACTATTTTTAAACAGATAAAGGATATCACGCACATAAAGAATACCGACGATATTTGTCTTATCATCTTTATAAATCGGTATGCGGTTATGCCCTTCTTCTAAAAGAACTCGTTCGAGTTCGGATATTTCTTCATCAACCGAAACGGCCGTCATGTTTTTTAAAGGAGTCATCACATCCCTGACTTCGATCTCATCAAACCGGAAAATCCGCTCAAGCATCTTTTTTTCATTATCGCCATAAAAACCTTCTTCTTTGCCGATTTGGATCATCATTCTCATTTCTTCTTCGGTGACCAAAGGTGACCGGTAGTGCGGATTGCCTCCCAAGACCTTAATTAAGCCATTGCTGATAGCGGTCAAAAGATTCGTCACCGGCTCAAAGATCCTGATAAAAAATGAAACGATGTGCCTGGCAAAAAATGATACACCTTCCGGATGATTTGTAGCGAAGATCTTCGGCGTCAATTCACCAAATATCACCAAAACAAGCGTCACAAAGATAGTGGTCAGGATCAAACTTTTGCCTTCGCCGAAAAAATGACTGAAAATAATAGTAGCGATCGCGGCGATGGCTGTATTCACAAGACTATTTCCCAACAAGATCGTGGCAATAAGCTTATCCATGCGCGAAACGAGGCCATAAACACGTTGGGCGCCGCGCTTTTTATTCTCGACCAAGTGCCTTAATCTGATTTTATTCAACGCGATCAACGCAGCTTCAGAAGCGGAAAAGAAAGCAGAAAGTAGAAAAAATATGAACAACACCGCAAGAAGAGTTGAGATAGGGATATCCATCATAACGTTTGGTATATTATCTTATGGATTTAAATTAATCAATATTTATCAAAAATCACTATCTATTAGTATAATTCGGCCTCTTTGAAGCACATCATTATTTAACCAAATCAAGCATTCTGACCTTCAAGTATTTTTATTAAACTGACTAAGACATTATATAAGTAATAGAAAACACCGCTGACAGTTTGTCGGGATAATAATTGACAAGGACACGTACGGTTACTAGAATAAGCGAATTCTATGCTAGAAACCGTACTTTTTTACGTCATTTCTCTCTTCCTGATCGTATTTGCTATCGGTGTCGTGGCTGCGCGCTCGCCTATTTACAGCGTGCTGTCGTTAGTAGCGGCGATGTGCATGATGGCGGGGCTATTCATTCTGCTAAAAGCGTTCCTTGTCGCTACGATCTTGGTCCTAGTGTATGCTGGCGCAATCCTGGTCCTTTTCCTTTTCGTGGTGATGTTGACCGACACAAAGAAAATATCCGCCGCTTCACGCAAATATTCGCCGTCCCATTTTATATTCGCTTTAACGCTTTCAGGGATCATTTTTTGGCAGATTTTTAACGTGATCCGCTCGGCTTCTACCGGTCGAACCACAGCCGTTGACGGAACAGCGCAAGCCATCGGCCGTTTGCTATTCAATAATTACCTGCTACCTTTTGAATTAACTTCATTTTTGCTATTAGCGGCCGTTGTGAGCGTCGTTGTGCTTGCGAAGAAAGATGCGTCATGATAGGCCTGCATCATTATCTGGTCATTTCGGCCATTCTTTTTTCGATAGGCCTTTTCGGCATCTTTGTCCGCAAGAATATCTTGATGGTCCTGCTTTCGATCGAACTCATTCTCAACTCAGCAAATTTGTCGTTTGTCAGCTTTTCGTCATTCCTGGGAGATCTTTCAGGGCAAGTCGTGGTATTTTTTACCATGATCGTGGCAGCAGCGGAAGTCACGGTCGGCTTGGCGATCGTCGTTTTGCTTTTCAGAAAAAAAGAAACTACTGATATTGATGATCTGAACACTCTAAAATGGTAGACTCGATCTTGAATCATATCCCTTCGCTTCCGTGGATCATCCTTTTTTCACCATTTATTTCTGCTATCCTCATTTGCATTTTTTTCATGAAATCGCCCAAAACAGCAAGTACCATAGCTTTGGCCGGCATTTTAATATCGCTCGCCGGAAGCATTGCGCTTTTCCTATTCCATACGCACAACACTTTATTGCCCGCTGAATCCAGTTGGCCTTGGGTCCAGATCGCGGGTCTGAATATTGAATTCGGCTTTTTGATAGACCGTTTATCGATCTTGATGACGCTGATCGTCACCGGTGTCGGCTCTTGCATATTCTTTTATTCCGTCGGGTATATGCACGGAGATTCGAGTTTTCCGCGTTATTTTGCGTCGTTGTCTTTATTCGCATTCTCGATGCTCGGGATCGTGCTCGCAAACAATTTTCTGATGCTTTTTATTTTTTGGGAATTGGTCGCAGTCAGCTCTTATTTGCTGATCGGCTTCTGGTTCGAGAAACCATCCGCTGCAGACGCCGGGAACAAAGCGTTCATTGTCAATCGCGTCGCAGATTTTGGATTCGTGCTTGGTATTCTTTATGTTTGGATGCTTTCGGGGGTCGGTGGAGAAAGAACTTTTGTTTTCTCAAAACTTTCCCAGATCCTGCCAGAAGCGGCGGCGAAAGGTATTTTATCCGAAAGATCTCTGGTCATCGCTTCACTATTGGTATTTTGCGGAGTCGTCGGAAAATCTGCCCAATTTCCTTTGTACATTTGGCTTCCTGACGCGATGGAAGGCCCGACGCCTGTCAGCGCTCTGATCCACGCAGCCACAATGGTCGCGGCAGGTGTATATCTGATGAGTCGTTCATTCTTCCTGGTCAGCGGTTCACTGCCTGCGCTTGATACGATCGCAGTGATTGGCGGTATCACCGCAATGCTCGCAGCAATATTGGCGACTGTCCAAAATGACATCAAAAAAATCCTTGCCTATTCCACGATCAGCCAATTGGGCTACATGGTCATGGCGTTAGGCTTAGGCAGCTCCACAGTCGCGATGTATCACCTGACGACGCACGCGTTTTTTAAAGCATTGCTTTTTCTTGGTGCCGGCGCAATGATCCACGGGCTTCATACGCAAGATATTTGGGAAATGGGTGGCTTGTTAAAACGTATGCCTGTTACCGCAGTCACTTTCCTTATCGGGACTCTGGCGCTTTGTGGAATTTATCCGCTATCGGGATTTTTTTCAAAAGATGAGATCTTGGCTTTGGCTTTCGAGCATCATCGCCCGCTTTACATCGTGGCGCTTCTTACGGCGGGTTTGACAGCTTTTTATATGAGTCGTGCTTGTTGGATCGCTGTTCTCGGTGAAAAAAGGGTCAATAAACATGCTCACGGTCACAACGACGTTCATGAAGCACCGCCGATCATGAAGCTTCCTCTGATCGTTCTTGCGGTCTTTTCGGTTATAGGCGGTTTTATCGGCATCCCTCAATTTATCATGGGTCCGCAGGCACATGAATCATCTTTGAACATGATCGTCGCGGCGACATCAACGATCGTCGCGCTTCTCGGGATCGGAATAGGTACTTTACTTTATGCAAAGTTGAAATCCAAAGAGGATCCTTTGAAAAAATTCCTGGGAGCCGCCTACAATTTTATCGTTAACAAATATTATCTCGATGAATTCTTTAGCGGGATCGCAGATTTCTTTCAAGATATCGTCGCGAAGGTCCTTTTCCGGTTCGACCGGGATGTGATCATTCAAAAAATGGTGAATGGTTCTGCAAAAGTTACTTCGGGCTTTGCATCGATCTTGAGACTTGTGCAAACAGGTTATGTGCAAACCTACGCCTCGGTTTTTGGACTGGGCATCGCAGTGATCGTTTACTTTATCATTATGAAAGGCTAAAAATTTGCCGCATTTAGGACCTATTTCGTGGATCTTGCTCTCGCCTGCCATCGGCGCATGCATTCTTTTTTTCATTCCCAAAGAAAGAACAGATTGGCTAAAAAAAATATCCGTCGCTTCGGTTTGCGTTTCTCTTTTCTTCGCGTGCTTTGCGTTTCTAAAATACGATCGTATAGCCGCCGGCTACCAGTTCGTCGATAAGATCGACTGGGTCAAATCACTCGGTATTTCGTACCACGTCGGCGTCGACGGCATCAATCTCGTTCTTCTGCTGATGACCTCGATCCTGGCATTTACAGGGGTCATTGTCTCCTGCAACGTCAAAGAGAAACTAAAAGAATATCTGATCTTTTACCTTTTTCTGATCGTAGGTTGTTTTGGGGTCTTGAGCTCGCTGGACATCTTCTTCATGTACTTTTTCTACGAAACCGCCGTTGTACCGGTATTTCCGCTGATCGGCGTGTGGGGTTCCGGAAATAAAGAATATGCGACGATGAAACTAACGCTCTATCTTACATTAGGAGCTGTTTTTGCACTGTTGGCGCTTTTATCGCTTTATTTTGTGACTGGACTCAATACTTTTGATCTGACCGTCATAGAAAAATCTGTTTCGACCCATCCTTTACCGATCGCATTTCAGAAATGGGCATTTCCGATGATCATGGTGGGCTTCGGAGTCATTTTAACGCTTTGGCCTTTTCATACATGGTCGCCGATGGGTTATGCCGCGGCGCCCACTTCGGTCAGCATGCTGCATGCGGGCGTTCTAAAAAAACTCGGCGCTTATGCGATCATCCGTCTCGGCATCGGACTGATGCCTGACGGTGCCAAAATTTGGATGCCTTATGTATCCTGGATCGCCATCATCAATATCGTTTACTGCGGACTTGTTGCGTTCACTCAAAAAGATCTGAAATTCATATTAGGTTATTCCAGCTGCAGCCATATGGGATATATTTTGCTTGGGCTTTCCTGCATGACCCCTATCGCGTTGAATGGCACGGTGTTCTTCATGTTCGCGCACGGTATCATGGCGGCGCTTGGATTCTCTTTAGTAGGATTCATCTATGAGCAAGCTCATACACGCATGATCGATGATTGGGGAGGTTTTGGGAAAAAGATCCCGTTCATTGCGACTCTCTTCATCATGATGGCTATGGCTTCGGTTGGGCTTCCGGGATTCGCCAATTTTGTCGGTGAGATCATGATCCTTTTGGGAGCGTGGGACAAATACCGACTGCAAGCGATATTCGCAGTGTTGGGCCTTGTCATCACCGCGGGCTACATGCTTAAAACAGTCAGAGGCTCTATGCAAGGTCCGCTAAATACACACGGAAATTCTCTGAAAGATGCGTTAGGACTTCAAAAAACTCCTTATCTTTTATTGATAGTTGTTTTAATCCTAGTCGGCTTCTTTCCGTCAGTAATCCTTAAGCCAATATCTACGGGAACAAAATCTATCATAGACCGGATCCAAAATTCATCCTCAAATGCAGTCAAAGCCGATGAAAATGTATAGATCGATGACAAAATCAAATTCAAACAAGAGACATATCCGTGGGATTTAATATTCACTTGTCTATTTTCCAAACCGAAATAGGGCTTACGTTTTTGGCGCTGGGTTGCCTTGCGCTTGATATTTTCCTAAAAAACAATGAGCGCCGCGGCAAGATCCTTGCGGATGCCGCGATGATCGGTGTGGCAATATTGTTCTTTAATCTCTGTTTCCAATGGGGAAAATTCGGCTCAAGCTTCAAAGGCTCATTCGTCCAAGATGGCGTGGCCTTTTACTTCAAGATCATATTTCTTTTGGCGGGTTTTTTCGCTCTTTTCATGGCAAGGGACTACAAAAATCAGCTGAAGCGCGGTTACGGTGAATTCACACTGCTGATCTTATTCAGTCTTATCGGCATGTCGTTCCTGGCATCAGCAAACGATTTTCTGCTGTTTTTTGTTTCGCTTGAAACGCTCACCGTCTCGCTTTACATCATGACTGCTTACCTTCGAGATAAGAATACTTCAATTGAAGCTGGAGTGAAATATCTTATTCTGGGAGCTCTCTCTACTGCGACCTTCCTTTACGGCCTGAGTTTCGTTTATGGTGCTACAACTCACACATCTTATTCGGGCATCCAGCAGGCATTATCCCAAGGGAATGTTCCGCCGCGGATCTTTACTTTCGGAGCGATCCTGATCATCTGCTCGCTTGGCTTCAAGATCGCCGCGGTGCCGTTCCAGCTTTGGGCTCCCGATATTTACGAAGGCGCGCCCACTCCAGTCACGGCGTATCTGGCGATCGGTTCAAAGGCTGCGGGATTTGCGGCTCTGGTTCGCCTGATGTTCACAGTTTTTTCGCCTCTACCTCCGAAAGATCTAATTTTACTTTTCAGCATTTTATCCGCTTTGACCATCCTTTACGGGAACTTAGGCGCTATCCCGCAAACAAATATTAAACGTCTATTGGGCTACTCAAGCATTGGCCATGCGGGCTATCTCTTAATAGGTCTCGCTGCGTTCCATTCATCGGGAGCAGAAGCTTTGCTGTATTATTTGCTCAGTTATCTTTTTAGCACCGGCGGTGCATTCCTGGTCATCCTGGCGTTATCAAATCAACTGAAGTCCGATTCGATCTCTGAATTCGCCGGACTTTCGCAAAGATCGCCGCTTTTGGCGGCTGGGATGCTTTTATCTTTGCTATCGCTGGCCGGCGTGCCGCCTTTATCAGGATTTTTTGCGAAATTCTTCCTTTTATGGGCAGGTATTAAATCAGGCCTTCTGTGGCTTGCTTTAATAGGTGTACTGAACGTCATCACGTCACTTTACTATTACCTTAAAGTAGTTAAGGTCATGTATATCGACAAACCTACCGACCAAAATCCGATCACGGTCACTTTTGACCAGCGAGTCATGCAGTATATTTCGATATTCGGGATACTTCTATTGGGAATTTACCAGGGGCCTTTCGTCCGGCTCGTCGAAGCCGCGGTCAAAAATCTTATCCGTTAGCGCTGTACCAAAATAGCCGTCGATACGCTGAAATAGACCATTAAAGTCTGAAGATCGCAGATCGCAAGCACCAAAGGCCCTGATGCAATGGCCGGATCGATCTTAAATCTTCGAAATAAAAGCGGTAGGGTCAATCCGATCAATCCGGAAAAAATAATAGCCAGCATCATGGAGCTGGCCAAAGCCACACCTAGTAAATTATTTTTCTGCCAAAAATAAGCAACCACACCAACGATCATTCCGCACGCAAAGCCTATTAAGACGCCGACAATCACTTCTCTGAAAAATAAAGCGCCGAGATCCTTTAAAGAAACATGTCCCAACGTAAGATTTCTGACCACGATCGTCGCACCCTGCACTCCGGTGCTTTCGGAAATACCCAACACAACCGGCACGAACAAAAATAAAACCGCGATCGTCTGAAGACTATTCTGAAAAAGCCCCGAAATAAATGCGCAAAGAAGTCCGCTGGCAATGCTCACCATCAGCCATGGCAGTCTCAACTTCATGATCGTCATGATAGATTTTGTTTTAACTTCCTCGGAGCCGGTGCCGACTATTTTAGCGATCGTATCAGTGGCTTTCTCTTCAACCGCCTCGAGCACACTGTCTGAACTGATGATCCCCACCAGCCGCTGTGATGGATCCACGACCGGCAAACCCAAATAACGATGACGCTGAAGCAGCTTGGCCACATCTTCCTGCGCCATTCCTGTTTCAACCTGAACAACCGGACTATTTAAAATATCTTTGACCAGTGTCTCAGGTGAATGAAAAATAAGGTCGCGGATCTGAATAACGCCTATGAGGCAGCGTTCTTTGTCCACGACGTATATATAGGAAACTTTCCCCTTTCTGCGCTTGGGGACCCGCCTAAGATATTCGGTAGCCTGTTTGATCGTGCTGTCTATAGGTATATAGAGCACTTCTTTGGACATCATCGCGCCGGCTGTGCCAGGCGGATACGAAAGGATCTCCTGAATATCCGTCAAACAACTTGGCTTATCAGATCGGATCGCGGACAGAATCTTCTCACGAAAATCCTGAGGCAAACTTCTCAAAACTTCGGCTGAAGCCGCGGAATCAAGCTTGGAAATGACCTCTACCATATAAGACACACCTAATTCCTCCGCGATCTCACCGGCTTTGGCCTTCGCTTCATCACCGATTGCACTGGCAGCCTGCGTCAAATCCTGATCAGCAAGCAATTTCCATTTTTCGGCGTCGCTTAAATTTTTCATCGATCCTTGATCGTCTGGATGGCCGTTTTGGATATTTCAAGGCTACGGGTAGGATAAGGTATCTGAATACCTTCCTCTGCGAACCGCGCATGAAGCGCTTTGACAAGTTCATGCTTGATAGGCGCCTGAGACGTAAAATCTTTGATTTTCAAAACTATCGTAAAATAAATACCCGAATCTCCGAACGTATGGAACCAGACCGCCGGTTTGAACGATCCGACCGCAGCCGGTGATTTTTTGATCACCTGTTCAGCGACTTCGTGAACGATCTTTTCGACGCGGTCAAGGTCGCTTGCATAATGCACGCTAAGGTCCAAAGTCATCATCATTTCACTGCTAGGCAGAGAATAATTGGTGATGATGCTCCCCATTAATTTTGCGTTCGGAATGATCACGACGTTCTGCGCCGGAGTACTGAGACGCGCGCTTCTCCAACCGATCTCCGTGACAACTCCTTCACTGCCATTCTCCAACCTGACAAAATCCCCTACTTGGACAGGCCTGTCGATCGCAATATAAATTCCTGCGAAAAAATTAGACAACGTATCCTGCAACGCCAATGCCACAGCTAATGAACCAATGCCCAAAGACGCAAGGATCGGTGTGATAGAAATACCTAAAATATCCAAAAATATCAGAACACCTATTCCGATGACAAAACCGCGCAACAGGCCTTTCAGCACAGTGTGAGAAATTTTGGCAAAAACACTTTTTGAGGCATACTGATCGACAAGAGTTTTAACAAAACTATCCAAAAAGAACACGATCGAGAAAACGATACATCCTTGAAAGATCACCGTAGCGACCTTGTGCGCTTCCCGGGGCAATGTTAAAAGATTGATCAGGATCGCTAATCCAGAAGCCAGGATCAGAAGATTGGCAGGCAAAGAAACGGCGCTTATAACGCTATCGGTCCAATGCTGAGAAGCTTTGGATGCCCATTTCTTCAAACGGCGCACAACGACGCGTTTGATCAGCCAAAGGAATAACACCCAGATAACAGCGAATATCGGGGCATAAAAAGATGTGGGTATGGTCAAATTGTCCATATCGTCGTAATATTCATGGTTACTTGATTTTAGATTTTATACTCTCTATTATAAATGCACCTAAAAGTATCATAGCGTATGCTTAAATTATTTTAAATCCAAAAATATGACCATACAACCAACATTGATCATTCATGGCGGCGCAGGTAAAAGCATCAAAGACGCACAACGCGCTGAAAGGATACGCGAAAAGATGTCCGTCATAGTTTCCGCAGCGTACGAAACACTTCTGAAGTCAGGCGCGCTCGAGGCCGTGGTCCATGCTGTCAGGCTTCTCGAAGACGATCCTGAATTTAACGCCGGTACGGGTTCCCGAATTCAATCCGACGGAGAGGCACGCCTGTCCGCTTCGATCATGGACGGTAAAAATGGGAAATTCGCGGGAGTACTTAATATAGAACGCATAAAAAATCCTATTTTAGTGGCGCGTGCGTTATTGGAAAAAGAGGACCGTGTTCTATCCGACCAAGGTGCTTTTGATTTTGCCCAGAAAATAGGGTTCAAATCGGAAGATCCGCGGACACCCGAAGCCATCGAGCGCTGGAAAAAATCAGACAAAAAAGGCTCGGACACCGTAGGCGCATGCGCTTTGGATACCAAAGGATATCTCGCAAGCGCTACTTCCACCGGCGGCAAGGGCATGGAAACTCCTGGGCGCGTCAGCGACAGCGGTATGCCGGTAGCGAATTTTGCAAACGACAAATGCGCTATTTCAGCAACGGGTACAGGCGAAGAGATCATAGAAGAAGGTCTGGCAATCAAAATCGCGACGCGTGTAATCGACAGTATGAGCTTGAAAAAAGCGTTTCAAAAAAGTTTCAAGGAGGTGCGTGCGCACAAAAGAAACATGGGTGCGATCGGACTTAACAACCGCGGACAAATGGCTTGGGACACTTCAACAGAAAACCTATGCTACGCATGGAAAAAAGGTGATAAAGCCGGGATTTTTTAGTGATAAAAATATTTTTTAAAATTTTACTCGTTATTTTCATTGTTCAATTATCTTACACATCACCCGCGTCTGCTGAGAATATCCGCGAAACGCCGGTCGTTAAAGTAGTCAAAACCTGCGCGCCTTCCGTCGTAAATATCAGCACCGAACGGCTGATATTGCTTCGGCAAAATCCGTTCTGGGGTAATTTCGGTAATCAATATGATGATTTTTTCCAGGAATATTTCAGAAATAATTTTGGTGTGATGAAACAAAATAGCTTAGGATCAGGCGTCATCGTATCAAAAGACGGTCTCATCGTAACAAATGCACATGTGATCCATATGGCAAGTAAGATCTATATCAAAATAAAAGATCAGGAAGCCCAAGAAGCTTCATTGATCGGCGTGGATAACATGAATGATCTGGCATTGATCAAAATAAACCCCGCACAACCTCTACAACCCATCCAATTCGCGGATGACGTGATGATCGGAGAAACGGCGATCACAATAGGAAATCCTTTAGGCCTTGAAAGTTCAGTATCGGTGGGCGTGATCAGCGGCACAAACCGCACGTCTTACATGAGTCAGGCCAACCATATTTTTTCGAACTTGATCCAGACCGATGCCTCGATGAATCCAGGTAATAGCGGAGGAGCACTTCTAAACCTTGAAGGAAAACTTATTGGCATTAATCTTGCGATGATGCAAAACGCTCAGAATATCGGATTTGCGGTTTCTGCCGAAAAAGTCAAAAAAATGCTGATCGAATATGATAAAGTGAAAGCTAAATTAAGAAATGGCAACACTTAAAACTGCCTCCGGAACAGCATTCGCCCCAAAGACCTTTCAATTGCAAACCGAATAGATAATTGTGGAAATTCTTTTATGCCTGATATAACATAAGTTTCCATTGCTGAGCCGTTTAGAGCTCTTTTAAACAACATAAAAAAATCATTATTCGAGGGTCTATGAAAAAATTGTTCCGCTGGTTTATGGTCACGGCCACGCTTTTTACGGTCCAAGGGATTGCATTAGCAAACGATGCAGATCTTAAGATTCCCGATCTCCATGAGGGGCACTTCAACCTGTTCGGAGGACTCAGTGGTTTCCAGATCCTATTTTATGGGGCGATCGTGATTGTCGGGACGGCCGGGTTGTCCCTTTATCAATTCTTCGCGATCAAGGCTCTTCCCTCGCATCGTTCTATGCTCGACGTTGCAGAGACTATTTTTCAGACCTGCAAGACCTATCTCAAACAGCAGGTAAGATTCCTGGCGATGCTTTTCGGAATTATCGCGCTGGCCATGTCCTATTATTTTATCGCGCTTCAGCATGAATCCATAACAACACTGGGGCTCGTCTTATTCTTCTCTATCGTCGGCATGACGGGTTCAACGCTCGTCGCGTTTTACGGGATCCGTGTGAATACCTATGCGAATGCTAGGACCGCTTTTGCCTCACTACGAGCCATACCCTGGGATGTTGTCAACATCCCTCTGCGTGCAGGCATGTCCGTGGGACTATTTCTTATCTCGATCGAACTTGTGATAATGGTAATCATACTTCTCTTTGTGCCGCGCGACATTGTCGGATATTGCTTCCTTGGTTTTGCTATCGGTGAATCGCTTGCCGCGAGCGCGCTTCGTATAGCGGGAGGCATCTTCACCAAGATCGCCGATATCGGATCGGACCTCATGAAGATCGTCTTTCATGTCAAAGAAGACGATCCGCGCAATCCGGGCGTGATCGCTGACTGCGCGGGCGACAATGCAGGTGATTCGGTAGGCCCAACTGCTGACGGTTTCGAAACCTATGGCGTCACGGGAGTGGCGCTTATTTCTTTTATTACACTCGCGGTGAAAGAACCGAATCTCCAAGCCAAGCTCATCGTCTGGATATTTGCGATGCGCTTCCTGATGGATTTCATGTCGGGAACATCTTATTTCATAAACAAGGCTATTTCCGAAAACAAATACAAAGGCCTCAAAGAATTTAATTTCGAGGAGCCTCTTACGCGGCTCATCATGATCGCAACGGGACTTTGCATTTCCACGTCGTTCGGAATGTCTTATCTTCTCGTCGGAGACCTCCCCGATCCAACACTCTGGTGGAAGCTGGCCTCGATCATCACGTGCGGCACGCTGGCAGCCTTCCTCATTCCTGAATTCACCAAGATCTTTACTTCCTCCCATTCTAAGCATGTCCACGAAATCGTCACAGCTTCACGCGAGGGAGGTCCTTCGCTGACCATCCTTTCGGGGATCGTGGCAGGTTCTTTCTCAGCTTTTTGGAAAGGCATCCTCATCGCAGCGCTCATGTTCGTGGCATATCTCATATCAGGCATGGGGCTGCAAAACATTATGCCTCATGCATCGGTCTTTGCTTTCGGACTTGTTGCCTACGGTTTTCTTTGTATGGGCCCTGTAAACATTGCGGTAGATTCCTATGGCCCTGTAACAGACAACGCCCAATCAATCTTTGAGCTGGCACAAACTGAGTCCATCCCAGGGATCCATAAGGAGATCGAGGACTCTTTCGGTTTTAAACCAGATTTCAAGGCAGGTAAACATTACCTAGAAGCCAATGACTCAGCCGGAAATACGTTCAAGGCCACCGCCAAGCCTGTTCTTATTGGAACGGCTGTCGCTGGAGCGACGACAATGATCTTTTCTATCATCCTACTCCTCCAAGAACATCTTCGTTCTGCGGCTATAACCGCGGCGGCAGGCGCGCCGGTAGCCGAAAATATCGGAGAGATCCTTTTACACCAAAAGCTTTCGCTCACAGCGGCACCGGTCCTTCTAGGTTTTCTTTGCGGTGGAGCGGTGATCTACTGGTTCTGCGGGGCTTCAATACAAGCTGTCACAACCGGTGCTTACTCCGCCGTCGAGTACATCAAGAAAAACATGAAGCTTGATAAAAAAGAGGCTCACCGCGAAGATTCGATCACAGTCGTAAAGATCTGCACTGAATACGCGCAGAAAGGTATGTGGAACATCTTTCTGGGTCTACTCAGCTTTACGCTCGCGTTTGCGCTCTTCGATCCTTATTTCTTCATCGCTTATCTTTTGGCGATCGCGGTCTTCGGACTTTTTCAGGCAATGTATATGGCCAATGCGGGCGGCGCCTGGGACAATGCCAAGAAGCTGGTTGAGGTCGATTTTGGTGAGAAACACACACCCGTTCATGCCGCGACCGTCATCGGCGACACCGTGGGAGACCCTTTTAAAGACACGACCTCTGTTTCGCTTAATCCGATCATCAAATTCTCGACACTCTTCGGCATGCTCGCTGTTGAGATCGCGATCAAAATGGATCCGGCTGCAACGCGCATCGGCGGAGCCGCGTTCTTTCTGGTGGGATTATTCTTCGTCTGGAGATCCTTTTACCAGATGCGGATTCCGGAAAAGGTCAAAGCTTAGTCATTTTTTCTTTAGAAAATCGACGTCCTTCTTTAATTGATAAATGCTTTGCGAATCTCCTGAATCATAATAGCCGCGCACCTGTCCTTTCTTGTCTATTAGAATGAATCGGGCGCTGTGCATGGTCGGCTCATCGATACGGCTCAGTTTAAGACTCTGGGCGATAAAGTTTATCTGTTCCATCCGCCCTGTTAAAAATTTCCATGTCCTCCGATCCGCGCCATAACCATCCGCATAGGCGGATAAAACTTCCGGCGTATCAAATGAAGGGTCCACACTAAAAGACACAAAAAAAACATCCTTCATTTCTTTGCTAAACGCGCTCATCTTGCTCGTCATCATCGGACATTGCCCGGCGCATCTTGTAAAAATAAAATCGGCTATCCATACTTTTCCCTCGAGATCTTTTTTAGAAACAGCTTTTCCGTTGCTGTCCGTCAGCCGAAAATCAGGGACCGGATAATAAACGGGTAAAACCTTTTGATCATATCCAAAAAAACGGATACAAAAAACAAGGATCAACAGAACACCAAAAACAAGCTGGATATAAAGAAAAGAATTTCTAGGGGAGGGCTTTGGCATTCGGATCGGCGAGATCTTTGATCTTCCTTGCAATAGAGGATTTTAAATTAGGGTTTTCTTTGGCATCAAAAAATGTTAAAGCCTTTTGATACGCTTTCAGCGCCTGCGCTTTCGATGTTTGGCCCATATAAGATTCAGCGAGATAATAATAAACGTCACGCAGATCAACATTGCTTGCGTTGTCCTTGTTCATATGAGCAATAGAACTTTCGAAATAAACTGAGCTGGTCTTGAAATCTTTTTTGGATTTAAGATAATTCATCCCCAAATGATATTCGATCTCCCAAGAATCGGGATTGTCTTTCAGCCCTTGCCTTAAAATTTCTATTGCTTCATCGGTTTTTTTAAAATAACTGTCCAACCAATAAGCCGTCGTCAATATCGCCGGAACATTATAAGGATCGAGTTTTATCGCGGAAGCTAAAAGCGGGAGGATCTCTTTGCTTTGTTCTCCCTGCAAATGAATATGTTCCATAACCTTCACGCGGCTATTGACCTGATAGACCCAATCAGTGTATTTTTTCTTGAACGATTCGTGGTTTTGCGATCCCCTGTCGCCGGTCTCAACCATTTCTTCATGCTGCAAAAGGTCTGTGCTGACACCACCGTGGAGATAGGAATTCGCTTTCAAAAAAAAAGTGTCACCGATCGCCTCTTTTGCGCTTCCGAGAAATAAATAAAGCGGGCCTTTCGAGTGTTCGACAAGACGGGGCTGGTGTTTTTCAATCTGCCAGGCCATCATCCCCAAAGCAAAGAACCAAATAAGCAAAAAAAATAATGGGAAACGTTCGCTGTTCATAGTGCCTTTTTGCGGAATTTGAACCAGCCGATCATCAAAAAGAACGCGGAATAAAACACCGCATATGCCGATAAAAATAAAACCAGTTTATTAGAAACCGGGCTCCATCCGTGAATAAGGCGCTGCCGGACATCAAAAAATTCAAAATGCGGCATCAGATAATAAAACGCCTGGGCGATCCAACGGTTCAGCCAAAAGAAACCTTCGCTCGTTTCTTTCAGCGTCAAACCGTAAGTATTGATCAAAATATAGATCGCCAGAGAAATAGTGACATTGGCAGAAATCGTGAGACCATACGACAATCCGCTCGTCATTGCAGTGAGGATCATCAGATTCAGAAAAAAAAGATAATAAGTCTGAGCCGCCATAAGAAGCGACAGCTGATGGGCTTTTGAAACGGTAAACAGAATGAACGTCAAATAAAAAACCGAAAAACACAATGTCCCCGCCATTAAAGAACCGACGAATTTTCCAAGCACATAATGGAGTCTCGACAGCGGTTTGGCCATTAATACATGTAAAGTGCGGTTTTGAACTTCAGAAGGATATTGTCTTGCTGCGAGCGAAGTGGTCAGAATCGCCGAAAAAATAAAACACAAAGCCAGTCCGATCTCCATTAAATAACGATAAATATTTTCGACATTATAAAATTGGAGCTGTGAAGCATAGAAGAGAATGACAACACTCAAGATCAGCGCGACATAAAAATCTTTTTTTCGGAATATCTCCTTGATCAAAAGGCTTGAAATTGCCAAGACTTGCCTCATGAGGAGCTTCCTTTGATCGTTTGGATGAAAAAACGTTCCAAATGCTGATCATTCTTTCCCAGAATATCATTTAAAGACCCCGATCTCACAAGTTTACCGTCCTTAAGGATCGCGATGGAATCCGAAAGTAATTCCACTTCGGATAATTCATGCGAAGAAAAAAAGATCGTTTTCCCACGGTCTTTAAGATCTTTCAGTATCTTTCTTAGATCCATGCGTGAAATAGGATCAAGGCCGGAGGTGGGCTCATCCAATATCAACGTATCCGGTTCATGGATCAAAACCTGCGCAAGGCTGATCTTTTGCGTCATGCCTTTGGAAAAAGTTCCGATTTGTTTATTTTTTACATCAGATAAACCGACAAGCTCTAAAAGCTCCGGAATACGTTTCGCCATTACACTTCTCGACACTTCACAAATATGGCCGTAAAAATTCAGAATTTCGATTGGCGTCAGAAACCTATAATAATTAGCTTCTTCGGGAAGGAATCCTACTTTGCGTCTTGATTCAGGATGACTCGGTGAAAGACCGTGCAAAACAACTTTGCCTGATGTCGGAAAAATAAGCCCCAACAACGCCTTGATCGTAGTGCTCTTGCCGGCACCGTTGGGGCCAATGAAACCGAATATCTCACCTTGCCGGACATTAAGAGACAGACCGTTCAATACGCGCTTATGCGCGTAATCGACGACCAGATCGTTGATCTCAATGACCGGTGTCACTAGTTTTTATTTTTGGAGAATGCCTTCGATCTCGAGCGTTATATCGACTTCATCTCCGACCAGAACTCCGCCTGTCTCAAGCGCTTCGTTCCAATTGAGGCCAAAGTCCTTGCGGTTTATCTTTGTGGTGGCTGTAAATCCGGCTCTCGTATTTCCCCAAGGATCTTTTCCGACCCCATGGATCTCGATATCCAAAGTAACCGGTTTTTCGACGCCGTGTATCGTCAGAAGTCCTTCGAGCTTCGCGTTCGTTTCGGTCGCGGCGGCGACTTTTGTGCTCTTGAAGCTTATCGCCGGATATTTTTCTACGTCAAAAAAATCAGCTGAGCGCAGATGCTTATCTCTTTCAGGAACATGCGTGTTGATGCTGGTCACGTCGATCGTACCACTGGTTTTCCATGTATCGGATTTACCGGGCTCATAATCGACAGTGCCGTCATATTTATCAAACCGTCCTTCGACCTTTGAAAAAAGATGGCGTATCTTGAACGACACCGTTGAATGGTCTGGATCCACTTTATACGTGGCCGCCCAGGAAACCGTTGAATAAGAAAAAATGATCAATGCAACAAATACAAAATATTTGAAAAAACGCGCTATTTTAAACATTGCTCCCCCTTTTTTCTTTCTTTGCTGATCCGTTCTAGAACATCCAAACAACTTCATAATGACACTTCATTCGAAACTAAAGCATTTTCCGCAGCTCTTCCTTTTTGAGGATAGAGATCTGATGAGGCCTGATATCAATGAGTTTTTTCCTTTTAAGCTCGTAAAGCTGGCGCGCCACAGTTTCACGCGCAACGCCTATTCTTTGCGCAAGTTCCTCGCGCGTGAATGGCACAGAAAGAATATTATCAGATTCGGTTTTATTACCATTGGCTGCCTGCAGCATATCCAGCAGGAATTTGATCAGTCTCTTTTTGCTATCCTTTAAAGAAACCTCTTCTATCAACTCGCTGAAACATTGAAGGCGGTTCGCGAATAAGTTATTCAGTGTATGCGACAGCTTCGCGTTCTCTTGGACCAGCTTTACATAATGATCCCGGGAAAGGAACCAGACATTGCTCGGCTCCAATGCTTCTGCTGAAGAAAAACAGCTCCAGTTCGTCGATCCGGGGTTGCAGGCGCAGGTATCACCGGGACCCAAGGTTTCCAGAATCTGTTCCCGGCCGGCGGAAGAGGTACGGTAGATCTTTACTCTTCCCGACCGAACAAAAAATATGCGCTCGCAGGATTTACCCTCAAAAAAAAGGGATTCGCCCTTTTTAAAGGCCTTTTCATTCAAACAATTTTTTACTATTGTGAGCTCTTCTTTGGACAAGCTTTGGAAAAATGGGACATTCTCAACAGCTATTGGCATCATTTGCTTCTTCCGAAAGCAAATATGCCACAATATCTAAGTACACGCAACAGAATTTCTCACCAACGCCCTCTCAAACAATCTTAACAGGAAATAACACCTGCCCCTATGAGCGATAAACGATTGGGGCGATAGTTGAGTTCGAAACGGATCTTTCCTTCACGTGCCAACCAACCAATCGCCTGATGCAGAAGTGCCGGATCGTTCACTTGTATCTCTTTGGCCAGATCTTCCGTTGTTTTGTCACCTTTTTCCAAGGCCTTATAGATCTTCCCCGCTGTTTCTCCAATGGCCAGATATTGTTCCTGCACGCTGAACCCTCCTTTATTGTCAGAATTCAATACTAACTAGATCTGAAAAAATTTGGATATCTTAAAACAAATTCTTCGATAACTAAAAACTTCTGCCATGCATTTTACCGATTTCTCATTAGCTGCGGAGCATGCTCTCCCATATACCGTGCCCGGATGCTTGCTTTTGCATTAGCAAGGGTTTTTGAACTTCCGACGATCTCCCCTGTGCTTTGCTTCATGATCTTATAAGGCCTTTCATCGTGTGGTTTTTTCACGATACGATATGGCATTTAAGAGATCCTCCGAAATTTATCTCTGGACGACCCGCATGACGGACATTTTTCTTTCGGAAATGAACCAGTCACATAACCGCAAACCGAGCAGACAAAAAAAGCGCGTTTTCCGTCCTTCCATAATTCCAGATCTTTCAACGCCTCACTGAACAACAACGCATGCTGGTTCTCGGCGCGCTGCGCATAAGTAAATGTGCGCACCGTGTCCAGCATATTCTCGTCTTTTGCGGTTTGAATGAACTTGGAATACAGTTTCTGCGCTTCAAAGAATTCGCCGCGACTGGCAGAAGTTAAATTCTCTTGGGTGGATTTTACATCCATCGCAATGCGATATGGTTTTAAAGTTCCACCGAGTTTTTTGATGATGGACGCATGATTTTTAGCATGCACCAGCTCTCCCATCGCCACCGCTCTAAACAGACTTCCTAACGCCGGATAACCTTCTTCATCGGCCCTGTTCGCATAGGCCCAATACCGGTCACTGACATTGATCTCATCCGTGTAGGCATAGGTGATATTCTTCAGTGTGTAGAAATTAGGCCCCTGTGCTAATTGCGCCTTGGCAATGCTGGCAAACATAAGCGCGCCGGCCAATACCGCGAAACTCACCGCTATTTTATTCTTCATCATGACGTCACCCTCCTTCCGACGCACAGCCTTATTTTATTTCTTTCAAAGACCGCGCCTTCGAATAAGTATTCACAGCTCTCGTGCGGCATCTTTTGCTGATGACCTTCGCGGGAGGCGGAGTCAAGCCCGTGGAAGACGTTCGTTCAACTTTCATATGGTGAGGCTTAAAAATTGGGGCCTTTGATTCAAATTCCAAGAATTCCTTCAAAATCGAAGCCACAGACAGATCGGGATGTTTGGCCCCATATAACAACATCACATTCTGCCCGCGAGCTATTTTTGCCAACGGCATCCACGCATTCTTCTTTTTTTCGAGTTCGTTAAAGTACCTCGCGCGAAAAGCATCACGTTTATCGACATCATGACGGTACCAACGCTGCAATTTTTCACTTGGTGCTAAAGTCCTAAGCCAGTCGTCTATCTCGGGAGTACGCCGATGCACGCCCCGCGGCCAAACACGATCGACCAAAAAACGGGCTTCTTTCTTTTCATTGGGGAGATGATGAATGCTTTCTATCCTTATCATGTCAAACGCCTCCCTTCTACAAGATCAATGGATCATGACAGCGATATCACCTACAATGGGACTCACGATCTTTTCGTAATCTTTATAAGCCATCCTCATTGCTTCAGAGTGCGTCCCCGCATTAAAAACGATCGTATTGTTTTCCGCTAACGATAAATCAACAACAACCGGCACTCCGTAAAGCTCTCCAAATGGAGGCATCGCTCCGGGTTCGCAATCCTGAAATATAGAAACAAACTCTTCTTCCGCCTCCAGCCGGATATCCTCTGTACCAAAAAGATACCTCACCTTTAACATATCGATCCGGTGAGTGGCGGGTACTACGGCCATGACGTTCATACCGTCAACGCTTAGCATCACGACCTTCGCTTCTTTTTTTCCTGAAATATGTTCCATTTCTGCCGTTGTTTGAGCAGTAAATGCTACCGGATGATCAACCAGATCATACGGCATCCGCTTTTCAACTAACATGCTTTCCAATTTTTGCCTGACGTTCATGTTGGCTCCCTCCCTTTTTCCCTAACCATAACGCTCACGCAGCCCCTAAACTCTGATAACGTTCATTTCTTGCCCGTTCTTCAAGCGCCTCATCCACTTCTTCAATCGCCTCAAGCACCAGCGGCAAATAACGATCCAATCCGCAATTAAGCGTATCACGCAGCTCACAGACATCATTCTTTTTCTGCGAACGGCAAGACATGCAAATATTTTCGCGGACCGCTTTATTATATGATTCGATTTTCGGATCGTTGAGACGCTGGGCGAGGATCACAAGCTGAGGCAGATAACGAAGAAGGGCACATCCGTTCGGATCTTTAGTATGACACACACCATCAGCGCCCATATCCATACACTTGCCGCATACATGACGCTTTACCGCTTCTTCAAACTCGACTTTGTTCCAGAAGAAGTAATTATTCCGATTTTCGCTCATCGAAATCACCCCCCTTGCTAGGGTTTTCTTCTTCTTTCACTTATAATATACAACGGTCAAAAAAATCATCTGTGACATATGTCACAGATGATCTAAAATAATTGGTTAATTCTTTATTTTATAAGTCCTTTATTTTAAGTAGTTTACAGAATCAATACCATCTATTCTAATGTGGCCCTTAACATCCACGCCATTTTTTCATGTTTCTCCATTAAGCCCGTCAAAAAATCACTTGTACCTGCGTCGCCATATTTTTCGTTACAGGTCACAAGGTCCTCACGTAGGATATTGATGATCTCCTCATGGTCTTCAAGCAGCTTTAAAACCATCGCCTTTGAACTCGGATAATCCTTCGGAAATTCTTTGAGTCTCGCACACTTCAAGAACTCACCCATTGTTCCGATCGATCTTCCCCCTAACGCTCTTACTCTCTCGGCTGTATCATCGATAATATCATTGAGCTCTTCGTACTGCGACTCAAAGAATTTATGAAGATCATGGAAATTGGGTCCGACGACATTCCAGTGGTAATTCCGCGTCTTGGCGTACAATACATACTCATCCGCCAAAAGCTGGTTCAGAATGTCGGCGGACCCTTCACGTTTCTTATCGGGAATTCCTATATCAGTTCTCATTACCGCTCCTTTCTTAAAGCAGTTTTGACTATTGGATCTGGATCTTCACTTCTCTCGGCTTGGCGGTCGCATCCTTCGGAAGATGGATCTCCACGACACCATCCTTGTAAGATGCCTTGACGTCGGTCGCTCTCACCTTCGACGGTAGCTCCACTGCCCTGGAGAAAGTACCGTGAAATCTCTCGGCGTAGTAATAATCTTTGCCCTTTTTCTCCTGTTCTTCTTTTCTTTCGCCTTTGACGGTGAGAATATCATCCTGCACACTGATATTCAATTCGTCTTTTTTAATGCCCGGTATATCAGCGCGGACAATAACTTCATCTTTTTCATCCTTCACGTCAATATCGGGAGCAAAAAAAGTCTCTTCGCCTTTTAACAAGTGTGATGATCTCAACGGCCTTTCCATTAACCTGTCCATCTCTTCCTGTAAATTCCTCAGCGTTCCAAACGGTTCCCACAAATCCCCTCTCCTGATCAAATGATTCATGGCCTGGCCCTCCTTTTAGTTCTTAACTCTGATCCGTAATTATTTTATCAAGCAATACGTCGCTGAAACTGTGACAAGCGTCACTAAAAAACGAATTTTTTAGGACTTGGCTTCGAGAGAGATTATTTTGTAGAAAAGAGCTGCCTCAAGGATCATCAGGACTCCGCTGGCAAAGATCAATAAGAGTCCGAATAAAAAGATCGAGACTGTAAAATGAAGTGGCTGAAAAGAAGAATATATATTAGAGAATATCAATATCGAGGTCATTGTAAAACACAGGATGGCTCCGTAAGTAAGCACGATCGCATTTTTTACATAAGTGGCGCGCCGCATGAGATTACTGACTTGGACAATCAGACTCGATAATCGTGCCTGTTCTGCCGGATCTTTCGAGTTCTTTTGTGACAATAAACGTTTTTCATGATTTAAAGACCGGAAGCGGCTGGCAAGGTTCGAGAATTTGTTCTGAAAACCTAATAATAACAGCGCCGAGCTTGAAACCATCACCGCCGGCGAAAGCACATATTGGATCTCCTGGGCAATTTTTGTAATATCCATCGGCAATCATCTCCTCATTAACTTAAGCGTTTGTGGAATTTACGGATGCTCACGGTCAGGATCAATACAGCCATCGCCGTCAACGGCACGATTTGAGGCCAAAGATCGTTCAGACCCAAACCTTTTAAGATGATCCCGCGCGCGATGACGAGAAAATAAGTCAACGGGATCAGATGTGTAATCTGGAAAATAAAAAATGGCATCGCTTCTCTCGGAAAAATAAAACCTGACAATAAGATCGACGGCGCAGCGAAAAACATGATGATCTGTGAAGCCTGTTGTTGATTTTCAGCGATCGTCGACGCAAAAAGCCCGAGGCCCAGGCATACCGTAATAAATAAGATAGTTAACCCAAATAGAGTAATGGGATTACCTCTCACCGGTACACGAAATAAAAAATGCGCTGCGCCGACGACCATGAGCGCTATAAAGATCCCGATAAAAACGTATGGGATCAGTTTTCCAAAGATCAGCTGGTAAGGTTTTATCGGCGTTACCAAAAGCTGCTCAATGTTGCCTCTTTCCTTTTCTCTGACGATAGCCGTTGCTGTGATCATAGGCACCAATAACTGCAATAATAGCCCCACAAGGCCTGGTATCATGAAAAACGAGCTTTTAAGATCAGGGTTATACCAAAGCCGCGGCCTGTAGTCGATCGGCAGCACCTGAGCGGGGACCAGACGTTCCCGTTGAACAAACGACAGCACGATAGATTGTCCAGTGTTCATCGCAGTATTTGCAGGATTAGAATCCGTCCCATCGATCAGCAATTGAATGGAGGCGCCGCGCGAAGCCATTAAATTTTTTGTAAAATCAGGCGGAATATGTATGCCAACCTTAGCTTTGCCTCGATCCAATAGTTTCCGCATTTCAGTCGGTGAAGCCGTATGATATTTCATATCGAAATAAGCGGATTGTTCAAACGCCGACACAAGACGCCGGCTGAGCGGAGTCTGGTCTTCATCATAAAGCACGGTCGAAATATGCTTCACATCCGTGTTAATCGCATAACCATAGATCGAAAGCTGGATCAACGGCATCATGACGATCAGGATCAGCGTCCGTTTATCACGCAAAATATGGAGTATTTCTTTTTGAATGATCGCTTTAATTGTTTGCAACGTTTGCTCCTTCCCCTTGCAAAGTAGCGAACACGTCTTCCAGCGATGCGGATATCGGTTTTATGGAAGTTACCGTAATGCTTTCGTTTTTCGCGATCTGCTTGAGCCTTTCATCGATCGAAACGTCGCTTTTAACATTTAAATGAAGAGTGGTCCCATAGGCTGTAATACCAATGACTCCCTGGATATTTTGAAAAGCACTTGACGCTTTCATCAGCGGCCTGCATTCTACTTCGAGCACTTTTTCGTGCACCTGGGCTTTTAATTCATTCGGCTGGCCGATGCGCAGGATCCTGCCTTGGGCCATGATCACAATATTGTTGCACCGTTCTGCTTCTTCCATATAGTGCGTTGTGACAAAAAGCGCGATCCCTTCGTCCGCTAATTTATACAACAGCTCCCATAATGCCCGGCGCGATAACGGATCGATCCCGGCAGTCGGTTCATCCAAAAAAAGGATGCGCGGTTTATGAAGGATCGCGTTGGCGACCGCGAGGCGTTGCTTCCATCCTCCCGAAAGATTGCCGGCCATTTGAGTTTTGTACTGGTCCAGTCCGGTTAATTTCATGACCTCTTCAATACGGTCTTTTAAAGCAGTCGAATAAAGTCCGTACACACGGCCGTAAAACTCCAGGTTTTCTTTGACTGATAGATCAGAATAGAGACTGAATTTTTGGGAAACGTATCCTATCGCTTGTTTGATCTTTTCGGGATCTTTATTCACATCAAAACCGGCAACGGTAGCGGTACCGCCTGTAGGTGCCAAGATCCCGCAAAGCATGCGGATCGTGGTGCTCTTTCCGGCTCCGTTGGCTCCAAGATAACCAAAGATCTCTCCATAGTGGATTGAAAAACTGACTTTATCTACCGCCACGAGAGCACCGAATTTGCGCGTGAGATCTTTTACTTCTATCGCAATATCGTTCATGGCTTCTCCCTAAGATCTAGCTGCACATCCGCATTTACACCGGGGCGAAGATAATCCGCAAGTTCATCCAAAGTGATCTTGACAGCAAAGGTTTGCGTGATACGCTCTTCCTGCGTCTGAACATTCCGCGGCGTGAACTCCGCCCTCGGCGCTATGAAACTGACATGTGCTTTAAAACTCTTTTTGATGCCATCAACTTTAAGCGTCGCGAGCTGATCGAGGCGGACGCGATTGATCAATCCTTCAGGTATGTAGATCTTGACCCAAAGCTTGGACCTGTCCCCGATATCAACGACAGTCGAGCCGGCAGACAAGACTTCACCTTCTTCTCGCACTTTGAGAAGCACAACTCCATCCACAGGAGAAATGATTTCCTGATCTTCTAGGGCAAGCTCGGCTTGTTCGAGAGCTTGTTTGGACGCGCCGCCATCATTAAAGATCTGTGACATTCTGTCGTAATCTTTTTTTGCCTGATCATAGCGGTCAAGCACAGCGATAAGCTCGCCTTTTTTGACGATCTGCCCTTCATCGACCATTAATTTCGAGAGCCGTCCGGCTACCCGCGCGCCGACAGAATGCTCCGTAAGCTCCAGAGTCCCTGAAAGGTCCAAATGATGGCTCTTCCATAGGTCCACACCAATAGAAAAAAGGATAAATATTAAAATACCGAAAAGAAATACCTTCTTTTTCATTTTTTCTCCAAGCTTTCCGATAATTTTTCCATCTGGCCAAGCGAATGCACAAAATAGACCTGCGCGGTCTGATACATTGCGAGCGTTTCCTCGCGCTCATCAGCAGCCTGCGCTTCTTGGACCATAGCAACGATCAGATCCATTTGGCTTGCGCTGCCGTTTTCAAACCGATGCGTTAAAAGATCCAGCTGTTGTTTGTAAGCGGCAAGGTTATCTTCTTTGGCCTTCATCATTTTCCGCGCGTCCTTAAGGGACTCTTTGGCGTCAAGAGCCGATATTTGTTTTTGATTGGAAGTGTCATCAAGGTTCACTTGAGCTTCGCGGGACTTGCTTTGGCTTTCAGCGACACGCGCATTTCTCTCTCCGCCATCGAATAGATCCCATGACGCTTCAAGTCCGTAGGAATAAGTCGCTTCAGATCGGCTGGGTTGATCAGCGCTGGCACCGTAATCGGCCTTGCCGCTCAACTTGGGCAGATATTCCGCTTTCTCCGAAGCTTCAAGCGCTTTGGTTTCACGCAATTTTTGTTCGGCAAGTTCTACTTCCGGATGTCTACCTGACGATCTTAAGATCTCGTCCCGTGTGGGGAAAATAGACCTTAAAGACACCGCTTCGCCGGGAAAAGATAAGTTTTGATTTTCAGGCAGACCCAAAGCGGCTTTTAGATCCAATTGACTGCGGAGCAGTTTAGATTTTGAAGCATGCCACCGAGAACGCGCGTCAGAAAGTTCAGTCCTCGCGTTCTTCAGGTCCAGATCGGAACCGGTCCCTAATTTCAAATAAGTCTCGGCCAAGCGGAATTTTTCTCTGGAAAGCCACAGCACCACCTTCGAAAATTGAAATTCGCTTTCAGCCCTTCTCGCTTCGATATAAAAAGAAGCGGTCATCGCCAAAATATCCTCTTTCACTTTTCTTGCTTCGGCGGTGGAAACATCCTGCGCGATCCCGGCTGCTTCAAGCCGTTTGATCACTGACGGATCAAAAAGGACCTGGGTAAGCTTCACTCTGGCGTCAAACACGTTGAAAGGCCCCGTGACCGATGGAGCACCAACGGCAGTCTTGAAACCAAAAGTCTCCAGATTCTCAGTCTTCCGTGTCTCAGATAAAGTAGTTGAGACTTGAGGAAACATGGTGGAACGTGTTTGATTCAAGCGTTCAACGGCCTGTTTCACTCTCTCGTTGGCCATGATAACCGCCGGACTTTTTTGGCCGGCCATTCTAAGCGCATCCTGGAAACTCAAAGGCAAAACGGGCTGAACCGCGTCCGCCATCGTAAGTGACGGCAGAAAAAAACATGCCAAAAATAATATAATGATTTTCCGAGCGGCCATATGTTTATAACGAGCTTTTAAGGTTTTCTTTGAGCTTGTTTATCACTCCGTAAAATGCTTTCAGTTCATGGGGCTCAAGCGAGCGCAGCACTTCTTCCCATCGCCGGCGCATGACCATCTGGAATTCCAGGATGAATTTGCGCCCTTTGGGAGTGAGTTCCAACCAAACTGAGCGCCTGTCAGATGGCTCACTGAAACGCCTGACATAACCAACAGACGCCAACCGGTCCGCAAATCCTGTCGCCGTCGGCATTTTGATCCTCATTGCCCTCGACAACTCGCTCATGCGGCAGCGGCCAACAGCGTGGATCGCCACGACCATAATGAACTGCGCCTGCGTGATCGGTCTTCCCGCAAAAAAATCAAGCTGCACGCCTCGAATAATATTCGGCATGAGCTCAGCTATCGAAAGGCTGACATCCGTTACGCGTAGAGAACTAATTTTGTTCATATAGGCTAAATATTAGCATAAATGAATAAAATGTCAATAGATGATTTTTGGAATTTTATAAGCTATTAAAAAGCGTGGTGAGCGGTTAAGCCCGCTCGAGGAAATCGGTGATCATTTGACGGAGTTTGTCCATCAGCGGAAAAGGTTTTTCAAGAAATTCGACATGTCCCAATGACAACGCCTCATTGCGCTTCTCCTCATTGGCATAACCAGTCATGAACATGATCGGAAGGTTCGGATAAACAGCGCGGATCGCTCTGGCGAATGCTACGCCGTCGCCACTGGGCATCACGATATCGGTGATCAACAGATCATAGCGAACTGAGCCCATGATGATCGCATTCAGCGCTTCCGCTGAGTTCTGAAAAAAATCGGTATTCAGTTTCATCTGCTTCATCATCGAGGAAAAAACTTTTAGAATCACTTTGTCATCATCTACAACGGCGATCTTCAACTTTGTCAGGTCTATAGCCATATCATGATCTCCTTAAGTAATTTATTGGGCATCCCATGCTATTTGTTCAAAGTTTTAGCGATCACAGCTGCAAATGTTGATATCGCATACGGTTTAGTAAGATAAGCAAGTGCCCCGTCGTGCATGAGATCCTCGCTAGTTCCCTCGGAAGTATAACCGCTGGACACAACAATCTTCGCATTCGGATTCACTTCTAAAATTTTTCTCAAGGTTTCACGGCCGGTCAATTTCGGCATCGTCATATCAAGAACCACCAAACGGATCTTTTGGTAGTTATCTTTATAAACCCGCACCGCCTCCATTCCGTCTTTAGCCATGATAACTTGGTAACCTAATTTTTCCAAAAAAAGGCGCCCGACATTGCGCACATTCTCCTCGTCATCAGCAAAAAGGATCAACCCTTCTCCGCGCGGCAAAGCGGATGTTTCTTGACTGGGCCGTTGCTCCACCTTAGCGTCTGGTTTAGCCGGCAAATAGATAGTAAATACGCTGCCTTTGTCTACTTCGCTGGCCACATCGATCCAACCTTTGTGAGCGGTCACAATATTCAGCGCCATGGCCAGACCCAATCCGCTGCCGCCTTCCTTTCTCTTCGTGGTATAAAACGGCTCGAAAATATGCGGGAGAACATCCGGAAGGATTCCGCTCCCCGTATCTTGCACGCGTATAAAAATGTAATGATTTGAATGAGAGTGGTGCTGAAGTTGCTCCGCGGTCAACTGAGCATTGCCGGCCTCGATCAAAAGCTGCCCGCCGGTAGATAACATCGCATCCTTGGCGTTTGTCACCAGATTCATCAGCACCGTCTCTATTTCGCCTTCATTGCCATAGACGGGCCATAAGTCGTCATCGATGTAAACAGCCATCTCTATGGTCTTTGGCAACACCGTCTGAAAAAGGGTCCGGGTCTCATTAAGGATATTCTGAAGCTTGATCATCGATTTTTGATGGGATGACGGCCGGCTGACATCCTTGATCTTCTTGACGATATCGACACAACGTTGCGCAGCCTGTTGCGCTTCCACCAATATATCTATATCCACCTCCTGCGAATTATCTTTATGCTCTCTGATAAAAATATCCAAATAGCCCAGAACAGGTGTCATCTGATTGTTCAGATCATGGGCAATACCTCCCGCGAGGGTCCCGATAAGTTCCATTTTTTGCGCCTGCAAAAGCTGCGCTTCCAACTTCTTCTTTTCCGTGATATCCAGCTTGATACCGAGCAAGCTCAACACTTTACCTTCACCGCTCAAAATCGGAACGATCGTGGCAGATTCCCAGTAGAAGGTCCCGTTTTTATGCTTATTGTGAAATTCTCCGCGCCATTCGCGGCCGTTCAAAACCGTATCCCACAACTCCTGGAATATGGCCTGCGGCATTTCTCCTGATTTTAAAATACGGGGATTTTTGCCAAGCACCTCTACTGCGGAATAACCGCTGACCTCCTCAAAATTCTTGTTAACAAATTGAATGTTCCCTTTGGGATCCGTGATCATAATGCTTGCCGGTGTCTGCTCAACGGCCGTGGACAAACGCTGTAATTCGTTTTCCGTCGCTTTGTGTTCCGCTGTGCGCCGAGAAAGTTGGGCCCGTAAAATGATGGTCCATGCTGTTAGCAAAACCAAAATGGCCGCAAAAACCAAGCAGATGACCCAAAAGAAAGCGCTCATTGTGAATGTCCGGGAAATTGGAGCAGAAGAATATTTCTCAAATAATCGAAATCGATCGGCTTAGTCACATAACCCCACGCGCCGAGATCGAACGCACGCCTACCCTCTTCCTCATCGTGGCGACCTGTCACAATGATCACAGGTAAACCTGGTCTTACGGATTTAATTTTCTTTAGAATTTCCAGACCGCTCATATCAGGCAAGCCTAGATCGCAAAGGACAACAGAAACGCTTGTTTTTTTGATCCTTTCAAGCGCAGCGTTGCCAGTCGCTTCACCAATAACAGCATAACCCTCTGTCTCAAGATTCAATTTGATCAAATGAACTATAGAAGGCTCATCTTCAACAACTAAAATAACTATTGGGAAGGGCTTTTCTTGTGGCATGAAAGCCTTGGCTAAAATTATATATAAATATATAATAATTATACATCTTTATATATTTCTGTCAAAAAATAACTCAATAACCGTATTTTTTGACGTACCATACCTTGACTATTTGCGCTATACCCAAATAGACCAAGGTTATTCCTGCCAAAGCTAACAACAAATTC
Source organism: uncultured Planctomycetia bacterium (assembly GCA_964642015.1). GTDB lineage: Bacteria > Omnitrophota > Gorgyraeia > 2-02-FULL-51-18 > 2-02-FULL-51-18 > CAZXLF01. The sequence continues at coordinate 143,651 of CAZXLF010000004.1, forward strand.
AAAGGTGGGCGTACAAATCCAACATACTGATTGATAGGCGAAAATGGCAAGATCAAGCCTATTGAAAGAATAAAAAGAGACATCAGCACAAGGAACCTGCTGGGACGGCTTTCGATAAGTGGCAATTTTGAGGTGCGAATGACGTGAATGACCAGCGTCTGCGTACACAAAGATTCTATGAACCAGCCTGTATGGAACAAGATCTCAGACGACTTGAAAAAAAACAAAAGAACTCCAAATGTAACAAAATCAAAAAGGGAGCTGATAGGACCGAAGATCACCATGAACCGCCGAATCGCATCAATATTCCATGGTTTCGGTCTTTCAAGATATTCCGCATCGACTTGATCCGTAGGAATCGCAACTTGAGAAACATCGTACAAGAAATTATTCAGTAATATCTGGATCGGCGTCATTGGCAGAAATTTCAAGAAAAGGCTGGCGCCCGTCATGCTGATCATGTTGCCCAGATTGGAACTTGCGCCCATTTTGATATACTTCATTGTATTTCCGAAGGTTTTGCGTCCCTCAAGCACGCCATGCTCTAAAACCAATAGACTCTTTTCCAAAAGAATGATGTCGGCCGATTCTTTAGCAATGTCAACCGCATTATCCACCGAAATGCCGACATCTGAGGCTTTGAGCGAAGGCGCATCATTGATCCCGTCGCCCAGATAGCCAACAATATGGTTGTTCCGATGAAGCGCTCGGATCACTCGTTCCTTTTGTAAAGGTGCAAGTCTGGCGAAAACACTCGTGGATTTCACAAGCTCCTGCAGTTCTTGATCATTCAAATTCTCTAAACGGTCACCCGTGATAATACTTTTAACGTCCAAACCGACGTCTCCGCATATCTTTTTCGTAACAAGTTCATTATCGCCGGTCAGCACCATAAATCTGACGCCCAATTTTTGCAAATGGGCGATCGTTTTCTTGGCTGTGGGTTTAGGCGGGTCAAGGAACGCAAGATATCCTTTCAAGATCATCTGTTGCTCATCGTCTTTTGAATAAGCGTCTTTTTTAGTTGTGATATCCTTGTAAGATGTGGCTAAGACACGAAAACCATCAGCGCTCAACTGGTCATACTCTTCCTTAAGATCCGTGAGGATCAAGCTTTCCATTTCATAAATCTCTCCGTCGAGCTCATAATGCGTGCACCGTTTAAATATCTCTTCAGGAGCTCCTTTGGAAATAAGCCGCTGTTTTCCTTCATTCTCGACGATCACAGACATGATCTTTCTCGAAAAATCAAACGGGATCTCATCGACCTTCTTATATTCTTTAACGATCAGCTTCTGATGTTTCAAAATAGCTTTATCGAGAAGGTTTTTTAGGCCCGTTTGATAGCAGCTATTAATATAAGCAAGTTTCAGCACTTCCTCGCTTTCATTCCTGACAACATCGCAATATTTTTCTAAAACCACTTTATCCATCGTGAGCGTACCGGTCTTATCCGTACAGAGCACATCCATCGCACCCAAATTCTGGATAGAGTTCAAGCGTTTCACGATGACTTTCTTTGTCGACATCGAAATAGCACCTTTGGAAAGATTGATCGCAACGATCATAGGGAGCATTTCAGGGGTCAGGCCGACAGCCACCGCTAAGGAAAATAAGAACGCTTCGATCATATTTCCCTTCACAGCCGCATTGATCGCAAAAATGATCACCACAAGCAACACCATGAAACGGATCATAAGCCATACGAATTTGTGGATCCCTTTATCAAAGCTGGATTCTGTAGTCATGGCAGCCAGCCGTTTGGATAATTCTCCGAATTGAGTGCGCACGCCGGTCTTGATCGCGATACCGAGCGCCGTACCGCTGACCACGCTCGATCCCATGAATGCCACATTGGACATCTCGGAGATCGATGATGATTTTGTCTGGATCGGATTTGGGAATTTTTCTATCGGAAATGATTCGCCCGTCAGGGATGCCTGGTTGATGAATAGATCCTTGCAGGAGAGAATGCGCAGGTCCGCCGGGATCATGTCGCCGGCATAAAGGTCGACGATATCTCCGGGCACAATGTTCCTCATTTTGATCTCACGTTTCTTCCCGTTGCGGATAAGCGTGGAGGTTGCACGTACCATTTCGCTTAATTTCTCAGCCTCTTTGCCTGAGCGGTATTCCTGAACAAAGGACAAGAGGACACTCATCAGGATCATCAGCAAAATAAGAAACGCCTCTATCTTTTCTCCGAAAAATAAAGAAAATGTACCAATGATCACCAACACAATGACTAAGGGATTCAAGAACTTGGAAAAAAATTGGATCAGGATCGTGCGCTTCTTTTTCTTGGCGGGTTCGTTAAAACCGTATTCCTTCAGGCGGGATTCGGCTTCAGTCTGAGAAAGGCCTTGCAAAGAAGTATTGAACTTCTCTAATAGATCATCCGCCGAAGTTTGGCAAAAATATTCCGATGCCGATACAGGTATCGTCTGATGAGAATTATTCTTACCGTTGGCAAGTTTGTCTTTTGTGGCCGGCATAATGAACGGCTATTATACAACGGGAAGCGGTTAAGACTAAGCCAAAAAATGACGCCGCAATAGCCGTTTCAAAACAAAAAGCATTAAAAGTGCGGCGATCAGTTCTTTGCGACAACAACCTCCTGAGAGCTGAACCGGACCTTCTTTAGACTTGAATAAGGGTCTTCGGAGGATCGATAGCCGACCGGGCATAACACGACCGATTCGATCCCTTCATCACCTAATTTTAAGATCTCGTCGAATTTTTTACTGTCGAAACCCTCCATTGGGCAGGAATCAATGTGGCGGTCACTGGCAGCGTAGATCAGAAACCCAAGCGCGAGATACACTTGTTTCTTCATCCATTCGGACAACCATTCTTTAGTATGCCCCTTAACAAACCCCAGCATCATCTCTTCATAACTTTTAAGTGATTCAACGGATACACCGCGTTGGGAAGCAAGCTGTTTTATGAACTGTTTGACATAAGCTTCATCTATGCTTTTGAGTGCGCACAAAACTATCAAATGCGATGCATCCGCCACCTGTGGCTGATTCCATGCGTGGGCCTGAAGCTCTTTTCTCAAAGCCGGATTGACGACGACCGCAAATTTCCACGGCTGCAGGCCAAAAGACGAGGGCGCCAGACGAAGCGCCTCGATCAGTTCTGTAAATTGGGATTCCGGTACTTTTTTTGAAGGATCGAATTTTTTCGTTGCATATCTCCATAACAAACTATTTCCATTTTGTGAACTCATACGGACCTCCTATTATTTTGAATGATCTCCGGATTCTTCAGGGACAATAAATAATGACATTTTTTTATAATTCCTTAAAAGGATAACTTCTACAGCCACGCCGAATTTTTTTTCCGTAAGCAGCCGGTGTAAATCGTCGACAGTCTGCACATTCTGATCCCCAAATCGTATTAAAATATCCCCTTCAACGATGCCTGCTTTTTCCGCGGGACTGTCTTCAGCAACAGAAATCACCAGTATCCCTTGATCTGAAACAAGGTTATTAAACCTAACTATCTGCCGGTGAAGCGGGACATTTTGCCCCATGATCCCCACATAACCGCGGTTGATCTTGCCGTCTTTGATCAAACGGCCTGCCACATAAACAGCTGTATTACTGGCTATCGCAAAACTGATCCCTTGCGCCGGCGCAATGATCGCTGTATTCACGCCAACCACATTTCCGCTAGAAGTCACGAGCGGTCCGCCTGAATTTCCGGGATTCAGCGCCGCATCCGTTTGAATGATATTTTGGATCAGCCGGCCTGAACTCGAACGTAAAGACCTGCCCATCGCGCTAACCACCCCGGCCGTGACTGTATATTGAAAACCAAAAGGATTTCCGACAGCGATCACAAGCTGGCCGACTTTAAGCGCTTCGGAATCTCCGAAAACCGCGGATGAAAGCTTCGGCGCAGTAATACGGATAACTGCCAGATCCGTGTCAGGATCATCTCCGACGAGATCGGCCCGGTAATCATTACCGTCGGAAAGAGTTACATGAATACTGTCAGAGCCGTGAACAACATGGCTATTCGTTAAAATGAACCCATCGCTTGTAAATATAAATCCCGAACCACCTCCCTTTGCAGGCTGCGATACACGCGAACCGCTGTTGTTTTTTATCACGTCGATATTAACAACGGACGGATTGATCTTTTCAGCGGCTGTAATAACAGTGTTGGAATAATCGTCCAGATCCTGTCCGTCTTGATGCCGAATTTCCCGCACTTCTTTTGACATCATGCACCTCGCTTTTTGAATGACAGTGATGAGAAAGGAACGCTCTGAAGCATCCCTTTCCCATCACAAAATATTACTTCTTACCTTCCGTCATGATACGTGTTATTTTCTCCTTCAGATCCATCTTTGCTTTACCTTGCGCCAGCATGGATTCCCATTGCACTCCCATCGCTTCGATCACCGCATCAGCCATTTTATCCATCTTGGCCCCCCATGCCTTATGGATCTTCGCTTTTAAGACTTCCACATGAGCTTCCTTAATGGCTTGATGAAACGCACAACCCCACATCTCCGTGACCTTTTCTATAGGACAGCAAGTCGAGGACTGCGTCGAACAGCTCTGTTCTTCATGGGTATCGCATGAACCGGTTTGAGACGAACACTTATTTTCCATTGTAACGCTCCTTTGTTTTTATCCGCCGAACCTCAGCAGATCGTTTTAATTTACATTCCAACCAGTTGGTATGTAATTTGAGCAAAAAAATTATTTTTTGAAAAGCGACCTTATATATTCCTTATAATGGATCAACCCATTCTGTCTTGCGGTTGAGTTTTGTTTTACTTTTGAGACTAATAAAGTGCCCTCCAGCACTACTACAAAATGGTCCGCCAGACTTGCCGGATCCCAATCCGCCTTCGGCGCATATTTTGCTTTGGCCTGCTGCAGGTCGGATTTTAGGACTTCGGACATTTCATGGAACGCATGGCCGCAAATCGACCGGATCTCAGGATGAGTATCTGAGAGTTCCTGCGCCATACTGCCGACTAAACATCCCCTGCCGTTATTTTTCTTCATTTTCTCTATCATAAAATCCAAAAATCCGTAAACTCTCTGCAAAGGATCTTTTTCCGCCAGACAACAGCCGGATCTCATAGCCTCTTTGTTATGAGAACAATAACGCCTGAGAAGTTCTACACCCAATTCTTCTTTACTGTCAAAATAATGAAAAAAACTTCCCTTGGTCAGCTTTGCCTTCCGGCATATATCATCGACCGTCGTGCCGGCAAAACCTTTCTCCAGGACCAGTCCTTGCGCGGTGTCCAAGAGTTTCTGCTTCGTTGGGTGATCTTCCATCAGGGTTTTCATACATACCAACCAGTCGGTACAATTATACTATTTCGGCCAAGTTTGTCAAGTCTGCTGTCAACTCTTAGCGGTTCCTGATAATGCCCTCGTCAGACAAAAGCTGTTTGACCTTCTTAGCCTTATACAGTCAATATAAAAAGGGTCGCCGGTAACTCATGCACACCGCTTCTTTGAAATCAATACTCCACCCATCGATCCATCTTACCGTCATAATCAGAATCTTTTTCGACCTTCACCAGCTTGCCGTCTTTATAATAGCCGATCTCATCAACAACACCATCAAAATTAGTATCTGCCTCTGTCCGTACAATCTGACCATTCTCATAATATTGCCACTGATCCGGCTTTCCATCGTGATTGGTATCCAACGCGATAACCTTTGGGGATGGAGCATTCCTCGAGGATTGGTCTTCGGCATAACTAGAATGAAAGCCACCGGCGATCATTACTATGGCAGCCAGCCCTGCGATTAAAATATACTTCGTAAATTTGTTTCTATTCTGATGTTTTAACAGCACTTTATACCTCCTGTTTTGAGCGTTATCGACCAAAACTGATATTTTCATACTTCAAACCTGACCATTATAAACCAGAAATAAATAAAGCCGTAGATTTTTTCTACGGCTTTATTAGATCGCTTTGTTGAAAAATACCTTTATTCCAGTTCCACTGTCTTAACGAAAACCTTACCCTCTTTTTCGGTATGACGAACTTTCGCTTTATCGCCCACTTTAATATCAGTCCAGGTGACCTGATTCCCGCCCCTCCAAATAGAACTGGAAGCAGTATCGATCATGATCACCCATTCTCTTCCGACGGCATCCTTGATCTTAAGCCAAGGTGCAGTGACGCTTGTATTAACCGCAGAAACAGTGCCTTCGGAAGTGCTGATCACAGGAGTAGGCGCCGATGTCACCGCCGTAGATGCGGGAGGCGTTGTTTCGGCAAAACTCATGGCGGAAACACCGCAAAAAGCGATAGTCGACACCAAAGTTAACACCCGCTTTCTGTGCATTCAGGATCTCCTTCTTACAAATTATAGTGAATTAGGCAGCCGGTGATGCTGAACTCGCCGGAGCTGGTGAAGGTTTCGCTTTTTTCTTTTTAACACCCGGCTTTTTCTTCAGGTGTTTCTTTTTTTCGCCCTTCTCGCCCTTATCGGTTTTCTGATCCGTAGCAGTAGTGGTTTCCGCAGCAATGGCAGACGCCTGATAAACTAATGCCGCCCCAAAAAGAAACGCTAAGACTAATACCAATCCTTTTAATTTTTTCATGGTCATCTCTCCCTTTGCTTTCGATTTTATACTATTAAAATGACGTAGGGATGAATTTAAGATTACAAATCGTTCATCTGTATAATAGCGCCTTCCGGAGGGATCGCAGGAAACGAAATCAAGAAAGTCGCCCCCGGTCCGGAAGGATTCTGAACTTCTATCCGCCCCTTATGCGATTCGGCGATCCATCGGCACAAACCCAAACCTAATCCAACACCCGAAGAGCTGCCGTTGTTTGGTTTTGTACGGCTGAAGAACTTATCAAATATCTTGGGCAATTCTTCCGCAGGAATCCCTGAGCCCGTATCTTGGACCACGATACATACTTCGCCGTTACGCCGAGCCACTTCAACATGTATCTTTCCCTGTGCAGGCGTATGTTTGACGGCATTATCCAGGAAATTAGAGACCAAACGCTCCAGAAGTCTTTTTTCTCCCCGGATAAGAGAAACGTCACGCTCCACAAAATCGATCGTGATCCCTTTAGCGGAAGCCACTTTCTGCCAAACATAAACCATCGGCCTGACCAGCTCTCCCAACTGAATATCTTTCCACTCAATGGCCTCTTCGCCTTCTTCGGCATAGGCCAACGCCAGAAGCTGCTCCACGATATTCGCTAATTCGGTCAACACATCAAGCTGTGACCGCAGAAGCTCCCTGTATTCCTCATTATTCCGCGGTTTGCGCAACGTAACCTCAAGCTCCCCTTTCATGACACTGAGAGGAGTGCGCAATTCATGTGCCGCTGCCGCACTGAATTGACGTACGCGTTTGAAAGATCTATCCAATCTCGACAGCAGTCCATTGAAAGTTTCAGCCAATTGCTCCAATTCGTCATGTGTATTCGGTACTTCGATACGCTCATGAAGACGCTGAATGCCGATCAACCGCACTTTCCTGATCATTCGATCCACGGGCCGCAAAGCCGCAGTGGCTAAAAACCATCCGATGGCACTAGTGAACAAGGCCGTTAAAGGAACAAGCCAAAAAAGCCAGCTACGCAATTGTTCGAGCGAAGTTTCGGCCTGCCGGCGTGAAACGGCTATTTGTACAATATAAAGCAACTGCCCATCCTCAACGATCGGACGTGTAATCAGCTGAAATCCGCTTTTACCTTGTTTGAAAGTTTGGTAACTGGTGCGTTTTTTGAACGCTTTTTTTATGATCGATTCTTCAAGAGGCAGATTTAATTCAGAGAAATGGTCTGAAGCAGCTAAGACCGTTCCATCATGTCCGACCAGACGCAAGCTATGATCTTCCAATTCGTTGGTTTCATTAGACCAGCGGTCGATCAAAGCTTGAAACCGCCCATACTTGATCTCTTTTTGGATCGTGTCCGTTTTGTAAACTTCGTGTTCGGCTTTCCAAAAAGCAAAGATATTATCCGCCGTCGCATCAGCTTGAGCGGCTAAAGTTTCATTAATATGACGGTTCAGATTTGACGAAACCTTCGAATAAAGCGTGTAACTAAACAGGCAAAGGATGACCGTGAGGATCCCGATATACCATAAGGTCAGAACAAATCGGATCGAGCGGATCACGATTTATCAGGTTCTTGCAAAATATAACCGCTGCCCCGGACAGTTTGCAGCAATCGAGGATGAAAATCGCCATCGATCTTCCGGCGCAAGCGGGCAACCAAAACATCGATCACATTGGAGAAAGTATCAAAGTCGTGTTCCCATACTTTTTCAGCGAGAGCAGAACGTGTCACGACCTGATTCTTGTGGCGGATCATGAACTCCAGCAGAGAATATTCACGACTGGTCAAAAATATTTCCTTACCGGCACGCAAAACTTGACGTTTTAAAGTGTCGACCTGAAGATCCGCGACGCGAAGGACTGTTTCCAGAAGATCGCCTCTTCGGCGAAGCAGCGCGCGCACGCGCGCCAAAAACTCCTCGAACGAAAACGGCTTCACCAAATAGTCATCGGCGCCCGAATCCAATCCTGTAGCTTTGTCCGACGGCTTATCTTTAGCCGTCAGGATCAAAACAGGCACGGTCACCCGTTCTCGGCGGAGATCCCTTAAAACTTCAAGACCGCTTTTTTTAGGCAACAACAAGTCTAGGATAATGAGATCGTAAGGATTAAGTTGGGCTAGGTAGAGCCCCTCTTCTCCGTTTTTCGCAAGATCAACCGTATAATTTTCTTCTTTCAATCCGCGGCGGATGAAACTTGCCATTCGCGCGTCATCTTCTACCAATAAAATGCGCATATCAAGTCAATCAGACTTATCCTTATTTTCAAGGAGATCCAATTCTTGTTCCAATTTTTCAAACCCTACTTTACAGAGTTTTCCAAAAAAAGGTCCGAACAAAAATCCCAAAGCCGCTACAACAGATCCCACGGAGACAAAAGCCATCAAAGACGCAAAGATCTTCCCTGCCACAGTGACTGGAGCCAATGCCGGCCCTTGGGCTGTCGCGATCATGCTCATAAAATAAAAAGCGTCTAAATAAGATAATTTTTCGAGATGATGCATGCCGACGGTCCCGACAAGCATCACCGAAGCAACTAAAACAAAAGACATGATGCCCCGCCGCGCGGCAGAATGATAATGATGAAGTCTTCTTTGTTTATTCATTGATTTGGGTGATCCATTATTATATCAAATAAAAAGAGGTTGCGCGAAACCCTTCTTCCGCACAACCTCTAAAACATCTGTGGATCGGATAATTACTGCTTTAAAACGCCTTTGAACCACGAATCGGTGGATTTGCCGTTCTCCTGGGAAATAAAAGTCCCCTCTATCTTGTCGCCTATCACCGCACCTTTCCAATCCATCTTTCCACCTGCAGCGTTGGTTATCTGGCTTTCAAAATTCACTGTTTTGCCCTGCGCCGTTGTCTGATAATCTCCGCTGCCATAACCAAAGGTACTGCAAAGAGCCGAAACAAACTTCCCGTCCTTAAACACAAAATCATCCTTAGTGCCGGCAGCCTCACCTTTGTTGCCGAATTCTCCGGTAAAAATCTTACCATCCAAACTACCGGCGGCTGAAACCGGTCCGCACAACAGAATAAAAAAAGATATCACTAAAAACGATGGAAACCATACTCTGGTCAATTTCATTTTAATTCCCTCATTTATAATTTTATCTGGCTTACTCCCAAACTTCCTCTTCCGATATCACATTGCCGTCGGAATCATATTTACGAATGATCTTTTTCTTGGGCTGAGACGTCGTTGAACTACTCTGGTTCACATAACCCTGATTCTGATTTGAATATTGAGCAGGATACTGCTGATACTGCGGTGGTGGTGGCGCTTGCTGAACATACACCGTCTGAGGTCTCTGAGGTTGAGACGGCGTCGTCAGCGTATCTAATAAAGCGCCGCCGATCACATTGGTCCCCGCGCCGATCAATGCACCTTTTCCGGCATTTCCCCCGGATGCGCCGGCTGCAATAGCACCCGTGCCCGCACCGAGCAGACCTTGCTTCAATATTTTTTTATTGGGATCTTCTTGAGGAGGAGGTTCATAAGCAGGCGCTTGCTGGACATAGACCGGTTGAGACTCTGCAGGATAATAACCTCCTTGTTGAGGCGCAGAGTAAGATTGAACATACTGTGGTTGCTGCTGAACATAAACCACTTGCTGAGGTTGTTGTTGCGGCTGAGAAGGCCCGGTCAAAGTATCCAAAAGCGCACCTCCAATGATATTGGTCCCCGCGCCGATCAAGGCTCCTTTTCCGGCTTTGCCGCCTGAAGCGCTCGCCGCGATCGCGCCGGTACCTGCGCCGAGCAAGCCTTGTTTCAAAATATTTCTCGAACTGTCATCATCAGCATGCACTTTAGGCATTGACCATAAAACCGTCATTGCAGCAACAATTAAAACGATACTTGGATTTTTTATTGATCTCATTGCTTTGCTCCTTCAAGTCCTTTCATTTGTTTCTCAACCAACCTTAACTTCGACCGTATCAGCCACATTGCTTCCCGGTTTCAGGGACGCTTTCACGACAGTGCCGTTCTGCAACGTTGCAATGATCTTCGGATGAACGATGACGGCTTTGTCGGTCCCCGTTTCTTTATTCTTCACAACGATCTCATTCTTGGTCTTATCGATAGATTCTATCGGTCCTTGGACCACTTCGGCATAGCTTGAAACAGCAAGTCCTGCGAATATCAATACCGCAAAAATCGAAGATGTTATTTTCTTCATTTCTATTCTCCTTCCGCTAGATCAAACTTTGATTATACTCAAATTTTACATTACACAACATAACAAAAAGATTAATTTAAAATTACAAATCATTCATCTGGGACCACTTTTTCAGAGCGTTGAAGAATATGAAGAGCGTGCTGCCGACCATCACACAGATCAACGCCACATTCAGATGGACAATGAACGCGGTTGCGGATTTGGGCCAATAATGTTTTAGGATCATTTCTGAAGCGGCTGTCACTGTGGTCACTGCGACAAAGCTCACCGGCAAAACAGTCGTCCAAATATACCGGCTCTTTTTCATCCGGATAAGGATCGTGGTACCGATGATCAGCGCAATAACAGCCAGTAATTGATTGGCGATCCCGAACATCGGCCAGATCGTGCTGATGCTGGCATTCCATATCAAATATCCCCACGACAACACTACGACAAGGCTCGCCAAAATATTGCCAGGGAGCCAATCTGGTTTTCTAAAGGGCGCATAAATTCTTCCCAAAAATTCCTGCAGAATGAAACGTGCTATCCTTGTGCCTGCGTCGATCGTTGTCAGGATAAAAAGCGCCTCGAACATGATCGCAAAATGGTACCAATATTTCATCAGACCTTTGAGTCCGGGGATTGCGCTGAAGATCTGTGCCATTCCAACAGCCAAAGTTACGGCGCCGCCGGTACGGCCCGCCAGATTTTTTTCACCCACCTGTTGCGTTAGCTCGGCCAGATTAACGGGTTGATTTAATCCGCCTCCGAGCGTCTGATAGACAGCCGGCGGTACATTAATCGCATAATAATCAGCCGGCTGCAGCGAACAAACCGCGATCAGACACACAACAGCTACAAGGGACTCCAGAAGCATGCAGCCATAGCCGATCGAGCGTGCATGGCATTCGTTCGAGATCATCTTCGGCGTCGTCCCAGACGAAACTAACGCGTGAAATCCGGATATCGCGCCGCACATGATCGTGATGAAGCAAAATGGCCACACTTTTCCCGGTACGATCGGTCCACCGCCGTGAATATACGGCGTGATCGCGGGAAAATGAAGTTTCGGATTCACAAAACAAATACCGGCGATCAGAAAAAAAATAGTTCCAAGTTTCATGTATGAACTTAAGTAATCACGCGGCGCAAGTAAAAGCCACACAGGCAGTACGGAAGCAAAAAAACCGTAAACCGCGATCGCAATAATAATGGCTCGCTTATCCATCAAAAAAAAGTGATTCAGCCAGGAAATATCCGGCACGAACCGCCCGAAGACGACCGCCGCCAAAAGTGCGCCAACCCCCAAAATACTGGCGATGCGGATCGCTTGATGCGATCCTTTGTTCACCGCAAATACATAAAATCCCATGACCATCGCGATCGGAATGCTCATCGCGATAGTGAAAGTACCCCAGGAGCTTTCTGCTAATGCGTTGACAACCACAAAGCCAAGACCCGCAAGGGCCACGATCACAATAAAAAGGATCGCCACTGCACAAGCCAATCCTGTAGATGTATTTATTTCTTCCTTTGCGATCTCCGCAAGCGAGCGACCTTCGCGTCTCGTCGACGCGACCAATATCACGAAATCCTGTACAGCACCGCCGAGAACCGCGCCCACCACGATCCAAATCAACCCCGGTAAATAGCCAAACTGCGCTGCCAGCACAGGTCCGATCAACGGGCCCGCACCTGAGATCGCAGCAAAATGATGTCCAAAAAGGACCCATTTATTCATCGGATAATAATTCTGTTCGTCGCGGTGAGTATAAGCAGGCGTCGTCCGATCTTTGTCCAATACAAAAACTTTGGCGGCAAGAAATGCGCTGTAATAACGATATCCAAGCGTGAAGATCCCTAATGTCAGGATCATGATAGGCAAGGCAAACATTATAATATCGGCTCCCTAAAAAAACTCCTGCGACGCACGATATGCGTGGCAGGAGTCTGTATCAAGACAAAAAACCGTTATAGATCAACTTGTCGTTGTCGGTGATGCCTCCGGCTTAGCTGTCCTTTTATTATGCTTCTTTCTGTAGATCTTCCGGCTATCTCTATTTTCTTCGTGGTTTAATTTCCTTCTTTCCTTCGGTGTTATTTTCCCATCTGCCAAAGCCGCTTGTCTATCTGCCTCGAGTTTGTCTTCTCTTTTCTCGAGATTGGCGGATTCTTTAGACGTTAATTGACCTGACTGTATCCCTTGGTCGATACGATCTTGCTGCCGCTCTTCTCTATTCTGTACTTCACCCGCAAATGCCAATGGAGCCATAGAGATAAGGGCTAAAGACAAAGCCAAACCACTTACTAATGTAGAACGATTTCTCATTGATCTCTCCTTTTTAAAAAAAGCAATAGATTGTTGTTATTGTACCCTATTAGACGTAAAAAACCAGAAAAGGTTTAATAGGGAAAACCACATTATGATGCGGGTCTCTTCGATGGGATTGAAGAAAAACCGTCATACGCAATATTGGATAATCCTTCGATCACCTGTTCCAAGTGTTCAAAGTCTTGTCCTCTTGTCATGATACATATCAGATAAGGATGCTCTGGGAAATAAACAATGCCGCAGTCGTGAAGCTGCACTTCTCGCCCAAGCTCTCCGCTTTCGCCGAACTTATGGGCAACTACAGTATTTCTTGGAAGACCACCGACGATCCCTTTATTAAATTCGGACTCTGTCAATAATCCTAGCGCCTTCTCCGAAAGCTCTCTATTCAAATAGGTCGCTCGGTAAAGCATCCTAAAAAAACTTGAATAATCTTTGGCCGATATTTGATAGTCTCCTTGACCTTTTTGTGGGATTGGCAATTGCAACTGCGCCAAAAGAAGATTCGCAATGCCAAGATCGATGTCTTGGTCATAACCAAGAAGCAATAATGAAATATTATCAGAGTAAACAATCATATTATGCACCAATTCATCAACGGTATATTCTTGGCCTAATTGTAATCGAGCTTGAGGCGCATGAACCTGATATCTCGGGCTTTCTATCGGAACAGCGTACCTGATCTTCTTATGAAGAAGTCCCGGATCGCTTTGTGCTTTGAGGTAAATGGTGAACATCAAGGGTACCTTGCCCAGACTTGCTGATGAATATTTGGCATCTTCATTTATGCCTACCCAGTTCGCCTTGTTAAAATCCCTCAAATAAACCGAGACTTTGATCGCGCTCCCGTTAGCTATCGACTTCTGGATGTAGCTCTCCATTTCTTTTTTAATCCCTTCCAGCTGCGTATCACGCGCCTGCTGGAACTCATCTTGTATGATCGGATCGATCAAATGTCCGCCTGCGGGATAATAGTGTAATCGGTTTAAAGGTCCGACATTATTGCTTTTTTGGAAATATGGTAAACTGGTGCCAAACCACCCGACGGCAATACCGAGAAGAAAAACAATAATAAATAGTAGTATTTTTTTCATGTAACCTGCAAAAAGCTATTATTAGACTATAGTCATTGGTACTAAAAAGATACTATCTTATACAGTATTAGACGATTACTAACCCTAAAAAGTGTCAATGTATTATTTTAATAATTATATCATAAGTAATTTATTTATTTAAACTTATAAAACATTAAGAACAAAGATTAATAATTCTGATGAGACTTCTATATGCTCGACGCGGGGTTGGCTCCTCTTTACATAGCTTAAGAACTGCGAAAAGGATTTCGCGCTTTAGGGATCTTGCAACTTTGGACGAAGAGGATAACTTATGAAGTTCCGCTGAAAATATACGCTGGTCGATCAAGTTGCCTACTTTATAATATGGGTATTCAACCATTGTCCGAACAATTATTCGTTCCTCTGCAGAGAACGGACGTGGATCGTCAAGCTCGGCAAGAGCGCGAAGATCGTTCATGGCTTCTTGAACTAAAATCTTGTTCGCCATGATCACAAGACGTTGAAGCAGTGCCTGCCGTTTGTTATGGCTGTTCAAGTTATTTGAGGGGAGATACTTTTCCAATGGATACTCCCGGTAAATTCTACGGAAGATAAATTGATCGTATTCCAACCATTTGGACAGCCGCTGATTGGAAGAGAAACGGTCTTTAAGATTGCCACGTATGCCATCGTGCTGCCGATAATGGAACGTTGCGCTCCCTGGCACACGGACGCCGGTGAATCGTTCGGCAAGCCTGATAGCCATCTCATAATCTTGCGAACGCAAAAGTCTGGGATCAAACAGGCCGACTGCTTTATAACAAGATGTTCGTGCAAATAAAGCCGCTCCGCCTAAAAAATTGTTTTCCAGCAACGGGATCAAAAATCCTCTTTTTTCCAAGTCCGGAATTTTTAACTCATACAAAACCTTTCCGATCCGATTGTTATTTAGCTCATTGGCTGTAACAAAAAATGTGCTATGGCTGAAACCATGCTGAGGCATTTGTTCCAGCGGCTCAACAAATCGCTCCAGCGCATCCGAAAGGGCCACATCATCATCGTCAAAGATCCAGAGGTAGTCTCCTTTGACTCTTTCCAAACCATGATTGATCGCGCTCGGCTTCCCGATCTGGTTCGTTTCAAAATAATCGATACGGTCCATGTAAGGCTCTAAGATATGGCGAGTGCGGTCGGTGGAACCGTCATTGACGACGATCACTTGGAACGCCGGAAGCGTCTGGGACAAGATACTGTCCAAACATTCCGCAATATATTCAGCCCGATTAAAAGTCGGAATAAGAACAGTGATCTTAGGGTTGCTTGACATTTTGGTTTTGACGAACAAAACTGCTTCCGATCACAAAAAAGGGATAAAAAAGCTGTCGTAACGGCACAAGAATCGCGCTTTGAAGCGTCGCTTTCTTTTCAACCGGAAAATCGGTATCTGCAATTCCTGTCGTGGGATATTCATCGGATGTTTCCCATTGCGTACCAAAAAGGCGGTCCCAGAATGAAAACATCACGCCAAAATTTCTATCGTGATGACGTTCTTCAACAGAGTGATGAATTCGGTGTGATTGGGGTGTCACAAAAATATAACGCAAGAAACCCAGGTCAGACCTGATATTGGCATGATAAAATCGCGTTTGCCATGTGGCAAATACATTGAACAAAGCAATGGTGGGAACATCCACTCCTAGTGCCATCATCGGGACCATCACAATAGGCCGCGAAATGATATATTCAAAAAAATGGAACCGGAAATCGGTGAACAAATTGATCTCATGCTGAGAATGATGTACGGCGTGGATCTGCCAGAACCACGGCACTTTATGCTTCAACCAGTGCTGAAACCAGGCCAAAAAATCGGCCCCCAATATTCCAATGACGAAAGAAACGGTTTGGGGAAGATATTTGCTCTGTTTTAATGTCAAAAAACTCAAATGCGCATCATAAAAACTTTTAAACCAGTGAACATACTCATTCACCACGATCGCCACAAAAGACAAGGCCAGCACGAGCCAAACGCAATCATGTAAAAAACCTACGCTGAACGTTTTTTGTCTGGGATCAACTGGCCATATTCGTTCCAACAGCAAAATAAACACCACTGCAACAATAAAGACAGGGCTTAAAACTGTTTTTTTAAGAATGGCTTCTATGCCATGCGATAAAAGCCATAACATTTGAGAAAGCAAGGTTATTTCACTTTTCTGAATAGAACACGAAAAAATACCCATTAAACGCAAGACAAAAATTAGCTAGTTCAAATGTATTCGGAATATTTCGATCCTTTTCGCTTAGTTTATCTCAACAGACATCAAAGTCTATTCATCGAGCCTTTGGTTCTAAAATCCCTAGCGATCGCATAAAATGGATAAAAAAGCTGGCGTAATGGCATGATAAATAAATCCAAAAAACTTGTCTTCCTCTCCAAAGGAAATTGACCGTCTTTAATCCCTGTATCCGGATATTCATTAATAATATCAGACTGCGTATTAAAGATCCTGTCCCAAAATGAGAACATGATGCCAAAATTTTTTTCCTGAAATTGACGTTCAAAAGAATGGTGAAGTCTATGCGACTGAGGGGTGACAAAGATATGACGTAAAAAACCCAAGTTTGATTTAATGTTGGAATGATAAAAACGGACTTGCCATGTTGAAAAGATCCCAAAAGCAATGATATTAGGCATATCGACCGCCAAAATCATCATCGGAATCAAAACAATGGGTCGTGAAACGATATATTCAATAAAATGAAAACGCTCATTAGTGAACATGTTGAGCTGACGTTGCGAATGGTGGACTGCATGAAACTGCCAGAGCCAAGGGACCTTATGCATAAGCCAATGTTTGAACCATTGCAAAAGGTCGGATAAAACCACGCCTATCATGAAGGACACAATTTGAGGCAGATGACCTTTCCATGGCACTGTCAAAAAACTAAAATATTTATTATAAAGAAATGTGAAAGCTTTCACATACACGGCCACCACTGTACTTACAAACAGCAGGGCCATTAGCAACCAGACGCTATCATGAAGAAATCCGATGCTCAATGTTTCCTGTTTGGGGTCGACGGGGAATAAGCGCTCTAAAATCAGGATGATCGTCACAGCAATAATAAAAATAGGGCTGTAAACAGTCTCTTGAAGTACAGACGTGATCCCATGAATTAAAAATAGATATAATCGATTATACATTTATGAATCAATCTTACCGTGTGAAACGTCTAAATAATACCAAAATTTTATTACATGGAGCGTCCCAAGAATATATTTACAAGATGGGGATGTCCCTTGAGGAAGGATTGTGTCCGGATCTAACACCTATATTATCGGCTTTATCGCCGTGTGAATCATAGATCTTTCTGGATTCGCTTGATCCCCTGAAGAAGGCATCAACAACATCGGGATCAAAATGCTCACCCTTGCCTTGCTCGATAATTCCCATGGACCTTTCCCACGAATAAGCCGTTTTGTAAGGCCGGTTGGAAGTCAAGGCATCAAAAACATCGACTACCGCAACGATCCTGCCGGCGATCGGTATTTCTTTCCCTTTCCTTCCGAAAGGATATCCTGAACCATTCCATTTTTCATGATGAGATAAGGCGATTTCGCACCCCATTTTGATCATGCGGGACGTCCCCTTTTGCAAAATGCTAGCACCGATCAAGGTGTGGGTTTTCATGATCGCAAATTCCCCGTTTGTGAGTTTACCCGGTTTAAGCAATATGCTGTCGGGAATACCGATCTTACCTATATCGTGGACCGGACCGGCTTCTTCAATAGTTTCCATGAATCTTGTGCCAAATCCCAAGTATCCGGCTATCAAACGACTGTACTGCCCCACACGAACGATATGACGTCCCGTCTGATCATCCCGATATTCGGAAGCCATCAAAAGCCGGTGAACCATTTCGTGGTTGGCTTCCGCTAATTTTTGAAATGTATGCCTAAGTCGGCGGGCACGGTACTCCGCGCGATGTTTGGCGGATTTTTGAAATTCTCTGAGTTTTAATAAATTTCTAACACGGAGCAAAAGTTCTTCGGGCACCAGCGGCTGTGAAACAAACTCATCCACCCCGCTTTCGATCCCTCCAACGACGGATCTTCTATCTCCAAAGCCGGTGAGAAAAATTATTGGAACATCCTTTAACCTTTTGACACCTTTTGCCGTTTCAAAACCGATAAGCTTAGACATGATCACATCCATCAGCACAAGATCAACATCCTTATACTTTACCGCCGAAAGCGTTTCTTCACCATCTGTCGCGGTCAAAACTTCGTAACCTTGCGCATGGAACAGTGATTCCAGGAAATGTAAGTTGTGGATGTTATCGTCGGCCAATAAAAGTCTCAAAGGAACTCTCTCCCGTGATTGACTTTATTGAGGAACTGTAAAAGAAAAGTTTATATTGAAAGTATCATACTGGCAGCTTTTGTATTTTACTTAAAATAATCGATCTTTACAAGTGCAAAATAACATATAAATGAATAAACTTAATTATGCTTATAAGAATACTATTTTTGATAAGAATAATATGCCCTATTGCACCTGTCTAAGGGTTTAAAAGGGGTGGGCGTACGGCATTCTGAGCTTGTTAAGGCATCGCGAAAAACGTGTCCTTGCCGGATCTTTTCGCCTGAAACATATTTTGGTCGATCTTCTCAATAAATTGCGCTGCATCTAAGGTGCTCGCGTCTTCAAAAGAAAAAAGGCCAATGCTCACCGTAAGCGAAATATAATCTCTAGCCGTCTTAAAACGGTGCTGCCTCACGTTCTGCAAAATCCTTTTGGAAACAACTTCTGACGATTTTAGATCTGCCTCCGGAAGAATAGCAATGAACTCATCTCCTCCATATCGGCCTATAATATCGATCTTACGGATGCTTTGCCTCAAAACAAGCGCCATTTCCCTTAAAATATAATTACCGACGGGATGGCCATAAAGTTCATTGATATTTTTAAATCCATCGACATCCACCATCATGCCTGACAAAACATGATTGTATCTTTTGGATCTCTCGACTTCTTTTTCTATTTCTTCCATCAGATGCCGATGGTTGTAGATCCCCGTCACGTCGTCCATCATGGACTGAGATTCTAAAACGTGCATCATGCTTTCCAAGGATTTATTCTGCGCGCGGATTTTATCGTTCAAATTTCCCAGATAAGCACCGAAAACACCGAAGACGAACGGCGTAAGAAGCATCATGTAAGAATAAAAAAAGAGATGCCGGTGAACATCCTGGCTGATCCAAATGTAGTCGATCCGGCCGGCCAGGACCGATCTAAACAAAATACTGCCAGCCGGAGCTCCAAGGCCCAATATCGCGCCCGTCAACATTCCAAATTGTTTGAAATTCTTATCCGGAGATAACATCAAAGGCTCGGCCAATTTAAGGGTTTATTTTTACCGACATCAATAGACTTTTGCAGGTATTGACGCATAGGATTGAAGTTGATCGGCAATATGTTGCAATTTATCTTTACCGACAGGCAAGATACCCTGCTCTTGAGTGGTACGATCAACCGTATAAATTTGCACTTTTATGGGACGGATAAAGGATATGGCCTCGATCCAATTTTTTATATCGCGTTCGCTAATATTTTTAATATTACCAGTAACGAACATACTTTGTATAGTCGTATCTTGCAAGTCACGCAGACCGACAAGCATGCTGTCCCAATCAAGTTTCGCGATCGGGCGGTTAATATATTGACATAGGTAACGGTTGCCTGCATCCAATTTCATAAAGCGTCCATCCAGCTTCGAAAGTGCGATGTGGATCTCTTTTTTCTGGCATGTCGAGGAATTGGAAAGAATGCCGAGCGGCTTGTTTGGAAAAAAGAGGTTCCGCAATGTCGTCAAACCATCTACGATTTCCGGAAATTGAGGATGAAGCGTCGGTTCTCCGTTGCCGGACAGCATAAGCCAATCTATTTCTGTGCCCATATCTCTGATCCTCTCAAAATCCGATGAAAGCTGAGCGTAAATATCACCAAAACCGGGGAAATGCTCGTTACCGATACCGGCTGTGTACTGACAATAAATGCAATCAAATGAGCAGGTCCGCCGATCTATAGGCAAGATATTGATGCCGAGAGATTTACCAAATCGCCTTGAGTCCACAGGACCGTAAACCATACGAGATTGAAGTTGTACCGTCTTCATTTGCTAGCCTTTTTGACGCACTCGATTAGCTGTTTTTTTTCATCGGGGCGCAATTCATCCTCAGCGATCCGGTAAAGAACTTGGGTCTCCACTTGCATATGGCCCCTAAGAAAGCAAATAAGATAGGTGAACTGTTCGTTGATCTTGTAGATCAGAAATGCCCTGTCCGCGGCAGGTTTTTGAGCTTTCGACAAAGAGGATTTTAATTTGTTCATGCTGTCCCTGAAATCGCTATGTTCGGAATTCAAAAGGCCGATCATCGGCTTTAGCTTCGGAATATGCCGTGCTAAGAAAGGGAACAATATCTTCTCCTCTTCTATCATGTGGCTTTCAAAATCTTTTTTAAAATTCGACACGAACTCTTGAGCATGTTTCAAATTCTTACTCAGATTTTGTTTGCCTTCAAAGCGGAGTTTTTCAAGAACGCTGTAGAATTGATTCAGATCACGCGCGGTTTGCCTATGATCCCGTTCGAACATCTCAGAAAGGCTTCTAGTTGACATAGTTTACACCCCTTCTTTCTGAAATAAATTAAACTATATAACGCCATAATAATCTGTGATGTCCGTCACTGATATTGGAAAACCATAAAAATTCAGCCGGAAGTCGTCGGACCCACCAGTTGGTCGGCTCTGTCCAAAGCATCTTTCATATTAGAAAAAACATTATCCTCGCCGATCAGGTCATACAGATCTGACTTGATCATCTGATCAAGCGGCTGGACATGGAGCCCTGTGACAATAAGTTGGATGTGGCTTTTTTTGCATTTTTCGTAAAAACTTCTGAGCGCATGCAGGCCTGTTGAATCAATAAATGAAACATTTCGAAACCTTAAGATCCTGACCTTCGGTTTAGCGCTGACGATCCGGTCCGCTTCGTCAAACTGGCTCGCCGCTCCGAAAAAAAGCGGGCCGTTCACCTCAAAGATCTGAACTCCTTCCGGAACACTGAAATGCATTAAACCGTTTTCTTCTTCTTTTTGATCATCCTGGATCTGCTGAGTGATCAGCTTTACGCATTGCACATCGGACATTCTTTTGATAAAAATAAACGCGGACAAGACCATTCCCAGTTCTATAGCGACGGTCAGGTCAATCATGACCGTGACCAAAAACGTGGTCAAAAGAACAACGATCCCGCCTTTCGTTCCATGCAACAGTTCACGGAACGAACGCCACTCGCTCATATGATAAGCCACGACCGCCAAAATCCCGGCCAGACACGATAAAGGCACAAGCTTGATCCATTTACCGAAAAAGAACATCGCTAAAAATAAAGTAAGCGCATGGATCATTCCGGCAACCGGAGTTCTTCCGCCGTTCTTGATATTGGTGACTGTCCGAGCGATCGCCCCCGTAGCGGGAATGCCTCCGAAAATGGACGAACCGATGTTAGCAATGCCCTGACCGATCAATTCCGTATTCGAGCGGTGATGACCTCCAATCATTCCGTCGGAAACAACCGCCGATAGAAGCGATTCGATAGCGCCCAGAAGAGCGATCGTAAAAGCCGGCTGGTAAAGGTATTGGATCTTTTGAAGATCGAAGGACGGGATCTGAGGCATCGGAAGCGTATGAGGCAATTCACCAAAACGGCTCCCGATCGTCTCAACCGGCAAATGAAAATAAACCGCAATAGCCGATGTCACAAATAAAGCAACGAATGAACCCGGTATTTTTCTTGATATTCTAGGCCAGATCGCGATTGTCACGATCGTCAATAGTGCAAGCAATAGCGCGCTGTGATTGATCGTATGGAAATTTTCTATCAAAACGCGCCATTTACCAAAAAATTCTGCCGGAAGTTTGCCGGTCTTCAGACCCAAAAGATCCTTTATCTGTGAAGAAAAAATAACGACCGCAATGCCGCTGGTGAATCCGACAATGACCGAATGAGGGATGAATTTGATCACCGATCCGAAACGCGCAAAGCCCATGATCACCAGAAGAATACCCGCCAAAAAAGTAGCGGTCACAAGTCCATCGATCCCGTATTTTTGTACAATGCCATAGACAATAACAACGAACGCGCCCGTTGGACCGCCTATTTGAACTCGACTGCCTCCAAAAAAAGATATTAAAAACCCTGCGATGACCGCTGTGTAAAGCCCTTTATCAGGAGATACGCCGGAAGCAATTGCAAATGCTATAGCCAAAGGGATCGCCACGATCCCTACAATGACACCGGCAATGGCGTCTGACAGGAACTGGCTTGTTGAATATTCCGACAAGGTGGTAAAAAGTTTGGGGCGGAACATATCGTTAGTGTATCACCATAAAAAATCGTATGACCATATATCCGGTTTCTGGGTAATTTTCACAAAGCCCTTTATGCGCCGCTATGACAATCCGAGCAGTTTGTCTCATTCCACCCTTCGATTTCTACAGGATGTTTAAAATCAAGTCCATTTATATTTTTTTCTATGGATCCCTTTGGTCCTTGCTCTATGATCAGATGGCATGCTTTGCAGTCTTTTGTGATCGTTGCTCCTTGAACAGTTTTATGTTCTCCATCGTGGCATCGAAAACATCCCGGTGTGTAAAGATGCCCGATATTTTCAGGATGCGTGTCCCACCGAACTTTCATTTCGGGGAACATGTTATTTTGGAACATCACTTTGACGGCTTCCGCCGCTTTTTCTATCGCATCTTTGTGAGCCGCATAAAAATCCGGCATTTTTTCTTTATAATAATTTTCTAATGAGTTCTTTATCGTGTCAAGCGCTTCATCAGTCGATTTATATTCCTTCGAAAGAACCTCCATGCCTTTTTCCCTGATCTTCGGGATCAACGCATCAATATCCCCTCTTTGCATCGCCTCATCCATCAAGCGGTAAGGAGGTTCAAAGCGGTGTGTCGGACGATTATGGCAGTCAATACAATCCATTTTCCTTACCAATGACGCTGGGGGCTCAGTGTCTTTATACTTGGAGCTCGAAGTTGTATATATTGTCTCTTTTCCGTCTTTATCTACTGTTTTTATCCAGCTTATCTTCTGTCTTTTTTCATCATCGGCTACATAGTAGAGGTCTTGATCGATATTCATATGAGCGTGGACACCGCGGGTCTGTCCGTGACCTGCGCCCACATTCATCAGCATGCGCAGATGCCATTCCGAGTTTTTATTGTCAGATAAAAAATATGTGCGGTTAAAGTCCATCGTACTGAAAAGTTTTCCGGGCCAGTGGCATTGTTTGCACGTTTCTTCGGCAGGCCGCAGATCCTTAACCGGAGTTTGTACCGGTTTTTTATAAGTATTGGACAAATATTTGATCACCTGACGCGCGCCGGAGATCTTAGAATGCACATACCAGTCCGCTCCGGCACCGATATGGCATTCGACGCATTTAACGCGGCCATGCGGTGAATTTTTATAAGTTGTGAATTCCGGTGTCATAACCCCATGACATAAGACACCGCAAAACTGGACGGATTCCGTATAGTGGAAGGCTTTATAAGCGCCGATCACTGACATCAATATTAAAAGTGAAGTGCCTGTAATAAAAACAAGTAGCATGTTTCGATGCTGCGAAATAGAAAGATCGATACGGAACCTTTGGAGCTCTATGACCGGAAGGCCCTTTGCGATACGGTTCTTCTTCCAGAAATAGCCGATAGGGATCAACAAAAGCCCCAAAATCAAGAACGCCGGCAGGATCAGGTAAGTGATCAGTCCTAGATATAAATTCTTGCCATGATCAAAGAAATCCAGCGCAAAAAGGAAAACTTCTATCGAAGCGACGGTAATGCTGATCATCACGCCGAGGTAGGTGATCACATTGTAAAACAAAGATGAGAATTTTTTGTCGCTCAATGCGTTATCCTTCTTTGATCACAAATAAAAAAGCGCCGGATATCCGATCCAACGCTTTTTCATCAAGTGTTTCGGCCTTTAAACCGGCAACGATCATCCGGCCGCCGGGGCTTTCCCTGCCGCTTTGTATGTTTCGGTATCGGGTGTTTCTTTTATCTTTCTGACTTTTTGCCCGTATTCATTCCAGTCATGCTTACCATCATCTTTCTTTGGAATTTTGTCAACATGGCAAGCGGTGCATTTGGGTTTTTCTTCATCGGGAAACGCCGCCTTGTAGATCTTGGCCTGTTCAAGATTGGCTAACGCAATTCCCGTTGAGCAGAAACCCACGATGACCAGTGCAATGGTCTTTGTTAATTTTTTCATACGCATATTTCTCCAAGTTAGTTATATGCCACAAATACCGTCAGCCCCAATTGATCTTTGCTTCAAGCCAAAACGTATGGGCGTTGTAACTGCCTATTTCAGCCTCATTGGCGCTGTACTGATACCATGAATATTTCGGCTCGAGCGACAGATCTTTGTTCAGCTTCCAGGAACAGCCTAACGTTAGATCCACCTGATGAAAATCAGCGCCATAGGGCATTCCAATGATACTAAAATCTTGAAAGTTAGCCGCGCGAATATAATCCGCAGTGCCGGTCAGGATAATATCCTTTGTCAAAGCATACTCGGCACTGAACAGCGTGGTATAAGAGTCGAAATTAAATGTCGGGATAGCTGACGCCAGACCCGTGGAACGATCAGGAGTAATGATCTTTCCGTCTTGAAAAGAAAATGATGCCGTCAGCAAAAGATCGTCCACCGGCTGGCTTGATAAATCCCAAGTATATATATTTGAAATAAGTGCCGTACCTACACTCACATCGTCATTGGGCAGACCCCACGCGGTGTACCGCTTATCCTGGAGCTGATAGCGAAAAGTTGGCTGAAACCAGCGGACAGGTTTCCAGCTGACGCGAGTTTCAAATTCATCCGTCGCCGTGGACTGTTTATCAATAAATGTAAGCGAAGTATCGCCACCGTTATTGAATAGATGATTGTAATGAATATCATCCAGTTTATGACGGACTTGAGCCGTTAATGTAACGTGATTCAATGGAAAAATCTGCGCGCCAAGCGTGCCGGAACCCCTGTACATATGGTCAAGTTCCTGGCGGTTTAAAGTGGTAGCTGCACTGGCACTTGTCAGGTTCATATAAAGGTCGTCCCTGACTTGTTGAAAATCATAATCGTTATAAATGGAAACATGCGGAATCCCGCCATAGCGAAACGATACGCTTTCACCATAGCTCATCCTCTTGTCCTGGTTGTTGGCCACATCGATCTGATCAATGGATCCGTCCGGCACCGCAGGAGAAATATCCTGAGGCGTTGTAGATTCGCTTCGGCGGTTGATAGCTTCGACCTTAAACCTTGTAATGGCCGTTATCGGGTTAAGCAATGTCGTCATGAAACTCATCACGCCTGTTTGCGATATGTAATGATTATCCGCAAACGCATTCACCCACTGCTTTGGATTGGCAAAATTATGGAGCACTCCATTGCCTGTCAACTCATTCAAATTATCCAATTCATGGCTATCGACCTGCGAAAAACGATAGTCGCCGGACACATAGATTTTCTCTTTCCAAAACCACCGGTTCACACCCAAGAGTGTGGTAAGCAAATCCGTGCGCGGAGACTGATACAGGTCGCGGATCTTGGCATTCGCGTCAGGTGAGCCGGACACCACTGTATCAAGTTGTTTTTCTTCGCGCATATCATTAGCACGCGTAAATTCCCATCTTTGCTCCGCATTCCAATTAAAACCGGCGACCGTGTCATCCAGCTTAGCGCCAAATGAATCAGTTATTTCGTCGATCTGCTGCCACGAGGGAGCGATCTTTCTAACCGTCGATGCGCCAACCCCCGGCGCATTATCGGTTACACTCGCCCACGATAAGCGCGACTTTGTACCCTCCTTAAAATCACGCTCATAGTCTAACGTGATATCAGGCATATTTTTGATTGAAAGCCCTGCCTCGACGCCGAACTTTCCAATATTAAGCGCCAATTCTTTATCTGTGTAATTTTGCGCAAGATTAACAAAAGGCCGATATAATCCGCCTGCGTTGCTGTAATATTTACGAAACTCGCTATAATCAAAATTAAGATATGCGATGTCATCCTTTTTAAAATGGGCCGATCCGCTGTAATCTCCGTCTTCGGGTATGACATGGCCTTCTGATTCCAGCGATACATCATTTGAAAATTCCTTATTCAGCTTAAAATCTTTTACACCAAACGCAAAACCGTCATCCATCCAGTGAAGTGCACGGAACTTGCTCGAATCCCCATCGATAAAAGTGTATCGAGCAGGATCGGCCGTAAGAGAAAAATCTATAGGGTCGGTCTTCGTCTCGGCCGAGTCGCCGGCTAGCAAAGAATTGGACAATGATAACATCAACAAAAAACCGGACGACACTGCGATAAAATTTTTATAATCCATTTTGCGCATGAATAGCTCCTTAATCAATATCGGAGTTTATCGCTAAAATTTGAACCATGCACCGCCGTATGGCATCCTGCGCTCCAACAGGTGCCTTCACTCCATTGGCCTGTCGCGGCGCCTCCGCCGTGATTATGCGCGCCGATGATCGGGACATTCAGTTCAGTGTGGCAACGCAAACAAAGGTTATGATCGCGTGCGATCAGCATCTTTTCATGGATCGAGCCATGGACTTTATGGCAAGTCTGGCATCCTTCGCGCAACGCTTCATGTTCCCACGCAAACGGGCCCCGCTTGTCCTTATGGCACTTGAAACAGGCTTCATTGACATCGCGCATCGTCGTCGCAGACCAAGGTCTGACTTCTTCTCCATGCGGGGAATGGCAATCTGCGCAACTCATTTTGCCTTCAAGCACCGGATGATGATACGGCAAACGGAATTCCATTTTTTTATCGGTATGACAAGCAAAACAAGCGGAAGGATCCTTCTTCGGATTGATAATATTTCCTCGCCCGCCGCCCGCATCGACGTGAATGCTCGCCGGGCCGTGGCACATTTCACAATCTTTCACGTCGCCATCTTTGACGCTGATCCGGGCATGCGTAGACAAACGAAATTCCTTCTCTTCTTTCTCGTGGCACGACGCGCAGGTATCCGAACCGACATATTTAGCCCCTTTAAAAGCCAAAAGTTTTGCTAACGAGCCCTCATTGTTATCCACATTGACAACATTTTTATCCTCTGCCTGAACTGCGCCGGAAACAAAAAATAGAATGATAACTAAGGCAAAAAATTTGGCCGGCTTTTTAATGCGAAAAAAATTTGAAAAATCCTTTTGTTTTATCATCGCCGACGCAACTATTCTAAATTTCCGATTTAAGTATCAATATTAAAAGTTATAAAAATATAATTAATTTTGACTTATATTAACATATTTTTGATTTATAGTTCAACCTAAACTGCTTTTAGACTAGCAAATAGTCTAAGAGCAGTCTGTGACAAATGTCACTTAATCTAACCTCTCGGCATTTCATGCAACAGGCTAGATCGAATCTGCGCTTAAAACCATCACACGCAAATCACGAATGGACGAACATAAATTGTGCCAACCGACAACATTCGTTGAACAACTCAGTTTATGTTAGAATAACCGGATCCTTTTGATTAAAAGAATATGCGCCATACTAAAAAAAATAAAAAAACCTCTTTCTGGCAATCGCTTATTGACGCGTTGGGTTCTGTCTACTTCGCAGTATTCTTGATCGCAGCGCTCGCCGCGATTCTGATCTCATCGACATTCTTGGAATCCAAATACGGTACTCCATTCGCGCAGAAGTTCTTTTATCAGGCAGATTGGTTCGACATCATTCTGTCCTTGATCTGGATAAACATGTTCCTAGCGGTCGTCAAACGTTTTCCATTAAAAAAGTATCACACGGGATTCGTCGTAACGCACATCGGTATATTGCTCCTTTTAATTGGAGCTCTTTTATCCAGAATGATCGGCATGAACGGTCAGATGGTCTTGCGTGAAGGTCAAAAACTGGATTATGTGACGCTGGAGACCTATCAGCTGGCAGCGCATACTTCAAATGGCAAGGCCGCAGCATTTAGTTTGAAGCCTAAAATAAACGGGACTTTTTCACGTGATCTTGGAAATGGGTTCAAATTAACGGTCGATCGGATCATTGAATCGGCCAAAATATCGAGTGAAGTCGAAGATGACCAAAATTCCTCATCCAACGCTGCGATTCATTTTTTTCTTCGGAGCGAACGCGCAGGGTTCGAAAATTCCTTCTGGCTTGTCGAGCATGGTGAAGATCCGGGACCAACAATGGATCTGGGTATGGCCAATTTCGAACTAAAAAGAGGTACGGCCTCCTACCACAAATCATCCGCTGCAGCTGACATCGCCGGACCAATGATCAAAATCACTATGGGAGAGCTGTCTCAAACGCAAACCGTAGAAGTGACACCGGCCATCGGCAAAGAAATCCCGCTTGGCGATGGCAAGTTTAAAATGATCGATTTGATCTACTATCCGGATGCGCGTGTCGGCGACGGCAACAAACTTGTGAACGTTTCCGATGTTCCCAATAATCCCGCCGTGGAATTCGACATTGCGAATTCAAAAGGCATCATACGGCATTTCACAAAATTCGCTTTATTTCCCGATTTTGAATCCATGCACGGCAAAAAAGAGGACGAAGGGCTCAATATCGAAGCCGAATTACTTGCTGGATCAGAAACAAAAACTCCGGAAATGCATGGAGCTGCCAGTCTCACCTTTTATGCACCGATCAATCCTGCAGACCCATGGACCTATGAATCGCACACGCGCCATGGGGATGGCGCGCATGGAGTCATTGAGCAAGGGAAAAATTATCCGGCCGGATGGATGGATTTTTCTATCAGCATCGATAAATTATTGCGCAGAGCAGTGATTACGCAGAAAGTCGAACCTTTGCCGTTCGGAGCCAAAGGTGAATTTGTGGTACAAACGTCCCTTTCCAAGAACGGAAAAGATCTGGGAACTCAGTGGCTGGCCGAAGGAGGCACTGCTTTTTTTGACTCACCGGATGGGCCGGTCCTTGTAGCATTGGGGCGTAAATCCGAAAAGGTGCCCTTTATGCTTGGTCTTAAAGACTTCCGCAAAGTGGACTATCCGGGGACGGCACAGCCTTCTTCATTTGAAAGCGATGTCAAACTGGAGGACGCCGATGCGGGTATCACGATCGACAAAACGATTAAAATGAACAAACCGCTCGATTACAAAGGCTACCGGATCTTCCAGTCCTCTTATGCTCAAGATGAGGAAGGAGAAACATCTATCTTCACGGTGGCAAAAAATCCTGGTATTATCTTCATTTATTCCGGAGCGGTGATCATGTTCGCCGGCGTGATCATGCTTTTTTATTTGAAACCATTCTCTTCTTTCCACGAAAGGAAATAGTATGGCGCCTCACAAGAACGAATTAGTAAGAAGCATTCTCTTTGGTGCCGTATTATTCTCGCTGATCCTATTCGGCTCTAAACCCTCTCTTAAAGACCCGTCACTCGGCATCGCAATCCAGCACAACGGGCAAGTAAAATCTTTTGACGCCTTTTGTCGAGAGACAGTTCAAACTATCACAGGGAAACAAAAATGGGATCATCGTTCTCCGGAATCCGCGGTTTTTCGGGTCCTGCGGGATAACAATGCGGCCGGTGATCTTAAATGGATCCGCATTGATCTGCCTGAACTCATTTCTAAAATTGGTCTTGTACAAGGTCAGGTCTTTTATTCCTACAACCAGGTCATCCCATCTATCGGCGAGGTACAATGGCTCGTTCAAGAGGCGCGAAATAAACGCGACAAAGACTTGAGGCCTACGAAATTGGAGCAAGCGGCGGAAACTCTTTATGGAAAACTTTCAATAGCAAAAGACCTGATGAGCGGCGATTCTATCAACGTCATCCCTCCGAAAGAAGGCAAGGTCTGGTCTTCTCCGTATGCCAGCGAAGGTTCGCGAAGCGACGAATTCAGAAAACTCGTGTCATTGTCAGCTCCGGGAAAAGAAAATGACTTTCGAGAAGGCTGCAAAAAATGGATCGAACAGACGAACCATGATACGGCGTCGGCATTCCGAGCTAAGATCAAGCGGGAACTCATTTATTTTAGCCTTCGCCCTTTTCAATGGGCATGGATCCTTTATTTAGTATCCTTCATCTTCCTTTCTTTTTTTAAAAAAAAGAACTTTGGCATTTTAATCGGTTTAGCCAGTGTTTTTTGCGCGTTCGCTCTCCATACTGACGGACTCATTCTAAGGGTACTCATTCTCGGACGACCGCCTGTTTCAAATATGTACGAATCCATGATCTACATGAGCTGGGTCGTTATGGCCGTCGCGGTCATCTTTTCTTTGACCAACAAAAATCTCGTTTTCATATCGTCTGCTTCGATGATCAGCGCTCTAGTCGTCATCTATGGAAATCTTTTGCCGTTGGATCCCAGTCTGGAAGTATTAGTGCCTGTTTTACGCAGCAATTATTGGCTTACGATCCATGTTCTGACGATCGTTTCAAGTTACGGCGTGTTCGGAGTCGCAATGGCGCTAGGCCATCGGCATCTGATCCTCTCCATGTTAGGCAAACTGCCCAAATCTGCGGAACAAACTTCCGCTCAGCTTATTTACCGCGTGATCCAACTGGGCGTACTTTTGATCGGCATCGGCACCACGCTCGGAGGCGTCTGGGCCAATGAATCCTGGGGAAGATTCTGGGGCTGGGATCCCAAGGAAACCTGGGCTCTGATCACGCTCTTAGGTTACTTAGTGGTGATTCATCTAAAATATTCTAAACTGATTTCAAATTTCTGGCTTGCGATGAGCGCAGTGCTCGGATTCTTACTGGTGCTTATGACATGGTACGGCGTGAATTTTGTGCTCGGACGAGGACTTCACAGCTACGGATTCGGCTCAGGCGGGATCGTTTGGATATTTTATTATCTCGGTTTTGAATTTATCTTCGTCACAGCTGTATTTTACAGAAATTTTTCGCATAAAAATGCTTAATCCGTCTGGCGGTTCAGAATATCGATAAGTTCCTGCACAAGAACAGCGTGGCGTTTCTCGTCCGACACCAACTTTTCCAATTGATGCTGAACTTCATGATTTTCATGATTTTT
This sequence comes from uncultured Planctomycetia bacterium, assembly GCA_964642015.1. Taxonomy (GTDB): domain Bacteria; phylum Omnitrophota; class Gorgyraeia; order 2-02-FULL-51-18; family 2-02-FULL-51-18; genus CAZXLF01. The sequence continues at coordinate 174,934 of CAZXLF010000004.1, forward strand.
CTTGCATTCCTCCAACAAAGCCGTGTATGAGTCGACGCTCTTTACTTCGAGATCGAGCATTTTTTTGAACCGGATAGCCCAGAGTTCTTTGTAAAATTTCCTTTCCATCAGCGTGAGCCCAATTCAACTATAAGTTTAAGAAGTTCTGTATGCTGTTTAGTATCGTTTATCAAGATCTTAAAGATCTCTTTCACCCGGTCCCGATCGACCTCATTAAAATAGCCAATATCTTCGCTGCTGATCATATAAAGCGTCATGGTATAGATGTCTATTTCTTCATCCTGCAGAGACATCGCGATCTTTTTCATGAATTCGGTGGAAAGAATTTTCATCGGTCTCTCACGCGCTTAAAAACTAAACGTTTAAATATCAGTCTTTACTGATTCAATTATTGACAAGATGCCAGAGTTAGTCAATTTAAATATGCCTGCGATGAAAAATGAAAACGGCGGATCCGAACTTTGTATCAGGATTTATGCTTAGGATGGATATTTTTGTCCATCCAACACTGAAATAGGACACCATAGGTTTCGATCGCCTGTCCCCAAGTGATCTTTTTACCCTCTTCCCGACTGCGGGCTTTATATTCTATCGGGATCTCCGTGATCTTAAAACCCGCGTTAAGCGCCTTGGCTGTGAATTCTGTATCAAAACAGAAGCGCTCGGACTTCAAAGAAATCTTATCCAAGACACTCCGTCTGAATACCTTGAAGCAGGTGTGAAAATCCGTGATATTCGTTCCGTAAAGCAGATTGATAGTTCTGACAGACAGCCGATTTGCTAATGAATTGATCAATTTCATATCTTTAGCCGTCCCTAAAAAACGCGAGCCAAAAACTATTTCTGATCTATTTTGGAGGATCGGTTCGAGCAGCTTGACATAGTGTTTCGGATGATATTCCAGGTCCGCATCCTGAACTAAAAAAATGTCGCCTCTTGCATGCTCTATAGCGGTTCGAACAGCACCCGACTTTCCCTGGTTCTTGGGATGAAAAACGGCTTTGACGCGAGGGTCGGAGATGCCTTTCAAAATATCACGGCTACCGTCAGCGGAAGCGTCATCCACCACAACAAGTTCCCGTTCGCACGAGGAAGGCAATTGAGCATTCAGCGCTTCTTTGACAATAGTCGCAAGAGTTCTCTCTTCATTATAAACGGGTATCAAAATAGATACGGTCAATAGGCTCATGGTTTCTCTTTACGTCGATACGTTCTTATCTTTTGAAAGGATTTTTTTAATCTGCGATTTTAACAAATGAATGCGCCCTTTATCCGGTTCAATTTTCGCGGCTTCCTTCTCTTCCGATTGAGCAGCTTTCTCATACCCAAGCTCTCTCAATAAAAGCGCGCGTTCATTATACATGATCCTCGCGTCAATGAACTTTTTGAACGCTTCCGGCATAGGTTCCGTTCTCCACCGGAAAAGATCTAAAGCGCACTTTTTGATCACACCTTGGTACTGGGGTATATTTTTCAAAAAAATAACGCCGTCATAATCCAAATAAACAAGTTTCCACTCCGGGCTTTGATAAAGATTGAGAAGGAATTGATGTGGCGGTACCGGTTCTGCCGCAGGGCTTATGAAAACGCCAGTGATATTATATTTTTTCACCTGGGCTTGAAATACCTCCCAATCTCCCTCATTCATGATCTTCAGGTAGTCATCGTATATCTGCTTGCTGAAGATTTCCACGCGTCCATCGAAAAATACGCGGATATTTGGAGCCGTTCGGTATATTAGATACATACCTTGGCTCAGAGGGTTAAAAAAATCGCCGTGAATGTCATTGGCTATCAAAAAGTCTGTTGCCTTCTTGGCAAAGGCCCGGTGCTCTGAAAAATGACCATATCCGCTTTTCACCTGCCTGGACGCAAAATCGGGATATTGCCAACGATGGATCTGAGAACGCAGGCATGATAGGGCCAAAATGATCATGGCTATCTGAATCATATGAATGATCCACGCTCCTATCACTCGACACCAGGACGGCCATGTCCATGAATAATGTCCGCGAATCTGCGAATAATTCAAAACAATGGCCAGATAAGCCGGCGGACCAAAAAAGAAAATGGTCCTAATCGTTCTCATACAAAAAAAGGCTATAATGAGACACAAAATGAGCAGTTTGAGATCCAACCGTCTGTAATTGATCAAAAAACTCACGGCTGAACATACCAGCAAGAATTTAAATGCAAACCAGTCTTTTAAATCAAAAAAACGTGACAAAATATGAGGGGAAGCGAGTTCGCTTACGTAAAGATACAAGTGTTTGGTGTTATTGCCCGCGTCCGATAAAACGCCCAAGGGATAAATGGCGCCTTTGATGAACTGCGGATTAAGAAAACACGCCAAGATCGAAAGCGGTACGATCCATGTCAATCTCTTCAACTCATTATCATTCAATCTTTCCGATTGGCTCCATTCCCACGGCAGAGTCCACTTGCGCTTAAGAAATTCAACGGACCAAAATACAAGAACAGCGAGAGGGCCAGCGATAAAAAAACCGTGCACATTAACCCAAATAACCTGGATCAAAAAAAGAGCCGCTACGGACCATCGTTTATTCAAACCCTTGTACAGAAGGATGCAAGTGATCAAAAAAAACAATAAACTGACTACATCCGGACGGATATAATTCCTGTAAACATCGATCAATGCAGCGGCCAGCAGTAAACTTGATATAAGCCAGAGCGGGGCTTTCTTTATTCCTATAAAAAGCATGATCCCAGTTATCGATAAAATGATCAGAGATTGAACGCAGATAATGCTTTTTTCTCCAAAAGCAGAATAAAGCTTATATAAAAAAACTTGCCAAAGCCATTCGTGGACTTTCCAAGTTTGACCCGCCGCCGTGAAACTATAAACGTCCGCTGTGGGAATACCATGCTGGAGGATATAAGCGCCGTTCTTGATATGATAAACGGTATCTTCGCTTATTATATTTTGCTGGGAACGTAAAAAGGCCATTGCCACAAATAGCACGATAAAAATCACGTCCAATAAGCGTAAAAAACCGAATGCAGTTCGTTTGTTTTGTATCATAACGGTTATAATTCTTAATCGCATTGATCCGCTTTAGGCGGAGTAACCTCTTTTACTTGAAGACTTCGTACAGGCCCGCGTCGAAGGTAGGTAAAAGTGAGCGCTATTCTATCACACGGCATGGCTGAAGCGCTAATCAAGCCGGTCCGATTCGAATTTAGTATCAGATCCGCTTTTCGGCCGGAACGCCGCTGGTTTTTACTTCAGAATTCCATTTCCATATCTTGTATATCGGCGGGTAAACCAACAATTCCATCATGAAACTCGTGAGGAGTCCTCCGATCATTGGAGCCGCGATGCGTTTCATCATGTCCGCGCCGGCCCCCATCGACCACATGATAGGCAAAAGCCCTATCATCGCAGCAAAAACCGTCATCATTTTAGGCCGAATGCGTCTGACCGCACCATGAATGATAGCTTCATCCAGATCATTGATATTTTTCATTTTCCCTTCTTTAACCGCATCTTTGTAGGCCAGGTCCAGGTAAAGCAACATGAAAACACCGGTCTCTGCATCCAATCCCATCAAAGCGATCATACCGACCCATGTTGCGGTAGAGACATTGTAGCCAAGCAAATACAAAAACCAGACAGCGCCGATCAGAGAAAAAGGCACAGCAAGAAGAACGATGCCTGTTTTGATCCACGATTTCGTGTTCATATAGAGCAGCAACATGATCAAAAGGATCGTCGCGGGTATCAGCGTCGCAAGTCTCTTGTTAGCACGGAGCATGTTCTCGTATTGTCCACTCCATGCGATCGAGTAGCCCTGCGTGACATGGACTTTTTCGGCGACTATCCGTTTGGCTTCCGTCACAAAACCTCCGATGTCGCGGCCTACAACATCAATGTAGACATATCCGGTGAGGCGGCCATTTTCATCGCGGATCATCGAAGGACCGTGAACGATTTTTATGTCGGCGATCTGGGAAACAGGAACGTTCTCACCTCCGGGTGCACGCAAAAGGATCTGCTTCAATGCTTCTGGGTCATCACGGTATTCGCGTCCGTAACGCACCTGGATCGGATATCGTTCTCGGCCCTCGATGACCGTGGAAACCTCCTCGCCGCCTATCGCGGCGGCCAATTCGGACTCGGCGGACTCCACGCTCATATGCAATTGCGCCAGACGTTCGCGGTTCAGATCGATATCGAGAAAATAGCCGCCGGTGACCCGCTCGGAAAAAATACTTCGTACACCTTTAACATTTCTCAGCGTATTTTCAATATCAAGACCGATCCGCTCGATCTCGCCTAGATCCGCTCCATAGATCTTTACACCGACCGGCGTTTTGATCCCAGTGCTTAGCATGTCGATCCGGTTTTTGATCGGCATAGTCCATGCATTCGTGGTACCAGGTAAATGAAGCACGGCGTCCATCGCCGAAATTAATTCTTCATAGCTAATCCGGTCACGCCAGATATGGCGGAACGGCTCTTGTAAAAAATCCGGTAAACCTGAATACCATCTTTGAACATGTCTCCACTCACGTTCCGGTTTCAGCACAACGACCGTTTCCATCATCGAAAGCGGTGCAGGGTCCGTTGAGCTCTCCGCACGCCCTGCTTTTCCGTGAACGCTTTTGACTTCCGGAAAAGTTTTTAAGATCTGGTCTTGTGCGCGGAGTAATTTTTCCGCTTCGCCGGCAGAAATGCCCGGGAGCGTGATCGGCATATAAAGGATCGTCCCTTCGTTCAAAGGCGGCATGAACTCAGAACCCAATTTGAAATAAAATGGCACACAGCTTAATAAGAAAACAAAAGCCGCTGCGATGACCATTTGAGGATGCTTGAGAGCAAAACGCGCAGGCGGTTCATAGACCCGGTGCAGAGCTTTACTGACAGGATGTCTTTCTTCCGGATAGTATTTTCCGACAAGGACCGCATTGGCGATGCTTGAGATCAGTTTCGGCTTAAAACGGAACGGTTCCATCCGCGCAAAAAGCATTCTCAGAGCGGGATCCAACGTGACAGCAAGGACCGCGGCAATGGCCATCGCGAGGTTTTTGCTGATAGCTAGCGGTCTAAACAGCTTTCCTTCCTGATCAACCAAAGCAAAAATAGGAAAAAAAGCGACGGCAATAACAAGCAGAGAAAAAAATACCGACGGCCCTACTTCTTTCAACGCTTCCAGGCGCACAGCGTGGTAATCTCCTTTGCGTCCTTCGGACTGCCATTTTTCCAATTTTTTATATGCGTTTTCGACTTCGACGATCGCACCATCCACAAGCACACCGATGGAGATCGCAATACCGGCCAGTGACATGATGTTGGATGTGATCCCCATCAGTGACATCGGTATAAATGCCAAAAGAACCGATATAGGTATCGTAATGATCGGCACGATCGCGGAAGGAATATGCCAAAGGAAGATCAAAATGATGATGCTTACGATGATCAATTCTTCTATCAGCTGCTGTTTTAATGTTGCGATAGACCGCCTGATCAGATCGGAACGGTCATAGGTCTCAACGATCTCGACGCCTTCGGGCAGATAAGGCTTTAGTTCTTCGATCCTTTTTTTCACACGATCAATGACGTTTAATGCGTTTTCGCCTGAACGCATAACGACAACTCCTCCCACGGCATTGCCCATTCCATCGAGATCCGACAATCCTCGACGCATCTCAGGGCCGACCGTAACATGCGCGACATCCCGTACGCGGACATCTTCTTTGCGGCCGGAAGATAACGCCGTATTTTCTATGTCTTCTATTGTCTTCGCATATCCTCGCAAGCGCACCATATGTTCAGCACCGGAGATCTCTAAGAGCCGTCCTCCCATCTCTGAATTGGTCTTTCTTACCGCATCCGCCACATCTTCTATCGACATGTTCCATGCTTGTAGTTTTTGCGGATCGACGGTCACTTGATATTGTTTCTGAAACCCGCCGAAAGACGCGATCTCTGCCACGCCTGGCACCGATTGCAATTGAAAACGTAACGTCCAATCTTGATAACTGCGAAGCTGGTCCAGACTATGTTTTCCGCTTTTATCGACAAGCGCGTATTGATAAACCCAGCCCACACCGGTCGCATCGGGTCCGAGCTCCGTTTTCACACCTTGTGGAAGATTTGGTTGGATCTTATTTAAGTATTCAAGCACACGCGAACGCGCCCAATAGATGTCCGTGCCCTCTTCAAAGATCACATAAACATAAGAAAAACCGAAATCGGAAAATGCACGTATATCTTTCACCCGCGGCGCACCTAAAAGAGCGCTCACGATCGGATAAGTGACTTGATCTTCGATGATGTCCGGACTCCTATCCCACTTGGAATAAACGATGACTTGCGTGTCCGAAAGGTCTGGGATAGCGTCAAGCGGCACTGTTTTCATCGCCTGAAAAGCGCAAGCCAAAGCGATCGCCACGCCTGCGAAAATGAGGATCTTATTCTTAGCTGAGAATTCTATGATATTCGCTATCACGACGCGTGTCCTGTATGTGCCGATGACTCGTTAATAAGCGATGATCTAAGCCGGCTTTCCGAATCAATCAAAAAATTTCCTCGAGCAGCAATTATCTCTCCGGCCATTAAACCGTCTTGGACTTCATAATAACCGCCCGCTTTCTGGCCTAAGACAATTTCGCGCGGAGTGAACACACCTTTATTATCTACAAACACCAGCGTTCGCTTCCCTGTGAATACCGGTGCGTCTTCGGATATTGTGATCTTATCGCCCATATTGATCTCAATAGCCGCGTTCACCTTCATCATGGGTTTCAGATCAGCGGGAACATCGTTGACCAGAACGCGAGCACGAATGGTCCGGGTCGTATCATTCACATTGCCATCAAGATACTCTACATGGCCTTTAAGCAAAATACCCGGAAGAGCTGGAATAGTCATTGTGACTATGTCGCCTTTTTTCACGAGCGGCGCTTCGAGTTCGCGTAATTCAATATAGACCCACATCCCATCCGAGCCATGGTGAAATAAAAGGCGTCTGTCAGGGACTCCGGACTCATCGAGCGCTTCGATCCATTCCTGGCTTAGACCCATATCAAGCAGCTTGATAGCGGCCTTTTCTTTGTCGGTGATGCCGCGAGTTTGAGATGTCAGCGTTTTGCTTCTTTCTCTTTCGTAATTTATTCGAGCCTGCCTTAAAAATTCCACTTGAAGTTCGTAGAGTTGCGGATCATGAGCGGCCACTCCCCATGCTTCGATGGTTTTTTTAAGCGGGCGCAGCGTAACTGTTTCTGTCTGAATGCCAATCTCTTTGCGTGACGATTCAGGAATAGAAACAGCAGCACGCCCTTCGATCGCAGCGCCGCCAGGAGTATTCTCGTCATTCCACAAAACAAGACGCATACGACAAATAGGGCACTCCCCCGGTTTATCCGAAACGATCTGAGGATGCATTGGACAGTGATATTTTTTGGATGACACAGCATGGATATGGCCATCTTCTGCATAAAGAATAGCGGGCATGGTTTGTGCCAGAAAACCCAGCACAACTATTAATAAAAAAATCTTGAAGAACTTGAACATTTTAAACCTCCTTTCGCCGACAAAAAACAATACCTGCGCGTTATCTACAACAGCACAGCGAAAGAAGAATTAGATACGGAAAACGCAGTAAAGCGTTTGTAATGATCCTGGGGGAGATTTAAATAAGAGAGCTTCGCTAGAAACTGTTTTGCTGACCAGTGGTGTGTGATCAGTAAGAACGTGTGTTACAGCAGTTAATTCGGTGCGTTCCAACTGCGAACCAACGGGAACCGAGAGATCATTGGAGCGTTCTTTGATCGAACACTGGCATGGTGATGATTTGGGAGCGCAGCAATCATGCTCTCCCTTTACCATGGCCGGCGAACCCATTGACTGGTTCATCATACTTGCGCATACAGACCTCGCGGAGGCATACGCGACATTACCAGCGCCCAGCCATAAAACCAGGGCTAAAACGGATATTCGTTTGATCAAACTCACATAATATCTCATGGTTATAGTATACCACATAAATTCGAGTTTTGTTTAAACGGACAGCTTAAATTTATGATCTAGAGACCATCTAATAGTAATACAACTGGTCTTATCAAAGACTCGTACGACTATGATAAACCATTTAAATTTTCTCTAAAAACGGCTCTTTATCTTCACAATTTAAATCGACGGATTATTTGTGGCCGTGACCTTCGCCGCGGGCTGGGTTCTCATCTGCATCACGTTTAATATCATCTGCATCCCAGCCTTTTTTGTTGCCTTTTTGAAAACCAGGCGGTTCATCACCGCCGCCCCAGCCTTCCTTTCGGCCTTTATCCCACCCGGGAGGACGATGGCCTTGCTTAAAATGTTTTTTCTTTTTATGCTTTGAGTCATCGCCGTCGCGGTCGTTATCTTTATCCCTATTGTGATCGCGATCTACGGTAGCATCTTTTTCGGGCGTCGTATCCTTAGAACCTTCCGTAGCGACCGCTCCTGTCACCGCGCCTTGCACAGCATCTTTTAATATCTGCTTATTTGCATCCTGATCAGCAGAAATAGCAGATAGAGGCGCCGCTAAAACGAAAACTGCAACTGCCGTCATTAAAACTAACCCATTCGATACTATCTTCATGAGATGCCCCCTTTCTAAAAGGTTTGCGTAGTCATTAGTATTTACACAACAAATTTTAAAAGCATCGAAGCAAAACGAAAAAATAAATCATTGAATCATAATTCAACGTGCTCACCCTTATAATAAAGCGACAGGAACAATAATAAATAATCACGGAGATGTCTTGTTAAAAGAAAGTTGTCCCTCACATGTTCGCGTCCATTTTCTCCCAGCTTTTTGGCAAACTCAGGCTGCTGCAAAAGTTGCCGGATCCAATAAGCCGTTCCTTCGACCGAATGAGTCAGGATCCCCGAGTAACGATGGATCACCTGCAGCGGAATTCCTCCCACAGCACTCGCAATGATCGGCTTCCCCTTCCATAAAGCCTCTGTGATCGTTAGCCCGAAACCTTCCTTCAGAGATTTTTGTAAAATGATCGTCGAGGCACGCTGAATAGCATTAATCTCCAAGTGACTTGTAGGAGGAAGCAATAATACAATGATATCCGGATCATTCCCAGCCGCTTCTTTGACTTCTAAAAACATCTCAGCACCTTCAGGATCGTCGTTCGCGGAACCTCCCACCAAAAGAAGCCGTGCATCCGCATGCTCCCTCGCCAGTTTAAAAGCCTGAATCACCCCGACAGGGTCTTTTAACCGGTCAAAGCGGGAAACTTGCGTTATAAGCGGTTTATCCAGAGGGATCTCGAGACGCTGCATAATACTTTCAACTTCCTCGTTAGCCATGGGTCTGTTTTTCTCACTCAACGGATCGATTGAAGGGCATATAAGTACTTGAGGGATCGAGATCTTTTTTGAAAAAGTAGGAGAGGAAAAAACAGAGGAATCATAAAACTCGATATAATATTTCAGAAATGCCCAAACCTCAGGATCAGATGCAGACACATCAACATGACAACGCCATATCCAACGATTGCCCAGTCCTTTTTTTCTTTTAACCAGACCGATCGGCTGCGGATCATGAATAAAAACAATATCTTTTTCAAGATCAAGTTGACGGCTATTTTGTTCCTGGGCTTCCATAAAGACCTCATAATCCTTTGGATCAAAAACCGACGACTCGCCATGTAACGCGTTGTGCATCTTCTTGGTCACCGTATAGAACATCTCGCCTCCTTTAATCACATCCCATCCGGCTGTGATGCCCATTTCATTAAAAAGCGGGACCATCCGGCTTAAGATCTCAGCAACTCCTCCTCCTACCGCCGTAGAGTTGACATTGAGGATGCTTTTTCCTGCCAAATGCTCCGAAAGCATTTGGATCTCTTCAATGGCCTGTTTGCCAATAATGGCCTTATAATCATGAAGCTGCGGCATAAGAAACCTCAGAAAGTTTTTTTTCCAATAAAGTGATGATACGAACACGCAATCCTTCCAATGCATGAGAATACGGATCAAGATTTTCAATTTTTTTGGCTAGGTCCGTCTCACCGAGGTTCTTTTCGAGCCAATAGGAAAAATCGTTCACGCCAGCCGATGTTCTAAGTCGAGATTCGAAAATATGATAATAAAGTGAATTTATGCTGATATGATGCAAGGCGTCTACAAACTCTTTCAGATCACTGGCCGCATAAGAGGTCGGTAGAACGAATAAGATGGATTTCATAAAATGGAACGCTTGCCCCGCAGGCGCTTCCCGCAATAGCACGCCTTTTTGCAAATGCTGATCCAACACTGCCAAGATCGCTTGGCGCAAATCACTTAAAGAATGAAAAGAAACCGTATTGATCGCCATCAGTTTTTCGCCTAGTCTGCTTTCTTGCAAAATATTTGTTACCCAATAGGCAAAATCGTTCGGCGGTTCGGGAATTAAAAATTGATGCCGTTGCAAAAAATTATGCGTGTGATAATAAACCGAGGATTCCTGTACAACGCCTAAGTGATCCCTCAGCTGTTCAATATTGTCGGCCTTTAGCCCCGTAAGAACCATTAAATTGAGCTGAGTCTTAAATAAAAAAGGTTGCGAAGACCGCATCAAGGACATAGTTTTTGTAAAAAAACCCTCACATCGTATGGCGACTCCAGATAGTAACCAGCTCCCGAAAAACGCGGCCGACGGCCGACATGGATCGCGAGGCCGTGTCCGTTAATTGCCCGGAACATGCTATGATCCGACTTATCATCTCCTATCGCTATCGGGGATGCTTTAGGGAACATTTTCAACAGATGCAGAACCATGTCTCCTTTGCACCAGTAATCGTTTGGATAAATTTCCCAAACTTTCTTGCCTGTGACCCAAACTAGGGAATTGTGCTTGTACTTTTTCTGATAAAACTTTACAAGCTGCCTAAATAAGGTTCCTTGGCCCTTCAAAAGTTTTCTAAAATGCAGGCTGAGCGAAAAACCTTTGTCTTCCACCACCACTCCCGGATAACAACTGAAAGCCATTTTAAGTTTACGGGATAAAAATTTTATATACTTTCGCAGCTGCCGAGCTTTTTGCGCCTGCGGAGGTAAATAAAAGTTTGAACCTTTTATCTCCAGACCGTGATTGCCCGCATAGAGAACATTCTTCAAACGAATATGAGAATACAGTTCTTTTAGCGGTCGGCCGCTGATGATTGCAAGATGATAAATAGATTGGCGGCTCAGAACTTTCAGGATCTCCCTGGTTTTTTTATTCAATTTGACTTCCTCAGGCGAATCAGCGATTGGGACCAGCGTCCCATCAAAATCCAACAGGATTAGCTTTTCTTCTTTGGAAAAAACCCATGGCTCTATACGGTCCCACTCAGCCCACAGATATTTCATTATTTCTCCTTAATTAATCATTCACAGCCACCGGATTTACTTTTTGAGGCCCGGCAAGACGCATCTGCGTCAATTCACCGACGATATCGGCAGCCCATTTGAACACATTTTTATCTTTCAAAACACTGCGCATATTCCTCATTCGATGTTTCTGTTCGTCAAGCGGCATATCCAACGCCTGTTTAACAGAATCCGATGTCTGCCCAATATCATAAGGATTAATGATCAACGCGTCTGTCAACTCTTTCGAAGCCCCTGTAAATTGGCTCAGGATCAAAACGCCTTTTTCATCCGACCGTGCGCGTACAAATTCCTTGGCAACCAAATTCATCCCATCGTGCAAAGACGTCACAAGACAGACATCCGCCAGTTTATAGAACGGCAGTATATCTTTATGACTGTGGTGTTTTTTTAGAAAAAGTATCGGTTTCCAATTTTTAGTCTTAAAACGGGTGTTGATCCTTTCTGATTCCCTCTCGACTTCCTCAACAAAACTCTGATATTTTGGGATAAGCGACCGGCTGGGAGCGGCCAGTTCTACCAAAGTAAAGAGTCCTTGATATTCCGGCCAATTTTCTAAAAAATGTTCGATACTTTGGAAACGCTCAATGATCCCCTTCGTGTAATCCAATCGATCAACCCCTACAGCCAAATAATCGGCTTTGAATCCATAGGGCCTTAGCAGACTTACTTTATTCTTGGGAATCTGCTCAAACTCTGAAGATGGCATCATACCATTTGAAAAATCAATACTGATCGGAAAGGGCTTGATCGCCGTTGTATGACCTTCACGGTTAATGGTGAAATGTTCGTAATCGATGCGGCTTTCCAAAAAACGATCCACCGTCTCTATGAAGTTGTTGCAATGAAACTGTGTATGAAAACCAATGATATCCGAACCAAGCATTCCTTGAAGTAATTCTCTTTGCCAAGGACAAATTCCAAATGACTCAGGATTGGGCCATGGAATATGCCAAAAGATCGCTACGCGAGCATCAGGTCTTTTTTCTTTGATCAGTTTCGGTAATAAAGCGAAATGGTAATCTTGGATTAAAACAGACGGTTCAGCGATACCCTCCAATTCTTCTAGCAAACCCTGAGCGAATTTCTTGTTCACAACTTCATATTGTCTCCAGTCTTTATCTCTAAAGATCGGCCGGGTATGCGCAATGTGGCAAAGCGGCCATAATCCTTCGTTCGAAAAACCATAGTAAAAACCCTCTTCTTCTTTTTGACTGATCCAGATGCGACGGAGCGTATACTGAGGCTCATCCGGCGGCACTCTAATTTTGTCCGCGGCATCCACCGTATCACGGTCCGCATCGCCCGATGCCTGAGCGATCCATGTGCCTCCGCACGCCTTAAGTACCGGTTCGATCGCCGTAACTAACCCGCTGGCCGGAATAAGGTACTCGATTTCCTTACCTCGGTGGATATGCATATAAGGTTCGCGATTCGATACCACAAAAATAGGACGACCCTGAAGTTTCAAACGGACGAACTCTTTTAAACGTTCGGGAGTCCACACTGCCTCCGAGCTCAATCGTAAACGCGCTTCTTGCTCCGCCGCTTCTCTGGCTACTGTAAGACTTTTAGCCATATTGGAAACTTCTTTGATCAGCGGATATAAAAATTTCTCGCTTTTTTCAAGAGGGTATTTAGGATTTTCTCCTAACCTAATCCGCTTCATCCATTCGGCCATTCTTTTGATCGGTGCCAAAAGATTCAAATAAACGATAAAAAGCAGAGCCAATGAAACAAAAAAAGCCTGGACGAACGTACGCATGAAACTATTCAACCAGAGCCGTTTTGTTTTTTCATGAGCAAAAGGAGACTCATAAAATAACGAAAGGACATAGGGATCATGCCCCCCGGATCCGGCAAAATGCATATGCGCATAAACGTTCTGATCGTTTATGTCTATGAAAGCATCACCGTCGGTGTGAGATCCGGAATAATCCTGAAGTTTTTTCACGAAATCCGGAGAACTCGCTAATCTAAGCGGAAGTTTGTTTGAAAAATAACGCAAAGTTCCCCGTTGATCGTGGATAGATACGCCTAAAATTTTTTCATACGAAGAGAACTTATCCAATGTTTGTTGGATCGTGTTCGAGGATGCCTGTTGAGCCATCAACGGCTCTAAGATCTCTTCAAGGCTGTATAGGGAAACTTCGGAGTGTTTATGGAACTCATTGATGAAACGATTGTAGTCAGAATAGGCCTGCCAAAAAGAAAAAGACAACACCAAGAACATGACCACAGCCGTTGTCGATACAAAAAACCGCGTCGTAATACGCATAGCCGATGCCCTTTAATATTGGACTTTAACTGCTACGGCTCCTGTTTTATCCTTTGCAGGTTCTGTATCGTTTTGCTTTTGATCAAGCGTTGCTGCTTCGGTATCGACCACAACCCGCACAGGAGGAGGATCAAGCGCCTTGACCGGAGTAGTATCTTTAAGGTTCTTTGAGCCGCGAAAGAAAATTCGTCCGGCGTCTTTGAAATCGCCAATTCTATGTAAACCGGGGAAAGTTTCTCTATAACCGATCAAAAGAAAAATAACCAAAGCGAAAAGCAATAAAGCAACATTCAAAAAGAGTTCGAATACATATTTTGAGCCTGTCGGCCTTGATTTTTCTTCGTTCTTAAATCCAACGCTTCTCAAAGAGAAATATCCTTTGCTTATGTGATTTGAGGTTGGGCTTTCAAAATATTCCTTATTTTTTCCAGCAACATTTCCGTTCCATAAGACTTGTCATAATAATCGTCCGCCTTTAAGATCAGGCGTTTTTGATCTTCCAAAGGATAGACGCTTGTTACAATAACTTTGATCCGAGAATCATAAATCTTGATTACGTCATAAAGCGCCGAACCGTCCACCACTGGCATATTAATATCCAATAAGATCAGATCGAGGTCCTTTTGGTCAGCGATCATTAATGTCGCCGCTTCCCAGTCCTTTGCTTCAAATACCTGGTAATTTTCAAGTCCCAACAGTCTCTTATAGATGCTGCGAATATTCTTATCATCATCGATCACAAGGATTTTTTTCATATCTCGTATAAGCCCATTAGATGTCATTGTCCAATCACTAGCACATGATATTCCTCAGACAGTTAAGGAAGGATTAAATTAAAATTAAATTATTTTAATACTAACAGTGGAAACCGTCTTATAAAAGAGGTAGGCTGACTGTAAATGTCGAGCCTTGTCCTACCATGCTTTGGACTTGAATGTCTCCCGAGTGGATCTTTGCGATCGATTTGGCAATATGCAGGCCTAAGCCGTTCCCGTGAAAATTATCGCGGTTGGTCCTGTCAAAATGAAAGAATCTGTCAAAGATCTTCGGCAGATGTTCTTTGGGTATGCCAATGCCGGTGTCGATGACAGAAATAAACGCACGGTTATCTTTCTGAGAAACGCGGATAAGGATCTGTCCGCCTTTAGGTGTGAATTTGATCGCATTATTTATCAAGTTATAGAATAGTCGCCTCAAGTGGACTTTGTCCGCGTGGATCTTGATAGACTCTTGCGGAAAATCCAGACGCACGTCTATATTTTTTCCGCCGACAAGGATTTTTGAAGATTCTTCTATCTCCAAAAAGAATTCTTTCAGATCAAAATGTTCGAATACAAAAACCTCCGGCTGATAATCCAACTTCGCCAATAAAAGCAGGTCATCAATAATTCTGGTCATTCTTGAGACTTCTTCTAAATTGTCTTTGATGACTTTCCGGTACGCTTCCGCCTCTGGCTTCTCTTTAAGCACAAGTTCGGATTCCCCACGAATAATAGCCAGAGGTGTTTTGAGCTCATGAGACACCTGAGCGCTAAATTCAATGATGTATTTAAAAGATTGCTCGAGACGGGAGATCATCTCATTTAGCGCGTTCACCAGATCTTTTATTTCTTCGTCGGCATCCTGTGTCTTGATGCGGATACTGAGATCTTTGTAATTAATATTCCGCGCCGCTCGAATGATCCTATTCACAGGACTTAAGATCCTTTTGGCAAAAAGCTGGCTCAAGAAAGAAGCCAGGATCAGAATCAAAGCGATCGAAATAGCTTTAATAAGGAACCATTTCTTCAGAATGCGTTCTATCCGTGCACTGGAAGTCGCCACCAAGATCACATTTCCCGGCTGTTTTAAAGAGATCGCCGGGGCAAGGATCATCCGTAATTGTTGTTTACCGGCATGGATATTTTCAAAGACAGTCTCACCAGCAGATGCTTTCTGGACATCACTGACCGACAAAGTAGGAAAATTTTCTGGAAAATTCCTCGAATGAGCTAGAGAATTACCGCGGCTGTCTAGAAAACCGATATAATTTCTGTCGTTGCCTATCGCATCTAACTGACCGATCCACAGGTTATCGAGTTTTTCGATCTTATTCTGATGCGGATGTTCACCGGTCTGTGAAACGACCCGTTTGATTGAAAAACGGAACGAGTTATCATCATGCCCAAGAACGTTCAAATACGAATCGATGGCGTTGTTCACCTTTTGGGACATCGCTGTCAGATCATCGTCCAATTCCTGATAAAGCGTCCTGCGGAAAGTAAAAAATAGCGTACTGCTATAGATCACTAAAATAACAGCCAGGATCAGCAGCGCCAGGACGCTGATTTTGAACTTCAGAGAATTAAAATTCATATCATGCTTTTAAAACGTAACCGGTCCCGCGGACAGAATGGATCAGCGGTTTTTTATGACCTTTATCGACTTTATTGCGGAGGTGGTTGATGTACACATCGACGACGTTGGAAAAACTGTCAAAATCCTCATTCCACACATGCTCGGAGATCATCGTCCGCGTCACGACCTGGTTGGCATGGCGCATCAGGTATTCCAGAAGCGCATACTCTTTGCTCGTCAACGTGATCTCCTTATCGGTGCGCTTTACGATACGTTTGATCTGATCCAACTCAAGATCAGCAACTCTAAGACTGGCCGCTTTATCAATATTCTTTCTTCGAAGCAGCACCGCGACGCGCGCCAATAATTCTTCAAAAGCGAACGGTTTTGTCAGATAATCATCCGCGCCTTCTTGCAAACCGCGCACTTTATCTTTTACCGCGTCTTTGGCAGTCAGCATCAAGATAGGCACTTCCTTATTTTTTATGCGGATCTGCCGGCACAGCGATAGGCCGTCAAGACCGGGGAGCATGATGTCCAGAATGATCAGATCATAAGGATTCACATCCGACAGAAATCCCCCCTTTTCCCCGTCATGGCACACATCAACAACATAACGCTGTTCCTTCAATCCGCGCTCTATGAAGCTGGCTATTTTCTTCTCATCTTCGACTACCAAAATGCGCATGCGTCTCTCCTTTTTGATGTGGATCTTCTAAGAAATTGAAATAAGTTCTTTGATCTTTTCCAAAAGTTGTTGGGCCCTGAAAGGTTTCCGAATATAAGCATCCGTTCCCACTTCGAACCCGAACTCTTCATCGCTTTCATGGGCCAACGCGGTCAACATGATGATCGGGATCTTCTGATAACGTGTATCCTGTTTTAACTGCCGGCACACCTCATAACCGCTGAGTTTAGGCAGCATCACGTCCAAGATGATAAGATCCGGTTTCTCAGATCTTGCTTTTTCCAGCGCTGTCATTCCATCCATAGCGATCAAAACGCTGTAACCTTCCGAAACCAATCGTCGATTCACGATTTTTACAATATTCGGTTCATCGTCCACAAGCAAAATCCGATGCGTCTCAGCCATTGGTATTTCTCCGTGCAGACATATTGAGATCCCCAGAAAAAGGATTTTCCACCGACAGGTGCGGAACATAGACAGGTAGAGTGAAAGTAAAACGGGAGCCTTTGCCCAAAGTGGAAGCGACAAATATGCTTCCTTGATGCATTTCCACCAATTGCTTCACGATCGCGAGCCCTAGCCCTGTGCCTTGCGACTTTTTCTTACCAACTTGAGAAAATTTATGGAATAATTTCGGCAGATCTTCGTTTGCTATGCCGATCCCGTCATCTTCAACAGAGATCGCTACCGATCCTGATTGATTCTGAGCAGAGATCGTGATCGTTCCGTCATCACGAGTGAACTTAACAGCGTTTGAAAAAAGATTCCCTAAGATCTGAAGCAGCCTGTCTTGATCAGCAAAAACGTCGGGAACGCCATCAATATTCGCACGAACGATCCGCCGGCCCGCGATCGTTTTATAATTCGATATCAGAGTCTCTACAACCTGGCTCAAATTCACACATTGCCGGGATAAACGGAACTTTCCCGCTTCTATTTTAGACAAGCTTAAAAGATTATTAATGAGCTCCGTCAGGCGCTCAACGCTGTCCTCTATCGTTTTCAAAAAATCCTTTTGTTCATCATTGATCGGCCCGACCACTTGATCTGCAAGCAAACTAATACCCTCTTTGATCGCCGTCAGCGGCGTACGTAATTCATGGCTTACGCTCGCAACAAATTCATCCTTCAATTCCACTAGCTCTTCCAAGCGTTTATTAGCAATGATCAAAGCGTCTTCGGCCAATTTTCGCGCCGTGATGTCTCGGGCGATGGAAGATACACCGTAAAGCTGTCCGACGCTGTTTTTTATAGGCGATATCGTGACCGATACATAGATCGTTTTTCGGTCTTTTCTTATCCTCATGGTTTCGTAATGATCAATACTCTCACCCCTTCTTAAGCGCTCGAACATCTCTGATAATTCGTCAATTCTATCTGGCGGTACCAGCACAGAAACCGGCCGTCCCACAATTTCTTCCGCCGTATAACCGTACAAACGCTCAGCGCCCTTATTCCAGTTCATAATGATCCCGTCCAAAGTTTTCGCGATAATGGCATCATCGGTACATTCCACTATTGTAGCCAAACGCGCTCGGTCCTCTTCATCCTTTTTGCGGTCAGTGATATCCCTTAAATAACCGGTAAACATGGGCTTCCGTCCCAATCGAACTACATTGATAGCCATTTCCACAGGAAATTCGGAACCGTCTGAGCGCATTGCCATGAATTCCGAACGTTTGCCGATCACTTTGGTTTCGCCTGTCTTAAGATAGCGCCTTAACCCTTGCCGATGCAATTTACGTAAAGAAAGAGGGATGATAACCTCGGCCAGCTCTTTTCCCACAACCTGGGGATAGGTATAACCAAAAGTCCGCTCTGCGGCGGAATTAAAATCAACGATCCTGCCCTCAGAATCCATCGATACAATGCAATCCAATGAAGCTTCCAAGATCGCACTTTTTCTGGCATTAAGGTCATAAAGATCCTGAGCGGACTTTTTGTTTTCTGCAACCACTGATGCCAAAATCAAATTCGTGATCGTAACAATACCCATGAAAGCTTGCAACAAAAGAAGCGAGTCATTGGGGTTCTGCATCGCAAAAGGGCCGAATCCGTGAAGAGTACCCCAAACCGCTACCGCGGAAATCACAAAAACAGTCGTTATGGCTCCGCGCAGTCCGAATCGAAATGCCGACCATAAAATGAACGGAAGACATACAAAACTTAGAGGATAACCTTTGAATGGTTCGACCCAACCGCCGAATACCGCGACACTGACAAGGAAGACGACCAGAACCAACACCACTGATTCAAGTAAACGCTCAAATCGAGGGAAACGTTCAGGCTTGTTGCTCCAAATCAAAAGCATGGGCGCGACAATAAAATTGCTCACCATATCGCCCATCCACCAAGTCCACCAGACAGCGCCGAACTGATCCCGGCTTATTAATCTGCCCAAAAAAAGAGAGATAACACCTAAGGTAGCACTAATAGATGTACTTACAATTCCAGCCAAAAAAACAAATTTAAAAATATTATGCGGTTTATCAAAAACATAACGGCCTCCTGCGAACCGATTCACTAAATAAGCGCCGGTGAGACCCTCAAGCGTATTTCCGGCAGCTATACCTATTGAGGTTGCGACAGATCCGGCGGTCGTTAAATTGACAAAGAAAGCACCGATAAATATCGCAGGCCAAATATAATAACCAAACAGAAGATAAGCCGTGAGTGCTAAACCGGTACACAACCAAACTGCCGAAGCGTTAGTCTGGATAAACGCAAGTGATAAGCCAAGTTTCCCTGAGAAAAAATAGAGACCTGCGATCACCAATAAGGTGACAATATATCGAAAATTCGAATGATCCGATCCGGTACGACGCATGAGATTTGACATTAGAACAATCTGTTGATTTCCTTTAACAATTCCTCTGTTGCGAAAGGCTTTACCATATAGCAATTTGCCCCTATCACTTTTCCGATAACACGATCAACATCCGAGTTTTTCGCCGTCAGCATGATGATCGGCGTGCGAGCGAATTTTTTATCATGGTCTTCCCGGATCGCTTTACACACTTCCTGGCCGGACAATTTAGGCAGACCCAAATCTAATATCACAAGGTCAGGATGCGCTTTTTTGGCCTCGTCCAATCCTTGTTCGCCGTCTTTGGCGATAAACACACTAAAGTTCATTTTCCTTAAGCGGTAGCCCAAAAATTTTACCGTATTGGCATCATCTTCGATGATCAAGATCTTTTTTTTAATTTGTTCTGTTGGTTGAGAAGCGTCAGTCTGTTCCATATGTTCCCCTGTCGTGCTTTTTCGCCTTATCTTTGTACATGTATTTATCAGCTCGTGACAACAATTCTTCAACAGTGCATGGATCGTAAGGATCAAATGCTTCAACGCCTGTGCTCACGGATAATTTTGATGGATGATCGGATTTCGATCGCCGACGCTCAAGGTTTTTCCTAAGACGACTGATCAAAATATCTGGGGTGTTATCAAAAGGCTTGGGCACAAGCACCACAAACTCATCCCCTCCAATCCTCGTGACGATATCAGAGCTTCTGAAAGTGGATTTCAGAACGTTCCCAAAATCTGCGAGCACCTGGTCGCCTTTAAGATGCCCGTAAACATTATTTATTTCCTTAAAATCATCTATATCCATAAAAAACAACAAAAACCCGGTTTTCGTTCTTAGAGCCAGTTTGATCTGCTGTTCGGCTAGAGTAGAAAATCCTCTGCGATTATAAAGACCTGTCAATTCATCCTTTAATGATAAGTCTTTTAATTCCGATCTAAGACGATGGCGCTCGATCGCATACCGGAGTGCTCTCGAAATTTCTTTGCCGCTGAGCTGACCTTTGACGATATAATCATCAGCGCCTTGACGCAGTGCCTCCACGCCGATGGTATCGTCCAACGCCGTAGAAACAACCACAGGAACCTCCGGTGCGTGCCGTCGGACTTGTATTAATGTATCCAGACCTTTGCTATCAGGCAAAGTAAGATCAAGCAAGACCACATCTGTTTTTCCGTTATTTAAACGTTCAAGCCCCGGCCGAAGTTCGTCTACATGATCAATACGAAAAGATGGGTTGGATTCCTGCAAGAGTCTGCGTCTCAAGATATTCGCATAGCTCAGATTGTCTTCTATGAACAGCACGCTAAATGAAGAAGGATTTAGGTCGATCATTTGCCAAAAAATCTCCTGATCTTTGAGCCGTTTTAGCTATGACTTCAAACCTGACTTTGAATTTTTGCGGCGATGAGAAACATTGCCGGCCATTCTGTTAGACGCAGGCAAAACTTCCTCTGCCATTAGCCATTTGACAGTCACCTTGTCAGCGACCCATGAATCGAGAAGATCTTCACTGAAACGCCACTGGTTACCTATCTTAAAACCAGGCAGTTCCCCCCGCTGAGTCAAACGATAAACCGTCGTGACATTGATTCCGAAACGTTTCGCAACTTCTTCGATCGACAAATAAGGTTTTTTGGACATATGATTTCCTCAATAAATGAGATAGGCGATTACCACAATTCCTACATATTTTTTACCATAATTTCAATCTATTGGCAATAAAATGCTATTAAATGATAATATTGACTAAATATGGCAAATTAGAAGGCTGAGATAAATCTCAGATAATAAGATTGGCAAAGTAAATGACCGTTCCTTATCAAACGCGTGATACATCATCCAATCATGCCAACCTTAACCACAAGCCCGAGATCTTTCAGGCTCGTTGCGTTGGTGTTTCAGCGAATGGATCTTTTCTGAAGCTTTTTGTAATTTCACGTATTGTTGCTCCAAAAGCTTGCGCAGACTCACAGGCAGATCATCTCTTTTTAGAACTCGCTCGTAAGCGCGCAGAATAACTTCTTCCTGCTTCTCGCATTCGGCAATGATCGCAGCCGAATCATTCCTAGCGGCTACGGCCTTTGTGAAAACCTCATTGCGAGGAGCGGTGCCGGTTGAAGCAATCGAAAAATATGGATTTCCGCTTAATCTCAAAATTTCGTTCCGGATCTCCGCTTTGAACTGCGCTTTGTTGTCCGAGAATTGGTTAAATAAAAACCTCAGTTCATAACCCTTCTGTCTTTTTGCCGCCAGACGGTAAGCTTTTTGTTCGTCTTCAAAAATTTCGATAAGCTTGTCAAACTCAGAGATTATTCTTTGATCTATTTTCACCATGAATATTTCTCCTTAAATTAAATAAACAGCGTATAGATTTTTATGCCCAATAAGAGCGTTTTCTATAATATTCATGCAACTTGCTTTCATAATCTTGCATGACAGGAATTCTGAAGTCATATTCGGGGCTTTGGAGCACTTCTTCCACGCCGAACCGCAGAAAAATACCGCCGGTCTCCCAAAAGACCCTTTCGCACCACCAAGGAGAAATCATAAATTTTTTATCAACAACCTCGGCATTGATCACCAGATACCGTACGGCGAAGTCCGCATCATTAAGGATCAAGTCCTCGACCCTACCGACTTCACTGTCCTTCGCGTATACCTTCGAACCAATAATCCGATGAACCGGCCTTAGGGATGGGTATTCGCCTGCGATGAGCGAAACCGGTACATCTTTTTTCAGTTCCCTAATGCATGACTGAATCAAAAATATCCTCTGCCCAGGATCTGTTTCCTCCAAAAAACATGAGGGCACATAAACTTGATCGTCGCCGGTAGCGCCTTCGACTTTTACCAAGAAACCACGGATCACCCATTCCTTATCGTCAAGGTAAAGTTCCCGAATCGAGCCAATATATGCATCCATCGTACAAACGCTGTAGCCAAACACTTCCCTCAAACTTCGCAGCATCGTCATGAGCATGGCGGCCTCCTTTGAAAACAGGGATATTCATCCGATACAAATTACCTGAAAGGTGCGTATTTCTACGGACCTTTTGCGATCCAAATACTGTAAGGAATTAATAATTGTTGTCGGCGGTACCTGGCGTTGAAGACGTTGATTGAACAGCTGTTGAAGCAGCCGTAGTGGTGCTCTGAGACCCTGTGACTTCGATGAATTTTGCCTCATAAACGCCGGATGCTTTATCCTCTTTCGCATCTATCTTCACTTCGTGCCCCACTTGAAGTTCTTTTAATGAAGCAACATTCTTGGTCTTCGTGTCTGTCTTGACTCTGACGTTAACATCCTGGGGCACACTATTTGATGCGTCCGCGCGCCGGACGATAACGATATTGTTCGCAGGATCAAGATTTGTGATCATTCCGCGGATCGTTTCGGCATAAGCGGCCGGTTGCATTAATAACAACCCGAAAAACAACGGATAAATGTAACGCTTCATGGTTATTCTCCTTTTCTTTTAGTGTTGGCTGGATCGTCGTTGCCTATAAAATCACTTTTCTACTTTTACTTCTTCTGTCAAAACTTTTTTGATCTTATGAAGCAATAAGCTCATCCCTTCGGATTTATCAAAATAATCATCAGCGCCTCGTATCACATATTTCTGCTCTTCTACCGGATAAATACTTGAAACAATCACTTTGGCCTTCGGGCTGTAATTTTTTATAAGGTTGAACAACGGCTGTCCGTTCACGGCCGACATATGGATATCCAGCAGGACAAGGTCGATATTGTCATGCTGCATCAGCAATGAGCATGCCCATTCACCGTTCTTTGCTTCTAAGATCTCGAAGGATTCTGAAAGCAGCAGGTCACGGTAGATCGCTCTGATCCTGTCTTCATCATCCACAATGAGAATTTTTCTCATTTCAATACCCCTTCTATCGGACCAACCTATGGAACGATTTATGAGGAGGCTCCGTTACAATGCGCGGTGTCACCTTAGGATTTTTCGAAAATGACGGAGCAAGCTCCTGATTTACCTTTGTGTATTCAGGATCTGTTTCTATTTTTGAAATGATCGCTCCGACGGGACATTCCGGCAAACAAAGCCCGCAATCGATACATGTCAAAGGATCGATGACCATGAATGCTTCCCCTTTGTACATGCCGGCATGGATACAATCGACCGGACAAACCGCTACACAAGCTGCATACTGCTCTCCAAGGCACTTTTCCGTTATCACGTGAGGCATGGGTTTTCTCCTTCTTTGTAGAATGGTCCTGCCTTTCTGGCTTTATCACGTTTTTAAAAATCCTCGCGTTCTTTATTTTTCTCATGGCGGTCTTCCTTCTTTATCAGGCAGGATACGAAACGGGCGGTTAAAGAGTGATTAAATTAAAATTAATTTTTTTTAACGCTTAGGCGGAATATTTCACGGAATAAGCCAGGGTAGATTAGTGCGTTTGATGATTATATTTTTTGTGAGATTAAAAACGGGCGCGGAAAACGGTAACAGCTATGATCTAATCGCCGGCATGGATCTTCACATCATAAGGAGAAGGGCGACCTTCTTCTCTTTCAAGCCAATTTTTCAGGCTCAATAAAAAAACCGCCCATTTCGTACTGCAGTGATGCATGAATTCCACCGGCTTTTTCCAATCCGCGTGAGTGAAGAGGATAAAAGTTTGATCGCCTTTCGGCTTTAATTGGAAATTGATCTGGGTGCCGAGCCATTCTTTAGGCCCATCGATGCATTTCCATCTCACCGACCGGCCTGCTTTTGATTCGATGACCCTCATTTTAGAAAATCCATAATCAATGACCCCGCCTTTTTTAGGATTTCCTTTGGTGTCTTTGATCCACCAATGCGAAAGGCCGTTAATCGTAGTGAGCGCATCGAATACTTGTCTAGGTTTTGCTTTTATACCAACTCTATGAAGAATGTCCGGCACCTTTGATCTCCTTGTCCGTTGTTAATCTTATTGGAAAATGAAATTCATCAAAACAAGCAGTTCAGGATTATTCATGTCTTAACCTTATTGAAATCAGAATGCTTTGTTAAGAGAGATTAACTCTAAGACATACAGATGTCAATGGAGAGATTTGAAAACACAAAGCCATTCGTCAACAAATCTTATGCCGACGAATGGCTTGTTATGTTTGGAACGGATTAGTTAACTGTTAATTTATTTTTTACAGGCCGGACATACCATAAAGTAGCTTGCTAGAAGCGCCAGACCCGATAAACCCACCAGGCCGTAAATGACGCGTGTGATCATGGTCCCATGGCCGAGAAAATGTTCCACAGCATTCTTGCCGGTGACAGCCATGATACCCCAATTCAGAGCACCGATAATTGCGATCAAACCTACGACTTTGCAGACTCCGCATGCTTGTTTGAGCACTCAGCACCTCCCTGGTTTAAATGATGGGAGTATTATAGCACGCAATAAATTTGTTACAAAGCCGTAATAAATTTCGCGTACTACTGATCCGCTTCGGTCTTCCACCACAAATGACTCAAACTTATTTTCAGTACCGCGATCCATGCGATCCGTACTAAATAATAACCAAGTCCATCTTCGGCGGATGGATAACGCAAATAGCGCGTGCAGGCTTGAAGCCGTTCGCGAAACGCAGGTTTCGGACAGACCCACTCTGACGGCCGGCTTACTTCAACGGGAAAACTACCTATACTTACGTATGACTGCGACAATGACGCCTCCTGTTTTTAGCTCTTGTTTTGGTGTAATTGGTGAATACTTCTTGTTCGCAGGCACAAGTCTCACGCGCGAACCCTCTTTTTCGTAGTACTTCAATGTCCATTCCCCATCGACTTCGGCGATGATGATGTCGTGGCTTTTCGGTTCACGACCTCGCTCGACAAGCACCATGTCCCCTTCATGAATACCGGCATCGATCATTGAATCTCCATTGACCTTTAAAAGGAACGTTTGCTGATGATCTTTTACCAAAAAATCATCTAGATTCATCGTGTCTGTAAGCGTCTCTTCTTCGGCGGTCGGAAGACCTGCTTGCACACTGCCAAGAAGCTTCACACCTGCCAGGGAATCCCAAAGGATCTTTCCTTTCGAATCCTTATGCAAAAATCCTTTTTCAACGAGCTGACCCACCAAAAAATGAGCCGATGCCTTGGACTGATAATCAAAAAGATTCCGGATCTCCTCAAAGCTCGGTGCACGATGCTGTACCTTAAAGAATTCCCGCATCTTTCTTGCAGCGTTGGCTATATCGATCGGTGGTTTTGGCATGTCCATATAATAAACGAACGTTCGTTCGTTTGTCAAGAAAAAAGAAAAACCGCCGGTTTTTACCAGCGGGTTTCTTTATTTGACTATTTTCTTAATGGAAAACGTTACTTAGACTCCACGAGCGTTTTGAGTTTAGACAAGCCTTGCTCGAAACTACCGCCTACCATTTTATCCATATTCATGAAGATACACATCAGGCGCCCAATAAATTGATTGTGTCCCGATACAGACCATCTCACGATACTCTGGCTTCCGGATGGTTTGATAGATATCTCGGCTGCCTGGTTCATTTGGAATGGCTTAAGATACGCCAGTTGAAATTTCACGGATTGATTCGGGATGCTTTCTGAGATCGTGGATGAACCCGTTCCCATTTTTCCAGTACTATCCCAAGACGCGGTCGACCCCACTCCTGCTGCCGGTCCCGAGTAAGTCATCTTCATTTGTGGATCCATCTCCGCCCACGGCATCCATCGCATTGTCTCTCTGCCGTTATTAATCAGAGGAAATATCCGCGCAGGCGCTGCGTTGATCGATACTTCTCTATAGATCATGTACTCCGACGGCTTCATCGCCGCATAGACCAATAACAAACCTATCACTACCAACAAACTAATTACTATTTTTATAAACATGGTTTTCTCCGATTAAATAAATCTATCCTCTCTCCAAAATCCTATTAGGATCTAGTCCTGTTGAAAATCTCGGCACTACATATTCCATTGGCCGTGTATACGTCGGCCATCTGCGGAGGATCCAGACCCAACTATAAATACTACCCAAGGGTTGAATTGATCAAAATAACGAATAATATGCTTTTCATTTAAAAAAATCGAATATGGTTTTATCGTTTTTAAAAGATCGATTTGATTAGGTTCCAATAAAAGGATTATTGCGTTCGGTTCTTCAATAGAGTCTAAATCGTCTTTAGTAACGACTATTTCATAATTCTTTTCTTTTTGTAGAATAACTTGGGTAATCCTGTCACCCTCGAAAGCATATTTTCCAAGAACGCAAATTTGATTTATACCCTTGAACTGCGAAATCGATCTTGAACGAACCGGTTTGAATTGAAAACCCTTAAGCGTTGTTTTGCATAAGCCGCCTTCATGATAACTAAAGTGATTCCCCTGAGAACCTACAGCCTTAGAGTTTATTAAACCAGGGAAGAAATAAATTTGTCCGCTTCGGTCTTGTTGAATCTTAAAAAACTTATAGTAGTTTTTGCCATCAAAGTAAAAAAGTCGCAGCTCCTTTTTACCTGATTTAACGGCTTTTTTCATATACCGTACTCCGGCCACCAAGGAGGCGTTAGGATATTAATTGGCCGGAGCTTATTGTTTAAACACATCTTTCAACAAAGTAGTTACCCGCGCGGAAGGGTCTGTGCGGATGGCCTTCTCCTTCTTTTCATTTAAAACTTCTGCACTGTGGACCGCCCTACGAAAAAGCGCTGGGCGTCTTAAGAGAGTAGCTCTTGAAAGGGATGAAGTCAAACCGGCGGGACTTGGGTACTTTCCAAAAAATATAAGCCAACAGATTTTAAAGTCAGTTGGCTTTTATTTTCTTCGTTGAGAAAAATTTTATTATTCCTTCTTATCCTCGAAAAGCCCCTTGGTGAGACCGTTGATATCCATCAAGCTCGTCGTGTTCTGGCCTACCGGCACCACAAAGGTCCTGAAAGTTGGTGGCAAAGACTCGGCGAATTTAAGCGCCACGACATTCTTGCCGCCGCCCAACGCCTCGGCCTGCAGCCGCTTGCCCTCGGCATCCGCTTTGTATTTGGCCAATTGACCGGCCGCCTCTTGCTCAAGCTTATAACGCTGGGCGTCCGCCTCGACTTTCATGGATTCAGCCCGGCCCTGAGCCTCTTGGATCGCTTTCAGTTTTTCTCCGCGCGCTTCCGCCTCCACTCTCAAGGCTTCCTGTTCCTGAGACAATGCCCTGTTTTTGTTGACCTCCACGTTCTGCGCGGCCAATTTTTTCTGTTCAATGGCTTTTTGGAACTCTTCCTCGAACCTAAAATCCCGCATTAAAGTATCCTGAATATTAATCGCGGGATACTTCGATAACGCCGCGATCAATTTTTCTTTTATGGTGTTCTGTATCTCTTCGCGGACCTTGCCTTGATACATCTGCTCGGCGGAATACTCACCGATGGCGATTCTGGCCTCAGATCTTATCTGCGGGAGAAGAATCTGGTCCTCATAATTCTGGCCCACCTCTTGATGTAAAAGCGGTACGTCCTTCGCATTCAGGGAGTAAATCACGGTCATGTCTACGTCGATCTTCTGTCCGTCATTGGTCTTGAGCGACATATTCCATTCATTGATGTGAGCGTCTGAGTTCATTGAATCGCGCGGAAAGGATCGGGCAGACACTTTATACACCACCATGTCCGTAAACCAGCGGTTGAAAAAATGGTAACCAACCCCTTTGGGCTCGGGGTTGATCTTGCCGGCTACTTTGTTTATTTCCACAGCCACCTCTGTCGGATGCACGTTGACCCAGCCAAACGACAACACAACAGAACTTATAATTACTAATAGCACAATCGCGCCGATGCCAAATTTCAAATTTTTGCCCCCCATATTTACCATATGTTCTTTCACAGTCTCATTCTGTTTGTCTTTTTCACTATTATTGAGCCGGCTATTTATTAATTTGAACAGCCAATTTCCCCTGATCTTTTCGATGCCTCCGCGCTCTATCAGCATATCCCGCAAAATATTGAAGACAACATATATAACAAAAAGAACGACTAAAGACGTTAGAAATTGAAGCATTCGATATCATCTCCGTTGGAAGCATTATAACATAACTTCATCGCTCGAGACTTTGCGCAGCGATCTTTCACGTCGTGCGGATCCGAAGCGCTTCCTTGAGTCCGTCGCCTATCTTCGTACTGCCGAGAGACGTCTGTTTATTCACTCCCACCGCGCTCAAAGCAGATCCCCAATCAAACGCGTAGACTCCGAACCTGCTAGGAGGAATATCCTCAAGAGTCCGCCAATAAAAAAATTTTCATTTGATCTCCTTCTTTTCATTTAAAACTTCTTTGGCGGACGCAATCGCACAGGAAAGCGTCAAGCATCTTAAGAGATAGGTAAGTTGGTGAATTAAAACGAGTGGGTGACCTCGGCGCCGACGGTATCGGTATCTATCATCGGAGAGATCTCAAAACGCTGGTGACGGTTGAAATTAACGACGGCCCTTCCGACAAACGTTCCGATCAGCGCGCCGGCCAACACGTCAGAGGCCCAATGAGCTTTCCGTTCCATTCGGGCATAACCCACAGCCGAAGCAAGACCGTAAGAACCGACCTTGACCCATAATGAATCGTAGTGATCAGCGACCGCTGTCGCAACGGCAAATGCCTGCGTGGTGTGGCCGGAAGGAAACGAATGATTGCCGCCAAAGGGGTTGTAATGACCGGGCCCTCCATCCTGACTTGGCCGGCTTCTGCCCGTGGCATATTGAAGTGAAGGCGCGATGATCCCGGCGGCGATAATACTGGCAGCCAAACCATCTTGAGCCACTTCTTTCGCCCTATTGTCATGAAATGCCAGGCCTCCGATTTCAAAAGCTCCCAGCACCGCGAACGAATACTCCGCGCCGAACGGTTGAACTGCCTTAGAAAAATTGTCCTTGTCCTTATTTCTTTTTTTGATGAATTCTTTCTCGACCGGTTGATCAACATACGCTCCTACGGCAATTACGGCGCCCGTACTTACACCCGCCAGTATCCAATCCTGCTGATTCCATCGGGTCGGAGAACTAAAAACATGCCAGGTGTCATCAAGAACTAATTTTGGGTATTCCCAAGAAAGCAAATTTTCAACTTTAGTTTCGCGCGCATATCCCGTTCGCGTCGGCGCTACCGGTTGAGATTGAACGCTCGGATCGGTAACGCTTGAATCGACAACGATCGGATTAGCATACAGGTCGGAACTTGCCATTAAGAAACCGAGCAGGATCAATGAGGTGAGATATTTTTTGGACATTATAAAATGGTCTCCTGTTGGGTAAACCCCAATAGTCTAATATTCTACCCCAATCGTAAAATTAAAACAGAATAAAATCTGACGAATATTTACAGACTCCGTCCCGCCAGAAAACTTTAACCGATTAATCTTAGTCTATTGCCCTATCGTTGACGAATTTCGTAATTGGCTACTAAAAATGATTTTCAAACAGACACGTTGATATCGTGCGCCAACGGCAGGGGCTGGAAACAACACACCTAATTTCTGATCACGTGCAGCCGGCTTTGTCGCACCAGCCGAAAACCTCCTTTGCCGTGGAAATAATCGTCCACGGCTTGCCGACACTCCTTTTTGGTCTTATAGTCGTCAACGATCAGATGTGCGCCGGGTACAAGCCTCGGCGCCAGGCGCTCGAGCAAGATACGCATCGGAGCGTATTCACCGCAATTCACGTGCACGAGCGCGAGCGATCCGTTCTTTGTCAGTGTTTCTTCGTACGATCCCGGCACGAGCTGCACATTCAGACGCTCATCGGTACCGTGCGCCGCGAGCTCGCGTCGCACCCGTATTTCGGCGTCGGGTCCGTCGAACGGATCATGCACCAAAAAATTTCGGCTGCGGCGTTTAGCATGAGCGATCACGATCGCGGCACCGACGGCACCACCGCAGCCCGCCTGAAGAAAATCACCGTCGAGACCGTCAAATTCGATGTCCATCGCGGTCTGAGCCAACTCACAGAGCGCGGCCTTATCCATCGAAGTCAGCCGCTGCGATGAAACCGCTTCAACCACACGGTACATCTCAGGCTGTCTGACCAAAAATCGGCGCACCAGAAGATCACCAAAAACACCGGTCAGACGACCACCAAAGTCTTTAGATTGCATAATAGTTAACGAACCCTGCCTGAAATGGCCTTTTGGAGACACGTTATGACTGTGGGCTATTATAACATCACGGCCAGACCCAGCGTCCTGCTCTGTGCAAGGTAATCTTGCAGCAGTAATTTCTATACTACCGAGGAATCAAACAAATCTAAATCGCTCCCAAATTATCTAATGACGGCCCAAAACCAAAAGGATCGCCGCACCTCTCAAAACATCCAACTGTTTGATCCGGTTTTGAGCCATTGATCTAATATTTATTTTCTGCGTGTTTGGATATTTCGAATGAGGAGCAATCGATAAAATGTAGAATATTCATCAAGGACCAGTTAACTCCCGGCGCTGAAAAAGTCAATCGGACGATTTCATAAGTCACTTAAGCATGGAGAAATTCATGGTAGAATAAGGCCCTCTATGAAACTTATTTCCTGGAACATCAACGGCATCCGCGCGATCATCAAATTCGGCTTCACGCTTCTCGACAAAGAAAAACCCGATGTGCTTTGTCTGCAGGAAACGAAAACGCCGAAAGGTGGTTTTGAACATACACAGTTCGGTTATCATGTTTTTTGGAGCCACGCCAAAAAAGCCGGCTATGCAGGCACTGCAGTTTTCACAAAAATTAAGCCGCTCAACGTCCGTGAAGGCATGGGCATCGCCAAACACGATCAGGAAGGGCGAACTCTCACGCTTGAGTACAAAGACTTTTATCTTGTGAACGTTTACGTACCAAATACCAAACGCGACCTCTCACGTCTTCCTTACCGAGAAAAAGAATGGGATGTGGATTTCTTGAAATATTTAAAAAGACTAGAAAAGAAAAAACCCGTGGTCTTCTGCGGAGACCTCAATGTCGCACACCAAGAGATCGATCTGACCTATCCAAAAGCCAATATCCACAATCACGGCTTCACAGCTGAGGAGCGGCGCGGGTTTGATAATTTTATCAAAGCGGGGTTTATTGATACGTTCCGAGAATTTGAAAAAAGCGGCAAACATTATACATGGTGGAGCCGTTTTGCCAATTGCCGCGCGCGCAATATCGGTTGGCGCATTGATTATTTTCTTATCTCGCGGTCATTGCGGTCGAGATTGAAGAAAGCTTTTATTCTTCCAAAAGTAATGGGTTCCGACCACTGCCCGGTGGGGATTGAAATAAAATAACGTTTCTAATTTATTTTGCTCTTCTCCGTCGAACGGCTCACAAACCAGCATAAAGCCGAGCAGGCGATCCCGACGACCGCTCCGCCTAAAACATCGCTCGGATAATGCACTCCTATATATATCCTTGTGATCCCGACCCATAGAGCGACGACATACGTCCAACTCATTTTCTTTCCATAGATGCAGTTCAAAATAAAAGCCGCCGCAAAAGCGGTCGAAGTATGCCCCGATGGGAATGATGCATTGGATGCTTTGCCGAAAATAACATGAACGTCCTGCCAGAACTCAGAAGGACGAGGACGATGAAAAAAATCCTTCAAAAAATCGGTCACCCAATATGTCGTCAGAAGCGATGCGGAGACCAATCCTATTTTTTGAAATGGATTTTTTCTATCAAATAGAACAATCAACACGGCCAAGCACGACATAAGCAATACCGTCTCGCCAAAACGTGTTGGCCAGGCCAGCCAAAGATTCAACGAGTGATCTTGCAAGCGCTGGAAGAAGAAGAAAATCTTTTTATCAAGATCCGGCATATGCAACCTCAACTATATCTCAAAGCCTCAATCGGCGATCGAAGCGATGCCTGATAGGCCGGCCAAAAACCAAAGATCATGCCAACACCGGCGGAAAAACCAAAAGCTAACAGAATAGACTGAAGAGTCACGATCGCATTCCATCCCGCAAGATTTGACAAAATCAGGTCCGTTCCAATGCCAAGTGCGATTCCCATCAAACCGCCTAGCATGGACAAAGTGGACGCTTCAAGCAAAAACTGGGCCAAGATCGCGCGGCGTGGAGCTCCAATAGCTTTTCTTAATCCTATCTCCTTTGTACGTTCGTTGACCGAAACGATCATGATATTCATAATACCAATTCCACCCACCAAAAGTGAAATAACAGCCATACTAAAAAGAAAAAGCGCCATCGTTTTAGTCGTGTCGGAGAGGGCTGCTTGTGTTTCGGCGTTATTTCTCAAAGTAAAATCGTTTTCCTTAAAACTCGGAAGTTTATGCCTCTTCCTCAGCATAACCGTCACATCATCAATCACCGTCGGTATCGATTCCGGCGATTCGCATTGAATCGCCATTTCATGCAAATAATCAGTATTTAACAGACGCTTCATGGCCGTTTGCAGAGGGATCACGATCATCGCATCTTGATCACTGAATCCAGATGCTCCTTTCGTAGGAAGCACCCCGACCACTTTGAAATTCACGCGGTTGATCCTAATCGTCGCTCCTATTGGATTTTCATTGGGAAAAAGATCGCCGAGAACAGTCGTGCCGATCAGCGCCACACGATCACGATTGGCATCTTCTTGTTCGGTGAAAAAACGACCCGAAGTCGGAGTGGCAGAGCGGATCGATTCATAATTAATAGGAACTCCCTGAACTTCCACGACGCTGTTCCGGTCTTTGTATACTGCGCGGATATGCTGCCCCTCCACTTCTCCGTAAATATTCGAAATATAAGAGCTTGATTGCTGCACCGCTTTGACATCATCCAGCGTGAGACGCGTGTAATCTCCTGTTGCTCCCATGATCCCACGCGTGTTGGGCGCGCCTGGGAACAACATGAGAACGTTCGACCCCAGACTCGCCAAACGCGCTTTGATGGATTCTTGAGCACCCGCACCAATGGACAACATAGCAATCACTGCCGCGACTCCGATCAGAACACCCAGAACGGAAAGAGCGCTGCGTACTTTGTTCGCCGCTATCGCATGAAATGCCGATATAACATGTTCTCTGAGTTCCGCCAAGGTAAAATTGCCGGTTTTTAAATTCGTGTCGATATTTTTCAAACCGTGAGAGACTTTTTGTTTTGCTATGTCAACATTGATCATTTTGTCTTCAACGATCAGCCCATCTTTAAGCCGTATCATCCGGCGAGCGCAAGCGGCGATCTCCATATCATGTGTCACAAGGATGACTGTAATACCCTGTCGGTTCAATTCCGCGAGCAGTTTCAAAATATCCTTTGCCTGATCAGAAGCCAGATTGCCTGTCGGTTCGTCAGCAAAAAGAATTTTCGGCTTATTCACCAATGCCCGCGCAATAGCCACGCGTTGCTGTTGACCGCCGGAGAGTTGATTAGGCTTGTGATCCATGCGATCGGATAAGTTCACCATTTTAAGCAGTTCTTTGCCGCGGCCTTCCCGATCTTTTTGGCCGGTATAGATCATGGGGAGCACAACATTGTTCAGCGTGCTTGTTCTTGAAAGAAGATGAAACTGCTGGAAAACAAAACCCAAAATCTGCGAACGGAGTGAAGCGCCCTCATCATCAGAAAGATTCGAAACATCACGGCCGAACAATAGATACCTTCCCGAAGTAGGACGGTCTAACAATCCCATGATCTGCATCAAGGTGGATTTGCCGGAGCCGGAATGGCCAACTATCGAGACGAATTCGCCCGCTTCAATGCTGAGCGATACGCCTTTCAGCGCCCGAAGTTCTCCTTCGCCCATCTGATAAGATTTAATTATATTTTCGATCTGAATGATCGGCATTTGGTCTTAAATCAGAAGATGCTCTTATCTTTTCCAACTTTGTTTCTCTCGCGATCGTAACTACAAGAATGATTCCGAAAAATATCGAAGAACCTACCGTGCCGAAGTTTAAGCCTCCCTTTTCGACAGGTTTGGTGAGGACATCACCGAACGTCGCGCCGAAGGGCCTCGTCAGAACAAACGCAAGCCAGAAAAGCCAAATCCTCGAAATTGCCGTAAAATAATACAACAACGAGATAATAATGATCAGCCCTGAAAAAAGCATCGCGCCGTGGGCAAATCCCAAACCCAAATTATCCGCGACAAAATCTCCGGCTGCGGTGCCTAGTGTGTTCGCGAATAAAAAAGCGGTCCAATAAAAAATTTCGGAGGTGGGGGTAGTGATATGGTCCACATGGATCGATCGCTCTTTTGCATACCAGAGAGCAAGGGTGATCAGAAGCATCGCGATCAAAACGACCGATCCTTTCGCATAGCCCAGTCCCAGAGTGCGATCAATATAATCGGACATTGCCGTTCCTACCAGCGCAGATGCGGTAAAAACGAGCCAATAAACCACCGGATGATAACCTTTCAAAGAAAGCTTGATCCCCAAAAAAACTAAAAACAAACTCATATAGATCAAGATAGTTTCCGCATAACCCAGCTTGAAGGTCATCGATAGCATATCCGACCCGGTCTCTCCGAGCGTCGTGGACGCTATCTTGATCACCCAATATAGGAAAATAATATGCGGAACTCTATTTTTTATTTTTGTATCCGTAGGCATTTTGATCAATTCTTAAGTCTAATGGAATTAAAAACACTCTGCAACCATTTATAACCAAAGGAAATTTTGACCTAACCGGAAGTAAATTATAGAATAGTTCGATGAAGATCCCAAAGTTAAAAGCGAGTTGGTTGGTCGGATTGATCGGCGGACTGTTCTTTCTCGTGATCGTGCCTATGTATTTGCCGCTTAATCCGGGAATGAAAAAATTAAGTCTGCTCCTCTATTTCTACATCTTGATAGAAATAAGTCTTCAAATAAACATTTCCCGCAAAAGAAATAAAGAAGCCAAACTTCAGAACAAACAAAAATCCAATGAACACTAAAACAATTAGCGATCTCTTCCTTTAAAAGCCTCTGCGGAGTAGTGCAAAACGTCCGGGAAGGTTTTCTAAATTTTTTCGATCAGCCGTTATATTTTTAAAAATTCACGATCAATTCAGCATAACCCATGTCAACCGTTTGACGCTTTGAATAAAAATCCCTGACAACATCTCCGCCAAAAAAATGCCCATAATAGACATTGGCCGTGATATTAGGATTGACCGTAACGGATATGCTTAAGTCAACCAACTGGCCCAGGTTCGAAGCGGTGTTGCTGGACCGCGTCGAAAAATCATCGGCAATATTGTTATGCATCGCGCCTGAACCAAGATACCATCGGTCACTGGTTTGGGACAGATCTAAATGGTGATATTCCGGACGCACGGTGAAATTATCTGCAGGCTTCAAAATCAGCGAAACGAACCAGTCCGTGCTGTTCATCATATTGTAGAGAATAGAGCTGGAATAAAAACGCGAGGTCGGCAGCATCTGAAAAAAAGTCTGATGCCTGCTGTCTGAAGGATCGTTATCGCCTGAGCCATAATTTATGCCTATCCGTAACCATGGCTTCCATGCCCAATCGTTCATTTGATAACCGGTTTCAGCAGCAAAGGCATAAGACCGCTGATTCAGCTCATACCAAGAACCTGTTTGCACAGCGCCCCACCCCAAAATATCCCACATGCCAGGCCCTATTTTGTAACTGCCGACTAGATGTCCGCCGAATGTATGGATTTCGATGTCACTCTCGTCTCCGGCGTTGATCCTCCGTCCGGTATTGTCAAAACGTGTCGTCTGAGCTGCGATCACACGATGATCATCATATCCATAATAAAAAAAGTTTTCCTCCATGCCGGGGATCCACTTATCTTTTTTGATATTGGCTTCAACAGTAATGATTTTAATATTACTGATATCGCGCTGTGCCATTTCCTCAAAACCCCCTTGCGTGGGACTGAAGCCGGCCACTTCGACTTGCGCCCGATCGTCCGCATAAACGGCTTTCGCTCCGTCGAACGAACGGCCGTAATGAGAATACTCAAATCCGCCGATCAGCCGTTCGCTTATCCTTTGACTTTTCAGCCAATCGATTTTTTTATCGTCGGACTTCATCTCATTGCCGCTGGAATAGCTGAAACGCCCGAGCGTCTCGGTCAGTCCAAGCGACCAAATATCTTTTATCTCGATATTTAAATATTTAATGAATTCTCCGTGGGAGTCCCGGTGGAGCGAATTGGAAAAATAAAGCGCGCCGGAACCGGCGCCGGTGCTGGTATGCGTAGGCAAATCATGCATCTGTGTGTATTGCCAGGTAATGTTTCCATTGAAATATTCATTGGCCCATTTGGCGCCCAGACGCAGTTGGTTGGTGAAAAAATCATAATGATTATCCGAGGCCGAGCGGAAATAATCCCACGCTTCGTAGCGGAATCGATCCCTTCCAAAAAAAGACAGGTCTCCCCATTCATTCGGCAGGACGAGGTGTATATCCCTTAGCGAAGGGATTCCTCCCGAATCATGCTTGACATGAAAACCCGGCTCTTCCGCAAATACGTACTGCGAAAAAATAAAAAAAGCTACTGTAAAAAATACCGCTAAAGTTATTTTCCGCATTTTGATCATCTTTTTCGGGTCTCAATCCAAACCGCAATAGCGCAAACCGTGTTTTTCGGGCTCTGTTTCTTCCAAAATCTCTTTTCTGGCGCGAATGCTCCGGCGCTCTGCACATCCGGCAATATTCTCAAACCAGAATTTTTATTTCTCCTTCAATACAAAATTAGTTTCGTTCGAGCCTTCTTTGACCTCGACAGTTTGCTTAGATCTGCCCAGCCATTCCTGCCACACTTCTGCTTCATATTTACCGGGCGGAAGGTTTTCGATCGAAAAATTCCCATTGGCGTCCGTAATCGCAAATGGTTCGTCCAGCACGACGATGTAACCGCTCATCCATGTATGCCCTGCATCGCAACGAAGCTTGAGAATACCTGGCTTTTCCAGTTTTTTCTTCACTTCCGAACCGGGGATGGGCACGGCAATGTTAAAGGCAGTGGTTTTGTCTTCGTTAAAAGCGTGGGTATTATGAAGTACCGCGTCACTGCTTGTGATCACCAAAGTCGATCCGGTCGATAAGGCCTGAACGTGCGGAACAAACTCGCAGTGAACCTGATCCAAGTCACCTTTACCGGGAGGTGTTTGATTTTTAAGTCCCAGGATGCGGACCACGGCGTTGGCCACGCCTTTATTCTCACCTAAAATGATCTTGGGTGATTCTTTGTGAGTGCCACAGATCGCAGTGTCCTGCTTCACATCCGTTGCTTCGGCTGGCGGAGGAACACCTTCAAATGTCACACGCCCTTTTAAAATGCCTTGTGCAAAAACCGTCGGCGTAAAAATAACAACGAAAGATGCCAACAAAAAGATCTGCCTCATTTTATTCCCCTCCTTTTAGTTTGCACAAAATATCCGGCCTTTCTTTGCCTTCCACGTGGATCTGGCCCATCGCCCCTTTATTGATGCGGAAAATGCTGTGATCCACCATCGTATAGTCGCCGGGAACAAGCGCCTTGAATTCCACCGTGCTTGCGCTTCCTGACGGAATAAGCGTCGTTTGAATATTTTCACCCGGATTCGTGAGCGATCCTTCCCGATAGACCTTATCAAACACCATCCCGATCACATGGAACGACGAAGCAAGATTGGGACCAATGTTTCCTACATAGAGCCGTATGGTCTCGTCCGTTTTGGCCTGAAGCGCGTTGTCGCCCATCAAAGCACCCACCCTGCCATTGAAAACAACATACGTGGGCTTTTCATCAAGGCCTTTTTGAGAAGAAAAAGTCGCCAATCCTTTCGTTCCGATAGGTTGCTCGGTATAAAACTCGCTTTGCATCACATAATATTCCCGGTCTACTTTCGGCAAACCTTTTTTCGGCTGAACAAGGATCAGTCCATAAAGACCGTTCGAAATATGAACAGGAATAGGCTGAGCACCGCAATGATAAACAAAAAGTCCCGGGCTCACGGCCTTAGCTGACACAATCGCTTCTTTTCCAGGCTCAGTCGACAAAATGCAAGCCGCGCCGCATGGGCCGGTCATGGAATGAAAATCAATGGTATGGGTATTTTTCGAATTCTCGGAATTTTTAAAATGAAATTCAATCGTATCCCCTTCGCGGACACGGACAAAAGGGCCAGGTACCTGCTTGTTGTAGCCCCAATAATCATATTGGACTCCCTTCGACAGATCGCCGCGGAATTCATCCGACTCCAAACTCACGATCACCTTCGCTTCATGATCACGCTCGATCGGCGGAGGTACATTCGGAGCAATGCCCAAGACCGCCTCTTCTACCGGCAGTTCCTTCACGGCCGGTGCTTTCTCCTGAGCAAATGCGTTCTTAAACAAGACAAAAAATGCTAGAGCCGGCATGATCAATAAACAAACGACGACTAACTTCTTCATATCTCCCCCTTTTTTAAGATTCGACGAGTTCCGCGACTGCGGTTCCTTTTAATTTTTCGATCAACTGCGCTTTGCTCTTCATCCATTGGGAATGAAATGCACAATGTCCCGTTCTGCCACAATGCCGGTCCTTGATCACGCATTGGTCAAACGCATCTTTGCCATCGAGCGCATGAACGATCTCCAGCACAGAAATCTTTGATGGATCTTTCCGAAACCGGTAACCTCCTCCGGGCCCACTTCGTGCGGTCAAAACACCGTTCCGTACCAGCGCCTGAAACATCTTGCGCGTGAACGGCTCGGGTAGTTTGGTTTTTTTGCACACCGACTTGAGCGAAAAACCTTCGACGCGTTCTCTGGGGCTTATTTTCATTATCGCGCGGATCGCGTATCGGCACCCTTTCGAATAAAGATTGAACACGTTAACCTCTTTGGCATTTATGGACTTTTAAGTCCATGATTAAGTATACCGAACGAGTCTTTTTAATTCAGTGACGGGTGTCACTTAGAGATATTAATAGAGATTACGCGATCCGGACGACCAAAATGGGCTGAGGTTAGGAGCGATTGGGGTGTTTTATTTGAGTGGGATGTAGAGGATCGGGAAGTTAACATTATTTTAAATCTAACGTCTCCATCGCCGACGGCATCCGGTATGTGGTAACACATTACTTAATTCGGATTAAAACAATACAATTAAGTTATATGCCCCTGGAATTTCCAGCGCTAAAAAGTCCTCTTTTCCGTCATAGCAGCCGGACCGGTCGAAACCTGTCCTGTTGCTGTTTTATGACTGGAAGTAGGCGTTGTATCTACAGCGGCATCATTGGACGCAGCAACCGCGCCGGTCGTACTGCTTAGAGAATCTGATATGGTTCGACGTGAATCCGTCGAAATATCGGACATCGCGGATCGAGCGGAAGAAAAACCGGCTGTCGACTCGCTGCGCGCCGGTTGAGTATACCTGAAACGGGCTTTGGCCGAAGGAAGGTCTACGGTCTTTCCATCCTTTTGAACGGCTCTTAATTGGATATTATAATCCTGGTTGGGGACGGGATTAAAATGAAAAGACCACTGTGCTTTCGGTTCAATTTTTTGCCATTGAGAACCGCCATCCAGGCTCACTTCCACATGGTCCAAGGATTCAACACCCTTGATATTACCCGTCAATGAGACTCCTTTGCCATTCAAGTCCTCGAAAGGCATCGTGCGGGACACATCTTCTAGGTTTTCACTGTTGAGCTTCACTTGTGCGATTTCATACCAAGGCGCCGGAGACGGCTGCAATATTTTTGGAGAAGCCGGCATGACTGCATTTGGAACATGAGGAGCAGGGCCCGGTTGATCGACATTGTTGGGATCCATCGGTTGTATGCTATTGTCAACATGGATAGGCATCTCCATTACAAAAAAGTCATTGTTCTTTTCGGCAAGTCCAACTTTAATATAATAAGTAGGTCCATCTTTCAATTGAGTGGTATCCCACTTGGCTTGATAAAGATCTTGGGCCTTAAATCCCCAAGAGACCAAAGGATCAAGCCACATATTCACCTTATCATAACCCTTATTTGGATCGACCACCGCTTTGACCGTCGCCATGCCTCGAAGTGTGTCTCCTTTATTGATAAGAACGTCTCCATTGGCGGTCACACTATAAAGCTTGACGTCATAATTGATGACGTGATGGACTTTCACTTGTACCTGAGCAGAGGTCTGGTTGCCTGACTTATCGTAACCTGTGGCTACCAGCGTGTCCGCAGCTCCTTCCTGTTCCTGACTCGCATCCCACATGGCATGGTAATTAAAATCATTCGCATCCAACACGGTCTGCAACGGCTGGCCGTTCAATGATATTTCGACTCTATCGGGATTCAACTCGATCATCTTCACTATAACGGTCACTTTCCCATCAATAGCACCGCCGTTTGGAGGGGTCATAAATGAGACCAACGGCGGGACAATATCGTCATTCTGTATAGTTACATTTTTCTCGATCGTCGTGAGCTGTTTGTGCGCGTCCACATCCCAAGCTGTCACGGTAATTTTGGTAGGACCATTCGGAAGCTTCGTAGTGTCCCAGATCATTTTGCGTGGATTGCTTTGCTGCATCCAAGCCCCGGGATCTTTGGAGCCCGTCGTAACCCAAAGCCATGGCACCACCGTGCCTGTCGTGGTCACTCCAACTTCAATAAGTACTGAGTTGCCCTTCACCGGATCGACTGCAGGAGAAATAAAGGTCAGTGTTACAGGATCATCCGCATATGCGAGTAATGGCCTAAAAAGAAAAAAAGAAAATGCCATCATCAGGAACAGTATTTGACGACTAAAACATTTTTTCATTTTGCCTCCCGCTTTTGATAATGCGCCGGCCTTGTCCAGCCTGCCTTACGCGGCACATCTAAAGGTCTGTCACAAAGTATTAAGTGTCAAGCGTAACTCTAAAGTCTGGGGATGTCAATTGGTGGGTTTTTCTCTCGGAGTTCACCCAAAGAGAACTTTAGAAATATACCGGACCTCGTCCCAAAAGAGTACGTTAGCTCGGAATAGAACAGTGTCAAGGTCAGATTAACCGTGCGAGTGTGTCCAATGATGATCAATACGGCTTGTGAATATATAAGAAACCGCGACAAGCACATAAATGATGATCGCCGCGACCGGAATCACAAGCGCCAGTACGATCGCGACGATATAGCTTAAGATCCCCCTCGATATCCTCCAGAGTCCCATTCGGACGACTTCCGGCTCAAGCGCGTTTCCGACGAGCCGGCAATGGTGTGTGGCATATGCCCATTGTGTAAAAAGCCCGGTGCCGATCAGTATGATATTGCATCCGTATATGATCACGGCCAGACGGTGCGATGGATAATCACCGAGAAGATCAGTCGAAAACGGCACGAGCACCACCGTCATCAGGAAAAAGATGTTGATCCATAAAAACGGCCGATCCGTGCGCTTGATAAAATGAAAATAAGTGTGCTGGCCGATCCAAAATACACCGAGCTGGATAAAACTGGCAAAGTAGACGACGAACTTTGGCCACATGAGAATCAGCGTGTGTTCTAAAAACCCGGTTGTCAGATCCACTTCGGGGATCTTTGGAAATTTGAGGTCCAGCACAAGAAGCGTCATCGCAAAAGCGAATATACCGTCGGTCAACGCCTCGAGACGATGTTTAGAAAGGCCTTCGTTAGTATCGGTGTGCAGATGTGTTTCCATTGGACCTCAAGCGTATACCGGACAGCGTCCCAAGGGGACATAACTTTCTGATAATAATTAACGCCCCGCCTCCGGAAGTGGAAGCGAGGCGTCAAAAGCCGGTGTCACTCTGATCAGTTCAATTCACAGAACAAAAACTATTTCTTCTCGGATGATCCGCCGAACGGAAGTTTTAACGCGCTGGTCAGACCACCTGCCGCTTTTTCAAGATTTCCGGTAGCATTTTGGACTGCGCCAGTCGCCGTCCCGACTGTGCCTGACGAAACCACCTGCTGGGCGGTCTGAGACAGCACTTTCTGCGCTTGCTGCGCTGATTGCAGTGCGACGTTCTGCGCGGTCGATAAAGTATCAGAGACGGATGACTTCAAGCCGCCAAGATCGATATTCGCAAGCTGGCCAAGCGTCGTATTCATCAGCGCTTTAACGACGATAATGCTGGTGAGAGAATTGAGATCTGTAACGTTCGTGAATTTTTCATCAATATTAATATTGAATTCATTAACACTCGGAGCACCGCCTTTAGAATAATCCTTATAGATCACCTTGCCGATCTTCAGCTGTAAAACATCTATTTGGATCGGCATAGGCGCGGCCTTTTCACCGGTCTGCGTCTGCTTTTTCTGGTTCTGGATCGCTTTCAAGGAATCCAAATTCAGGGAACCGTCTTTATTTTTGACGACTTGAAACTCCTCAAGATCGATGCGCATCTCATTCAGGTGGACCTTGCCTCCAATGATAGCCGGCAGATCATATTTGACGTATATCTCCGGCATATTCAGCATGGATCGGTCTTGGAATTTTTCAGGATTCAGGACCTTGAGACCTTTGATATCTACAAAACTACCTCTCAGGCTTGTTTTGAGATCCTGAATTTCAAGACCCAGCCCCGTCGCGGCTTTGATGATATTCTCCGCTGAAATCTTAATGACCGTGTCTTTACCGAGGATCAAGACAAAAAGCGCGATAACAACTACGCCTACAAATGTTAAAAATATTTTTTTCATAAAGCCTCCCTGATCAATGAACTGTTCACCGGCATAAACAACATCGGATTATAGTACCACTAATCCGCAAACGCCGCCAAAAAACCTTTTAAGGATAAATCAGCTCCCTAAACAGCAAAATGTCCCGCCCCCTAAATGGAAAAAGCCATTCAGCATTATCGCCGAACGGCTTTTTCGTCCTAATTGGCTCCCC
>CAZXLF010000005.1:0-61854 GCA_964642015.1 uncultured Planctomycetia bacterium
TGGCTCCCCGGCCAGGACTCGAACCTGGGACATGTTCGTTAACAGCGAACCGCTCTACCAGCTGAGCTACCGGGGAAAAATTACCTTACTAAAATGAAATTTTGGCTCCCAAAGACCGCGGGTTATTCTTACAGAAAACCTAAGGGCTGTCAACCTTCCGTTTAGAAATAGCGGCCTTGAGCTTTTCAGGAGTAAAAATAGGGGTTGAACACGCTTTATTAGCGCATAAAAATGCAGCCGGCTTTTCGAGTTCAGGATATTCGACGTCAGGATTCGGGAGCGGACCCTCTGCCCTATCCCACCATTCGATACGTGTATAACCCGAAGGATAACAAAGTGCCTCCAGAAACAGCGTCTTCGCCGATGCATCGTCTTTTTTTCCGATGACCGTGACATGCGACGGATCGT
Organism: uncultured Planctomycetia bacterium; assembly: GCA_964642015.1. Lineage (GTDB taxonomy): Bacteria > Omnitrophota > Gorgyraeia > 2-02-FULL-51-18 > 2-02-FULL-51-18 > CAZXLF01. Next base: position 409 of record CAZXLF010000005.1, read on the forward strand.
TCGCGATCTCGTAATCCGCGATCAGGATGCCGGAAAGAAAATGCTTGTTGTCGATAATAACCGGTGAAGCCAGATATTTCATTGCGTAACTTGCCATGAATTTATATTCGGCTTTACCGGTATAATGAAAAAGAAGGTTCGCGAAACGCACAATGCTGACGTTCTCATCGATCTGCTTGACGGGTTTTAGAAAAACACCCTGTGCGTCTTCGGGGATCTTCGCTGTGACGAATCCGGCGGCCGCGGCATCGGAAAAATTCTTTTGAATGAACTGCGCGGCCAATTCGGACTGCGCGAGCCAATTCTTGTCCGCAGTCGAACGGTAAAGATCAAGGAATGCCTGCCCCATCGCCAGCGTGTCTCCGAGATAGGGCCCGGCGCGGTCTTCGAGATCATGACGGAAACCGCCGTCGGACCGACTGCGGCTTTTCAATATCCATTCCGCTGAATTTTTTGCGCTGTTCAAATACCGCTGATCTGCCGTCACATCGTAAAGTATCAAAAGCGACGAGATCATCCAGCCGTTCTCACGCGCATAAATATGCTCATCGATCCTCGGCCTTTTGCCCAAAGCACGCCGGCCCGCGTCATCCTTCGCATAAAAATCTTTTCCTTTTAGGTTCTCATCCACATCGGCATCCTGGCTTATATAAAAAGCACCCTGTTTATCCGTCCAGAAATTTGAAACGTAATCCGCGACTTTTTTTGAAGCATTCAAATATTTTACGTCTCCCATGACCGCATAAGCCAAAGCGTAAAGTCTCATGTAAGAGGCCTGAATCGACATTATTTTTTCATAATGAGGCGATTTCCAGTCTCGCGACTCGGAATATTGAAAAAATCCGCCCCAAACCGGGTCCAGTAAATTCAGAGTCTGATCCAAAGTGAGCCGCGCCATTTTGGTCTCAGATCCGCCTCCGGCCAGAGACCTCATCAGCGCCCATTCCAGGTGACCGGCGTCGATCAGTTTGAGCCGGTCACCCCAACCGCCGTACTCTTTGTCATAAAAAGATATGTATTCATTTTCCAATTTTTTTCTCTGCTCGGAAGTAAGGAAAGAATTTTCTGACGGCGTGACTTTTTGTTCTTTGATGACCGAAGGCCCCGGAGTCGGATCTTTGATCACGGCGTCCAGCAAAGATGCCATCACTTCGGGCGGGATATAACCGCGGCGTTTGACGATCTCGGTACCTTTCGGTGTAAAAATAACCGTCGCCGGCCAACCCCAATCCTCATAACGGATCGAAATGTCCGGATTCGCGTCCTGATCCATACGGATCGCGACAAATTTTGAATTAATAAGCTCTACGACCTTTGGGTCGTTATAGGTCGTGTCCGCCATCACATGGCACCAATGACACCACACGGCCTCAAGGTCCAAGATCACGAGCTTATTCTCTTTTGCGGCTTGTTCAAACGCCTGATCAGACCAGCGTTGCCAATCAATCGGATCTTTTTTGACGTTAGCTTCAGGGGCTTCCGCGAATGCCGTTGGTAGCATCAAAGAAAACACAAGCGAAAAAATAAAAAATATCCTAGTCATGGATCTCGATAACCTGAACCGTGATATTATCATGCCCTCCCTGTTTATTGGCGAGCGCGACCAGATTTTCGCAGCTTTTTTGAGGGTCATTCTTCACAACGCAGTCCTGGATCTGGCGGTCATCCATCATCGAATAAAGCCCGTCACTGCACTGAACATAAACATCTTCAGGCAAAATAGCCGTCTCATACACATCCGTTTGAACCATAGGATGCGTACCGATCGCGCGCGTCAGTATATGCCGGCCTGCGGAATGATCTTTTGTAAGACAGCCTATCTTCTTCCGGCGCACTTGATACATCCGGCAATCGCCGACGTGTCCCACAGAAACTTTATTCTTATAAAAATAAGAGGCTGTCAGCGTTGTCGCCATCCATTGGTCAGACATTTTAGGAGAATTGATTTTAAAAATCCCGGCATTGATCACGTCAAAGATCTTTTTTATGTCTGCGACGGTCAAAGGATTCTGCGATCGCTTAAATAGTTCTTCAAAAGTACGCACCGCCTCGCGACTGGCCACTTCGCCGTCAGCAAGACCTCCAAGTCCGTCGGCGACAACGAACACACTTCCTTTCGATAACCGCTCATCATCGTTTTCGGGAAGAATCGCCGCAAGAGAATCTTCATTGATCTCGCGTATCTTGCCCCGGTCCGTTTTTTGATAATAAAAAAGTTTCAACATCTATGATGGATGAAAAACACTTTAAAGAATTCGCGGCGTCAGAACGATCTGAACTGTCGAACCGGATTCACGCGTATAAAAATTGTTCTCGAACGGCGATCGAGCGGTGCTGCCGCCGATCTCGAGAGACTGGCCGTCGGCGACAACAACTGTGGTGCTCAATCTTGTCACCGCGATGGAGCCTGTCCCATCTTGAGTTTCATACGAGACTTCCGGTGTAAGCGTGATCTCGATCTGATCGCCCACGATCCTTGGTTTGACGATCAAATTCGTACCGATGTCCCTAAACACCACATTGCCGGTCAGATAACCTTCATTCGCAAGATACGTGCGGTACCATTCAATGCGCGGTGTTTGTTTCCCTATGAATAAACGCCCCTCATGCCCGTCAGAGATCACCAGGATCTGTGTTTCGCTGGACTGTTGAGTGCTCTGAAAATAGCTGCTTTGCTGTATCGTGGCTGCGCTCTTGAACGTGACTTCGATCTGCACATTGCGCGAAGCTGTTTCGGCAGAAACCGGTCCGTAAGCCGCTAAAAATAAAAAAACTAAAAATGCCTGGCGATGATAGGTTTTCATGATTTCGCGGTTATTTTATCAAAAAAACAAAAAGCTACAGAGTTAAATCTCTGTAGCTTTTAATTGTCGCTGGAAAATATGATAAAGTTACGCGGCGGCCTTTCTGGAAAGCTCTAAATACAATCCTGTAAAACTGGCAGTCACAAAAATCCCGAGGAAAGCGTTCAATAGACTGCTCAATAACGCATACGCGATCTGAGAAGCCACACCCGGAGCGACCGTATTCAAAAGGCCGAGCAAAGCCCCCGTGATAAGGCCTGTCACAAAACCAACGACAACCAAAGTTCCCAAAAGAACGATCACCGCAACAAAGTTTTTTTGTCCTAGTTTCGAATTTCGGAAACTAGGGAGCAAATAAGCAAGCAATAAGAGCAGGAATGTAAGAACCAAAACGATCCCGAAAAAGAAATTAGTTTCTTTGCCAATAGTGCTTATACTGTTTTTGATCGATTCGATCGGAGATTTTTCGTCGATCACAACCATATAAGGCGCAAAAAACATCAGCAAAAGCACATACAGCGCGACGATTGCCACTGGCACCGCAACAACAAGGCCTGGTTTTTTAAGAAAAGCTAACGCAAACGCTGCGATAATGATAAACAGCGCCGTAATCAGCAATACCATCAGTCCGACCAGAAAAAGCCTTAAGTAATACTTGGAACCGGCGCTTGTGAACGAATTAAGATTTGCCGTCCCTTGCTTGATCCGATCGCGGATGTAACCCAAAGTGCCGGCTTGAAAAAATATGCTCGTCAGAACAAAAACGAGCGTCGCAATAATGATCAAAATGGATACTTTGGCACTCGGATTTTGTGTTCGAGCCTGAATGCGGGGACTAATATATATATTCAGAAAACTCCATATTGATCCAAAAACAAACATGATCCCCACTACTGGAGCGCTTTTGGTGGCCACAGCAAAACCTTTTTTAACCAGTTGCCCTATAGGAGTTGTAAAAATAACCGCTAATACCCAAGCAATCGCTATAAACGCCCCTATCAAAACACTAACACCTGCCATATTATTAACCTCTACGTTTTGATTATGACTAAATAAATTTAATTATACTTTATCAATTATGAAAATAGACTAGCAAAGACAAAAAAACGTGTCAAGGATTAACTCAACGAATAAAGGGCTATACTTCCTGGCGTTGTTTAAAAGCGCGTGATAAAGTCGCTTTATCAACAAATTCCAGCGCACTGCCTACCGGTACGCCATGCGCTATACGCGTAACTTTGACCTTGAGAGGTTTGATCTGCTTTAAAAGATAGATGGATGTCGCGTCGCCTTCAGTATCTGAAGTAGTGCCGAGGACCACTTCCCTTATCGTGCCTTTTCTAAGGCGCTGAAGCAGTTCCTTGATCTTAAGGTCCTTCGGGCCGATACCTTCCAGCGGCGATAGCGCACCCAATAATACATGATAGACACCTTGAAAATCACCGGATTTTTCTATCGCGATGATATCTTTAGGGTCTTGAACGATACAAAGAAGCCCATGATCCCGCGTCGGATCCGAGCAGATGTGACACACCGGCTCTTCGCTTAAATTAAAACACTCCTGACAATAGTGGATATTACCGTTAACTTTGAGCATGAGCCGTGACATTTCTTCGACAGTTTCATGCGGAGCTCCAAGAATATAAAAGGCAAAACGTTCAGCCGTACGTATTCCCACGCCCGGCATTTTTGAGAACGCTTCGATCAAATTGACCATGGATTCCGGATAAGGCATCGGTCTTACCTGATGATCTTTCCGCCGAAGATCTGCATTGCCGACTTAAGAGCTTCCGGGGTTTCACCGCTTGGGGACAAGTCAGTTTGTTCGGAAATTGCGGTTTGTCTGGCAGACGCTTTCGGAGAAAGTTCTTTGACGGATTGAAATTCCACACGCACCTGTTCATCCAGCAGAGACGAAAGATGTTTTTCGATAAGCTTTCGATTTACCTCCGTTTCCAAAGATTCCCGATGGAACGAAAGTCGTTCAGGAAATGATATTTTTGCGATACTATTTATCAAACCCAGAGGCTCTCCTTCAGCCAAATATGTCGCGACTGAAATTTTTTCGCCCTTAAGCGCACGCAAAAGCGGCTCCCATATCGCGTCTAAGGAACTCATCTTTTTTTCTTCCATGACCTCTCTTATCACAAGATCGCCTTCGGGAAGTTCTTCGACATCGGGATCCGATGTTTCATCATCATCTTCTTCGGGCTTTGCGCTAGAAGTTTTATTTAAAACCGGTTTTTCCGCAGGCAAACGTGAAGAAATAGCTTCTTTCCTATCAAGGATCATTGTTTTTTTTTCTGAATTCCCGAGTTTTTCAAGGATCTTGGAAATATCTTCCATCGGAGCCTTATGGGCGAGCTTGATCAGCGCGATCTCTAAAGGAATGCGTTTCATTTCGAAACGCTTCATGATCTGCAACGTATGCGTGATCACGCTGAAAAAATAAAAAAGATCTTCCTTCGTAAAACGGCTTTTTTGTTTCGCAAGAAGTTTTTTATAAGATTCGGTCGCATCGACCAATGCGGCCAGATCCTCCGAGATGTTCAAAAATAAAAGATTGCGCGTATGCTCCAGAAGTTTTTCCATAAAAAGAGACGCGTCTTTTCCTTTTTCAAGAACACCGTTTAAAATAAGCAGAGCGGACTTGGCATCGTGCTCAGCCAGTGCATCCATGATACCAAAAAGTTCTTCCTCCTCTAATGAACCCAAAGACTCCATCACATCTTTTGAGTTGATCTTGCCATCCGTCGACGAAGCAACTTGGTCCAGGATCGATTCGCTGTCCCGAAGGCCGCCGTCGGCGAATTTGGCGATCACGGTCAACGCGTCATCATCGATCTTTATCTTTTCTTTTTTGGAAATTTCTTTCAACGCTTCGACGATCACCTGCGTTGGGATACGTCTAAAATCAAAACGCTGGCACCGCGACAGGATCGTGGCCGGTACTTTATTGGCAGAAGTCGTCGCAAAAATAAATTTCACATGGGCCGGCGGCTCTTCGAGAGTCTTAAGAAGCGCATTGAAACCATCGGTCGTGATCTGATGGACTTCATCGATGATGTAGATCTTGAACTTTCCTAAAGCCGGTGCGAATTTTACATTCTCACGAAGCGCGCGGATCTCGTCAATACCGCGGTTCGATGCGCCGTCGATTTCCAGCACATCGAGCGAACGCGAACCTTCGATTTCCTGACAAGCCTGGCATTTTCCACAAGGCGAAACCGTCGGGCCGTTCTTGCAGTTCAACGCTTTGGCAAATATGCGCGCCATCGAGGTTTTTCCTACACCCCGCGGACCGGTGAAAAGGTACGCGTGCGCAATACGATTCATCGTGATCGCGTTCTTCAGCGTCGTAGAAATGTGGTCTTGCCCCAGCACATCTTCAAAAGTCTGCGGACGGTATTTTCGGGCGATGACCAGATAAGGCTTTGATTCCATGATATTTTGTTAATTCCTTTGATCCCTCTCCGCCACAGGACCTGACGGACCCGCCTTCTATTTGGCGGGGACTGCGCTCGGGATGACTTTATTTTGCAAAGTCATTTTACCACGATTGCGGGTTTGTTCAATCGAGTTTGTTAAGACAGTATGTTTATGGTAGATTAACCCGCAATGATGAACAGCAAAAAAGAACTTGATCAATATTACATGCGTCAAGCGATCAAAGAAGCTGAGAAAGCCTTTGCAGCGGACGAAGTGCCGATCGGAGCGGTGCTCGTGGACCATCAGCAGGTCATCGGACGCGCATACAACCAGACTAAACTCCTCAAAGACGCTACCGCTCACGCGGAAATGATCGCGATCACGCAAGGATGCGAAGCGCTGAAGTCCGAACATTTACGCACCGCAACGCTTTATGTTACACTTGAGCCTTGCCCGATGTGCATGGGCGCCATGATATTAGCCCGGATCGAGCGTCTGGTATTCGGCGCCAGAGAACCAAAGACCGGTGCCTGCGGCTCCAAGCTGCATCTTTTGGCGGACGCAAAATGGAATCACCGCTTCAAGATCGAGGAAGGGGTATTGGAATTTGAATCCGGTGCTTTGCTGCAGGAATTTTTCAAAAATAAAAGACGCGAGTAAAGGATCTTTTTTGGAGAGGTGCGTGAGTGGCCGAAACGGCATGCCTGGAAAGCATGTAATCCGCAAGGGTTCCAGGGTTCGAATCCCTGCCTCTCCGAATTATTTTTAAATAAAAAACTATGCCGATAAATAACAAATTCCTGTCTCTGATACCGGCCGAATCCTTCGATCAGAAATATTCAGAAGATATTTCTACGGATGCTTTTTTCGGCTTTCCTCTCGCGCCGATCCTAAAAGCAGAGGAGGATCTTCTTTCCAAAAATACGCGATCGATCGCTTATTTTTCAATGGAGTTCGGTTTATCATCAAATACTTATAATGTTTTTCATAGTTGCCGTCCGATCACAGACATGGATATGTCTCCCGAGCATCATATATTCTCGAACTTGCGCGCGATGGATTATTATTTATCGTTGGAAACCGGCACACGGCTTGACCTCCCTATTTACAGCGGAGGGTTAGGCGTGTTGGCTGGAGACACACTGAAAAGCACCGCCGATCGCGGCATCTCGATGGCTGCCATCGGCATATTATGGAATAAAGGCTACTTCAAACAAAATTTCTGGTTCAAAGATGGTCAAGTGCCCGAAGAAAATGATTGGGACCCAACTTCGTATCCCGGCCTTGTACCGCTAACCACGCGCATCGAGATCAAACTAAAAAAAGAAACGATCCATCTGAAACTCTGGAAATATTTTGTTTACAGTTTTGACAGAAAAAATGTCGTACCGCTCATTCTGCTTGATTCCAACCTCGACGCAAATTCTGAAAATACAAGAAAGCTGACCGACCAGCTTTATCGCAGCGATAACGCCGAGTGGAAAATTCTACAGAGAACGATCCTGGGGATCGGAGGTATTAAAGCGATCGAGGCGCTGGGCTATTCGATCGATATGTTCCATTTAAATGAGGGGCATGCGGCGTTCGCATTCATCGAAAAAGCAAAAAAGCTTCCAGCAAACGAGCTTAATTCTCTTAAAGAACATTTCGCTTATACTTGTCACACGCCGGTCGCGGCAGGTCATGACCGATTCCAAAAAAAAGCAGTGCAGGAGATCATGGGCGACGAAGAATTTTCCCTGCTAAAAAAATGGGGCACGGACTCCGATGACTCGGATCTCATCAATCTCACACAGCTTGCGATGAATACCTGCAAATTTGTCAACGCCGTCGCGCAAAAACACGGCGAAGTCACACGCGCGCAATTCCCGCAATACCGCGACAAGATCCAATCCATCACCAACGGAGTCCATACACATACCTGGGTATCAAAACCGATCGCGTCACTGCTAGATAAATATGACAATAGAATCGGCGGCTGGAGAAAAGATCCAAAACTTTTAAAGAACGTTCTTTTGCTGAAAGATGATTCATCGTTCCGTTCAGGGCTTTGGACCGCTCATCAGGAAAATAAGAAAGATCTGTGTCTTTTTTTAAAAAGCTGGCAGATTATGCCGGATATTTTTACGATCTGCTGGGCCCGCCGCATCGCCGCCTATAAAAGACCGAGTCTTATCCTTCAGGATGCGCAGCGTCTGCTGGATATCGCCAAACGTATCGGACCGATCCAGATCATCTTCGCCGGCAAAGCGCATCCTAAAGATAATATAGGATTCACTTACGTAAATGACATGCTGACAGCCATCGATTCTCTGGAAGGCAGCCGCAACATACTTCGCGTGATGATGCTTGAAAATTATGACACATTTCTCGGCAAGATGCTTTCGAACAGCGTGGATGTCTGGCTCAACAATCCGCTTCCGCCTTTCGAGGCGTCCGGCACCAGCGGCATGAAAGCGATCTTAAACGGAGTCTTACAGCTTTCCACGCTGGATGGTTGGGTCGTGGAAGCGGCTCAGAAAAATATCGGCTGGATATTCGGTTGGGAGCATCACACGCAGGAGATCGGCGATGAAAGAAATCTTCGTCTCTCCGAAGACGCCTCACTTCTATATCAAATGCTCGAGAAAGTGGTGACACTCTATTATGAAACGAATAAACAAGGAAAACTCGAACTTAATTCCGACTGGCTCACGAAAATGACCCACGCGATCTCCGAAGCCGGTTATTTCAATACCGAACGCATGGTGGAAGAATATCAGACAAAGATCTGGGAAAGCGGTCACGGTCAGCCAAAACTGGCTAGCATGGCTGCATCCCGATAGGAGAAATAATGTCTAAAACCGAACCTACGATCCGAAAATTCATGACCGTTCAACCGATCTCCATTGAAGCCGGCGAAAATTTGGCAGCGGCTGTCGAGGTGATGGCAAAACACCAGATCCGGCATCTACCGGTGATGCAGGATTCCGAAGTCGTGGGGATACTCAGTGACCGCGACATCAAGCTCGCGCAAAGCATAGAAGGGATCAACATTGATCAGCTGCCGGTATTGGACATCTGCGTCGAAGAACCGTATATCGTAGGACCCGACGAGCCATTGAGCCATATCGCCTCAACAATGGCTTCAAAACACTACGGTTCAGCGATCATCGTCCAAAACGACAAACTCGTAGGGATATTCACGACCGTTGACGCATGCCGCGCGCTGTCCGAAATATTGCAGACAAGATTTCATTGATCACATTTTAAATTGGGTCCAAAAATCTCCTAGTATCGCGGCAGCGTTATGAAAAATCATGACGGTAATTCATTCTTCAAAATCCTCTTACTTTTTTTTACAACCATATTTGTATTTTTTTTGACTTTCAGTGTGATTGAAATATGTCACTACTCTTTAATGAAATGGGATACTCATTGGCACGACCCCAACACCCGTTTCGATGAAGAATTAGGCTGGGCGCCTATTCCCAACCGGCAATCTCAAAACATCAGATCCAATTCACTAGGTTTTCGAGGCGAAGAAATAAGGCCTGATATATCCAAGATATTTCTTTTGGGAGATTCCGTCGCTTGGGGTTTCGGGGTGAAAGATGACGAAACCATCTCTGCTTATTTGAATTCGGCGATGGGTCATTTTAAATTTCAAGCCGTCAACATGGGTGTATCGGGATATGGTTTTGATCAATATTACCTTTTTTTAATGAGGCACATTTCATTATTAAAGAAAGGTGATTGCCTTATTTTAGTCGTTTGCTCGAATGACCTGGCCGATGTTGCCTGCAATCACGCTTATGGAAAGAGAAAACCTTTTTTCGTGCTTGCAGATTCCGGGGATCTTCAGCTGACTGGAGTGCCCATCAAAAAATTCTGCATGAAAAATCTTTTATCAGTCAGCTTTTTCCCAAATATTTTATATAATTTAACACCCGGAAAAAAAATCATGGGTTCCATGATCGGAGACAAATGCCATGACGAAAATCAAGCTATCACTATATCTTGTTTATTGATCGAGAAGATATCTCAAGCGTGTCATTTGCAGGGGGCTTATTTTGGTGTCGTCCTCACAGGGCGTCAACATTCAGACGTTAATCCCGGACTGCAGCCTATCAAAAAATATCTAGAATCGTCGGGATGCCGTTATATAGATTTTTCGGCAGCAGCTGATCAAAAAATGGCACTCGAACAGATCTATCACGGTCCCGATCATCTGACGCCTTTGGGAAATAAATTATTGGCGCAGAGGATCTTGGATTTTACTATGACGCTCAGAAAGACCTGACCAACAAAATAAAAGAGTCCTGAATTTTAAATTAAGGATATCCGGACGGAACAGATCTTATGGATTTAAGTGTTTTTGTCCAAACCCCATTTGACAGCGCCACGGCAGGCGATCAATAAGAAAATAAAACAATAAAGAGCTGCCATTTCGCCCTGATTCACAGCAGGGAATATTTTCGAACCCATCTGGAATTTCCAATGGAACTGGAAATAAGCGACGGCCATGGTGCCGCTGCAAAGAAAAGCGGCTATGCGCGTTTGTATGCCCAACATCACGGCTAATCCCCCGACAAGTTCTATGATTCCTCCGAACCAGGTTTGTGACATCATCGGCGGTTTGGGATACTCAGAGAGTACGCCGAAAAGGATCTGCATCCCGTGAAAAGCGAACATGAACCCTGCTACAATGCGCATCAAAGCATAAGCGTAGTCTGCGTACTTTTCGAGCTGTTTCATTAGCGTCCTCCTTTATTTAAGTAGTCGGTGAGCTGGTCGAGCGTCATGCCCCAGCCTTGCTTGGCGCCCTTCGTCGCCTGTTCGATTTCCGGCGTCATCGTGAAAAAGCTCTGGCGGACGCGCAGTTTCGTCCCGCCGTCTTCTTCTTCAAAACTCACCATCGTCGACATCTGTCCGGCCGGCCCTGTCGCGAACTCACCGTTCCACGACAACAGAACCGGCGGAATGATCACGCCGTAGACTCCGGTGAACGGAAAATGTTGTCCGTCCGGACCCTGCATGGCCATGCTGAATTTTCCGCCCGGCCGGAAGTCCATCTGCTTCACAACGAGCTGGAACGGCTTAGGCGCGAACCAGTGTTTAATCTGGTCGGGTTGGGTCCACGCATCGTACACAAGGTCTCGCGGAGCCTGGATAACACGCTCGAGCACGAGCTCGAACGGCGGCTTCACGCCCAGATAGTCGACCAAGCGGTCCATATTCTGGTGGCCGCCTTCGATGGCCTTGTAGGTCTTGACCACCGTCTCGCGTGCCTCTTTACTCGGAAACGCCATGCGCCCAGTCAAGCGCGTCTTATCTCCGAGCGCCTCAAATATCCAGCTGGCCTCAAAGCCCGCGGCCGGTTCGCCCGCCTTGCCGCCGCCGTGCACGTAGACGATGCGCTCGTACTTTATGATCTCTTTGAAAACGCTTTTGTTCGGATAATCGGTTCCATCCGGACCGTGCATCGTGTGTTCCCAGCGGCCGCCCACGCGGAAATCATGGATATGAGTCGTATTCGTGAAACCGATGGGCCCCCACCACTTCACGACCTGTTTCGGATCGGTCATTGCCTCCCAGACCCGTTCGCGGGGCGCGTTGATAACGCGCGTAATGACGATCTCGCGATCGGATGCGGTGACTTTAGTTTTTAGTTCGGTCATGTTTTTTCTCCTTTTGCTGTACTTGTCGCAGATAATCTTCTAAACGAGCAAAACTTTGTTCCCAGAAATTCCTATAATGCTCGATCCAATCCTCTGCTTCTTTCATGCGATCCACTACCAAGCGGCAGCAATGCTCTCGCCCCGTCTTCTTGCGCGACATGAGACCTGCCCCTTCAAGGATGCGAAGATGTTTAGTGATCGCGGGCGCCGAAACCCTGTGTGGTTCAGCCAATTCCGTCACCGTCGCTTCGCCATGGGAAAGGCGTGCGAGAATATCGCGGCGGATCGGATGGGAAAGCGCGCTGAATACAAGATCAAGTTGGGGTTGATTATACTTAACCATTAGGTTAAGTATAAAACTCTGGCAGATGTTTGTCAACAGAGTTTTAAAAGATTTTGGATGTTATCAGATCGTGATTTTTTTTAATCTTAACGCATTAGTGATCACAGAAACAGAGCTGAAGCTCATCGCGGCACCGGCAATGACGGGGCTCAAGAGAATCCCGAAAAAAGGATAAAGAACACCGGCTGCAATAGGAATTCCCAAAATATTATAGAAAAACGCGAAAAATAAATTTTGTTTGATATTCGTCATTGTCGCTCGGCTGAGCATTCTTGCTTTCGCGATACCCCGCAAATCCCCTTTCACAAGCGTAATGCCGGCACTTTGCATGGCCACATCGGTGCCTGTTCCCATTGCAATGCCAACATCCGCCAGCGCAAGCGCCGGAGCGTCATTAACACCATCACCAGCCATCGCAACACGGTTTCCTTTATTACGGAGATCTTTGACGATATTGCCCTTTTGTTCGGGCAAAACGCCCGCATGCACTTCATCGATGCCGAGTTTTTTTGCAACGATAGAGGCGGTTACGGGATTATCGCCGGTTATCATGATCAATTTAAGGCCGTCTTGATGCAATTTTGCGATCGCTTCCGGCGTCGACGTCTTAATAGGATCCGAAATTCCGATAAGTCCCAGAACTTTTTTATCCTGCGCCAAAAAAATCACCGTCTGCCCTTCTTTCCGCGGATCGTCGGCTTTGGCAAGGAATTCTTTCACAGACATTCCGAGTTCCTCCACCCAAGTCTGATTTCCCAATACCAATTGCCGCTCAGCAATAGTGCCGATGACGCCTTTTCCGGGAACTGATTGAAAATTTCCGACCGGAGAAAATCTGATGTTCCTGAAAATAGCTTCTTTTACGACCGCTTGAGCCAAAGGATGTTCGCTTAAATTTTCAAGACTGCCTGCGAGCTGTAGAAATTCGGTTTCATTCACTCCTTCTGAAGTCATGACAGAAACTACTTTAGGCTTCCCTTCGGTCAAAGTGCCGGTCTTATCAAAGATCAGTGTGTCGACTTTCTGAAAAATTTCCAATGCTTCGGCATTTTTGATCAGAATACCGGCAGAAGCTCCTCGACCGACACCAACCATGATCGACATCGGTGTCGCAAGCCCCAGCGCGCAGGGGCACGCAATGATCAATACGGAAACAGCGTTCACGAGCGCATAGGCAAATTTGGGTTCAGGGCCGGCGATCCACCAAATGACAAAAGTCACGATCGCCGAAAAAATAACGGCCGGCACAAAATAAGACGAAACAGTATCCGCCAGACGCTGTATCTTTGCTCGGCTTCTCAAAGCCTCGCTGACCATCTTCGTAATCTGCGAAAGGAGCGTTTCGCTGCCGACGCGCTCCGCTTGCATGACAAAAGCGCCAGTTCCGTTCACGGTTCCGCCTATAATTTTCGAACCTTTTATTTTTTCAACAGGAATGGATTCACCCGTCACCATGGATTCATCCACAAAACTGGATCCTTCGAGGATGGCACCGTCTGTCGGGATCTTTGCTCCGGGCCGTACACGCAAACGATCACCGTGCTTCACATCTTCCAGCGGTATATCTGTTTCGGTGCCATCAAACTTGATAATACGCGCTGTTTTTGGAGCTTGGTCTAAAAGTTTTCTTATCGCTCCATTTGTCTGACCGCGGGCGCGCAATTCCAGCACCTGCCCCAAGATCACCAAAACAGTAATCATCGCCGCTGCTTCAAAATAAACTACCAGCGTTCCGTCATGCCCTTGAAAAGAACTGGGAAATACCCAGGGGAAAATCGTTGCTACTGCGCTGTACCCATAGGCCGTGCCGACTCCGAGAGCGATCAACGTGAACATATTTAAACTCCGGCGGGTGATTGATACTGCCGCGCGTTCAAAAAAGAACCACCCGCACCACCACACAACCAGTGTTGCAAAAACAAATTCAATCCAGTTCATAAATCTCATGGGTAATTTTTTCTGTAAAAAATCTATTCCGGCCATCTCCGACATCGCCAAAAGGAGGATCGGGACTGATAAAAAGATGCTAATTTTCAAACGACGCAGCATCATCCGATATTCGGTATCATCTTCTTTAAAGGAAATATCTACCGGCTCCAACGCCATACCGCACTTTGGACACAATCCGGGCTTTTGCTCTTTGACCTCAGGATGCATTGGACAGGTATAAAATGATCCGGGTCCGGACGGTTTGACCGCTCTTGGTTTTTGCTCTACTGAATATTGGGAAGGATTTGCCTGAAACTCAGCAAGACAGCCCGAGCAACAAAATCCATAGACTTTGCCTTGCCATTCTGTTTTTGTTCTTGGAGGTTCACTGACCTTCATTCCGCATACCGGATCTTTCATTTGCTGACCTTTTTATCCTTATTAAAGATGATCCGAGCGTTTTTGTTGAAATATTTTATGCGGACGTACTGATCGATGGAGCCTGCTCGAGCGCTTTAAGTTCCGCTTCAAGTGCCGGACGCACCACCGGAGCCGCGGAAGCGTCTTTTGGAATATCAAGCGCCTGGCCTTTTTCTAACATAAAAGTTTTTCCGACATTTTTAGCGAAAATACTGACAGATCCCTCGCGTACTGCGAATGTCGTTACAGGACTGACTTCACCTTCCACTCGCCCCCAAAACTGCGTACCACGCACAGCCGCGATCGCTGTAGGAGTTTCGACTTGAAAAGTAGAATTCGCGGGAAGTTTTCTCAAATTCAAGATCGCATTGCCTTTTTTGATCTGGAAGCGCATGTCGGATTCCGAGCCATTCACGATCACGCACTCGCTGACCGGCAGTAAACGGCAGCCGGCTAATTTGTTCATCGCCACATCGAGATGACATTCGGGAGTCGGAGTTTTTAAAACATCGCCTGTCTGGCATGAACCTCCGGCCTCTGCAGGGATCATTTTGTCACCGCGGAGGATCTGCGGATGCCCGGCAACGTGTGAAATAGTTATCTGTTCAACGGCAAAAACTTTTCCACAAGATAAGATCAAAAATGATAAGAATAAAATCGAAAATTTTTTCATGGCGTCTCCTGATCGATTATGTTGACTGGATTATATTAACCGATACGGTCGCCTATTGTCCAACAACGGATATGCCCTGTATAATAGAGCTGTCTGTATAGGGATAAAAACACTCATTTCTATCTTTTATTTTATGGCAAAAATCAAGACCACCCAAAATACCTACCCTTCACCCGAGCGCCAAACGCGTTGGGTCGGCATCATTTTTTTTATATTCATCCACATTGTCGGTATCATCGGGACACCGCTCTATTTGATCTACCATGGGGTTACGCGTTCGGAATGGGTGCTCTTTGGATTTTATTTTTCACTCTCAACACTGGCCATCACCGTCGGTTATCATCGGCTATTCGCGCACGTCTCCTATAAAACCAATGCGTTCGTGCGTTTTATTTTACTTTTTTTCGGAGCGGCGACATTTGAACAGTCCGCTTTAAAATGGGCCTCCCAGCACCGTCAACATCATCAATTCACCGATACGGACCAGGATCCCTACAATATTAAGCGCGGATTCTGGTACGCTCATGTAGGCTGGATCTTATTTTGGAAACATCGTGTGAATTACGACAATGCGCGGGATCTGCAGAGATCAAAGCTTCTGATGAACCAGCATCATCTTTACACGCTGTGGTCTCTGGGAGCGGGCGTAGCGCTTCCGATACTGATCGGGGTCTGGATCGGGCATCCGCTAGGCGCGTTCATTATGGCCGTCAGTTTGAGGCTGATCCTCGTGATGCATTCGGCATTTTTCATCAACTCCTGGGCACACATGTTCGGCAGTCAGGATTTTGATAAAAATATTTCAGCGAAGGATAATTGGTTCGGGGTTTTTCTGACAAACGGAGAAGGCTATCACAACTTCCATCATCGTTTTCCCAACGATTACCGCAACGGGATACGCTGGTTTGATTGGGATCCCAGCAAATGGGTGATCTTCGGATTATCGAAAATTCATTTCACTTGGGACCTTAAACGAACTCCCAAATCAAAAATGAGCCCGATTGAAAAAATAGCTGTCCAAAATCCTTAAGCGACGTCTTCTTTAAATTCAGATCCGTCCCAAATGATCCGTATTCTGAGCGCGCGTCCTTCTTTCGGACGCACCGCGCCCCATGCCAGAGCGATATGCTCCATTTGGATCTCAGGATCGTATTTGCCTGACCTTCCAACGACCAGTTCTTCGGCTTCCAAATCATAAGCCACTCTGGCCATCGCGTAAAAAGGATCATTTGACGGAACGTATAAAGGGATTACCGGATGGCCGATCTTCTCAGCTTCAGTGATGATCTTTGTGAATAAAACTTCCTCGTCTTTTGAGGTTTGGCTAAGGTCTCCTTCCAAATGTAGCCCTGTGGCCACCTTAGAAGTCATCACCACAACATCCGTGGTCTCTTCGTCAATCTCGGAGAGAGCTTTTGCCAAATGGGACAGATTATTCGGATCACGCACCGCGACAAGAATACGTCTAGGTTTCTCACAACCGCAGTCTTTTGGATTCAACACATCAAGACGGTTTAGATTCACACGATCAATATGCCCGCCATGATGCAGCGCGGTCATTTCGCTTTTATGTTTTTTCATATGGATCTTTTCTGAACCGACGAACACGATAAAAAAGACGACCGTGAAGATCATTCCCGAAATCGTTGCAACCTGTTTAGTCACTAAATTGACAGAGGCGGTGAGAAAAAGTACCGCAAAGATCAAAGCCAGGCCGAACGGAAATTCTTTGCCGGCTATGCGAAGATTAAGCGGCACTTTCCATTCACGCGGCGTTTTGTCTTTATAACGCAATATCAGAACGGCCATTGATTTGAAAACGAAACTCCAGATCACACCGAACGCGTACGCTTCTCCCAGCACGTAAATATTTCCCTGGCATAATAAAATCGTCAAAAGTTGAAGGATCACCGTCAGATCAATAAGCCGTGAAGAAGTACCATAACGCGGATGCGGTTTTCTTAAAAATTCCGGTAGAATCCCATCTTCTCCGAGACGGTTCAGCACGCCGTTAGAACCGATAATTGATGTATTTACCGCTCCGGCAAGGATCAGGAATCCCGTGAAAACCACGAACGCCTGGAACAAAAGCCGCAAAGACTCCGGTCCGATCAGATACATCGTGAGCCCGCTCAGCAGATTATCCGAATATTGACTCATGCGGACCGAATCCGGGATGATCATGATCGCAAAAAAACTGCCGAGCGCCGTTAAAAACAGGCAATACATAAAAACGATGAAAGCGGCGCGTTTCAAATTTTTCAGCTTCGGCGCTTCGATCTCCCTGTAAACCTGCGCGAGTGTTTCTTCGCCGCTCATCGCCAAAAGTGAATGTCCGAACGCGATCGTGATGCCGATCACACCAAGCGGTTTGATACTGCCCTTCAGAGGATACAACCAACCCAGTGATTCCTTATTAAAAACCGGCGCAAAAGGAGGAAGATGCACGCCGCGCACCCACAACGTCGCAATGCTCCATATAATAATCATAACCGCCATAACTGTCGTGCAGGCCATGATCTTAAGCGCTTTGTCGCTGGATTCAGGAATGCCTTTCACATTCTGCCACCAAAAATAAACGGTCACTGCTAACGCGAATAAGACAGAAAACAGATTCGCCGGTAATTGCATAGAAACGTGAAAACGCGGCAGCGTGAGATTTAAAAGGCCGACGAGATATTGTCCCGCTGATACAGCGCTGATCGGTCCTGTCAAAACGTAATCAAACATCAGTGCCGACACGGAAAGTTTCGCAAGCGTACCTCCCATCGCTTCTTTCACGACCCGGTAAACGCCTCCGCGCACGAACATTCCGCAAGATTCAATGTAAATAGCACGGACCGCGTAAGCAAAAAGCATGACGCCGAGAATAAACCAAGGCGCTGCCTTGCCGATCGCATGTTCAGCGATGCCGCCGATGTAATAAACAGTCGAAGCGATATCGCATAGCACGATCGCGGCAGCGCGCCAAAAACTGATGAAAGTTAGCATCGCCGTCGTGACGAGAATAACGTTCGTCGATCTTCTTTTACTCGCAGCGATCTCCATCAAATGCCCTTTTCCGTTTCGCGGATCAGTTGGATGACCTGGTGGGAAGTTTTCAGGGCCGACAGGCCGCTTCCAAAACTTTCGTTCTGGAACAGCGAAGAAAGACTTGAAAGGAACAACAGATGATTTTTTGTGTCTTCTTTAGGGCTGAGGAAAAGGAAGAAAAAACGCGGTTCATCTTTCGGTGCCGAATCCCGGATGCCTAACGCCAACTGAATGGTCTGCAATCCTTTTAACCGAGCATGCGGTATCGAAATAGTGAAATCAATGATGGTGCTTCCCATCTTTTCTCTCTCCAAGACCGCGTTCAATGCCGGCGCATGATCGGCGATGGGCAGCGAACTGACTAATTTGAACAGAATTTCGTCTTTGGGAGCCTGTTCGGGAAAAAATAAAACGGAAGCTTCTGATAGATGATCCGAAATCAGAATTGTTTTGACTGAAGGCACCAGTGCCGCGCCATTTTTTTCTTCCATCCGGCCGTTTTTAAACCATTTCATGGTCACATCTCCGTGGCTGAGCGCAGTTCCTGCTTCAGCGCTTTCAAAAAATTGATATTCTCTTGTTCATGTTTTTCCAGTTTATCGACGATCGTGATCAATTTCTCACGTGCCGTACTCTTTTCATCTTCTTCAAGCATCGTGGATGGCGGAACTATCGCTTGGGCGGTCTTTGAGAAAACTCCCGCGATCAACAATAGAATGAAAAAAACTGTCACCATTTTTTTTGGTTTCATAAAATAAAATGCCAGAGAGCTGCTCTGGCATCCTCTCTCAGTTTGTACGCTTACGAGGTTAGCTGTCGGACTCGGGCTTGAGTGGCCCTAATCTTTTTAAGATATTCGCCCCAAGACTGCAAGGCAGTCAAAACTGGGTTCCCCGCGTTTTCTTCTGATCAGGAAGAAATTCAGCCTATGAATTGCTTTTTTGATTAACCAACAGGATCTTTTTAACTGAAATTGCCTCCGGCCTGCTCAGCTTTATCGCCAAAAAAATAAATCCGGCGGCAGCCAAGACAGACAAGATGATCAAGATCGGTTTAAAAGATTCCATCTCCATAAATAGATCCATCAACAATCAAAGTGTACATGGAAAATAATCAAAACGTGAGTCAATAAAGCGTCAAAAATAGGATAGGGGGAAAAGCAGGCTTATTCGTCAGTATGAAGGCGGTAACCAACGCCTGGTTCCGTTAAAACATAAGAAGGCCTGTCAGGATTGGGCTCTATTTTATCGCGAAGATTGCTAATGGTGACGCGCAGAAGATGGGAAACGCCTTCTAGATCTTCAGTTTTATTCCAGACTTCCTGCAAGATATGCCGGCGCGTGACCACTTTTCCGGCGTTCATCGTCAACACTTTCAAAACATTATATTCGGTCGGCGTGAGGCGCACTGCCTTTCCATTCACCTCGACTTGATGTTTGGAGATGTCGATGGACACTTTGCCGATGTTATAAAGCGTTTTTTCGTCCTTGGGCACGAGCCTTCTCATCACCGCTCTTAAACGTGCTAATAATTCCCCTTCACCGAAAGGCTTTGTCAAATAGTCATCGGCGCCGGCATCCAGCGCGGCGATCTTGTCTGATTCATCTTCTCTGACGGACAAGATCACAATGGGTGTCTTGGTCCTTTGCCGGATCTTGCGCGTGATGTCTATGCCATTGGCATCAGGAAGCCCAAGATCCAAAATGATCGCATCAGGATGAGATGAAACAGATTCATTCAGCGCCTCCTCCCCGTTGGACGCTTCAAAAACACCGTAACCGTGAGAGGAAAGTATTGCTTTGAGATATCGTCTGATCGATCTTTCATCGTCCACAACCAAGATCCTCAGTCCAGATTCCGCATCCATTTATTCCCCTTTCGCTGTCGGTAAAACAACGGCCAGCGTCGTGCCTTTGTCGGAATTATTTTGCGCCCAGATATATCCTCCGTGTGCTTCGACGATCCCTTTGCAGATCGACAGACCCAAGCCTGTGCCGGTGATTTGATTAGGTTTCACAGCGCGGTAAAATTTATCAAAAATCCTCTGCAGGTCCTCTTTGGGAACACCAAAACCTTCATCTTTTATCTCCACTTTCACAGCGTTTTGCATCAGTTCGGATCTGATCTCTATCGGTGCGTCCGGCGGAGAATACTTGATGGCATTATCGATCAAATTAATGAACACACGCATCATCAGATGATAATCGACCCGCACTTCGGGAAAATCGTGCGGGATGTGAATACGAACCTCGCGTTTTCCTATTTTGTCATTCAATTGCTGCAACGAAGCGCCGAGGAGGTCTCGCAATTCACAAGAACGAAGATGTGCCTGCAAAGTGCCCGCCTCGATCCGTGTCATGTCCAAAAGATTTCCAACTAGCCGGTTCAAGCGGTCCGAGTCTTCATAGGCCGTTTCAAGGATCTCTTTTCGAGTTGAGTCATTCATCGAAGATTCCTGCAAAAGACTGCTGAGAGCTCCGGTGATCGAAACAAGCGGTGTCCGCAGATCATGAGAAATAGAACTCAAAAGTGCCGTTTGCAATTTTTCCGTTTCACGGCGGATCGTCTGCTCTCTCACTTTCGATGCCAGCGTACTGATCACGATACCGACGATCAAAAGAACTGCAAAAGTAAAAATGTATTTAACATCATCTACCGTGAACGCAAAATAAGGGGGCACCAGAAAAAAATCGAAAGCCAACAGACTTAAAATCGACGTCGTGATCGCCGGTCCCTGGCCCCACCAAATAGCCGAAACGACTACGGCCAAAAGATAGAACATCACCAGATTCGTGGGTTCGAGGTCTTTTTTGATAAATTCGCCAAAAGCGGTCGTCAGGATCACAAGGCTGGCGCTGACCAGATAGGGATAAAAATGGGAGAACTTATTTTTCAGGAATTCCTCCTTGCCTGCGGGGTTAGCTGACGGGCTGCGTCGAGGATGAGATCGCTTACCTGCGGTAATTCGCCCCTAAACCTTGGTTCCCCCGGTCCTTTCGGATTCGGCTTTTGAAAAAGGAATTATACGCTTGCTTTAAGGAATGTCAATTCTGGCGAGATTGACCCAAGCATTTAAAAGAAAAGAAAAAATCCGTTCGCAAAATAAACGCAGGCAACGATGCCAAATAGAAGACCCGCGAGCCACATCTCTTTTCTTTTCACAAGCGCGCTCACCGAAGACAACATGATGGCAATCTGAAAGAATACCACAGACAAGGAGAACTGGCCGCCTCTTCGGTGCACAAGCGCATTCTGTTTGCCGACATCTTCGGCCTGAGTTTTGAGATCGCTTTTTTCTTTGTCATAGCGGCTTATTTCCGATACGGCGGATGAAAGCTTTTTTTCGATCAGATTTTTTTGTTCAGGATTGGCAGCGGCACCGGGTTGTTGCGCCTCCAAAATATCTTTTTCTATTTCCCGCAAATTCTGTTTAATGCTCTTCGACTGGAAATACGCCCACTGGCTTCCTTCCTTCGCGGTCAGGATCTGATTGGTCGCCACACACCCGCCTGCTCGTGACGCGGCGATCGCCGTCATGACAGCGAGTATAGTTGTGGTTACGGCGACTCCTTTCATCCATTTTTCTTGCAAAATGTCAGCCATTTTTTCTCCTTTGCTTTGGGATCTTTTTCTAGTTGTGGTTCACATTATTGCCAGATCGCTTAGAGAAGCACAATTTTACAAATGTCTTGGCAAATTCCTGCTGGACCAGAGGAATACTTTCAGTTCGCGTCATAGGTGATTTTTTTACTCGGGCCATTACGCGATACTTCCAGATCTCTTTTTTGGATTTTAGGTCGGTAACTGTCATATCAGCCTGGAGCCTTGCATATTCTCGAACAGTGATCGCATCATATATAGCGGTGCTTGTCCCCATTAACATATCAACCGGCCCATGCTCGGTCCACATAAACTCTTGGATGTCGGTGTCGACGGACAGATCCGCGGTTTGAGGATCCTGCACCACTTTAAAATTAATTGTCTTTCTCATCTCCAGCCCATTCTCGATGTATTTCTTCAGCGCTTTAATATCTGTCTCGTGTTCCTTTGTAGAATCCTTAGGCTCCGCCACATACACTTTTACATCTTTCCCTTCCAGCATCGGATAGAGACTTTGAGGAGTTTCTGCCCAGGAAATAGAAGTTATAAATATAGAAAAAAACGCAACGGTTAGGATTCTAAATTTCATTTTAAATTAAGCTCCCATTTTTAGTGGCGATGGTGGTTTGTTCTCTCCCAACTCCTATTACATTACTTAAAAACTGTGCCCGGCAGGGTTGCCGCCTTCCGCTCGCGTCTAAAGGCGCTCACTTCAGGTCGGGCACTCGAGCAGCTGACGCCGAAGAGTCGGCTTTTCCGCCACTGGCGGCGCCGCTCTCACTTCAACTCCTGCTAGGTACGTCCGTATAAAACTCGTGTGCCCGGCAGGGTTGCCGCCTTCCGCTCGCGTCTAAAGGCGCTCACTTCAGGTCGGGCACTCGAGCAGCTGACGCCGAAGAGTCGGCTTTTCCGCCACTGGCGGCGCCGCTCTCACTTCAACTCCTGCTAGGTACGTCCGTATAAAACTCGTGTGCCCGGCAGGAGTTGAACCTGCAACCCTCTGATCCGTAGTCAGATACTCTATCCAGTTGAGCTACGGGCACAAAACTTGTAAATGGTAGGAATTATAACGGTTTACTACGTATCTTGGAAAGCTGTAGTTTAAACTCCTAAGTGCTTGGTGTCAATATAGGGACAAAAAGCCAAACTTGCTTTATTTATTTGATGATGTTCGCACATTGGGCCAAAAATAGTAATCTATCATGAAGAGTGGGATGATCCGATTTCAGCTCTCTTGGTGATGAGGGAATAAATAAACTAGATTTCTTGTCCTTTGCTAACTGCTCGACCAACAATTTAAACTCGTTTTCATCAATATATCGGTCGCTATAGAATTGCTTGAATTGTTCTTGTATATGTACTTTCCAGCGTTTTCTCCAAATTTTCAGTCGATTTGCTTTACGTATTTTTAGTCTCATAATAAGACTCTGCCATAGACTCAGTCTATCTGGTTTTGAGCGGACTTGGAGACGTTGCACCAAACGCAATGCTTGTTCTTCTCCCGAATCGTTTCTAGTTCTCTGTTCCTCAATACCCATGGCTGCTTTTTCTGCAAGCTCATCCACAGAATCAACCTGAAAACCACTCGCCAATAACATTTCATGAGCCTTTTCCCACAGGTTACAGAAATATTCATTCCTTGCATAAATGTTGATTAAAGAGTTAACCGCTGGTAGCAGTCCAGCATAAACGAGTGCATTATAGTCAGCGAGTAATTCACAAGCTCGACCAAAACGCTTTGAGCGATACAAAAATGGCCACGGTTGTATCAAGTGCCCCAACTCATGAGCAACTACGGCACGGATTTGGTCCCTATTGAGGATAAAGAAAAGGCTCTTATGAAGAACTATTTTTTCAGCTTTAGTATGATGGTCCACAAGATTTGTATAGAATGCGTTTGCAGCGGACATGTGTTTGTCATAAACAAATACTCCTGGAACTATTAAGAATCCCATTCGAATAGATAGTTTCTCGAGCACATCATGAATTTCAGCTTGCGTAAACCGCCCGATAGTTTCTTTACTCGAATCTATCTCAACCAATACCAGCTGCTGTTCATAATATTTTTCTATTGATAGAGGCGCTAATAAACGAACTAATAACAAATAAATAATACAGACAATTATCACTACTGAGACAATGCCAATAATATCTTCTAAAACCTTTCCATACATGAACACAAAAGCTGGCGAACTGTATATCACAACGATAGTGCATGCAATTAGCACAAGGCTATAGAGGACGATTTTATGAATCAATACATAACGCTGAACATAAGACCTTAGATGCTTGACTTGCGGGGGGATTAATTCTTCTCGTTGACGAACAATGGGTTTAGAAATTAATTCCATGTTGTCATTTCTTAATGGGCATTTACTAACTCCTACTTTTTATTAGCCTCACTTGCACTCTTTCGGCTGTCATTAATGGGTACAGCAAAATTTTGTCATGCCAGACTTTTTTTCTCTTTTGGTTTAAGAGATATGGTAATGATCTTTTCACCTGCTAAATCACTTACACTTATAGGATCCACCCAACTTGTATCCATTGGATGGCTGTAAGCTGCGATACTTATATTTGCATTAATGTCATAATTTCTATTGTTCAAAATGGAAAATGTTACTTCACTGCTCACCTGGCTTTTTGTCCAATTGACTTCTCTAATAAGTACTGGCTGAAACATTGAAACTACATACTCTGTCACTTCAATAATTCCAAACCCAATTAATACCAAAGCCATGGCAATTCCTATGATTCCAGAGCGTGATATACTTTTTCTAGCTTTGACATGCTTGGGTTTAAAATCCGAGAAAATCTTACGCATAGGATTCAATCGTTCTCTGTAATCCTATCGGCTTATTGATAAATACTCAATTAAATTGTTCTTTGATTTTGGGTCGTGTGAGAAAAAAGATGAATAAAGAACTAAGTCCTACAGCAAATATATAAAATAATGTTGCAGCATAAAAACCTATATTAGCCAGTACATTTACATTTACAATGGGTGGTCCTTGTGCCACCGTAGTAAGTGCAATAGAATGACAATATTGTTTAATATCATTCACAGACAGGAAGTACAGTGGGATAGCAATTAATATATCTAATGAATTAACTATTATAGCAATCCTCCTCATTATATTATTCAATCTTAAAATACCAATCCCCGTAATAAATCCTATTACTGATGAAAGCATTCCGATTGAAAATAATGCTACAACAGTAGCTTTATTAAAAGACTTATGCAATTCAAAGTAGGTTTGGAAATAAAAAACATTCAGTAAATTAAAAGTGTTAAGGATAATGAATACCCAAGCAAATATTGTTATTCCTCTAGACCTTTTCAATGCCATCAATATCTCTCTTTAATCTTTCTTGGTCTTATTGACAAACACTTACTTAAATTGGCCCTTTGCTCGAGTGCTATTTCTTATAATTGTCTTAATAAGGTCAAATATTATAACTGCTATAGATAAAGCAAATAGAACGCCAAATATAAACATAAAACCCACATCATAACCGCCATAACACGGATATGAGGTTATAGGGTCTTGTTTACAGGGAAAATACACATTTATTAATCTCCCAAT
This sequence comes from uncultured Planctomycetia bacterium, assembly GCA_964642015.1. Lineage (GTDB taxonomy): Bacteria > Omnitrophota > Gorgyraeia > 2-02-FULL-51-18 > 2-02-FULL-51-18 > CAZXLF01. Next base: position 25,887 of record CAZXLF010000005.1, read on the forward strand.
GGAAATAGTCGTATTATTTGTAAAATAAAACAGCGTAGCCAAGACGCAAGCTACCAAACCCAGTCCGATATACTTGCTCATCATCCTTTTTCCTTAGTCTTCTCTACCTTCTCAACTTTGCCTATCATAGCCCCTAAAATAAGTTCCTTTAATTTTATAGCTCTTTTGTTGCGTGTAGCGAACCGTATCGTGTGTTTTGTGTTGCTTTCATCAATATAATCCACTAGCAGCATATCGGTTGTTCCTAAAGTAAGAGACGGGCCGCTAATTGCACCCAATAATTCTGACGGTTTAAAGTCTCGTCTTTGTCCTTCGCTTAAGTCCTCTAATTCTACGTCCACTTCAACTATGCGATCATAAGGTATTGCAAGAAATGTCTCTTCTAAATCTTTCGTGCTAAAAAGTAAGCCTTTATCTGAAATTTGTAGTCGCCCATCCTGCATGGGTTTCAAACTGGGGTAGCCGTCATAATAAACCACGAAATCAAAATGACTGTCGGGAGGAGGCTCATCATCATTTATAGTTATCTTAAATACACAATAAAGAAAAAAGACGACGACAAAAACTATCAGGAGAATGTATAGGAATGGCATTGACTTTATTTTATGCCTGAACCCAAGGAGGGTCAATTTCTAAAAACTTAACCCTATCCTTAGGATCTGACCACTAATCGAATGCTCTTGGGCTAAACTCCTGCCGTGCTGGTATCAATATGGTGACAGAAACTATACGTTAGCTCTAACGTCTCTCTATAGAACATCATTCGGTTTATTGCTTTATTTCATCTAACTCATTTAACATTTTTATATATTTTCGATCCGCGATGAATCCTGCAACGCACCAAACTTCAATCATCACCAATACAGTAATACCCATCAACAAAACCATTGAGTAAATCTCCTTGACCAAGGATCTGTTTAGCTTTGTAACCTCAATAACATATCTCTTCATTTTTGATTCAGAGACTGTAGTGGTTTTTTGATTTGAATAAAATTGGGCAATTCCATCCATATGGGCCAGGATAGAATTAAATAACACAGTTATTGATACTAAACAAATGGACAAGACAACAAGCGAAAAACAACCGAGGATAATTGAAATTTTCTGACTTTTTTTATGTTTATGGATTATTTGCTCTTTCCCCAATTATCCCTCCTTTGCTAACCTTATACCCTTAACGTTAACCAACTAGACAATATTTTATTTAGCAAAAATCTTATCGTCTAAATAAGAAACCGCTTATAATCTGACCGCGGATCGGATGATCCTAAATTAAAATTCTATAGCTGTCTGTACAAAATAGACTGGTGATCTTTCTCCAATTTTCTTGGAAACCTTATTGATAGAAGCTATACGAGCATACTTAAAATCCATCGCCATAACAAAATTTCTCTGAAAAATACTCGCAAGTGGTTTTCTGATGAAAATGAACGCAAAAATATTTAGGACAAGAATTCCTATTACTATGAGTAAGTTAAACTTAACTAAAGGGAACAAAATTGAGGAAATGAATAAAAGAAGCAATCCAAATCCCTGCACGACAATTGCCGTTGACCCACACCTAGGTGAAAAAGCACATTCATAATCGTTCATACGAAATTTTTCAATAAAAACTGTGAATGCAGTTTCAATGTCTCTTTTATTCTCAATCTTCCCATATATCCGAAACCCCTTATTCTCAGCCTTGCCTCCTATTCCCCTTCTTAACTTATATGCTTTTTCTAAACATACTATCGTTCCATGCTCTAGTAAATGGTTTCGTTTTGCTTCGACAGATAATTTGATACCCCTCGCACAAACTGAAACTAGAGGTAAGTACAAAACAATCAGAAGAATGATTATCCAAGGGGATAAAAAACCGAAAGCTATTGCCGCGTCATAGCCACAAAGACCGAAACAAGCTACTAAAATATAAAAGATATAGTAGCCAATCCATGACATTCTTCTGTAGAAATAAAAAACGATTTTCTTGAAGGATTGGCTTATCAGACTATCTTCTCCTAATCTTAGTTTCCTATTTTTGTGGTGCTTTTTGAAGAAAATTTGACGCCAGCAAATCTCAAGTTCAAAGAGTGTCTGATATCTAATCCAATGTTCTCAAGTTAAACTCCTAAGTGCTTGGTGTCAATATAGGGACAAAATGATTTAATTATGTGACTATAAGCAGTGTTGCAAAAAGACCATCACTAAATTCATCACCAATCTTGCGCTTTTTTCACTTGCATCAAAAACACTAGGGTGGGCATTACCCTTTTCTTTCCGTTCTTGAGCCAGAACTGATTCAATACTTCTACAAATTTCTCTCGAAATAGAATCGCTTGGAATCAATCCTTTCTTTTGAGCTTCTGGTATTAAGACAGATATTTTTCCTTCGCCAATTTTTTTGCCAAGGGTAATTTGCAAAAAAGCCTCTAGTGCTGATATTGCATGCGTAATACAAGTGCCAAAACTCTCTTTCGTATTCTTTTTATACTCGTCAAAACTATTAAATAGAAGCTGATTAACTTTTGCCCATTTATGGCTAGATAAAGCGGCCAATACTGGAACATATATGTCTTCTGTCAATCTCCTATCTTGCTTAGGAATGATGCCATTCCTTGTTATGTGAACGTTCAGACCAAATTGAGAAAAGACGTCATTAAAATCTTTCATAACATGCTCTATATTTTCACGTCGCCATTTTTCAACGTCCTTTTCAAATTTCGGCGTACGCGTGTTTATTGCATAAAATATCGACTTTAAATAAATCGAGAACATTTGTAAGACAACATCTGTCGATTCATTCATAAAAATATGATAAAAATCCTTTAGCGCAGCCTCATAGTTTGCATTCGTTAAAAAATGTCTGCCAAAACTCTTAGCTTTATATAATCGATTAAGAGCACTGATTGAGTCGATAACGTGAGATAAATTTCCATCTGAAAAATATTTACCCAGATGAGCCCACATTAGAGATTTTTCCTGCGGATTCAATGCGCTCCAATCTCTAAGACCAAAATCTGGTCTTAATACTTTTTCGGCATTTGGATTAATCTCATTCCAAAGTTTAAATTCGCTCATATGTATTCTCTTTCAAGTTTCATTATGATTGTAACTAAAATCTGACCACTAACCCGATGCTCTTTTGAGCAAGGGTATAATTAGCCTCAATACAAGGTATTGTAGAACAATGACTTATTGGAATCTAGTTTGGAACAAGTCTGACAGTTTGAGCTTGCGGGGACAAATTGGGGTCAAAATCGAGCATTTTTACAGCGTTTGCTTTATGATCCAGAACTGGTCTGACTCAGAAACCGGTCAATGTTCGTTCAAATATGTTTTGAGCTTTGCCCAGGTTTTCGGACCGACCATGCCGTTCACTTCAAGCTGATTGTTCTTCTGAAAAGTCATGATCGCGTTCTGCGTGTCCTGATCGATAGTGCCGTTAATAGGGCCGCGGTATAATTTCGCATTCCTAAGAGCGATCTGGGCGATCTGGTTAAATGACAGATCCGATTTCAGCACATCAGGAACACTGGCAGTGGCCAGCACTTCTTCTATGACAAACTGAGATTTTTTGTTAGAAACGGTTTGCCGCGCTTCCCGCGCCGCGGTAGCAGTGGTTTTACTCGAATGTTTGGAAATTTTGGCGTGGCCGAAGAAAAAGCCCATGATGCCCAGTAACACGATCAATGATAAAATCGACAGAATAAATAACGGAGTGCGGTCCGCGCGCGGTTTTTCTCTCTGAAGACGCGCCGGTATTTCCGCAAATATAGGAGCATTGTCGGACAATGTTTTTTGTTTGTCTTTTTCTTGCACGGCTTTCTTCAAAGCTTCATTCATAACGCTCATTGCGGCATATTCCTTACAAGTCTATGATGACCCATATTATACAAAATGACGGCGAGGATAGTCTCACTTTTTTTCGGATCTTTTCTGATTGGGATTAAAGATAGGCAGTTCATACTTCCCTTCGCCCATCGATAAGACCACGGAACTTTCGCGGATATTCAGGATCGTGTGACCGTTGATCGTATCACCGATCGTATGGACTTCGCCGTTGATCACGGCCAGCGGATTCGCCTTGTCCCATACGATACCGGTCACCGTCAAGTCCGACAGCGCAGGCATGCCGTTGGCCAGCATCATCGCGCCAAACGGGTCCTTGCCCCACTCGCTGTCCCAGATCGTATCTTCTTCTTCAGTCCTTTTTTCGCTCTGACGGATCTGCTGGACTATATTAACATCACCGGCAAAATTGGTTTCGGACGGCGCGGCAACGACTTCAGAAGCCGCATGAGGCCTTTTAGAAAGCACATTGGTCCACAAAAGAAAAAAGAAAACACCCACCAAGACAACAGCTATGATGAGATTTCTTTTCTGCACGTCCATGCGGTCCTCGCCTTTTATGCGTTCGCCAAAAAGAAACTGATGGTCAATTGACAGTCCAATATATCTGATTTCGCGGAATTTAGTTTCAACTTGAACGAATCGACAACATAAATATTCGATGTCACCTGTTCCAAAGCCCTTAAAAAATTAGCCAACGCCTTATAACGCGTCTCAAGGTGAATATGCACCGGCATCCGGCTATATTTAACGCCGTTGATGCGAAAATCTTCACCGCTCTCGTCCTTAAGCGGCATCATCTGGTCCACATTGACATCCAGCACTTTCAGATGATTCTTTTCGGCCTGGTCGGAAACATGGTTCAGCGCTCCGGCCAGTTGAGACGCTTTGATAAAACTCGACTTGAACAAAGCGGCTTTTCTTTGAAGTTCAGCCAATTCATGATCAGAAAGCTGACTGATCCCGCTGGCCTTAATAAGGTTGGTCTCCGTCTGCCTGGCTGCGAGCGCAGCAGAAGCGTGATGAAAGCGGACTTTCAAAGGCAGGAATACCAAAACAAAAAGAGCCGCAAGTGCTGCGGCTGAATATCCCCAAAAAACAAGCGTGCCCTTTCTAGACTGGTCCGTCAGAATCGACTTGATCTTCTCAACGATAAAGATCATGATTGCCCTTTCATGACACATTTGATCTCAAAGCTCGAACCTTGCATTCCATCAGGTTTAGAACTGTTGACAAGCGCTGCATTCTCAAAAAATGATACTTTCGACAGCTGATTGACAAATTCGGTGACCGCTTTGAGATCGGCACCGCTTGCAGTGGACGCAAACCCATGCATCATGACAGTCTGGTCATCGCGGTCATATTCCAACTTATCCAAGTAGATCGACGCAGGGATCGCGCGGCTGATCACTTTCAAGAGAACCGCATGCGACAGACTGCCCTTCAGCGCCACGTGCTTGAATCTCTCATACTCGCCGATATTTTTCATGAGCTCGTTCATGCGATTGATCTCGTTGGATTCGCCGACCAAAGAACGCATCTGCGAATGCACCACGTGAGTGCTCGCGGCAAACCAGACGGACGCAAATATCAGGACGATCGCACACGCCAGTACCGCCAGTCTTCCGGCAACGGCTGCGATGTCATTTCTTTTTTGATAGGTGGACGCTGCCGGCAGTAAATTGAACTGATCAACCGGCACCGAAGCGGCTCCCAAGGCCGGTTCAAAGGAACCAAAACTCTGAAGCACGACATTTTTTTTATCCGCGTCTATGTCGGGGGATAGATGTTCTTCCGTCTTAAGACGAAGTGTTTCCACTTCCAAAAATTGAGCCATGAAATTCAAGAGCCCTTTTAATTCTGACCCGCCGCCGGTGAAGATCACTTTTTTAACCGGCCGTGAATATTTTTGAGCTTCGTAAAAATCGATTGATCGTTTGATCTCAGAAACCATCTTGTCCAAATAAGGCCTGATCAAGCTCACATGAGCGCTCTGCGGGTCTTGAACGCCCTGCTCCACTTTTATTTTCTCGGCCTGGTTCATATCATATTGGATCCTTTGGTCATCGACCAAGATAGGCGCTGTCATCATCTCGGTCAGGTGCCATCCGCCTGAAGACAGTGACCTTGAAAAAAAGACCTTTTTGTCCTGAACGATCACGATCCGCGCATGTTGATGGCCGATGTGAAATATCAGACAATCCGATACCCCGCCGTCGGTCAGCTCCGCCAGCGCCGTGCAGATAGGGACAACTTCATCCACCTCGATCCCGGCTGATCTCAAGAACTGCAGCTGCCCCATCACTTCCGGTTTCTGACAATAAAAAACGCTATAAAACTTCTCCTTTCCGCCGCCGTCCACTTCGTTCTCGGTCAAATATTCGTAAGCGATCAAATGTTCGTCGGGATTAATAAAATATTTATTGTTCAATTCCCAATCAAAGGCGCGTTTAAAATCTTCTTTAGGCACATCAGGCAGGGCCAGCTGTTTGAACGTCATTTCATCATCCCACGGGACCACCACCCTGACGTTGCCTTTAAGCTTAAGCGAAGACCGGGCTTCTTGTAATGAAGACCTTTTCTGCTCTTCCGTCATCATGGAGTCTATCCGGCAAACAGCGACATTTCTGATCTTGGAGCTATTGTTAATTCGTTCGATATGGACCAGGCGTATGAGCTGGTATCCGAGATCAACGACTAAAGTTTGCTTGGAAGGATTTTTAGCCACGACTTATTCTAAAATATCGCCTTTTAAAAGACAACGCATGATTACCCTAGCATAAAATTTTTGCACATTTGAAATAATTCAAATAATACAAAAAAAGACCCGTGAGAGTAAAAAGAGTGATAGCCAAACCTATTTTCAATAATATAGGATCATATACCCAAACAACCTCATGCTTGCCAGGCAAAAGATAGAGTGAACGAAACGCATAATTAGCTCGGTATATTTTCGCGGGATGGCCGTCCACCAGCGCTTTCCAGCCAGGATAATACATGTCCGAGAAAAAAAGCCAAGGTTTATTCAAGACCTTTACGGTCATCCGCACACGGTTTGGCGAATATTCTGTGAAATCCACACTGTCCTTTAAGTTCTCCGCGGCGGAGGCGCCGGAGCCATCGGGAACGGATGGTTCTTTTTCGATCAACACCTGTTGCTTGGCGTCGAACGCATTTGCGGTCAATCGGTCGAGCAAGAGTTTGCGATCGGTTTCGACGCGCGCTTTCTTCACCAAAAAAGCGCGAGGCAACGCGTTGGTATTTTTGAATAGATTCGCAAAACTCGTTTGGTTCACCAGCCGAAATCCGTAATGAAGGGCCACGTTGGGGCTCGTCATGTATTTCATATTCAGCGCGTTCATCAATCTTGCCGGCCTGGGCCATTTCATTTTAGATAATCTCATCCCTATGTCCTCGATGTCTTTCAAATAGATCGAGTTATATCCGTTCAAACTTTGAACACCAAAAAGCATGATGTAATTGGTGATCAAAAGCTCTTTTTGGTCTTCTTGGAGTTCACCGTGCGGGCGGCCAGTGCCCCAAACTTGCATATGAGCAACCTTTGGGGACGGAAGGATGCGGAACAAAGAATGATCTTTCAAGAGAACCTGAAGATTAGTGGACGGTTTATCGAAAATCTCTTTCGGCAAAGAGGGTTCGTAGATATTCGCCGTGAAAAGATCAGCAAAAATAAGTATCGAAAAGAAAACGACCATAAAATTTTGACGCGGTTTTAGATATTTGGCCGTTAATATCCCGGACAAAGTCAACATCATCAAAATGATCGTCCGGCTGGCATTAGCCAAGGCGGCGGATGATGAATCTTTCAAAGCTTCCATCAAGATATCCGATTTGATGATGGGACCGAGTTTTTTCTGCAGGATCAATTCCATGCCGCGCCGGATCGATTCAAAATCAAACACAAAATAGACCGCGACTGCGCTCAAGATCAACAAATAAAAAACCCACAGATACATGCGCCGTCTATTTTTGGGTGAGCTTCGTTTTAATAAAGATAAAACCTGATCCACTCCGAACCCGCAAAGACACGCAACGCCGAAACTGAACAGAAAGAAAAAACGCACCGGATAACGGATAAAATGGAACATCGGCACCCATCGAACACAGAGCGGATATATCAAAGAAAATTGGCCTAAAGACAAGGCGATGCCCAAAAGCGCCAACAAAACATGATATCCCACCAAAGTTTTTTTACCGCCGAAGTACCAGGCGGCCAGTGAAAAGATCAGCACCGTTCCGCCGGAATAATAATTTTCCAGCCAGCTTTGTCGCTCCCAATAATTCATGATATACATGCTGATATCCGAAAAGAACGGGATCACCACACCTAAGAGATCGTTGTATTGAACACTCCATATCGTCCGTTCAAAACTTGCCAGATCTAAACGCTGAGAATAGTGAAGAAACTCGGCAAACAACAGCATTTGAAAAGCTCCTAAACCGAACAAAACAATCAAAATCTGCATCACAGCCGACAAATATTTCAACAAAATTTTTTTATTGATGAAAAAAAATTCTATGGTTTTAAACAAGGAGAAAAGACAGAAAATAAAAATAGTTCCATAAGATATCGCCGGGTCTCCGGCCAAATATTGCCATAAGAGAACGACCGCTGTTACTCCTTTCCAAAAAAAACCGTCATGAAGCAGCGCACGCCGGAAGGTCAAGATCGCCAAAGGGAAATATGCCGCGGAACACAAAGAAATAGTAAGATTTATCGTGGACGCCATGTACCCGCTCAAAGAATACGCGACGCCGGAAAGAAAAGCAGAGGTTTGAGATATCTCACAATCTTTTGCCCATAAATACGTAAAAAAACCGGCAAGCGATAAATGGACCAATATATAAAAGTTGAATGCCCAAGTGTAATTAGGCAGATAAAAAAAGATCGTGAGCGGGTAAAAAACACAACTTTGCGGATTCGCTAAGAACGGAGAACCGCAATAATTATACGGATCCCACAACGGGATCGTTCCATGCAGAATAGATTGTGTCGTAAATCGCCAGACAGGATAATAAAACCTCAGGATGTCCCTGCGGAAAAAAGTTTCACCGGCAAAAATAACTTTTGAATACGCTGGCAAAAAAATGAACAAAAATAAAAAAAAAACTAAGAGCGTGTTTTTCGCGTCCTTAGTTCTTTGAGAGCAAAGTTCTTTTACTCCCACAACTTAATAATTGCTGGTATCTACCGTACCATCCGAAAAAGCGCCTGACCTACCATAATCAGTGCCTGCAGCCGTAACGTACCAAAATCCTCTCGCATTCGTGTCCGTACCCGCAGGCAGCGCGTTTACTGCGGTCACACCTGTATTTCCGGATATAGAATTGGCCGGATCTTTGCTGTCCGCAAAATCCGTAGAAGAAATCACCGCGGGATAAGAAGCCGATCCACCGCTGGTCGCTGATTGAGCATATTTGATCGCCAAGACGGATCTTACCGCTCCCAGAGAACCCTTCGTGGCAGATACTCTAGCTTGTGATGCAAGATCAACATATTTCGGTATCGCAATGCCCGCTAAGATCGCGATGATTACAATAACAATAATAAGCTCGATTAATGTGAAACCTTTACGGTTATTGATATGCATGTCAGCATCCTTTTCTGGATTAATCCACACGAAAAGATTTTAAAATTATCAGAATTATATATTGATAATAGTTATCTGTCAAATATTATCAATATTACACTTTTTCTCAAAGAAAAAGCTGGGAGGCAAAATTTGAATTTAATAAGTGCTCGTATCTACTGTGCCGTCGGAATACGCGCCACTTCTTCCGTAGTTAGCACCGGCCGCTGTAACATACCAAAAGCCATGCGCATTTGTAGCCGTGCCTGCGGGTATTGCAGCAACAGCTGTCACACTCGAATTTCCCGATAATGCGTTTGACGGATCTCTATTATCTGCAAAATCTGTTGAGGATATGATCGTAGGATAAGAAGCTACTCCGCCACCCGTTGCGCTCTGGGCATATTTAATTGCCAATACAGAACGGACTGCTCCCAGCGAACCTTTGGTAGCGGCTATTTTTGCCTGACCTGAAAGATCAACAAATTTAGGTATTGCTACTGTCGCTAGAATGCCAATAATCGCAATAACAATAATCAGTTCAATCAACGTAAAACCCTGGCGATCACGTATATTCATATTAACTATATCTCCTCGAAACACACCCTTATATTAACAGAAGTATACACTATCTATCGTTTTTTATCAAATATTGCTATTAATAACTCTTTTACCGGACGATATAAGTCAAATCCCACATTGGCAAAAAAATACCTAAAGCCAAGAAAAGCACAATTAGCCCAAGAAAAGCGATCAGCACAGGTTCTATAAGCGTGGTCAGATTTTTGATCATGGTATTTGCCTGCAGTTCATAATAAGAAGATACATGTTCCAAAAGTTCTTCCGTTTGCCCGCTTTGTTCTCCAACTGCCACCATCTGTACGACCATCGGTGAGAAAAAACCGGACCGTTTCATCGGTTCGGACATTCCTTTCCCCTCGTTAACGCTCCGCTGAATATCGATCACTGCTTTTTGCACCACGGTGTTGCCGACCGTATCCGAAACAAGCTGCAGTGCCTGCAGAATAGGGATGCCGCTGGATAAAAGCTGAGAAAGGATCTTAGCGAATCGCGCCATCACCAAATTGAAAAGTAAAGGACCTGTCACAGGCATTTTTATTTTAAAATAATCCCACTGATATCTGCCTTGCTTGGTGTTTGTATAAAAACGGAATAAAAATACAAAAGCAACGAGAACAAATAGCATCAAAAACCATTCATGTTGTATCAAGTGATTGATGCCAAGCAAAATACGGGTCGGCATCGGCAGCTCTTTCTTAAATTGATGGAAAAGAATAGAGAATTTCGGGATCACAAATGATACGATCATCAAAAAAGCGAACACCAGAGTTATTAAAGCTAAAATCGGGTATCGGGTCGCCGATTTTATTTTTTCTCTCGTTTCAGCTTCAAATTCGCACATTTCCGCTAAATAAAAAAGCACTTCATCTAATTTTCCCGACGCCTCACCCGCCTTGACCATATTCACATAAAGCAGATCAAAAGCTTCCGGATGAGAAGCCATCGCTGAAGACAAAGAGCTCCCGCCTTCTATCGATCTGATGACCTCTATGATGATCTTTTTAAACCGCGGATCGGTCACTTGATCTCTTAAAGAGACCAAGCTCGCCTGTAAAGGAATACCGGCCTTTTGAAGTGTCCAAAGCTGTCTCGTGAATACCATTACATCCGTAAGGTTTACTTTTCCGAATAGAGGACCCAAAGAAAATCCAGAAGACACGGCTGTGACCGATACAGGGATGTAACCCTGTTTGGAAAGAGAATTCGAAACGCCGGCGGCATTTTCCGCCTGCATTTGACCGCTTGTTGCACGGCCCTTACGGTCATAGGCCTTGTAATTAAAATTTGGCATCAGATATCGGGTATTTCCGGCAAGCCATAATGTTTTACTTCAAAACCTGATTTCATCGTGCTCATTCCTTCGGACTCTGTCACCTTTCCGCTGCCGGTCTTGGTCGAAACAGCGGCGGCCACCAAATAAACATTCGCAGGAATAATCCCCGCTCCGGTCATTTCGGTACCGCTGTTCGTATAATATCTGAAGAAATTGGTTTCCAGCGGATCCACTGTGATCCCCGAACTTGAAGTAAGGTAATAAGGGATATTCACCGCCGAGCCGCCGTCTACGGAACGAGTTACCGTGTGCGATACTGCGTTATAGTTTATCACAACCGTATGTGCGGACGAACCCGAGCCTGTATAAGTATAGGTCAGCGAGGTGGCGTTAGCTGCGGGTATTGTTTCCGCGAACCGTGCGCCTTTGGCAAAATTGTCGCCCTCAATGATCGTATCAAGAAGATCAGAAGCGGCATTGTATACTCCGATCCTCTGCGGAAGAAAGAAAAAAAGATTGATCTGAGGTACAGCCAACATCACAAAAGCGGACGCCAATATTCCAGCGATCACCAGCGTAATGATCATCTCAATCAATGTAAAACCCGTATCGGATTTACAACCGCATTTCTCAAATGATCGGTTCAAACGCCGTCTCCAAATGTAGTATTACTTTCACGATAAGTCGTAAGCTGAATAAGCGGATTGGCAAATGTGCCGCCAGTGTGATCAACCTTGATGTCAATCCGCCTCAGGGTGACCGGGTTCGGAGCTCCGGTGTTTACCAGCGTCACTACGCGCTGCAACGCGAGTCCGGGAAAACTCGGTTCGCCAGTAAGCGTTGTCGTGCCGACAGGCAAAGACGCATAAGTGGTATTATTCATTTCTGCCATTTTAAGTCTGGCAAGATCCAGCGCCTCAAGAAAGTCCCGCATTTGTGAGCCATTGCTCACCTGCTGGGCTGTAAATAAAGTGATGCCCAAAACTAAAAGAGAGCCCACCGCAACAACCAGGATCAATTCAACGATGGTAAATCCTCGAGCACGATTTTTCATGGAATATTTTTATCCACTTCCTGCCAATCCATGATTTCCACATTCGCGCCGCTCGCCGGTGAACCTGAACAAGTCGCCTTGATCGTCTTCAATATCGGAAAACCTTCCTTACCGCTTGTCTGAGCGACTTGCCCTGTTGAAGTCACGCAAAATGTATGCATTAAAGGACGGCCGGTATTATTTTGTGCGCCATTCCAAAATAAAACGTTATGCGTGACAGAATCCTTAGTGGCGCTGTCATCGTTAAAAGTCCATTGAGCATGGATCGTGATACTGCCGGTGTTTGTCGGATTGCCGGACCATGTAAAACGCGTGTTGTTCCCTGACCAATTCCCGCCGGAAGCCAACGCAGTCGGTGTGAGTGCGATCAAAGCGCCATTGGCGAAACTGCCGCTTGCGACGACCGTATTATTCAAGCGAACTTCGGTAAGCGTAACTCCCGGCGATGCGGGATTCCAGCTCACTACAACTGATTTTATGGTTATTGCGTTTGCACTATGAATATTGGCGATCTGCCAGCGTCTTAACACTGTATTCGCTACTTGCCAATCGCTCTGATCCAGAGCAAAATACGCAAAATTCGCCTGACAGCCGGTTTTGAATATCTGATTGCCTGTGACCGTCGTATTCAATTCGGCGTATCTTCTGTTAGTTTCATTATTGTTTGAAGCAAGCCAGTTATGGATCGCGTTCATCACGCCGGCTTGGGCCAGATAATGCGCTTTGACTTTGTCAATGCGAAGCTGCATCGCATTGACTCCGTTCGTTAGGACCAAGGTAGTTCCGACGAACAAAAGACCGAAGACCGCGATCAGCATGATAAGAATTACAAGTCCGGATCCCTTGCGATTCAAATCGTTCCCGCTTCTTCCGATGTGAGTTTGAGGACTTCTTCCAGCGATGTGATCCCTTTTTCGGCTTTTCGAATACCGTCCATCCGCATCGTGACCATGCCGTTCTTTTGCGCTTCCTGCTTGATCTGATCTGCGGAGGCTCTTGCCAATATCAATTTACGTATCGAATCATCGATCGGCAGAAACTCAAAAATACCGGTCCTTTTGTCATAACCAGTATTATTGCAGTTCGGGCATCCTTTGCCCCGGTAAAATACAGAATCCGATCGTTTAGCACCGAATTTTTTCAGAAGTTCCGGATCTACTGTGTATTTTTCTTTGCATTTAGAACAGATCGTTCGCGCCAGCCGCTGCGCCAAAACACCGACCAGAGCGCTTGAAACCAAAAAGGGTTCGATCTGCATATCCAGTAAACGCGCTACCGCGCCGGCTGCGTCGTTGGTGTGAACTGTCGAGAAAACAAGATGCCCTGTCAGAGCTGCCTGGACCGCCACATCTGCCGTTTCGGAATCACGGACCTCACCTACCAAGATCACGTCGGGATCCTGGCGCAGAATACTTCTCAAACCACTGGCGAACGTCAGACCCGCTTTCACATTAACCTGCGTCTGCCGGACAAGTTCCAGCTGATACTCGACTGGATCTTCGATCGTGATGATATTTTTGTCCACCGTATTAATGGTGTTCAGGATCGAATAAAGCGTCGTCGTTTTTCCTGATCCAGTCGGTCCGGTCACCAGGACCATTCCAAAAGGTTTGTGGATCAGCGGTTCGATCTTGGAGATCAATTCGTTATCAAAACCGAGTTCCGATAAGCCCAAGATCAATTTGGACTGCTCAAGAAGTCGCATCACGATATTTTCACCATGCATGGTCGGGAACGTAGAAACACGGATGTCCAATTCACGGTTGTTGATCTTAAGGCGTATTTTTCCGTCCTGCGGTTTTCGAGTCTCGGCAATATCAAGTTTGGCTAAGATCTTAATTCTTGAAGCGACCGCTGTGTGAAGATTTTGAGGGATCGTAGCAGCTTCATGAAGCACGCCGTCGACGCGGTTCCGTATCCTCACATGATGCTCTTCCGGTTCAATATGAATGTCGCTGGCTCTTTCTTCAAGCGCCTGCATGATCATCATATTCACAAGTTTTATGACAGGCGCTTCTTCAGCGACCTTACCGATCTCCTCGACCGACCGTTTTGTCAAAGAATTCGATGCGGCTCTCGAAGACAAGGTCCTATCCACGGATTTAGCCGCATCTTGAAGACTTTTCGCGACACCGTAATACTGATCGATCGCTTTTTTAATGCTGTTCTTTGTGCCCAACACAATATTGATCTCCAAACCGGTGATATTCCTTACATCATCCATCGCCAGAATATTCAAAGGGTCCGCCGTAACGATCGTCAGATCGCTCCCTACCTTAAATACAGGCATGATCAGATAATTACGGGCAACTTTTTCAGGCACCAATCCCACGATCTGCGGATCGATCAAATATTCTTCCAATTCGATCAAAGGGATGCCCAAAATATCTGCTTCAACCTGTACGATGTCCGGCTCACGCATCAGGTCCATACGGAGAAGGCATTCTTTCAGAGAAGTTTTTGTCTTGAGGATTTCCGCGTCTATTTTTTTCGCTTGTTCGCTAGAAAGAAGGCTGCGGGTGATGAGTTCGTTCTTCAGCTTCTCATCTTGCGGTTTCATAGGAAATGGCTATTTAGAAGGGAAAATGATTCTTTTATCGCCACGGCGCTCCTGAGTATCTAGGAATTCATGTATAAGACCGTTGTCTTCGCTTGATAATTTTTCAAATTGAACGCCCACGCGATATTTTCGGCTGGAAAGTTGTTTGCATATCTTCACAGTGCCGATAATCTTTGTATACAACCTTTTTTTAGATTCGACCTTGTTCACGCGTAATCGATTCCGGTCCAAAAAAACATCAAGCTTCACACCGACAGGCAAAAAGTAAGGGCTTTCGAGACCACAGCCGCCCAGACTAAGGTCGAGCAGTTTGCACCATATATTTTTCTCTTTTAAATGTATCTCTTTTTTTGAAGACCGGTGTAGACGGATGATGCTCTGCAATTCGATCAAAACGCGGAACGATCGGCGGCTATTCCAAATAAAATTACCCATTCAACCCTCTCTACAAAAAATGTGCCCGATAAATCGTTAATAATTTATGCTTGTTTTATCCGCATTTCAAGCTAATTTCAGTTCAGAGATCGCAGACTAAAAGAGTAATGTCATCATCCGGCTTCTCCGGTCGGCACCACATCTCTACTTCTCTGACAATGCGTGTAGTACTTTCAGACAATGCTAATCTCCGGGATTTTCTGAAAATATCCATGAGCCGCTCTTCACCGAACAAATCTCTCTTTTTATTTTTTGCCTCAGTCAGGCCGTCGGAATAAAGATAAAGCCGATCTCCAGGTTTTAGTTTTAAACATAATTCCGAATATTCAAAATCTTGCGCAACCCCGATCGGCAAGCCGGAACCTTCAACCATGCGGGATTGTCCATCACCGGATACAACAACAGGCAGCGGATGCCCTGCGCAGATGTAACAAAATTCGCGCGATTCAACGTTCATCACGCCGTACAACAATGTGAATAATTGCACAAGATCCGGATTGGAACAAAAATGGCGGTTCAATTTCTCAGCGACCTCCGCTGGGCGGGCTAAGGCCATTTTATCCGGCCCATTGGTAAAATTTCTCACAAAGGACGCGTCGGAATACGGAGATAAAAAATGGCTCACCGCAACGGACAAAAGCGAAGCTGCCAAACCATGCCCCGTAACGTCTAATACATAAAGGCCTACGTGTTTTTCGTCCAAAGAAAAAATATTCAATATGTCCCCGCCCAATTCGTCGCATGGATTAAAAGCCCACGAGGACCGAAGGCCTTTGACCAGCGGTGATGAGATCGGAAGCATCGCTTTTTGTATAGCCGACGCAGCTTCGAGGTCTTTTTTCATTTTCTCATTTGCGCTCCGCAGACGCTCCTCTTTTTGTTTAAGCTCGGTAAGATCATGCCACACAGCTATCAGGGCGGGTTTACCATCGATCTCAATGGAATTTAACGTCACCTGGACCGGAAATACTTCCCCATCTACTTTTTGATGCATCCATTCAAAACGGTGATAACCATTTTTTCTGGCTAAAGCATCCATCTTGGCCGCTTTTTCTACTGAAAGCTGTCCGTCCGGTTGGCGCAAAGGTGAAAGTTGCGCAGGGTGGATTTTCAAAACCTCTTTTTTGGATGAGCATTTCAAAAGCCTGATCGTTGCGTCATTACAATCAGTAATAACGTCATCCATAGCTATCAGATGCGCGTCTGAGGAATGCTCGAATAGAAGACGAAACCGATCGGACGGCATATGATCAATCGGTTTGGCGGCCGGTTTTTTCGTCAGCATAATGGCAGATGAAGTAGGGATGTCAGAGCGGTCAGCGCTTCGCGTCTTCTTGGCTTGATACAGAAGGTGAAGACGATTGAGATTGTTGATGCTGGCCAAAAAGATCCATCAAAAGTCCGCCCGCGATGCCGGCACCCGCACCGATCAAAGCGCCTTTACCGGCTTTTCCACCGGAAGCTCCTGATGCAACAGCACCTGTGATCGCCCCGGTCAGACCATTACGGATGATCTTCTGCCCTGTCGGACTTTTCAACGCATCCATCAGCGATGGAGAAGAAGGGTTTTGCGCAGATTGGACGGTTTGAGCGGTTTGTAATTTCGTAATAGAATCCGCGCGCCATACTCCATCGTTTTGTTGGCGCACATCCACGCTGATTGCATCCTGCTTTTTAAGAAGTGAAACAACGCCGACACCTTTCAATTGGGTATGCCTATCCGCCTTTAAATGAAGGATATTAGGATAAGGATGGCCTTGTGCATCATATACGATCATATCAAGTGAGCTCGGACTTGTCGCCGCGACCCTGCCTTGCACTGTATCCGCAAAAGCAATATGAGAAAAGGCTAAGAGCATAAAAACGGATAACGCGCTTACTCGTGTCCTATTTTTCGACATAATCGCTTCCCCCTTTAGAAGTTCAGGATTTCAGTTGCTCTGAAAAAAATGAGTACAAATAAAAACCTTGCCACAAACCAATAGTTAAAAAGAGGAAATTAATTTGAAATCCCCATTTCCAAGCATCATTCGCCAAAGAGAACGCCGCTACGCAATAATAAGACAAAATAAGAAGAGGCATCGTTCGAAATAATATTTTAGTTCCGGTTTTCAGTAAAAATTTATGCGCCAAAGGCAGGAGGATGCTGCCGGTAATCACTGCGATAGGTAAAGATCCAAAAAATGAATCCGTAAAATCAGAACCGTGATTCCAATTCTGAGACGAAACAAAGAAAACCAAAGCGTAAATCATCGTAGATGAGATCAGGAAAGCGACATGTTTGACCGCGGCGAAATTCCGAAAATTCCTTGAATCCCAGCAGATGACCGCAAGACCAAAAACAGGTCCGATGACCCAATAGCTATTGGCATACTTGCAGGATATAAAAACACTGCTGGCATAGATCAAAAAACGAGCGACTTGTTCAAGCATATCTAACACCTTAAATTGTTTTAATGATCTCTATATCGTGCTTTTTTATCAATTTATCCATAATAACCCTGGAACCTGGTTCGGTCTTATAGACGATCGAAGGAAGAACCACAGAAATGGCTGCCGCGGGCATGTCAGGTTTCTGAGCAAAAAGGTCGTTGATATCTTTCAGGTATTCACTTGCGGTTTTGCTCAAAGGCACGTTCTGGTCCTGCAATTGATTCATCGCCATTTGAACAAATTCCATGCGATCGTTATCGCGGATCGCAAACCACTCTTTGCTTGTCATCCGGTCAGGATCGGCAAGAAGAGGATTTAAACTCAAGGTTGCCATGACTAACGTAAGAAAAAATAGCTGCTTCAGCTTCATGTGCTCATTCTAACGCTTAAATTCACCGGGCGTCAATTAAACAAAAAGAAGGGGGGTTTTAATGCGTTATCTTTACGCGCTTGAGTCGACAGCGCGGGAGGAATGATACGCTGATGCTATCTTTTTATCTATGCGGTCCTGGAGGTCCATGATGTCGTTCCTGGAGATAATCTGCCGAACATTATAAAAAGCAAGGTTCTGCGGTCTATGAGTATCCCAACCGGCTTCAACCATGCCCTGCTCAAAAGCAGATTGTTTCTTACTTAAAATAAAGGGCGTTAAAAGTTTATTATTAGATCCCGCTGAAAGATAAGCTCCGTCTTGGATGCTCGCTTGATCGGCACTGATAATTGTCGCGAAGAACAGAGCTGATACTGAAAACACCATGAGGATGGGTAATTTCCGTATCATGAAGCAGAGTTATTATACTATATCGAACCACGATATTCCAGAGCCTGCGAATAATAGGGGTGCAGAGCTATTTCGTCTGTTTCACTAAACTATTCTGCAGACCAGTAGCAACCATCGCCAGAAGTATAGAGGCACCAAAATAATAAATACCGACTTCCGCTTTAGCGCTGGCCAAGGCGCCTAATTTCACAGAAACGATCACAATGGCTACCACAAAAACATCCAACATCGACCATTTACCTAGGAATTCCAAACAAGAGAGGATCCATTTTCTTTGGCGTTCTGTCATTTTCACGAACCAGATCAGAAGAAGCGCCGCAAGTTTAGTGAACGGAAATATTATTGAAAAAAAGAAAACGATGATGGCCAAAAAATGATAGTTCTCTTTCCAAAGGTTCTCGATGCCCGTAATAATAGTAAAAGTGTTTTTCTCCCACAACTTACGCACTGTCAGCACCGGTTCATGAAGCCCCAGAAAAAGCAGCGCAATAGACGCGATGATCAACAGAAAAATATCGATCCTTTTTGGATGAAGACGCCAGAGAGATGCTTTTTTATCTGCCATAGGGATAGTTTCCTATTCCAAAGTTTAATGGTTGGGCGTGATTTAATCAAACAAAAATGGCTCGTTGATTATCTTAGAATGGACATTTTTCACGGCATATTTTATGCTATGATATAACAAAACAAAAAATCAGAGGTGACCTTATGAAAAAATATTTCATACCTTGTTTGATTCTTTTTGTAGGCTTGGCATTCGGATACAAAGCACACGCGATGGAAAATCCCGATCTTGAGGGTTGGATCGTGAAAATCGATGCGGACAAAAGCATGATCCGGGTGTTAAGCGCTAATCCTGAAGGAAACGAATTACAGCATGACAGATCCGTTCTGGTCAAATACGGCTGGATCAATGACTTCAAGATGAATGATTACGTCCAGGTAAAATTCAGGAAGGATCTCAGACACGCCCTGATGATCGAAAAGACAGAGCCGAAGGTCGGTCAGCAAGCTCAGCCGGCACAACAAGGATCGTGATCAGGGATTCTTTTTAAAAGCGGGCTTGATCTGGCGGTTTTGTTCCTCTAGATCCGAAAGAAGTTTTGCATTCTGAATAGCTTCCGCCATTTCAGAGACGAATTTCGATGCGTTCTCAAGGTCATCTTCTGTGAAATTCTGAGAATTCAAATGACGGTTCAAATTCAATACCCCGATCAGCTTGTCCCGGTTAAAAACCGGAACAATCAATGAAGAAGCAATCCTTGGATTGGTCTGTATCCCTTCAAACTCAGGATAACGTTCAAGATTCCCATTGATCAAAAATTTTCGGTTATTCTTTGCCGCAAGTCCGGCAATGCGTTCGCCGAGCGTCAAGACCGTCGAATAAAGCATTTCTTCCGATAGACCTTTGCTTGAGGCAATATAAAGGCAATTTGCACTGTCCATCAGCATGAACGAACCACCGTCGGCGTGCAACGCAGCTAAAAGTCTATTCATCAGGGTCTCAAGCAAATCCTCAAATTTTGCCGACGCCGAAGATCCCTTGCTTACTTCATAAGCTTTTTCCACCAGAACAAAAAGATCGGCTAAAGCAATAGGCTTATGCAAAAAGTGATAAGCCCCCTTACGCATCGCATCCATGACGGTATCCACATGTCCTTGCCCGCTGACTACGATGATCTGCACACTCGGATCTATTTTATGTATCGCTTCCATGGTCTCAAGCCCATCCATTCCCGGCATTCGTATATCGCTGATGACCACGTGAAATTTTGAATTTTGGATACATTCTACAGCTTCCGCCCCATTATCAGCGGTCATGACCTTGTAACCCTGGTCAATAAGCTGATCAGCAAGAAACTCTCTGAGCTCCTGATCATCCTCAATCACAAGGACATAAATGCTTTTGGCATATTTAGATGGCATAAGAAACCTCAATTCAAACTATATACTATACAAAGCTTAAATCAATAATCAATTTTAAGTATATTTAATTAATAATAGTTATTACTAGTTAATATTGATTAAAATTATATATTTTGCAGGAATTAAGATCGGTGATTTTCGTGTGAAAGTAAATTCGTAGATAAAGCGGTAAAAATACCAATGAGAATCCAGAACAAAGTGCGCAGTTGAGTTGATTGCAATAAGGACTCAAAAAGAGCGTTGATCAGCAGACCCAATACACTTGATAAGACCCCGATTGTAAGAGTTCGATGTTCTGATAAGGTCGAAGAAAATACGGTTTTCAAGGTTCCCAAAAAAAGAGCGGCCAGAAACAAAAGATAGAAGAAAACGCCTACAAGACCGATCTCCACCGCCATCTGCAAGTAGCTATTATGCGCATACATCAATCCGCGATAACCGACAGGTCTGAATTTTGGGAAATATTCGGAGTACGTGTTAATACCGAAGCCAAAGAGGGGTTTGGATTTAATCATGGATAGAGAGGTTTTAACCAAAAGTATCCTTTCGGGAGTACTGCTACTAAAAAGATCCTTTAAACGTGTACTCAGTGGAGATGGAATAAGCCAAGCTAATAAAATCATTAGTATTAATCCGCTGATCGCAAACCATCGAAAACGGAAAAATATACAAAAGAAAAAGAGCGAAATAAATACGGATAATATCGCGCTGCGAGATAAGGTGCGGATAAGTACATAGCCAAGTAATATGAGCAAAGATGAATAAAGGAAGCCGCTCAGAATTCTCTTATTTGAAAAAGAGTTGAACATCAAAGCAAAAATGACCGCAAAACCCGGCACCAGAAAAGAGCCGTAGTCATTATAATGTTTAAATGCTCCTGTGATACGTTTTGGCAACTCGGAAGTGGTATATATCGCCGCACGATGATAAACAAAATCGAATCCAATAACATCTTGGGATAGCCCTGCGAGAACGGAAAACGAATAAACGCTGATTAATGTAAATATTACCATACGTGCTTCTTCCGCAGTACGGATCACATCCACAGCTGCGTAAAGAAAAATAAATCCTTCCATGAATTTCCAAGATCCACGCAGTGATACGTTAAAATACCGGCTTATTAAAAGAGAGATCATAAGGCTTAGCAACAGAGGAAATAAAAACTTTCCGGATGGAAACCGCGGATGAGGATAGCTCTTATCAAAAGCAAGCTCTAAAAAAAGACCTGTGAGATAAAAAGACAATCCTATCGCGCATAAAGTAATAGAAAAAGCGGCACCGGCGATCGCGATCAACAGACCGCACATTTTTATATTCCGGTTCACGAGACTTTTTTCTCCAAGAATAATGCTCCCAAAAAACCTCTTTCGTCTTGGAAATCGATCAAATCTTGATTCCCATAGATCTTCAATCCTGATGGATGTATAACATCCGCGTTCAATTTGTCGCGGTAACCGAAACGCAGACCTTTATCGACCAAAAGCACTTCATGATTAGGATCATAACACATAGTAATAGCAATAATACCACCCGGTTTCAACACACGGCCCGCTTCTTTCATCATAAATTGGCGCGTTGGCGACGTCAAATGCTCGATCGTACAGATCGAAAAGATCCGGTCGAAGGTTTCATCCTCGAAAGGCCAGCGTTTGGCTATATCGTGATCGATCGCCTTGAGATCCCAACCCATTTTCTTCGCGATATCGTTCGCGTTGAATATTGTCCCGCAATTACCCCAATCGTTATCCAGAACACGAACTGAACAGCCTAACCGAGCTAGGAAAAAAGAGAATGGCGTAGACGCTCCTCCCACATCCAGCACATGATGTCCGTTTTTAACCCCGGAGTGAAATATGGTCCAGATATTTTCCCAAAGCTTTGTAAATTCAGAACGCGGATAAAACATTCTCGGTAAAAAAGTAGCGGCGGTATTGGTAAATCGAAATCTTTTGGATTTAAGTTCTTCTTTGAGCGCTTCGATCTGTTGTGCCACCGCTTTGAGATCCGGCTGGACCATATCCTCTTCGATCCACACAGCGCTTTTATTTATAAAACCGACCGGATTCGAAAACGAATCTTTGCGGACTGACAACCACGAACCATCGCCGTCGTTCATGACGCCGAACGGCCTTTTTTTCCGTGCCTTTGTTTCAGCAAAACGCACGGCGACTTGACGATAGTTTTTTCGAAGTTTCAGGAACAATCGATAGTACCAGGGCACACAGGCCGGATAGCGCTCTTTATTTTCGTCTCTCAATCTTTATCATTCCCTATGAACCAGACGATCCGGTATTAGTCAAAGGTATCGTGAAAGAAAAAAACGTATATTTCCCAATTTCAGAATCGACAGTGATGATACCTCCCTGAGCCGAAACTAAATATTGCACAATAGCCAATCCTAATCCCGTGCCGCAAACATTACCCGTACGGTTCTTATCAACTTGATAAAAAGGCCTGAAGATATTTTCCCTTTCTTCCGGCGGGATCCCGGGGCCGTCATCTTTAAAGAAAATTTCCACAAAATCTCTGGATGTTTTTGTGCCTGCGTTAATATTTATGACATCCTTATCGGAAAATTTCACCGCATTTTCAAATAAATTTTGCAGAACAACCTCAAAATGCTTTTTATCATATAAGACTTTTGGATCAGGGTCTTCTAAATGCATATCAAGAACGATCTTTTTCTTTTTTTCTCGTTTTACAAAATTTTCCAGACATTTTTTCATCAGAGAGCCGGCCTCGATCGATTCATTGAAAAGATCCGCTTTTCTGTTTTTGACGGCCATGAACTGGATCAATTTTTCGAAAGACCCAACCAATTCAGAAGATTTTTCAAAGATCGCTTGAATCAACACTTTTTGATCGGCCGTCAATGAACCGGCTATGTTTTTATGAAGCAATGTAGCGTTCTTGTTAACAATCGCTAATGGAGTACGAAGCTTATGAGAAATAAAATTCAGAAATTCTTCTTCTTTAAAAGCTTTATTACGGACGTCCGTAACGTCATCGAGTGTGACAATAATACCGCTGATATCGCGGAACGCGCTTTTAATAACATTAGATCTCACTTCCAAAATAAGCGGTCTCAAGATCTCTGTTTCAGGTCTTTCAATATCAAACCTCAAGGATTCGCTTTTCATGGATCGGGCCAGATCGCCTTCATAATGCACATTATAAATTTTCTGAATGTATTCGGGAAAATGGAGCGCGTTTCTTAGATCTTTCGCATGTAAAAGATCCCGGGCTTTCTCATTTAAACGAATGATTTTAAGCTGGCCGTCCAAAAGAACCACTCCGTCTTCCATATAATCAAAAAGGCTGTCAAACTTCGCCTGTCCTTCCAATGCCGCGCGCGAACTGGAAAGTTTCAATATCGTATCTACTCTAGTCTGAACTTCGGTCCTGTCATAAGGTTTCGGAAGAAAATCGTCGCAACCTGCTTCAATGCTCCTTGCCCGGCTCCTTCCGTCGTTTTCATTGGCCGTAATAATAATAGGGGTCAAGCGTAACCTATGGTCCGACTTGATCTTCTTAGTGACTTCAAAAACATCGATCCCATCGGTAGCGGTATCTAAAATAAAAAGATCAATATTGTCTTTGCTCATATATTGCGTCATTTCCACCAGGTTTGAAGCCAATATTAGCTCATAGGGCTGGGAAACAAAATAGGCTTCAAGTTGTTTTCGGTCTTTAGACGGGGGCGAAGCGATAAGTATATGGTAGATATTCTGCAAATTTGGCCTCAAGCATAAAGAATCGTGGCGCAAACATTATGGCAGAGAAAGAAGGATTCGGCGCCCTTTGGGTCGGCCATTCGCCGCATTCGTTGCTCCTAACCGTCGCAACTCATAAACACGCGGCTCTCTTCGAATCCTCTATTCTCTACTATTTTAAACCGGAGAGAGGAGGATTCGAACCTCCGAACCCTTTCGGGTTACACGCTTTCGAGGCGCGCGCATTCGACCACTCTGCCATCTCTCCTAATCGTCTAATATTTGAATAATATCTTTGGCATATATATACCATAACCCCTCTAAACTGTAACTAGCAAAGTCGGCAGCTGGCTTGTGGTATAATTTGTCCTCAAAACAACTTACGGAGACACTATGTCCGATCAACTTGCCAAAGATATTCGCTGGGACCTTTCGGATCTTTACCAGTCCATTCAAGATCCCCGGATCGAGGCGGATCTCAAGCTGTCTGAATCTAAAGCGATAGAGTTCGCGAATAAATACAAAACAATTTTTGAGAAACAGCCTAATGGCCATGCATCGTTGGCGGCTTTGATGAAGGATTATAAAGAGATCGTTACGCTGATGACCAAACCCGGCGTTTTCGCCCACCTCTCATTCGCCGAAAAAACCAATGATCCGGCTGTCGGCGCTTTCATGCAAAAAATGCAGGTAAGGCTCACTGATATCTCGTCGCATCTGATCTTTTTTGAAGTGCAATGGAATCGTCTTGAACCAAAGACAGCTTCTCAATGGCTAGACGATGCTTCAGTCCGAAATGACAGGCATTTCCTGGAAAAATTGCGCGCTTATGCGCCGTATACGCTGAATGAAAGCGAAGAAAAGATCATGGCCATTAAATCGAACACCAGCGGAAACGCATTCAGCCGGTTGTTTGATGAAGTCATGAATAATATCCCATTCTATATTGAGATCGGCGGTCAGCGGGTGAAAAAAACCGAAGGCGAAGTGCTTTCGACGCTCCATTCCGCCGATAGAAGCGAAAGAAAAAAAGCGGCCGAAAGTCTGGCTGAGGGATTGAATAATAATACCCATCTTTTGACCTATATCCACAACATGATCCTTGCGGATCATCGCTCCTCTTTAAAGATCAGACATTATAAACATCCGATGGATCCTAGAAATCTATCCAACGAGATAGACCTCGAAAGCGTCGAACATCTGGTCCAAAGCGTTAAGAAAGCTTATCCGCTCGCGCAGCGCTTTTATCAGCTAAAAAGAAAATTACTCAAACTGGACAAGCTTTTTGATTATGACAGATATGCGCCTATTGATCATTCCGAAGACAAGCTTGACTTTGCGCGTTGCAAAGAGATCGTTGTTTCAGGTTACCGCGATTTTTCGCCGGAGGTCGGAAAGATCATCGAACAATTTTTTTCAAAACGCTGGATCGACGCGGAAGTGCGCGAAGGAAAACAAGGCGGCGGCTTCTGCTGCGAAACAACTCCGGAACTACACCCTTACATATTGGTTAATTACACCGGTACGATCCGCGATGCAATGACCGTCGCCCATGAATGCGGACATGGTCTGCATCAATGGTTAGCGCGAAAGTCCGGCATATTAGAGTCCGGCGCACCGCTGACGATGGCCGAAACCGCATCGGTTTTCGGTGAAATGTTGATATTCGAAGAAATCCTCGAAAAAGAAAAAGATCCAAAAAAAAGATTAAGTCTCCTCTGCGGAAAGATCGACGATAATTTTTCCACGGTCTTCAGGCAGATCGTTTTGACAGATTACGAACTTTTATCCCATGAAGCCGGATTGAAAGAAGGCGAACTTTCAAGTGAGAGACTGAGCGATTTCTGGATCCAGGCCAACCAGGCTATGTACGGCAACAGCGTGGAGCTGACTGAAAACTACCGCCACGGCTGGAAATATATCGGTCATTTCATCCACTCGCCTTTTTATTGCTACGCCTATGCCTTTGCCCAACTTTATGTGCTATGCTTGTATCAGAGGTACAAAGAAGGCAAAGAATCTTTCATCCCGAAATATCTTGAAATGCTGTCACTCGGCGGATCAAGAAAACCGGAAGAGATCGCAGCGATAGTCGGATTGAATATCCGCGATCCCCAATTTTGGGATGCAGGCATCAATCTTTTGGACCAGTTAGTTACTGATGCAGAAAAGATGGCCTAAAAAATTTCCGCTGGTCAGAGTTTTGAGAAACGCCATGAAAAAAACATTTCCACTGATAATGCTTTTCTTCGCTTTCATTATTTTTGCCGTTTCTAGCTGGGCTGCGGAAAGAAGTTTTCTTTACGACTACGACGGGAACGTGATCCTTATGCGTGACGGCGTTGGACTCACCTTAAAACCCGACATCAGCATTCAGCAAAATGATATTCTAAAAACTGACTCAAATGCCACAGCGGATGTTTTAATGAATCAATTGGCGGGCATCCGCTTTTACGGAGATTCCGAATGTGAATTTGAAAATATCAGAACAGATTCGATGTACGTGGTCTTCAATCAGGGTAAAGCCATCTTGAACATGAAAGCAATGCCGACCGCCACTGTCTTCAGCATAGAAACCCCTACGGCCGTCATTAAGACTGATGTGCTCGCGCAATTTTCCTGTGTGATCACCGAACAAGACGGGAAATTGATCACTACCGTCGCCATCAGAAAAGGGAGTATTTTAGTACACGTCAAATCTTCCGAGAGCGATATCAACGTGTTGCAGAATCAGGCGCTGGATATATCGACTGATACTTTCATCAGTGCGCCAAGAAATGTGAATGAAGAAGAAGAGAAACTTTTAAAAAGCATTACATCGGTGATCGTCAGCGACGAATTTTAGAGCTTAATCTGGGCAATCAGGCCGTCTTGCATGAGTTGAGAAAACCACTCCGTCGCTGAATGAAGTTCTTCTGCGAAATGATCAGCCACTTTCTCACAAGCAGATTCGAGATCCAGGCCGCCTAGCAATCCTTCGAGCATCAATGTTTGCCATCCATTCAGCAATTTACATTCCACGCGAAATTCGTGCCGGTAGACCATGACACTTTGCGGATTGTCCTTGATCCGGATATTGGACTGATCCTTTGATCCCTTCCTGGAATTCCAGATATCCAGTATAGGCCAGGATGAATTGATCCATGAAACGGAAGGTTGAAAAATAAAAACCGCCTGCGACATCGATTCCGGCGAAATCTGAGAAAGTGACGTCACATCAAGCGGGGTTCTATCAAAAGCGTGAAAAGCTTCGCATATAAGCCATTCAAGTTTTGCCAAATCCGGTAAGAACGGAAGCTCTTTCGTTAATGAATAAGACTCGATAAATTCAGGCAAATGTTCCCCGACAAAACTGAGATTATAATTATGCGACGGGTACTTTGCTGAGTAAGCTTTTGACAATTCCGAAAAATGAACTTCTCCGATCACCCATCGTACCGCCTCGTAAACCTCCGCAAGTCCGTCACGAAAACGGATCTCATAACCTTCCGCATAAACGGACAACCGCTCTTGGCCCGGCGTACCAGCTTGAGGATTTAGATCCACCAACGTAGCAGACAAAGCGCCGGAAGGATGGACTTTGGACTTAACCCATTGTTGTGTTTCAGCGAGCGAGGGCTTTTTCATGGACTCTTTCATAAATTTGGCGTGCTCGAGCTGCTTCTGCCGCGAGCGTTTCATAAGGCGGTACCGCTTCGTCCCACTCGATCAAGGTAGTCACGGGGCCCCAAAGATCAAGCGCTTCTTCATATAATTTCCAAACTTCGTTGACAACAGGAGCGCTGTGAGTATCAAAATAATAATCACCCATGTCGGTGTAGCCTGCTAGATGGATCTGACCGACCAAATGACCGGGTACTCCGTGCAAAAATTCACGAGCATTAAATTTGTGATTGAATGCGTTGACAAAAATGTTGTTCAGATCCATTAGAATACCGCAACCGGATCTTTTGGCAATGTTGACCAAGAATTCCCACTCAGGCATAACGGAATGCTTATAAGTAACGTACGAAGACACATTTTCCAAAAGGATCGTGCGGCCGATAAAATCCTGGACTTGTCTCACGCGGTCAGCGATGTGATCAACCGCTTCTTCGGTGAAAGGTAAAGGTAAAAGATCGTGCAGATTTTCTCCGCCGACACCTGTCCAGCAAAGATGATCGGAAACAAGAAATGGATCAACACGATCGATTAGCATTTTTAGACGTTCAAGATATTTTGGATTAAGCGGATCAACCGATCCGATCGAAAGTGAAACTCCGTGTATCGCGACAGGATAATGACGGCGTACTTCTCCGAGGATATGGATAGGTTTTCCACCGGAGTCCATGAAGTTTTCCGAGATCACCTCAAACCAATCCATCGCAGGACGCTCACGCATCACAAGATCATAATGCTCCCTTCGGAGCCCTACTCCGCAGCCCATTTTCGACCATTGATGATCCATAGAATTATTTTCCGTTACATTCATCATCATAAATGGCATCGGTGTACAGTTTGCAGTTCAAGCAAACCGTACACCGAAAACCAATCACCTTTTATAGAATTACTCCGTAAGCTTCCCGCCCTGGATCTTCATGCAAGAACCCTTGGCGACATCAATAAATCCTGCGCCTTTGCAAGAATTCTTACCTGCGCAAGAATTACCGGCTTTGCTTCCGCAAGCGCCCGTTCCCTTGCAAGCATTGATACCATAGCAGTGCTCCAACTCACCCTGAGCGGCGCTCGCCTGGCTCAAAATCCCTGAGCCAACCGTTGCGATCAAACCCGCCACAGAAGCGGCAATCAACATCTTTTTCTTTTTATCCAGTGCCATTTTATCTCCTTCTTTATTTGCGGTTGTAAGAAAAGCATGCTTTTTAAGCATGTTTTAATGACTGCGTAAAACTGTGGTATTATATCAAAAACCATCAAAATGTACATTCAACGCGTAAAGAGGGTTTTTCATCAAAGGAGTTTATTTGGCATCTGTTTTCACGAAAATTTTGAGCGGTGAGATCCCGTGCCACAAGCTGCTTGAGGACGAAAAGTACTTCTCATTCCTGGACATTCGGCCCATCAATCCGGGTCATACATTGGTCATACCCAAAAAAGAGGTCGATTACATTTTTGATATGGATGATCCATCCTTGGGCGGGCTAATGATCTTTTCGAAGAAACTCGCGCATGCGATCAAGAAAGCCGTACCGTGTAAAAAAGTCGGCGTTATGGTCGCTGGACTCGAAGTTCCTCACACACATATTCATCTGATACCTATTGAAAGCATTCACGATCTTTCATTTGCTAAAGCGAAACCTTGTGGACAGGAAGAATTGGCAAAAATGGCTGAAAAAATCCGTAGTTATCTATGAATATCTTTGAATTTGGCTTCAAGGATCTCAAAATTCCAGCTATCGGCTATGAATATTTTGCCCTCTTTATCCATTAGAACCTGAAAAGGCCTGCCTAGCTTCGGATCTTTGCCATATTCATTCTCCATTTTACCCAGATATTTTCCTTCATTAGAATAAAATGAAATTTGCGTCGTTTTTAAATTCAAAATGCTGAAAGATCCCTGAGGGCCGACCGTAAGACGCACTTGCGGCTCGAATATTCTCACATTGATTTCAAGTAATTTATTCCCTTCAGCGCTGAATACACTCACCTTCCTCCGTACACTATCTAAAACATAGATCTGTCCCTTGTTGTCCATCCCGATGTCAAAACTTTCAGATTTTTTTACGCCGCCTCGAAAATTATAAGGGATCCTGCTCTGAACTGCACCTGTATGATTCAAAAGATAAACAGTATTTGAACCGCAATCTATAACAGCCATCTTTCCATCATGGCTCACCGCAATCGAGGATGGCGCGATCATCTCTTTTGCGTCAAAAGACGGAACAAGATTACCGGTTGCATCAAACTTCGCTAAAAAACCGCTTTCGATCTCTGAAACCATAAGCGTGCCGTCAGGGCAAATTTTGAGATCGCGGATGTTCAATATCTTTCCATTTTTAGGGTTTTTCAAAAAAATCTTTGATTTCAAAGAGCCATTCTTACCCATGAATTGCAAAGACTTATCGGTTGGGTCGAACCACACAAACCCTTCACCGCTCACCGCCGCTTTCGGAGAAGGCATGCTCCTCAATATTTGTCCGGAAGTGGTTTTTTTCTGTTCAGCATCAACGGATATCCTTCGGACAACATCCCATGAGTCAGACCGATCTAAATTTAAAATATAAATGCTTTCAAAAACCGCCAGCAAAGACACCAAAACGTAAACCGCAAGTTTCATTGAAAAAGAAGAAAATTTTTCATTAAAAACTATCGGTCGACGAGTATTATTCGATCTCATCACACTGATCATTAAAATTCCTATCACAAGCCAGAATCCTGTCTCGGAAAAAAATCCAAGCCAATATTCTGCAGCAACAGAAAGCCGAGCAATCGGAAAGATTCCGAACAACATCTCCGGATATATTGCCCAGTAAAGAACTAGCAGAGCGAATCCGCCGATAATTGAATAAACAAGCGCCGCTCGGCGTGACCATAAAAATAAAAAAGGCAGAACCCAGATAAAATATTGCTGAGCCACAGTGGTCAGAGAAAAATAGATAAGAAGAAAAATAAAAATGATCGATTGCAATAAATCCTTTCTTCGCTTCATCCAAAAAAGAGAGCTGAGGTAAATGATCGAAAAAATGATCTTATCGACGTGCTGAGCGTTCTGAAGAAGATAAGCGGCTAATTTTTTTAACAAAAATGAATTGGCAAATAACGAGCCCGATGCCAATGTAGGCAGCACATGCCACCCGACCACTCCGTTCACGCCTGAATAAGAAAGACTTTTTAGCATTGGTTCGGGCGAGATCATCAAAAATGGAAGTGTTGTAACGATTACCGGCATACTCGCAAATAAAATAAACCTAAGAGCAGATCGGAAATCTTTGACGTTCAATAAAAAGGCCGGCAACAGCAAAATCGGATAAGTCCTCCAAGCGATCGCAAGCCCTAAAAATAGCGCTGAAAGATCATGTTCATCTTGCTCAAAAAATAAGTAAGAAACAAGTGTCAGCAGCGTAGGCCCGGCCATGATATTTCCATGGAATGAAACGATCAATATCGAGATAGGGCATAATGCATAAACCCATGCGGCCTTAGCTGCTTCCTCTTTGCTTTTTTGAGATAAAACCGCATAAAGAACGGTAAATATCGCAAGATCCGACACGACCGGAATGATTTTGATCGCAGACGCAAAAGGAATTTGCGTTATTTGAGAAAACCAAAGACAGAAGGGCGCGTAGAAAATTGAAAAAGGCAAATAAACGTAGGGCTGTTTCAGAGTCGAAAAAGCCGGAGAAATTTCGTAAAGATATGGATTGATATGGTCGAGTATGGCTATTGCCTGATGGCGATAAAGCGTAACATCGAAAACCTCCGTGCTCCAAAATAAAGGAATACAGCGAATGAAGGCGGCAAATATAAACGGGATCAGAAAATGGTGTGAAACAAAATTTTGATCGCGGAGAACCCGCATTAATTTTTAATCCCTAAGCGATTTTTCACAACAGAAAGATTTTCTCCGAAGGCCGAGATCCGACGTCTTTCGATATTTGAAGATATTTTTCTGATTTCCCATTATTTATGGACGTTTAGTGTTTAAGTTACGACTTAATAGAGCGGAAATCAATTGAAAAAGTTTTGTGTACTTTCACATCAAAAGTATCAAGTGAGATTTAGCTGTTTTTACATCTTAAAATTGATAATATTATCGGTAAAGGAACAAGGCTTCTTATCATGCGAAACGTTTGTAAATGTTTCATCTTATTTTTCGGCGGAATTTTTTTCATTCTATCGATTTGCATTCCCGGCGGTGCCGAAAATTCTTGGCGTGAAATGTATCTTTATAGGAGAGCGCAGCGTTTGGCAGCCAAAAAAGATGCGCCGACGGCTGATGAAATCAGAGGATCTTTGATCCAAAATGGTCTGGAAAGAACTTATCTTCTGCATGTTCCGGAAGGGTACGACGGCAAACAAACGCTGCCTTTGGTGATCGTCATGCATGGCGGAGCCGGTAAAGCCACTAGTGCGGTGCGGATGGCGGAGATGGATCCCTTGGCCGATCAAGAGGGGTTTTTTGTGGTGTACCCCAATGCCGCAGTTGGAATGGGCGGTCGGCAATTCTGGAATTGCTGCGATGACTATCAGCGAAGTCAATCAGATGATATAGGTTTTTTCCGTGCATTGCTCGATAAATTGGAGAAAGAGTATCTGATAAATCCCAAACGCATCTATGCAACAGGACTTTCAAACGGCGGTAAAATGGCGCATCGTCTGGGATGTGACCTTTCAGATAAGATCGCCGCGATCGCTCCCGTAGCTGGCGCTTTGGACCTGGATAATCCGCACGCTTCCGAACCGGTATCGGTCATTATTTTTCATGGAACGGCCGATCAATATCTTCCCTATAATGGCGGAATATCTCAAAAAGCGGCACTGGGAAAGGGTTCTGAAAAATCGGTAGCTTATGCGTTATCTTTTTGGATCAAAAACAATGGTTGTCAACCAACTCCTAAACGCGAACAATTCGGAAATATCGTGCATGAAACCTATGGCGGCGGAAAAAATAACAGCGAGGTCCAGCTCTATACAATTCTCGGGCAAGGTCACGCGTGGCCCGGCGGGAAATACGGTCCCATATACGAAAATCTAGATCCACCAACCCAAGAAATTTCAGCCACCCAACTGATGTGGAAATTCTTTAAAGACCACCCAAAGCTCTGAGAAATAAATAAACCCCTTGGAAATTAATCCAAGGGGATCAAATCAACGGAGGAACTTAAGCGCTTTCAGTAAAAGTCTCCCTCCTGGAGCAAGTTCGTCAGGCAAATTATTAAATGACTTCTCGCGGATCCATTTCTCTGATGAGAAAACACCAAGATTTATTTGAAAAAAGATATGATGGGATGCTCAGCGGTCGGAATCCATGAAGCATTCAACAATGGCAATTCAAAAACTTCATTTAAAATTGCATCTATTTTTCTATTTTGATTAGCCTGCTCCTTCGATTTAAGTGGCTTCAACGCCCAACTTATGCGGGATTTTATAGAACCGTCCAAATTTTTTAATGTAATTTAAATTGTTTCGATTATGGATTGCCTCCGCCTCCACCTGATCCGGCTGATGCTACGTTTGAATAACCGGAATCACCCGATTGGTTATAGGCCTTCACTCTATAGCTATAGGAAAATCTATTTGGCAAAACGCCAGTGTTTTTGTAACTTGTCACATTAGCGGACACTGCGGCTATCTGTATAAAATTGTTGCTCCCATTCATGCTGCGTTCTATCTTGAATCCGCTTTCGTTATTTGAATTATCTTTCCAAGATAAATCGATCTCTGTGGCAGAAACTGCCGTCGCGGTAAGTCCCGATGGAGCGGACGGTGTATTCAGCGTAGTGGCCGAAGCAACATTGGAATAAGAAGATTCGCCAACACTATTATAGGCCCGTACTCGGTAATAATAGGTCGTATTCGGTGATAAATACTTTGTGCTTTGATAAGCTGTCACGTTAGCGGCTGTTTTATCTAATGGTTCAAAAACGCTTCTATTAGTGCTGATCTCTATTTCAAACCCGAGCTCATTATTGGAGTTATCATTCCATGTGAGATTGATCTGTGAATTTGAAACAGCTTTGGCTACTAAATTCGTAGGGGCTACCGGTGGCGCATCAAATGTAGTGGCAGAAGACGTGTTAGAATAATCTGAATTGCCCATGCCATTATAAGCTCTCACACGGTAAATGTAAGTGGTATTCGCGGTCAAGCCCTTGTCCCTATAACTAACGACATTGGCTCCCAAGATCGCTATCTGCGCAAAGTTCACTTGGTTCGAGGCTCGTCTCTCGATTTTAAATCCTGTTTCGTTATCTGAATTGTCCTTCCAGGATAAATCTATTTCGGCCGAAGAAACGGCTTTTGCGGATAATTCTGATGGAGCGGCCGGCAAACTTAAAGTTTTCGCGCTTGCCACATTTGAATAATCTGAATCCCCTGCGCTATTGGTGGCTTTGACACGATAATAATAAGTCGTATTGGAGGTCAGGCCTGCGTCATTGTAAACCCTCATATTCGCCGTTGTTGTCCCTACCTGAGTAAATGTGACATTGTCTGTGCTACGCTCAATCTTGAATCCAGTCTCATTATTAGAGTTGTCGGACCAGATCAAACTAATCTGAGAATTTGAGACGGCTCTTGCAGTAAGATTTGTAGGGGCCACTGGCGGCACTTCAGGCGTTTCGGCAGAAGCAATGTTAGAGTAATCGGAATTACCGATGTTGTTATAAGCTCGTACCCTGTAATCGTATTTGGTCCCTGGCGATAAAAATCTAGTGTCTTTATAACTGCTTGTATTAGCAGGTACGATCGCTATCTGCGCAAAGTTCACTTGGTTCGAGGCTCGTCTCTCGATTTTAAATCCTGTTTCGTTATCTGAATTGTCCTTCCAGGATAAATCTATTTCGGCCGAAGAAACGGCTTTTGCGGATAATTCTGATGGAGCGGCCGGCAAACTTAAAGTTTTCGCGCTTGCCACATTTGAATAATCTGAATCCCCTGCGCTATTGGTGGCTTTGACACGATAATAATAAGTCGTATTGGAGGTCAGGCCTGCGTCATTGTAAACCCTCATATTCGCCGTTGTTGTCCCTACCTGAGTAAATGTGACATTGTCTGTGCTACGCTCAATCTTGAATCCAGTCTCATTATTAGAGTTGTCGGACCATAGTAAGAATATATAATTTGAGGAAACCGCTGTCGCCGTTAGGTTCGAAGGAGCCGTAGGCGCACGTTGTGGAATAACTAGGCTTACAATGTTGCTTATACTCTGGCCAAGTGAATTTACAGCAACCACACGAAAATATACAGTTGAACCTACAACAAAGTTTGTATTTTGACTATAATCATAAGAAGCCGAAGTTACGTTTTCCGACGTAGAAACAATGTCATAATACACATTACCCAATGCGCTAGTTGTATACTGGATCTTGAAACCCGTCTCGTTATTAGAATTATCCGTCCAACCGAAATTCACCGAAGATGGAGGGGTAAGAACAGCTTTAAAATTCGTTGGTGCCGGAGGTATTGTATTCAATGTCGTCGCATTCGCTACATTGGAATAAGGAGAATCTCCTGCGCTATTGGTGGCTCTGACACGGTAGTAATATTTCGTGTTGGCGGACAGGCCGGTATCACTGTAGGTAGCGGAAGTAGAGGTGCCGACCTGAGTGAATGTGACATTATCTGGGCTGCGCTCGATTTTAAAGCCAGTGACCGTGTTATCCGTCTCAGACCAAGATAGATTGATCTGGCTATAAGAAGCTGCGGTGGCGGTCAGGCCTGTCGGGGCTGGGGGCACATCTGAAAGTGTGGTAAAAAGACCATTCACCGTGTCGACTTTGAATGAATTAGGATCGTTTTTCATCACAACCATCACACTGACATCGTACTTAGTGTTAGGGGTTAAGTTGTTGAGTACGGTCGCTGTGGGATTCGTTTGGTCAATATCCGAATAATTGAATGAAGCTCCGCTGCCATTGACCCTGTAGGCGATCTGTACTTTCATTGTAGTAGGATCAAGATTGGCGATCGCCCATGTTATTCCCGCTTTGTTAGTGGAAACCGGTACCAGAATTCCCGCCGCAAGGTTTTGGATGGACACAATATCCATGGGGTTTGCGGGAGTGGTCGCATTCGTTACATTGGAATAAGGAGAATCTCCTGCGCTATTGGTGGCTCTGACACGGTAGTAA
>CAZXLF010000005.1:61954-73315 GCA_964642015.1 uncultured Planctomycetia bacterium
TTGATCTGGCTATAAGAAGCTGCGGTGGCGGTCAGGCCTGTCGGGGCTGGGGGCAGTACGGTGTTTATTGTTGAAAATACACCTGTATGAGCCGCGTCATGATGAAACATCGCCCAAGGATGCGAACTTGAAGTGGAAGCTTGCAAATCCCATAGAAACATCGAATGCGGATAAACTACTGAAAAGATATTTAATTTGCCATTTCCAACTATATTTCCCATTGCAACAGAATTGCTAAAAAAAGATTGTGAGCCTGTCGCTCTGGGAAAATTGGCCACTGATTTTCCGTCATATCTGAAAGCCTGTAATCCAATCGAATCAATCATCTGAAAAGGTGACGGGATAATAACATCGGCTTTATTATCCCCATCCAAATCAGCTAAAACCGGAGAGCCCATGAAGCCAATACCTCCCGGAACTTTGATAGGCCAATTTGACAACAATGTCCCATCGGGATGCCATGCGAAAACATATGAATTTACCGTTCCTATGAAAAAAATACCTGAATAAGTGCCATCCCAAAATGGGCCGGTGCCTGTAACGATCTCAGGTTTACCGTCACCGTCAATGTCTCCGATCGCGACCGATGTAGGCCCTACATTATAATATTCCTGATTATGACCGTAATTCGGGTAAAATCCGTCCTTAGGCCCTTTCATTGTCGGATCGGGATAAATGGTTTTTGGCCATCCAGGGAACGTGGTCCCATCTCCATTAAACACATAGACATTTCCATCTTGAGAAGGAGCGACGATCTCCAATTTCCCGTCACCCTTGAGGTCTCCCATAGCAGGATATGATGAACCGTTGCCCTCAAAACCAAACATGTTGGGACCAGGCTCGCTGGTTCCATAGGCGGCTGTGAATACATATTTTTTCAGAGGATTAGTAACTTGTGACCAACGGATGCTTCCGTCAGAATTAATAACAAACAGTTCCTGAAGTCCGAACTGCGCTTGAACAACGACCTCTTTTTTTCCGTTTCCATCAATATCGCCGACCACCGGAACTGATAAATAACCGTAATCTGAAGAATCCAGCGGAACGGTCTTGGGAAATCCTGGAAACGCGGTGCCGTCTTCTTTTAAAACGATCACGCGGCCATCTTGTGTGGAGTAAATCGCCTCTTTATGACCATCGCCATCTAAATCCGCAAGCACCGGCGCGCTAGGAGAGCCATTTTCTAAATGCATCCATACACTAGTCAACGTATTTCCGGGTGACGTATTTCTTATTGGCCAACCCGACAACGCGGTGCCGTCGGCGTTCCATGCGTAAAACCCATTGTAGGTAACAGCAAAAATTTTCATCTTACCGTCACCATCGACATCGGCGACTGCCGGACACTCCGTAGCAAATTCGTTGACCGGATCAAATGAATTCATAGGACGCGGCCATCCGGGAAGCTCATTTCCATCCGAATCAAATACATGCATTTTTTGTCCGAATGCAATAACAATATCATCTTTACCATCGCCATTGATATCGGCAACCGTTGCATGATCTAATTCATCGGGAATTTGATAGCTGGCCAAATTGGAATCTATTAACTTAGGCCACCCATCATGGAATAACGGATCTAACCCCACTATCGCAGCCTTCAATGATATGACATTGCCTGAAGGATCATATACCCATAACCAGATCGTGTATTTGCCAGCCGGCACACCAGCCGTATTCCACGAAGCCAGCACATCGTTGACGACCCGTTGCGTACCTCCAGATGTTAATGTGATATTCGCCGGATAGTCGACTCTGTAGCCTGTATTGGGATCAACAGCTTGAACTGTTATTTTGTAATAGCTAAAATTAGACGGGTTCACAGTGCCTTTGATAGGAAGCGCTCCCCCCGCTTTTCGGTAAAAGACTTTAGGATCAGTGGATGGATCCCATGTTTGAATCCCATTCTCTTGGTTGTAATCGTAGGTGTAAGGATCCGTGATGATCACGTGATCTATTTTGACTAAAACTTTATCTTCGAAGCTTTTTCCAGAAACATTGGTCGCAACCAAATGGATCACCGTCGGACCATCATTGACTGAGCTGCAATCCCAATTGTATGTAAAACTAGTCGGTAAGGTCGTGCCCTGGGTGATCGTAGTCCAAGAAGTTGGATCTGTGCCTGAACCGTATTCAATTTTCCAACTCGATAGACCTTGTCCTTGGATAACAAATTGAATAGGAAGGGTACTGTCATTCCAATTCTTGTTTGGCGTTGGCGACAGGATACGCACGCCTATCGGTTGACTTACGGCCAATGCCTTATTTGCATTCGCACGACCATAACCGCAATAGATATTGAAATTACCAGAGAACGTCTGAGTATTCGGACCCAATGGTTGACTGATATAATCCGCTCCGCCGCGCAACGCTTGACGAACTTGTTCAGGTGTATAATCCGGATACTTTGATTTGATAAGTGCGGCTATACCCGCCACATGAGGACTTGCCATTGAAGTGCCTGCTTGGCGAAGATAGATTGCCTGTTGATTATTCGGATCCTTGACGACAAGTGCATCAGGAACTGTGACCAGGTTTCCATTAGAATCATAATAATGTCCGTCCTTCATCACGGCCTGAGCCATCTTTGACAAAAGAGAGACGATGCCACGAAGAGGAAATTTGCTTGGAGGAGATGTTTCCGCAGGATCGTTGACATCACCTGCACCCGGCGCAGAGACATCTATCTTTGAACCATAATTTGAAAACCAAGCCTTATAATCCCCAGGATCGGATGCAGCGACTGTAATAACGTCTCGAATATTCGCCGGAGAAAAACTGCTTCCGTCAACGTCTAAATTCGAATTTCCTGCCGCAACCACCACAACACAATTTTTTATGCTCGTCGCATAATGGACTGCATCAGAGATAACAGTGCCGGATGGCGGCATTCCCGGGGCTCCCCAACTGCAATTAATAACATTCGCACCATTGTCCGCTCCCCACTGTATTGTGTTCGCTAAAACATCCACATAACCGCTGCCGGTCGAATCCAATCCCTTAAGGGCCATGATCTTGGCTTTCCACGCAATGCCGACCAATCCTATCCCATTATTCCCAATAGCAGCTATCGTGCCGGCAACGTGGGTTCCATGCCCAAAATCATCCATCGGATCATTATTATTTGAGACAAAATTGTATCCATGACTGCCATCAGACGCTGTCCACATGTTCGAGGAAATATCAGGATGCGTATAATCAACGCCTGTATCAGACACTCCAACAATAACCCCTGCGCCTTGAGTCACTGACCATGCCAAGTCCGATTGCGTTTTCGATACCCCCCATAAATCCACGAAATTTGCCTGACCCCAAGACTTTGAAGTTAGAAATGGGTCATTTGTGGTTTTTTCAGCAGTATAGTTACGATGCGCGTATTCCACGGCTGGGTTGTCTTTATACGCTTTCTCCGCATCAGGAATATTTACCGAAGAATCCAGCTTCAAAACATAAATCTTATCCAGGTTAGGCGCTGCCACGCCCTGTTGCGACGATTGTTCAGTATATTCATTCATTTTCTTAATGCGTTCTTCCTGTTCTTTCGCTTCCGCATCGAGCTTCTTTTTTTCGGTCTCTATTTTCTCCATATATTTTTTGTATTCGTCCGAATTCTTGTTAGTCTGCCAGTACCATGAATCGTGCTGGTCCGACAATTCTTTTATTTTCTTTTGGATCTTTGAAAGAGCTTCTTTCGGATCTTCATAAAATGGGAACGCTTTACGCGTATCCGAAACCCTGAAGCGCGCATTTAGCCCATTCAAATCC
The DNA here is from genome assembly GCA_964642015.1 of uncultured Planctomycetia bacterium. GTDB lineage: Bacteria > Omnitrophota > Gorgyraeia > 2-02-FULL-51-18 > 2-02-FULL-51-18 > CAZXLF01. Next base: position 65,720 of record CAZXLF010000005.1, read on the forward strand.
GACATTGAAGCGCCTTCCTTTAACTTTATGATGAGTTCTCCCGGCTTGTATGGTTCTTGAGTTACCAATGCGTCGACATTTCCCGAGGCGACGCTAAAAGCATTGCCTGAAGAAACGTTGCGATTACTAAAAGGCGCAGGGGGTGGTACAGAATTCGCGCTTGGCGATACCGTTCCAGTTATATAGGAAGATGGCGCTGAATGGCTCAAGGAAGATGGTGAGTTAGGGGTCTGATAACTTATACCTTGAGGATTTCTTAGATCGACTTTTGTTTGAGTTGTTTGAGCGCTGTAACCACCTACAGGGTCTCTTTTCTGCAGCGTTGTATAATCTGTCCTACTTATGGCAGTTCCACTACTTCCCCCATCCGTGCTCCGCGTATCCGCAAAAGCCCTAGGCAGATTATCTTGATTTATAGGAACTGAGAACAGAACAAACGAAAAAGAAAGGAAAACACAGATAGTCTTATGCAGCATTCTTTTTAAATCTGCCATTTTTCTTAGCATTATTTGCTCGATTTTCTATTCCTTAATAGGCTATTACAATAGATATTTAAATCATTTAATAAGTATTTTACATTACATTATCTTTGAATTCAATAGTAGATCTTAGTTATTAATAGACTATATTAATAGCTTAAGTGTATATTTTAAAATGAGTTATATTTTTTAAATATTTGGATTATTCCGCAAAAAGCGATAGGAAATCAATGTAGCTCTTAAACTAAGCGCTATGACAACGTTCTAATAGCCAATGTTGTAGCTTGAGCTGTTTTTGAGTATGTTGAGTCGCCACCGGTGTTGAAAGCTTTCACGCGATAATAGTAAGTCGTATTGCGTGCCAAGCCGTTACTAGAATAGATGGTCGTATTCGCAGAAACGCGAATTGTGGTAATTTCCTTAAATGTTGAAAAGAGGCTGCGTTCAATTACAAAACCCGTTTCGTTATTCGAATTGTCTTTCCATGTCAAGATGATTTGACTAAAAGATACAGCTTTTGCACTAAGACCTGAAGGAGCTACAGGCGGCTTAGGTAACGTCCTGGCGCTGACTGTGTTTGTATAAGGTGAATTTCCCACTTTGTTTGTAGCCCTCACCCGATAAAAATATTTTGTATCCGCTGTCAGATTTGTATCGCTATAGGTTGTGACATTGGGACTCGTCGTAGCAATTTGAGTGAATGCTCCACCTGAACTGCGTTCGATCTGAAAGCCTGCCTCATTGTTTGAATTATCCTTCCAAGCTAGATTGATCTTAGTTTGGGATATGATTATCGCTGTAAGGTTTGAAGGAGCTGCAGGTATAATATCCACCGTCGTCGCACTGGTTTCATTTGAATAATCAGAATTGCCACCTGCATTTGCAGCTCTCACCCGATAAGTATAGGAAGTGTTGGCGGTTAAGTTGGTGTCTTTAAAACTAGTTACGTTAGCTGCCACCGTCGTGATTCGCGCGAAGGTTCCTCCAGAACCTATTTTTCTTTCAATATCGAACCTCGTTTCATTAGTAGAATTGTCTGTCCAAGATAAATTGATCTGGATAACAGAAGCTGTGGTGGCTGTGAGATTTGAAGGAGCATTTGGAGGTGGATTTTGTAGTGTCGTGACATTCGCCTCATTTGAATAGTTAGAATCTCCACCTGCGTTTGTAGCTCTCACCCGATAAGTATAGGAAGTGTTGGCGGTTAAGTTGGTGTCGTTATAACTGGTGGCATTGGCTAACGCTGTTCCTATCTGCGCATAGGTTCCAGAGCCAGTTTTCCTTTCAATCTTAAAGCCCGTGACATCCGTAGAAGTTTCTGTCCAGGATAAATTGATCTGAGTTGAAGAGACTACGGCAGCTGTGAGAACAGGAGCTGCGGGCGCGCTTTGTGGTGTCGTCGCACTGACTGAGTTTGAAGCAGCTGAGTCTCCGTTGGCATTAGTGGCTTTGACGCGATAGTAATATGTCGTAGCAGGTATCAGGCCAACGTCGTCATTGTAGCTAGTTGTGTTTGCAGCAAGTGACATCGTAGTAATATTGGTAAACGCGGAACTCGTACTGCGCTCAAGTTTAAAACCAGTCTCGTTGTTAGAATTATCAGTCCAAGTAAGATTGATTTGGCTTGAAGAAACCGCTAGAGCTGTTAGACCCGAAGGAGCCGCAGGTAAGGTTAAAGTCGTTGCGCTAACCGGGTCTGAATAAGCCGAATCTACTGCGTTGTTGGTCGCTTTGACGCGATAGTAATACCTAGTACCTGGCAATAGACCAACATGGTCGCTGTAACTGGTTGTATTCGCAGGAAGTGTAAACGGAGTGATGTTCGCAAACGTCGACGTCGTACTACGCTCAAGAATAAAGTTTGTTTCGTTGTTTGAATTGTCTGTCCATGTCAGATCAATTTCACTTGCAGAGACTGCTTTAGCAGTAAGGCCTGACGGAGCATTTGGAGGTGGATTTTGTAGTGTCGTGACATTCGCCTCATTTGAATAGTTAGAATCTCCACCTGCGTTTGTAGCTCTCACCCGATAAGTATAGGAAGTGTTGGCGGTTAAGTTGGTGTCGTTATAACTGGTGGCATTGGCTAACGCTGTTCCTATCTGCGCATAGGTTCCAGAGCCAGTTTTCCTTTCAATCTTAAAGCCCGTGACATCCGTAGAAGTTTCTGTCCAAGATAGATTGATCTGGGTTGAAGAGACTACGGCAGCTGTGAGAACAGGAGCTGCGGGAAGAATTGGTGACGTCACGGTCTGAATATAATTTGAATAAGAGGAATCTCCGTTTGCATTTGTAGCTCTCACCCGATAAGTATAGGAAGTACTGGCGGTCAAGCCGGTGTCACTGTAGGTAGTCGCGTTTGCACTAGGCGTGGCGATCTGGGTAAAGTTAGTTCCATCCGTACTGCGTTCGACCTTGAAGCCTGTTTCATTAGTAGAGTTGTCTGTCCAGGCAAGATCAATTCTGTTTGAAAAGACGGCTGTTATAGTAAGACCTGAAGGGGCATTTGGAGGTGAATTTTGTAGCGTTGTCGTGCTGGACGTATTCGAAGGGACCGAGTCTCCTGCGCTATTGGCCGCTTTTATTCGATAATAATATTTGGTGTTGGCGGTCAAGCCGGTGTCACTGTAGGTAGTCGCGTTTGCACTAGGCGTGGCGATCTGGGTAAAGTTAGTTCCATCCGTACTGCGTTCGACCTTGAAGCCTGTTTCATTAGTAGAGTTGTCTGTCCATGTCAGATCAATTTCGCTTGCAGAGGCTGCTTTGGTGGTGAGGCTTGAAGGAGCCGCGGGCGGACTTTGTGGTGTCGTGACACCAACCTGATTTGACCAACCTGAATCTCCATATGTGTTGGTAGCTCTTACAGCGTAATAGTAAGTAGTGCCGGCCACTAATCCGGTGTTATCTTTGTAGGCAGTTACGTTTGGACTTGTGGTGGCAAGCAAGGTATAGGTAATAAATCCATCCGTACTGCGCGCGATCTTAAAGCCGGCTTCATTATTTGAATTATCTGCCCAAGATAAATCGATCTCGGTTGAGGATATGGCTGTCGCAGAAAGACCAGAGGGATCTAACGGAGGACTCGTTCTCGCGCTAGCTGTGTTAGAATAATCTGAATCGCCTCCACCGTTGTAAGCTCTCACGCGATAAAAATAACTTGTACCCGTTGTTAAGCCGGTGCTGCTGTAGCTCGTCGTATTTGCAAAAGTTCTGGCAATCTCGCTAAAAGTGGTTCCATCGAGACTACGCTCCACCTTGAATCCTGCCTCGTTGCTTGAGTTGTCCGTCCATGTCAAATCAATTTGACCGGAAGTAGAGACTGCTATAGCTGTAAGGTTTGAAGGAGCTGCGGGTGCACTTTGTGATGTCGTCGTATTGGCGGTGTTTGAAGGGGCCGAGTCTCCACCTTCGTTGGTAGCTCTCACCCGATAAGTATATGCAGTGTTGGCGGTCAAGTTGGTATCGCTGTAGGTGATTGTGTTCATACCGATCTGAGCAATCATGGAAAAATTCGTCCCATCCGAACTGCGTTCGATCTTATAGCTTGTTTCGTTATTTGAATTATCTGTCCAAGTCAATTTGACTTCACTGGAAGATATAGAGGTCGCGACGAGGTTGGTCGGGGCTTGAGGAAGCGTAAAAGTCTGGGCGGAGTTTGAATAAGCTGAATATCCGCCCGCGTTTTTAGCCCTCACCATGTATACATAGTAATTAGTAGTGCTAGGTACTAATCCAGTGTCGCTGTAGGTCGTTGCGTTTGGACCTGTGGTCAAAACAACTGACCCCGAGCCATCATTGCGTTTTATCTCAAAGCCCGTTTCGTTGTTTGAATTATCTGTCCAAGACAAATCGATCTGGGTTGGGGATTTGGCTGTTACGACGAGGTTAGTTGGAGCTTGAGGGGGATTGTCTGGTGTTGTTACACTGACTATGTTTGAATAATCTGAATCTCCATACGGATTGGTAGCTCTCACTCGATAAGTATATGTGGTCTTAGGTGGCAAACCAGTGTCGCTATAGACATTTACATTTGGACCGGGCGCAGCAATCTGAATAAATGTCACACCACCATCCGCACTGCGTTCGACCTTGAAACCTGTCTCGTTATCTGAATTATCTGTCCAAGTCAGATTGACCACACCAGAGGATGTAGTAGTTGCTTGGAGATTAGTTGGAGCTAATGGCGGAATGTATGATGTTGTCGCACTGACTGTGTTTGAATAATCCGACCATCCACCCGCGTTTCTAGCTCTCACCCGATAGGTATAGCCAGTATAGGGGGGTAAACCATTGTCCATGTAAGCAGTTACATTTGCAGCAGGCACGGCGATCTGGGTAAAGTTAGTTCCATCTGTACTGCGCTCGATAACAAAATTTGTTTCGTTGTTTGAATTATCTGTCCAAATCAGCTTGATCGCACTGGAAGATATGGCAGTCGCAACGAGATTGGTTGGAGCTTGGGGTGGATTGTCTGGCGTCGTTGCACTGGCCTCATTCGAATAATCAGAATTTCCGCTTATGTTAGTAGCTCTCACACGATAAGTATAGGTAGCATTATTGGTTAAGCTTTGATTGTCACTATAACTAGTTTCGTTGGTTGCGGCTGTCCCGATCTGCGCATAGGTTCCAGAGCCAGATTTTCTCTCGATAGTAAATCCTGATTGATTGATTGAAGTATTCTGCCAGGTAAGGTTGATCGAACCGTAAGTCCCATAAGACGCAGCACTCGCGGTGAGGTTGATTGGAGCTGTGGGGAGCGTCAAACTGGAATACTCATTTGAATAATCTGAGTATCCACCTGCGTTTTTAGCTCTCACCCGGTATCGGTATGAATAGTCATTAGCGCTGGGCGTTAACCCGGTATCGTTGTAGGCTGTTACGTTTGGACCCGTAGTAAAAATAACTGTCCACCCGCCGGATGCTGTATAGCGCATTATCTCAAACCCATCTTCATTATTTGAATTATCTGTCCAAGATAAATCGATCTCAGTTGGAGATTTGGCTTTCGCAATGAGACTAGACGGAGCTACCGGAGGAAGCGGCGGAAGATTTATAGTTGCCGTGTTTGAATAGGTTGAATCTCCAAGCTCATTAGTAGCTCTCACTCGGTAATAATAAGTAGTATTTGGTACTAGTCCTGAATCACCGTAGCTTATTGCGTTTTCACCAGTCAAAGTGATTTGGGTAAAGTTAGTCCCATCCGTACTCCGTTCAACCTTGAAGCCTGTTTCGTTGTTTGAATTATCTTTCCAAGTCAGATTGATCGTAGTGGAAGATGAGGAAGTCGCGGCAAGGTTGCTCGGACCCGTAGGAGCGGCGTTTAACGTTGTAGCCGAGGCCACATTTGTATAAGCTGAATTTCCATGGGCACTGATGGCTTTTACATAGTAAGAGTAAGAAGTATTAGCTGTCAATCCAGTGTTGCTATAGGTCGTTACGTTTGGGCCTGTAGTAAAAGAAAGTACCGGTACTAATCCCGTACCCATATAACCTGTTATCTCAAAACCATCCTCGTTATTTGAATTATCTGTCCAAGATAAATCAATCTCCGTTGGGGATTTAGCTGTCGCGATGAAATTAGAAGGAACTGCCGGCGCCACCACCGTATTTGAATAAGCTGAATCTCCATTTGCATTGGTAGCTCTTACTCGATAATAGTTAGCCGTGTTATATGTAACTCCAACATCGCTGTAAGCGGTTGCATTTGCAAATGTGGTAGCAATCAGAGTAAAGTTAGTGCCATCTGTGCTGTGTTCGACTTTAAAACCTGTTTCATCGCTTGAATTATCTTTCCATGCAAGTTTAATTGTTAATGGGTAGAGTTCTCCAGCTTCAATGGTAAGACCTGAAGGAGCTATAGGTAAACTCGGCGTTGTCGCACTCGCCTCATTTGAATAGTTAGAATCCCCACCTGCGTTTGTAGCTTTCACCCGATAAGTATAGGAAGTGTTGGCGGTTAAGTTGGTGTCGTTATAACTGGTGGCATTGGCTAACGCTGTTCCTATCTGCGCATAGGTTCCAGAGCCAGTTTTCCTTTCAATCTTAAAGCCCGTGACATCCGTAGAAGTTTCTGTCCAAGATAGATTGATCTGGGTTGAAGAAGCTAATGTAGCTGTGAGATTTGATGGAGCTATGATTGGTAATGTTGTGGTAGTGACTTTATTTGAATAATCAGAATCTCCACTTGTGTTTCTAGCTCTCACCCTATAGGTGTAGGGGGTGTTAGCGGTTAAGCCGTTGTCTGTGTAGGTAGTTACATTTGCGGCAGGCACGGCAATCTGAGTAAAGTTAATTCCATCAGTACTGCGTTCGACTTTGAAGCCTGTTTCGTTGTTTGAATTATCTGTCCAGGTAAGGTTGATCGCACTGGAAGATATAGCGGTCGCAGCGAGGTTGGTTGGGGCTTGGGGCGGATTATCTGATGTCGTCGCACTCGCCTCATTTGAATAGTTAGAATCTCCGCCTGTATTTGTAGCTCTCACCCGATAAGTATAGGAGGTGTTGGCGGTTAAGCCGGTGTCATTATAACTAGTAGCGTTGGCTAACGCCGTTCCTATCTGCGCGTAGGTTCCAGAACCGGTTTTTCTCTCGATCTTAAAGCCTGTGACATCCGTAGAAGTTTCTGTCCAGGATAAATTGATCTGGGTTGAAGAGACTACGGTAGCTGTGAGATTTGATGGAGCTGATGGAGCTGTGATTGGCAATGTTGTGGCAGTAACCTCACGGGAAAAAGGAGAATCTCCGGATGCGTTTGTAGCTATCATCCGATAAGTATAGGAGGTGTTGGCGGTTAAGCCGGTGTCGTTATAACTAGTAGCATTGGCTAACGCTGTTCCTATTTGCGCGTAGGTTCCAGAGCCAGTTTTTCTCTCGATCTTAAAGCCTGTAACATCCGTAGAAGTTTCTGTCCAAGATAAATTGATCTGACTTGAAGAGACCGCGGTAGCTGCAAGATTTGACGGGGCTGGGGGCGGATTTGGTAGTGTCGATGCAATGTTTGAAGGATTCGAATTTCCAGCAGCATTGGTAGCTACTACAAAATAATAGTAAATATTGCCAGGCAAAAATCCAGTATCACTGTAGGTTGCTTTGTTTGCACCTGTGGTAGCAATCTGCGTGA
>CAZXLF010000005.1:73415-204677 GCA_964642015.1 uncultured Planctomycetia bacterium
GTACTGCGTTCGATCTTGAAACCCGTTTCAGTATTTGAATTATCTGTCCAAGTTAGCTTAATCCCAGAAAGATTCATAGTCGTTGCGGTAAGATTAGAGGGCGATGATGGAGGACCTTGCGTCATTGCACTGGCAAAGTTTGAAGCATTTGAATCTCCGGCAGAGTTGGTAGCCGCCATAAAATAATAGTAAGTATTACCACTCCCTAATCCAGTATCACTGTAGGTTGTTACGTTTGGACCTGTGGTAGTAATGAGGGTATAGTTACCCGTTTGACTTGTGCTGCTGCGGAATATCTTAAAACCTGTTTCATTGTTTGAATTATCTGTCCAGGTAAGGTTGATCACACTGGAAGACACAGCAGTTGCGACGAGATTGCCTGGAGCTGTTGGAAGACCTTGCGTCGCTGCACTGACCATGTTTGAAAAAAATGATAATCCACTGGCATTTTTAGCATACACCAGGTAATAGTAGGTAGTGTTACTGGCCAATCCAGTGGTATCGCTGTAGGTAGTTACGTTTGGACCTACGGTAAATGTATCTGGAAAATTAGTTCCATCTGTACCGCGTACGATGATAAAGCTAGTTTCATTAATTGAATTATCTGTCCAAGATAGATCGATCTGGCTTGGAGATTTGACTGTCGCGGTAAGATTAGAAGGAGCTGCCGGCAGTGACACCACGTTTGAAGGATTTGAATCTCCAAGCGTATTGGTAGCTCTCACTCGGTAATAGTAAGTACTAGTGGGTGTTACCCCGTCCGTGTAGGTGGTTATGTTTGCAAGAGTCGTGCCGATCTGTGTAAAGTTATTTCCATCGGTACTGCGTTCGATCTTGAAACCCGTTTCAGTATTTGAATTATCTGTCCAAGTTAGCTTAATCCCAGAAAGATTCATAGTCGTTGCGGTAAGATTAGAGGGGGCGGGTGGCCCGCCGCCAAACACACCCACAGAATTGGATCCTGTATTTTGCGGATTATTGTAAAACATCGGCCAGGGTTGCGCCGCTGTATTTGAAGCTGTCAGATCCCAGACAGATATAATGTGGGGGTAAATGACAGAAATTAAATTTAGAAATCCGTCACCATCAATATCCGCGATGGCGGATATATTTGTAGTGCATGTCGCAAATCCGACCGCCTTGGGAAAACCCGCTACTTTTTGCCCATCATAACGATAAGCTTGGAGACCTTGCGGATTGTTTGCGTCAAGGCCGCTAGAAAGAATAACATCTGCTTTTCCATCTCCATCTATATCGGCGATGGTTGGAGCGCCAAATGTAGTGTTACCAAAGCTGATCGGCCAATTCGTCTTGATTGGCCATCCGGTAGGCGCTGTTCCATCCGCATGCCAGGCATAAACATACGCACTGGCGATACCTCCCGCATCAAAAAAATTTCCCGTGCCGACTACGATCTCAGATTTTCCATCTCCATCAATATCTCCGATGGCGACAGAACTGGCCTGAACTGAATAATACGGCCAATTATGTCCGGGCGTATTGTTATAATAAGGGTCGGCGTATCCATGCGCAGTAGAACTTGGATAAATAGATTTTGGCCAACCTGCAACTGTCGTGCCGTCCCCGTTAAATGCATAGACCTTTCCATCCATAGAAGGTGCAAAAATTCTCGAATGGCCATCACCATTCAAATCTCCCATGGCCGGATAAGCTTGCTCGTTGCCCAGCAGAACAAGATAACCGAGAGGATTGAGTGTCTTCGACCACCGAATCGTGCCGTCAGGATTAAGAAGAAATATTTCTTGTTTGCCATATGTCGCCTTAACGCAAATTCCTTTCTGACCAGGCCCGTCGACATCGCCCACCAAAGCCGGCGAAAGAAAACCATTATCCGAAGGATCTAATGGAAGGCTCTTTGGCCATCCAGTCAGTAGAGTCCCGTCTTTTTTAATGATGAGAACGTCTCCACTATCACGGCTATAGACAGCTACTTTTTGTCCGTCACCGTTCAGGTCTACAATAGCCGGCATGTTCGGATAACCTCCGTTACATTCAGCGCATCCGGAAGAGCCATAGCCATTCTTTACAGGCCAGCCTGCCAAAGGAGTCCCGTCTGTGTGCCAGGCATAAAGACCCGCTCCAGTAGTCGCAAAGATCTCTGGAACGCCATCGCCGTCGATATCGCCGACAGAAAGGCCTTTGCCATAGCTGATAGTCTCAGTTTTAGGATCAAACGCGTCAACCGTCTTAGGCCATCCGCTAACTTCTTTTCCCGTATCATCAAAAACATGGACCTTATTCAGGAAACCAATAACAATTTCTTTTTTGCCGTTGTTTTGCAAGTCAACAACGGTTACGTGGTCTGATTCAGCAGAATCATTATCGACTTGACCTGGATCTATGTATATCGGCCAACCATCGTGAAGGGTCGAATCGACCACCAGATCTGTTTCTTTTGAGATCACACCGGCTGTGGTAGTTACATTAAGATCAATATGATAATTACCTATTGGAACGCCAGTTGCATTCCAAGTGCCCAAAAGTCCATTCACGATCTTTTGAGTACCTCCATTTGCTAACGTAACGTTTGCTGAAGAGAGCGGTGTGTAATCGGCCTTTAAGATCTGGATCGTGTAACTTTGAAAATTCACAGGGTTCACGATACCGCGAATCTCGACATTTCCTCCTTTGCGGAAAAAAAGTTTGGGATCGTTACTCGGGCTATACTGAGGATCTGTGATGCTGACCCGGTCAATCCGTACCAAGATCCTATCTTCGAAAACCTGGCCTTTCTGATTGGTCGCCGTAAGACGAATGGTTTTGAATCCATCGGTGATCGACGTAATATCCCAGGTTTTGGGCTGAGTAGGTGGCGATGTTCCTTGTTCTATAAGTGTCCAAGACGAGGGATTTGGTGTATCGGCAGAAGTATCCCCATAATACATTTTCCAGCTAACTAGTCCCGTTCCCTCTAGTGTATATTGAATTGGGATCGAGTTTCCAGACCATACCTTAGTCGTGGGCGACAGAATATGAACGCCTATCGGTTGATCGACTGACAATGCCTTCAGGGCATTGACTCTTCCATAACCAGATTGATAATCGTACCCAGGAGTCGAAACATCATCCGTTCCAAAACGGATAGCTTGACGGACTTGCTCTACGGTAAATACGGGATGTAATGCTTTCACAAGCGCTGCCACACCGGCCACCTCAGGCGATGCCATAGAAGTACCACTCTGGCGAAGATAGTTACCGCTACTATCTGGTACACGAAGAGCGCCGTTACCCGTAAAATCACTAGTTGCCTGCGAAGCGCAAAGAGAGAGAACGGATTGAGCTTGAGTGCCCGACGAAAGCGTGTAGGATTGGTCTCCTCCGCCTGGAGCTCCTACGTCAATTTTTGGACCAAAATTGGAAAAAGCAGCGACCGTATCACTTGAATCAGTGGCAGCAACTGTAATAACATCGCTGATATTGGCTGGTTCAGTACCTCCATCATCCTGTGTTCCAACATCACTCGTGCTGTTTCCAGCGGCACAGACGACGACGACATTATATCCTGTCGCATAATGCACTGCGTCCAAGATAATTCCCTGTGCCGCGCCGGGGGCTCCCCAACTGCAATTTACTATGTCTGCCCCATGATCGACCGCATAATGAATTGTCTGGGCCAAATCTGTGATGAGTCCTGTACCATTTGCGCCAATTCCTTTGACAGCCATAATCAGCGCATAAGGAGCAACTCCAATTATTCCAGTTGAATTGTTACCCGCTGCCGCAATAATCCCGGCGACATGCGTACCATGTCCATGATCGTCCATAGGGTCGGTAGTACCTGAAACAAAATTGTATCCGTGAGTTCCATCAGGAGCGCTCCAAATGGTTGAATCCGGGTTGCCTTGATCGTTGATAAATTTAAAGTCGGGATGGTTATAATCAACCCCCGTATCCGAGACAGCGACAACTATCCTTTTACCGCTTGCGGTCTTGCCTTTAGTAATATCCCAAGCCTGAGCATTTTGCATCTTCTTTGTTGGCCACATATCATAAACAGTAGCAGGCTGTCCCCATGAGCCCGAACTAGAAAAATAAGGGTCGTTTGGATTCCAGCTTGCCTTCATATAAGAGTTGCGATGGGCATATTCTACGTCAGAGCTGTCTTTATAACTTTTTTCTATCTCGTCTACATTTTGAGATTCATTGAATTTAAGGACATAAATCTGGTCTAGGGCGGGAGGATCAACATTGCGATTTTTAAACGATTCATTCATGGCTTTGAGTTTTGCCGCTTTAGCTTCCCACTTTTCCAGTTCATCGTTTAACGCTTTTTTTTCAGTTTCAATCTTCTTTTGATACTTTTTATAATCGTCCGAATCTTTATCGTTCTGCCAATACCAAACTTCATGAGTTTCCGTCAGCTTCTCGATCTTTTTCTTTACACGAGACACCTGTTCATTGGGATCTAAATAGCCTGGGAAAGCCTTGTCAACAGAAGTAACTTTAAATTTATCATTGAGAGCTTGTATATCGGATATTGTGTGGCCTTCTTTTAATTTAACAACCAATTCCCCTTGCTTATAACTGGGTTCTTGATCACGTCCGTTTGACACTATACCGCTCGTGGAAGATGTAGGATTAGAAGCGGCATCCATCGATTCAGAGAAAGGAAAAGTGTTTGTGTTAGATGTTACCGAAGTACTCAAAGAAGCTTTATTGGGGTCGGCATTTTCTGTTCCGTTTATTTTTTGTATGACAGACACCCGATCATCGGTTGCACTACTCGATGTGAAAACTCTTGGAAGACTTGGAGAGCCGTCGCTTGATGCTTTAGCAAAAGCTTTAACAATATCATCTCTATATACAGAAACGGAAAATAAAAGGAATGAAATAGAAAGGAAAACACAAATAGTTTTATAAAGTATTCTATTTAAATTTTTCATTTTTCTTAATATTTTTTTCCATTTTATTTATATCCTTTAATAGACTATAAACTTATTTAAACTATTTAATAAGTAGCTTACATTTATATTTTTTAGAATTCAATGGAAGCTTTGATGTTTTTAACAATAAACTTTATATAAGTACTTATAAATAAAAGAGTAATATAAATGATTATTTAAGATAATAGTATAGGATGGGTTTACTTGACTACTGCTCTTTTGAGGGAGTTACTACAACACGGCCGAGATCGACCTTTTCGAGGTTCTCGGAGGCGATGAGAGCAGCTTGTTGCGTGGTGACCTTATTGAAAGTTTCCTTAAGTTCTTTATACCTAGACTCAGCGGTTGACAGAGAACTCTCAATGTTCTCTATTTTTTGATTGAATAATGACAAAGAAACCGCCTGGGAACCATATTCATGGATCGTCTGGCGCAAAGTGGAAATATCATCATTTTCCCCGGTTACTTTTCCATTTAATGCATCCAAAGTTGTTTTCATTGACTGCACGTCTGTCCTTAAACTATTTAGGTTAGTTTCAAAAGATTTGATCGAATTATCTAAGAGCTGCAAATCTTTTGTTAAATTTAATATCTCAGATCTATGGTTTTCCAATGTCCTATAACCCTTGTTCGCTGAAAACACCAAAAAGACAAGCGTAACGATACCAAATATTGCCGTTAGATATGATCGCTTCAAGAGTCCTTCTCCTAGTTTATTCGTACTGCAATGTCACTATAAAATTTTCCGTATCTTTTTTTATAAAAGGAGGGAAAGGATCAAAAGGCGCGGCCTGCTTAACTCGTCGAATGGAATCTTCCCCGATCTCTGGACTTGATGATAAAACACTCTCAGGTTCTCCGGCGATCTCTCCGTCACGTTTAAGTCGAAAAAAAACTTTCGCCATTCCCTTTTTATCCTGGATATCAGAGCTCGGAATGCTTTCTATCTTCTTGACCAGATCTCCATAATATTTTTTCTTTTCGATTTCTTCCGTATTGCCGTCGGGCAATTCTAATTTCTTATGATATTCATCCTTTACTAGCTGTTCTTTGTCCAAATGAAACCGTGCTCCTTCTTTAGGTGTCATTTGACTCATATCATTGATGCCCTTTTCTGAATTGATCACATGCGGCGTCAAAAGGATCACTAAATCAGATGCATCCTGTTCATTGCTTTGATTTTTAAATCCATTACCTATGATCGGCATATCACCGATAAAAGGAACGCGTCTTTCAGTTTTGATCGATGATTCTTTCTTTAGACCACCTATAATGAGCGTCACCCCGTCCTTTACCCGAACTGAAGTTTCCGTTTCAGCAGTAGTAACGATCGGTATCTTTTCTCCTTTGGCTGTTAATAAAGAATCATCCGCTGAACTCACTTCCGGCTTGATCTTCATCGTCACAAAGCCATTATCATTGATCGTCGGCGTCACATATAACTTGATTCCGACGTCAATGAAATTAATGGTCTCAGATGTAGTGACAACTCCCCCATCTCCGGTAACTGTGGTTTGTTGCGCATAAGGTTGACGTGTCCCTACAAGGATCTTAGCTTCCTGGTTATTTAAAACCGTTACTCTCGGGCTTGAAAGTATCTTTGTATCACCAACCGTTCGGAGTAGATCGATGATGGATTTATATTCTCCCGGAGAAGTAGGTGTCGCTGTGGAAGACTGGGCTGTCACTCCTAGAAAGATTTTATTCACCGCATCTGTGCTGGGAAGCGCAGATTGCAGCCTCAAGTTCTGACGAAAAAAATATTCCCAGTCCACACCCATTTCAAATTTACTATTAGGCTTCACTTCTACAACTTGTGCATCAATCAATACCTGCGGAGATTGTTTATCAAAATTTTGGATAAGCTTTTCAAGAGCCGGCATTTTAGCCACATAATCGGTCACGGCGATTTGATTGGTCCGCTCGTCGATCCGAACAGATCCCACTCCTTTGGTGATTTCATCCTGGATCTTCGCTCCCAATTTATCCGCTTGACCGTAATAAAGCGGAAATATCTTCGTCGTGACAGGCAAATCGATTTGATGAAGCACCTCAACCATTTTATCGGCTTTCAAAGGATCATCGATCAGGATCACTAAATTGGCATTTGCGTCCGGGATTATTTTACCGAATGAACTTTTCAGCTGCGAGATCGTTTTCGCTGCCTCTTCCGCTTTAGCATATTTTAGCATTACCGTGCGTACGGCTTTCTTTTGATAACTATCTCCATGCAGTCCTTCGTAATCGCTTCTCGTCATCACATAAAAAATGCCGTCATTGTTTTCGTAGGCCAATTCGTTACTGTAGATCAAAATATCAAAAGCGTCTTGAAGACTAACATTTTTCAGGAAAAGCGTCACGCGACCGGTGACATTCTTCCCAACGGAAATGTTCATATTATAATTCGAGGCGAATATCTTAAGCACTTCTATGATATCCATACCACGCACATCGAGATTGATCTTTTCCGGCACAGGAGGCTGAATCGATGAGAGGCCCTTATCATTCGTCGGTAAAGAAACGGGCCCTTCGGCTGCGATGACCGCAGAAGAAAATAAAATCGCGACACTCGCAAAAATGATCGAAGCCGGTTTCAATCTCATGACTTTATATAGCTCTAATCTAAAGGGCAAGGTCATATTTTTCCCCTTTATAGTTCAGTGTAACACGGCCGGAAGTCACCTTTTCTATCTGAAAGGAATCTATTGTATCTCCCTCTCTAACATAAAATACTTTTTGGATTTTCTTATTTTCGATCACCGCTTGCGGATTTTTTCCATCTATGACCGCGACTAAATTAAGATCTTTGAATGCCTCAGAGCTAGTTTGATTTGAGGCGGTTCCCGAATCAGCGCTTCCTCCTAGCGGTTCAAACACGTTCCTTCTAGAAATTTCGGCAATAAATGCTTGTTTTGACAAAGGCTCTTTCAAAGCGTTCGCGTCGTCCTGAGATGGGGAAGAAAAGCTTCTAGCATTCTCCCTGACATTATCGCTGGGTTTATAAGGAAATATGAATGTGTATACCAAAAATGATGCGGATAAAAAAAGAGCTAAAAAAATGATATTCTGCGGGTGAAGCCATTTGACTTTTCGCAAAAGACCTAAAGAGATTTGCTGATGTGGGGCGTACTCGGAGGCCGATCTCGCATCTTTCTTTTTTTCCTTCTCTCCGGCTCGGATCAGATGGAGAAGTTTTTCCTCTGGTGTCGGGCTCATTATACGGCAACCTCGTCACAGAGCACGCTGCGGACCAGTTCTTGATCAATAGACGATCTTTCTAAAATGATCGATTGCTTTAATGCATCATGACACAACATCGCAATACGTCTAGGGTAACCCTGGGTCTTTTCATAGATGAGCTGCACTGCTCCATCCGTGAACAATGGTTGTTTATCGGCGTAACCCGCCTTTTTTAAGCGGAACTCGATCATACGAGCCGTATCTTTTTCATCGAGAGGATTGATCGTATATTTCAAGGCAACTCGATCCATAAAATTCCTAACCCGTTGAATCCTCTGAAAAAGTTCCATCTGGCCCATGATAACTAACTGAAGTAATTTGTAATTATTCGTCTCGTAATTCAAAAGCATTCTCAAAACTTCAAGATTTTCCGTCGATATTTTTTGGCTCTCATCAATGATTAGAATGATCACTTGATCTTCTTCCACGCCTTTTTGAAAAAGATATTTTTCTATCGCTTCCTTAAAATCGAGCGTCGAACGGAACGGCGGTTCAATATCGAATAATTTGGTAAGAGAAAAAAGGAATTGATATTCCGATTTGCATCCCGGATCCAGGATCATATGGAATATATAATTGGGGTCATCCTTAAAAGCTTTGATCAGCATCCGAGATAGAGTCGTTTTCCCGGTACCAACGTCTCCGAATACAAGATTGAGCCCCCGCCGAAGACGGATCGAAATTTCGAGGCGACGTAATGCAGTCTCGTGGCTTGTGGAATGGTAAAAAAAATCCGGATCCGGACTAGTTGAAAACGGCTCTAAATCAAGTCCTAAGGCTCTATAGTAACTCATTTTTTATCTGCCGAATCGATAGCCCATCTTTTCTCATTCGACGGATCTTAAGGAGAACATGCACGCTATCTTCGTTAAAATAACGATAACCTGTTTCAGGACTTCGTGCCACCTCCTTAAAGAGACCATCCCTTAAGTAATATTTAAGAGTGTGAACAGAAAAACCTGTACGGCGCGCTAAATCTTTTAAAAGATAGACTTCCTGGATAAAAGCCTCCTGCTATCACTCTCTGACCAGAGAGTATATCAAAAAAAGCAAAAATTAACAAAATTATTAAATTTATAGTTATTTATACAAAAGGCAAATCTATGGCGAGTACGGGGAATAGAAAACAGAAACGATAAAAGAAGCATCCAGGTTATTAGAACCTATTTGAGACCCAATCGATAATCTTTCTATTCGAAAACTCGATAACGGTTGATCGAGCTCAAATATAAAGCCTGAAACTTTATCCGCTTGCCCTCGTATCCGTAAATTGATCAATATCTGCTTAAAAGATTTAAGTTGTTTGACACTTTCGGCGTCGGGGCGTATTTCTAAGACTTCAACATTATTCTCATGAGCGATCGTTTCGATAGACGACAGAATATCGGATGATTCTTTGAAAAATTTCAATGCAGATCCAGATCCTGACGGAACTGATAGATTCTTTTGATATTGATGGTATTTGAAGATTCTTTTCTGAACGGTAATGATTTCTTTGCCCATCTTGGAATAATGATCGATAAAAGGCGAAAGAGCAAATTGATAAAAAAAAGCTAGAATGATAACTATCCCAGTCGCTACAAGAATATACCGTTCTCTTTCTGACAGACCCTTTTTTTCCATTTAAATGACCTTGTTCTCTATTATTTTAAGAACGCTTCGCACATACGATCTCAAAATCGACAGCCCCTGCATCGCGCCTGGTTATATAACGCACAGAGGCTTCAAAATCTTTTAAAATATCCGAATGATTTAGACTCGATACAAATCTTAAGAGATCATTATAATCTTGCGCTCTTCCGCGTAACTCGATCGTGTTAGATTCTTCATACAAAAAATTTATAAGAGATATATTCTCGGGAAGCAGTTTATGAACTTCATAATAGGCGTAAACAGCCCTTGGCTGTTTTTCAAAATGATCTTTCAAAACTTCACGAGATCTTTCCATTTCTTCAAATACTTTGGTATCGGAAATAGTACTTTTAGACTCGGTCTTTAGATGCCTAAGATAAGACGCTCTTATTTGAAAAATATGGAAAAACGAAACCCCCAACAGAAAAATAACCAAGGCGATCAATGATAAAATTTTGATTCGTTGATTTATTTCTTTATGTTTTTCCCTTTGTTGCCTTATTTTTTCAGGAATAAAATTAAGAGCGGGCTTAATGTCAGAAACGCCTAAAGCCGAAATGGGAAAATGTTCGATTTCGGCATTTTCCGGAAGCATGATCTTTTCATCGACCCATTGGGCGGTGTTCAATGGCATCGTTTCACAGACCAATCCCAGAGAAGACAAATCGGCGCTTGCTGCTTCAGCTTCTCTCTTTGACCCAAAAATGACGGTTTTTTCTATTTTAGAATCCAAATTCTCTTTTTTTAAAGATTGTATGATCTGCAGGACCGCTGATCTAAGGTCACTTATCCAATCCGCGTTATTCCTGTCAAGACGCACGCATTTTTCAAGCAAAAGCACCTGATCCTTGCTCACTGCCAATTCAGCAAAAAAATGACCCAATTCAATGGACAAAATGGATCCCTGGACAGAAAGAAAATTTCTTTTTGTGACGCAAGCAAGCCCGCTTGTTGAAAGCGTCACGAATATATTCCGCCTTCTTTTCATGAACGAATCCGCAAAAAAACGTTCTATGACCTTGGCCGGTACGATAACAAGGTGGACATGAGAATAGTTGTCTTCCGTTTTCTCGATTATTTCATAACCGATGGTCAATTCCTCCGATTGATAAGGCAAATATTTTGATGCTTGGAACCCAAGCATCTTTTCTATCTCGATCGGATCATGAGTGGGGACTTTCACATATCTGAATGTATAATCGAGAGCTGACAAAAGCACGATAACAGGCTCACCTCGATAGTTTTCCATCCTTAAGAATTCGTCCACCGCGAGTTCCAGTCTCTTGTCGTCGGAAAAATCTCCTGCTATAAAATGATAAAAAGATAATTTAGGCGGATCGGTCTTGGAGAAGGAACATCTTAAAAGTTCAAGCCCCAGATTCTTGGATATTTTCACTACAAAATAATTCTTTAAGCGTACCACTTTAACCGATCCTGGCTTCTTATATAAAATACGGTGAGATCTTTTTTTACGCTTCCTGCGGTGCCTCGGACATGAATATTAAAATTATCAGAATCCGCCTTGATCCATCCGAGAGAAATGGTTTGTTTGACCAATTTTGTTCTTGGGTCATCTGCAACTGACCCTAGGCCTAATTTAGCGGCGATGACACGAGCATCCATATCATCGGAAGAAAAATATTGCCCCCCCTGTCTATAGTTGAGCACTGATCGAGCGAGATTTTCTGCGTCCATCTCAGTAATATCCAATTTTCCAATACTATTTAAATACTCATCATATGCCGCTTTGAACAGGCTTCGCAACACATATTCACTGGCCGTATTGATATTGATCTTATCCGTGCCAAGGGTCGTAAACCCTTCTTTTATCTGATCGAGAATATCCTCGTCCAGACCGTAAAAACTTTTTACCAAAGCCAATTCATCCAAAACAGAAAAGTCGGATGCTTTGCACTCATACCCAAGCTGGCCCTTATAATAATTCTCCGATTCTTTATCGAGAGCTTCGGCTCCCCGCCACATTCGGATGTCCTTAGCGCCTAACGCGCTTTGTATTTCGTTAAAACCGCACTCTCTGAGAAATCTTCTGATCAAGGATTCAGGCGCTTTATTAATATTGATCTTCCCATCTTCTTCTCTTATTCCATAATAGGTCCCATCTTTGTTCTCATAAAAAATGCTCCCTAAAACGCTGTTTTCTTTGTCTATTTCTATTTTTTTAAAAGCCTCGTTTTTTGCCCATATTTCATTAAGGTGATCCTGTGAACTTTCCCGACCGTCCTGTATCAGACAAAGCTGTGCCATCCCTATCGCGGATCGAGCTGCCGCATAGGAACGCACTTCATCCAAAGAAGCTGATGCAATCCTGAGCGTTTGAGATACCTGAAAAGCCAAGCTGATACATACAAGCGTCAATAGAACCAACGCCCAAACACAAATGATCAATACCGATCCCTTCATTTTTTGTCCGCTTCCTATGAGAGATAGAACTTTCTTTTGAAAATACCGTCCCCGCCTGTCCGCATTTCAATCTCAAGCCAATCGGGCATCTTCAATGGGTTCGACCAGGATTCCGAGACGATCTCCTTGCTGGTATCTTTGTCCAAATAACCGTAAGTCAGATGAAACATTTTCACATCATCCAAAAAAATCAAAGCGCCCTGTTCGACAGGGATTTCCTTAAGCGCATCACCTCTGAACAACGCGTTTCTGTAAATCTTATCCTGCTTAAAAAAATAAACGACACGGGCAAAATGAGGGGACGTCCTTTTGATCTTTCCGTTCAATTCCTTTTCCCAGCGTTCTTTCAATGTAAAAAATTCGATCCGCGAAGCATCGCCTTTAAAATGACACTGAGTCACAGAATACGGAAATAGCTCTCTTAGATCATCTGCAAAAACCACAAAAAACCTGAAGAACGGCTCTCTTCGGCGCAAAATTTGGTCCGTTCTTCTGTAACTTCGGATACCCGAATTAAAAGCGCCTGACAGAGAAACGACTACTATCGCTGATAGGGACAAAGCGATCAATATCTCAATTAAAGTCAAACCCGAGTTTTTCCTGAGTCTCATCTCTTTTTTCCACAAGTATCGATCGAACGATGATCGTCTCTTCTTTCCCTTCACGCATGGGATGCATTTCAAGTTTAAAACGGTACGTATCGAAACCCGGCGTAGAAAGATCCCAATCTTTATCGAAAAAAGCTTTCACATGAACATTATCTTCTCGGGAGTTTATCGCCGAAACTTTTGCCAATACTTCTTCTCTCCCTTTCTGGTAATTCAAGTCGACCCATTCCAACGAATCGATACTGGTTAATTGCAACTCACTGGCGTAAAGTGAGAGTTTTGAGGAGAAAGCGATGGTCTGAAGCGCGATCACGACTCCGAAAGCCAATAAAGCAACGGCGATCATGACTTCGAGAAGAAGAAAACCTCTTGAATCAAGCCGCAAGTCTAAAATCTCCGAAAAAATCCTTCGAAGTCACTTTTCTGCTGTTCTTATTACTATCCTCAAACGTAATCTCGGCTGGGTCCAGACTCCCATCAGGGTAAAAAACGACGTTCGGAAAAGAACTTTTAATTGAGATCTGGTACGGCAACTGTTTAAAAAGATGCTTCTCGTTCTGCTGCTCATACTCAAGCCAATAGCTTTTTTCGATGGAGTTGATCACCAGTTTGACCGGGTTCCCTTGGCTTCGGGCTCTCGAGCCTGCATAGCGCGTCACACTCATGAAATCTCTGACCACGCTGTCCAAACTTTCCTCTGATAGCCTGCCCGATATTCTGGGAAGAAGAAGCGCCGTGAAAATCCCCAAGATCGTGATGACCACGAGAAGTTCAATATATGTAAAACCGGAATTCCGCAAAAAATAGTTCTTATTTGAGTTCGCCGGCCATTTCATTATTCGGCTTTTGAAGAAGAGGACTGCCAATTGCCGATATCATCCTCATCCCCCTCTTCGCCGTCCGGACCTGTGGAAAATACATCATAATCATTGCTGTGTTTACCTGGCTTTAGATAATGATAACGATTGCCCCAGGGGTCGACCGGTTTCTTTTTAAGGTAGGGGCCTTTCCAATTCTTGGCTGAGCTAGGCTGTGAAAGCAATGCCTCCAACCCTTCTTCGGTGGTCGGAAGTTTGCCATTGTCCACTTCATAAAGGTCCAATGCGAGAGGAATTGCTCCTGAAACATCGCTGCGCGCCACCTCCGTGCGCGCCTGCTCGCTACGGCCTAAAAGTCTCGGCATCACCATGGCGGCCAGCACGCCGATGATAATGATCACGAGCATGAGTTCGATCAGCGTAAAACCCTTGCTATTTTTAGCCATTGTATTATTCGCTATCTTACCAAAAAATTAATTTCAAAAATAGGCAAAAGCATGGATATCACGATGAATCCTACGACCAAGCCGACAATGAGGATCACCATCGGTTCGAGTATTTTGGCAAAAATTTTTAACGATCCGTCCACTTCGCTTTCATAATCCTCAGCGATCCGCGAAAGGGTCTGATCCAGATTCCCCGTTTTTTCGCCGACCATGATCATCTGAACGGCCATTTCGGGAAAAATGCCAAGTTGTTTCAATGCTTCAGAAAAACTAGCTCCACCGAATATATTTTCCAGGATCATCTTCATCTTTTGTTTCAAGAACTCATTGTCAACGATGGAGATCGATGTCTGAAGAGCGCTGGCAAGAGGAATACCGCTCGAATAAAGAAGTGATAATACGCGTGATAGCCGGCCTATCTGAGCTTTAAATAAAAGAGGTCCAAAAAAAGGAATTTGAATTTTGACCCTATCATATATTGATCGATTTTTCACATCTTTCAATAACGTCATTGCCAGAGCCCAGACAATGCCCAAAAATAAAACGATGAAAAAACTGTTCTTTATAAGAAACGAGGAGATAAAAATAAGTATTTGAGTCGGGAGCGGCAATGCTTGTCCCATCTCTTTGAATACCATTACGATCTTAGGGACCACAAAAAAGAGCAGAGCAAAAATGGTCAAAAATCCCGTAAATATCACAAAAAACGGGTAGATCAGACTGTCCACCAGAGATCTCTTGTAATTTTGGGCCTTTTCCAAATATTCAGACAGCCGTTTCAGTGTTTCCTTAAGTTTTCCGGAAGTCTCACCGGCATAGACCAATGCAATATACAGACTCGAGAAGATATTCGGATATTTTTTCATGCTATCCGATAGAGAACTGCCTTCCTTGATATCGCGGATCATATCTATCAGGATCGTTTTAAGCCCTACGCTCGGATTATTTTTAGAAAGCGAGTTCAGCGCCTCCATCACCGTAACGCCCGAATCGACAAGAGTAGCAAGCTGAGAAGTAAAAAGGATAAGATGCGCAGGTTTTACTTTTTTTGGAAAAAAAGAAAGATGAAAATTTTGAGCCGTTTGTGCGTTCACTTCCAAAGGAAAATAGCCTAATTGTTGGAGTCGAAAAACCGCGTCCGAGACGGATTCCGCCTCTAAATCTCCTTGGATGATCTGCATAGGATCTTGTTTGGCTTTATAGACAAAGCGTGTCATAGATTATTCTGAAGCTGTTTCATTCTCGATCTGCGTGACTCGAAACACTTCCATCAATGTCGTCAGACCGGAAAACGCCTTCAGGATACCGTCTTCCCTTAACGTCTTCATGCCTTGGCTGATCGCGACCTTTTCGATCTCCTGGCTTGAGGCGCGGCGGATAATAAGTTTCCGGATGGCTTCGTTCATCAGGATCACTTCATGGATGGCCATGCGTCCCCTATAACCAGTAAAACGGCATGCTTCACAGCCGCGTCCTTCCAAAAAATCGGCTTTGGATAGATCAAGGCGGGTATCTTTTATCCTATCCAACCATCTTTGTTTTGCTTCGCCGGAAAGACGCTCTTTACAATCCGGGCAGACCGTGCGGACCAGCCGCTGGGCGACTATACATTCAAGCGATGAAGCCACCAAAAAAGGCTCCAACCCCATATCCAAAAGTCTCGTGACGGCCCCCGGGGCATCATTCGTATGGAGCGTCGAAAGCACCAAGTGCCCGGTCAAAGCGGAGCGGATAGCGATCTCGGCCGTTTCGATGTCGCGCACTTCCCCGATCATGATCACATCGGGATCATGACGCAAGATATGACGCAAAGCCAAAGCGAAATCAAGACCGATCTGCGGACTGACTTGAATTTGATTGATCCCGCGTAATTGATATTCGACCGGATCTTCGGTCGTAACGATCTTGACCGATGAAGAATTCAACTTTGCAAGACAAGCGTAAAGCGTGGTGGATTTTCCGGCTCCGGTCGGACCGGTTACGAACACGATCCCGTGTAGTTTTTCGATCGCGTGTTCCAACTTTGCTCGGCTGTCGGTAGAAAGCCCTAATTTTCCGATCTCCAAGAAAAGTCCGGAGCTCAAGATGCGGATCTGAACCGATTCTCCAAAAATGGTCGGGATCGTCGAGACGCGCAGGTCCAGTTCCTCTTCATTCACTTTGATCTTGATGCGCCCGTCTTGCGGTAAGCGGCGGTCCGCAATATTCATTTTCGCCATGATCTTGATACGAGACACGATAGCAGGCTGAAAATAGCGCACAGTTTCAGGGACCGGTACTTCATAAAGCAGGCCATCAATGCGAAAACGGACTCTCAACTGCTCTTGGAACGGTTCTATATGAATATCTGTCGCGCGTTGTTTGACGGCCTCCGATAAGACCTGATTAACGAATCGAATGATCGAAGCTTCATTTGCCATCGACTCGATATCTTCGGCATCTTCATTGGCCTTTTCCATCTCCAAGACGCCTTTCTGAGCGATGATCTTTTCGACCGTCTCGGCGCCGACCCCATAATATTTGCGTATAGCTTCCTCAATTTCGATCTCACTCGCCAAGGCGCCTTCCACTTCCAGCTCTAAAAAAAGACGGAGGTCGTCCAAAATACGGGTATCCATAGGGTCCGCCATGGCCACCGTCAAGCAATGATTCTCGAATTTGGTGGGGATCACTTTATAATGGCTGACAAATTTGGCGGGAACTTTTTGAATAACGGAAGCATGGATATGCTTTCCTTTCAAATGCACGTAAGGAATATTCAACTGACGAGCTAAAAGCGAGAAAACTTTTTCTTCAGAGGCAAAACCTAATTGTACAAGTGCCGTACAAATCAGCATCCCTGTCTTTTTCTGTTCCCGAAGACCACGGTCAAGCTGTTCTGAAGTAATGACTCCGTTCTCTACTAAAATTTGCCCTATTTTGATGTTACTAACAGTAGTCATTGGGATAGGATCAGAATCTTAACATATTTTTCTAACCAATTTTTACAAAAATTAAATAAATATATAAAATTATACCATATAAAATCTGTAAATACCCTGATTTTAGGATGAAGAGATAATAAGTCTCGGCGATGAGATCATATGGCTGCTCAATGCGGCTTGTTTTTCTCAAACCAATTCATGATCTGCCAGCTTATGCCATCAGAATATTCATGGTCCAATCCGCCCAATATCATGAGCTTTATGGGATACTGCTGGTTTGTCAGAACACTTTTCATATATTCCGCTTGGCCGGGGTCGACAAGATGATCGTTCTTCCCATGTAGAATAAGAACAGGAATGCGCCGACTTGAGGATGGGTCGGGACGGGCATGGTTTTCTAACCATTGATAGGAACCCGCGTGGCCTGCATGATAAAAAATTGACCTTTTCCTGGGTGCACGGTGCCTTTAGCCGGAAGGTGTGTTATTTATGTGGCATTTATC
Source organism: uncultured Planctomycetia bacterium (assembly GCA_964642015.1). Taxonomy (GTDB): domain Bacteria; phylum Omnitrophota; class Gorgyraeia; order 2-02-FULL-51-18; family 2-02-FULL-51-18; genus CAZXLF01. The sequence continues at coordinate 90,912 of CAZXLF010000005.1, forward strand.
TTTAATCCCGCCCGCTTGCATTCATAAAGAAAATCCGTTACTGACACATCGGTATCGATCCTTTGAGATTTGCCGGATGCTTTAACGACCAAAAAAGTAGGGTAGCCGGTAATTCCGAACTTTTTCATTAACCGGCTCTCTTGGTCGCCATCTATCTTTACCTTGACGACCGATCTTAGCGCGCTGGTGCCGCGAGAAGACCAAAGAATGTCCCTCGTGAATTGTTTACAATAATGGCACCATGTGGCATAAAAATAAATGACGAACGCCTCACCGGTGATCTTTTGTTCTTCGACTGCTTTTTTATAGCCCGTCGAGTTTTCAAACCACGGATAGGATTTGCTTAACACCGGAGCAGGAGAGCTGGTCACGATCGGTCCTGAATCGCTCGGTGGATCCTTGCTATAGATGACCAATGTATCGTCATCTTGCGCAGCCAGAGCCAGTGCGGAGAAAAAAATCATGACGATAAAGGTCATGGCCGTTCTTTTAAACATGATGCACCGTTGATGGTTTCATAAAAACTAATATACTAGACGCAGTTCGGTATACGGTATTTAAAAATATCTAATTGCGGCGCGGTCCTCTCCCCCATTTGCTATATTCGACGAGGGGTTACTCTCGTTAGGACTCGTCGGCCGGAAAACTATATTCGGCCGAACCGCACCCCCTCCCGCGCACGTCGTCTGCGGCAGGCTTAAGGAAAGTTCATTTTTATCTTCAGCCGCAGAACCGAGGGGTGATGTGATTTATTAAGAACCCTCGGCTCCTGGGTCAGGGACGTTTCACTTTTTATTGTTATTATTTAATCGCCCTTAATAAAACTCTCCATTCGCCCATGGCTTTCTTATTTGATACGCGATCCAGAACCTCCGCACGAAAAACATAAATTCCAGGAGGATCTGTTTTTTCAAGCGTAAAATCAATGGCCGGGTCTAGCATTACAAAGCCTCTTTTTTTCATAATATGTTTATGGACATGCTGGTCAATTTGCTTCATAATTTTTTCGTTTTTAGGATTAATAACAAATAAGCTGCCTATCAAATCTGTACTTCCAAGTTTATTAAGGTCAAATCCTGATACCACGATACTAATATAAATTGTTTTATTAGGGCCAATCTCGTGAACTCTCTTAATATGAATTGGATGTTCAGGACGAGTCGAAATCCATTCTTTTATATAGTCTGGAGTGTCTGCAGTGGCAACATAAACCGTTAAATTTGGCCCTGCTTCCAATGAATAACCCGATGCAGGGAGAAAAACAAGACTTGATAAAATTAATAAAATTCGAATTAAGAAGATCACGGTCTTCCACTTACTGCTACACGTATTTGAACTGATTTATCTAATTTCGAAATCTGAGCATCAGGTTCTAAAACGGTTATCTTTACATACAAATTATCTGAGTTTCCTTTATACGGAATTGGAAACTCATACATTGAGAATTCTTTATACCTATCTCTTTTGTTTTCGGAACCAAAATAAGCTATTGGTTTTTCCACTATTACAGACTCTAATACGTGTATATCATTATAGAGTTCTATTAATAATCTCCCTTTGTAAATATAATCGATAGGAATACTCTCGGTATCTGAATAAAAACTAATCTGATAAATATCGTGATACTTCGCATTTAATTTATAGATTCGGTTAAAACCTTTTTCTGATAAATTAAAATTATCTTGGACAATGGACTTGTACAAATCGACCTTCGGAGCGATTGAGTTAAAGAAATGTGCTAATCCTGGCTGGGAAGATATATACTTAAAACTGATTAAAAGAAGAATTACTGATATTAAGAAAAAGGATTTTTTATTAATCATCAGCCTGAATTACGCTGTATATCTAAAAGTAAATAATAAACCTCTCTTAACCTTTCCGCAAAATCTTGGCAATTATTCTTTTCTTTTCCATCCAATCCAAACAACGAAAAGTCTCCGGTTCTCACGATTTTCAAGGCCTCTCTCATAACATCATCGTTATAATGCCTGTTGTCTGTTCTCTCGTATTGAGATGGGTCTTCGTTGTAAAAAAGACCGTTCGGTCCGAAGCCAACATTTGATGGTTGTCTTCCATCTTCAAAAAATCCTTGTTCATGACTCAATTCAATATTGTTCCAATCTAAAACGTCATTGTTAATTGCAATTGGAACATCGCTCAATTTTCTTTTGGCAAAATAAAATAAACCAAATGGGTCAATAAAGCTAGTCGGGTTGTTTTTTACATATATAAAGAAATTAACGCCCCCTATAAATTTTGCTGGGTCTTCAGTAATAAACCTCCCTACAGATGGATTATAGTATCTATTCCTGTAGTAATAAAGGTTCGTTTCATTATCCCACTGTCTTCCCGTGAACTGGAACTCATTATTCACAGAGCCTGTCTTGGATCTTGTATCTCCGAATACATCGTACGTATAGGTGCCGACAGATGTGCCGCTCAAGTTCGTGAGCATGCTCACAGACCCTAGGCCGTCGTAGATATAATAGGTATCCTGCGCTCCGGTACGCAGCGAAAGGGTCTCATCTATCCTCGGCCCATGGATATAAGACCTCTGAATATTGTCGGCGCTATTGGTCTCAAAGAGCGTCTCGAAGCCGTCGTAGTAGGTCCTTGTGACCTTGGTATTGACGCTCTTTTCTACCCTTCTCCCCAGCCCATCATAGGTATAGGTATCGGTATTGGTGCCTTGAGTGGCTTGTTTCAAGCGGTTCTCAAAGTCATAGGTGTAGTTTCTTGTGACAGCGTTGTTGGTGTTCTTCTCAGAGATCAGATCCCCGTTGGCGTCGTAAGAATAGAGTTTATTTTTGGAGGTGAGGAGACGGTTGGCGGCATCATAGGTGTAAGTGTCGGATACTTTGCCGTTCTTCTTTAAAGTAAGACGATTGCCGACACCGTCATAGCTATATTCGAGCTTTGTTCCCGCGGGATAAACCACAGAAGTAAGTCTATAGTCATTGTCGTAGGTGTAAGTGTGTGTGCCTTCATTATCCATCAAGGACAGTCTGTTGCCTACGCTGTCATAAGCATAGGAGAAGCTCGCGGTATTGAGATTTGAGCTTGTGTTTTTGTAGATGAGACTGGTGAGTCTATTGGCATTGTCGTAGGCATAGGCGGCTTGGATATTATTCGGATAAGTAAGCAGCGTTCTCCTGCCTCCCGCATCATAGGCATAATTAAATACCTGGTTCTTCGGCGTCGTGAGAGACGTAAGCCGGTTCATGACGTCATAGGCATATGTAGTCGTCCCGACGGTTGAAACCATCGTAGCTGTGTTCCCCACCGCATCATAGGTATACGACATTGTCTTGCCTTTCGGGAAAGTCACCTGGGAAAGCCGATTGAGCTTGTCATAAACATACTGTGTAAGTCCTGTGGCATCGGACATCGAGGCAAGATTTCCCGCGGCGTCGTAAACATTCGTCACAGTGGACGCGTCGGGATAAGTCGTCGCAAGAAGCCGGTTCACGGCGTCATAAGAATAACTTGTTTTATTTCCATTGGCGTCTGTTCTTGAAATAAGATTGCCCACGTTATCGTAAGCGAATTTTGTGATGTTACCCAACGCGTCCTGCTCGCTGACCTTTCTGTCAAAAGCATCGTAGACGAATGTGGTAAGACCGCTGTTAGCGTCCTTGACGCTCAAAAGATTTCCGACATTATCATAGGTAAGCGTCGTGATAGCGCCCATAGGATCTTTGCTTGTGATCAACCGGTCAAGCGCATCATAAGTAAAAACGCTTTGATTGTTATCCGCGTCCGTCACCGAAAGCACATTTCCGTGAGCATCATACGTGAACGTCGTGACGTGATTCATCGCATCGGTGATCGTCGAAGGGTGGCTGGAAGCATTGACATTGCCCTGGTCCGAGCATGAACTGCATCCGCTGTCTCCGGATCCAAGCGGCGCGCCGTAAGCGAATTTCGTCATGTTGCCGTTGGGATCCGTCACGCTAAGAAGACGGTCATCATCGTCATAAGTCATATTGGTGGATGAGCCGTTGGCGAACTGGATCTTCAATATCCTATCACCGGCGTCATACGTAAAAGCAGTCGTTCTACCCAGAGTGTTCGTGACCGAAAGAAGCCGGCCGACGACATCATAGTTGAAGCTTGTGGTGTTCCCCAGGGCATCTGTCTGAGACACGAGATTCCCATAACCGTCATAAGCGTAGGACGTCGTATTGCCCAAAGGATCAGTCTGAGTTAGAAGCTCATCCAGATTATTATAGGTAGAAGTCGTGATGTGTCCCGAAGCATCTGTCAGTTTGGTGACATTTCCGTGGGAGTCGAAATCACGGCTCGTGACATGACCATTGCGGTCTGTTATCGACTGCCAGAAATTATAAGAGCTGTTATAAGAATAGGCCGTGATGTTGCCAGAAGAATCGGTATTCTGATTAAGGTTCTGATCTGAACCATAAGCCAAGGTCGTCGCCCTCCCTAACGCATCTGTCTTCTGTGTCATGAGGTTCGTATTGGGATCATAAGAATATTTCCACACACCACCCGTGGGATCCAAAGCTAGCGTGCCAAGACCGATCTTAAAATATTCGTAACTCCAATTATTTTTCAGCTGATCGGTCATCGTCGAAGTGCCGAGCAAATTGTTATAAGAAAATTGAATCGTGGAGCCGTCGGGCTTGACTTCTTTGATCACCTGGTCAGTACTATTGTAAGTATAGTTGGTGGCATAGCCCATCGCGTCCGTCACAGTTGTGATATTATGCGGATCAAACGGATCAGTGTAGCTATAATTAACTTTTCTATTTAATGGATCTTTGACCGAGATCAAATTGTTCAATAAATTATCGTAATTATAAGTCCAGATTCGGTTCAACGGATCGGTCATCTGGCTTATTTTGCCGTTGGAGCCATAAGTGAAATTCAAGCTTCGTCCTAAGTCATCGCTGATGGAATTTTTGAAGCCGTTCGCATCATAACTAAATTTGATCGAATGCCCGCTTCGGTCGCTTATAGAAGTAAGACGTGTGATAAAATTTTGATCGAAATGGTAGGTCGTTCCATGAGGTTTTGCGTAAGCAAAAGTTCCTTGGAGCGGATCCCCTCCTGTCGAATACCACGAGACATTTCTTTGGCCATCTGTAAAAACCACCGGACCCGGAACGATCTGCGTATCGGTCAACAATAGAAAAGTAAGGAGTGAGCTGTCTTGATCCCTTACGGTCACCGATGAGCCAGCTTTCATGGTTCCGCTGATCACAATAAAATTTGTGATAAGTTCAATATCAAGTGTTGAAGTCCAACCCGCGCCGAATACGCCGCTAAAACCGATCTGATTCGAATAACTGCGGATCAGCTGAAGCGAAAAACCATTTCTTGATGTGCCGGGTCCCGGGATCTTGACATCTGTCACAGGAATGTAGAGCTTGCCGCCGGTAAGCAGTACCGGATCTACAGGGCAAGTGGTATCAACCGGAGGGTTAAAACAATTTGGACAAGACGGAGGGCAATCTTTAAGATTATAAGGTTGAGCAGTAGTAAAAGAAGTGGCGGTAGGGCAACCAGCGGGCGGTGATTGATTGGCCATCGCAAAATTCTGCAGGCCGAATGTCAGAACACAAAGAAAGCTGATGAACTTAAGGGAACGGTTTTTCATTTAAAAGCCCTCCGCGGACTGCAAGGCATCGGGATTGTTCTTCAAGATAGCTTTGTACCTTTGGATCGTTCTCAAAGATTCTTGGGCTTCCTCGTATCGCTTTTCACTCAAAAAGTCGTCTTGTTTGACGCTTGAAAATTCCTGTTCGGATCTGTCGAGGTCCCTTAGATAAAAATAGATCCTTCCTTTCCTAAGATGCGCTTCTGAAGAATAACCTTTTATCTGGGACGCCTGGTCAAGCAATGCGAGAGCTTCTTTTGGTTTCTTGAGATCGTAGTCGATATCGGCCATCTCCATCATGATCTCAGCGGTCATCTTGCCATCTTTTAGAGCATTGTCAGCGTAATTAAGCGCTTGCTGAAGCCGGTCCGTCAGCGTGTAATCATTGCGAAAAGATTGGATGACCTTCACGGGATTAAAATCCGCCTCGAACATTTCCCGCGCTTTGGCGAATTGATGAAGCTGCGAATAAAGATCGCCTAAGCCATTCTTATCGTTTACTTGAGTAAAATAGGCTTCTGCTTTCTTAAAATCCCCTTGCGCCATCGCAACATAACCGAGTCCTGAAACATCATGGGCTTTCTGGAAATAGACGGCGGCTTTTTCGTAGTGTCTCACGGCCAGGAACACAAGTCCCATACCGCTGTCATCTTTCGCCAAAGTGAAATTGCGCGTCGCCGCGTCAAAATCTTTTTCTTTTAACGCGGTCAGGCCGAGGCCTGTATAATCCTGGATCCTCTGGAAACAATTTTTGGCCTCTTTTGTGTTATTTTTGGCAAGCGCGATAAGACCCAAGCCCGACCAATCATTGGCTTTTGAAAAAGCGTCCCGCGCATTTTGCTCATCCTTGAGCGCTAAGTAGGTAAGGCCGAGGCCGCGGTTGTCATTCTTTAAAAGAAAGTGTTTTAGAGCTTCTTGATATTCACGCCTTTTCAGTCTACAAAGCCCCAGCCCTGAAAGGTCATTGGCCTTTAAAAAGTGGCTCTCCGCTTCATAGGGTTTATTTTGGGCGAGCATGACCAGGCCGGCGCCTGATTCATTCCCTATTTTAGAATAAAGCTCCAGCGCTTCATTGAATTGATGCTTGGTGAACGCCAAATACGCGCGTGTCTCCTCTCCCCCTTCAAAGCCCAGCACGAACGCGGTAGAAATAATAAGCGATATCAAAAAGATCAATTTCAATCGTGGTCTATTCATGGCGCGCACCTTTCATTTGGTCTTTCGTAAATGATACCTGACGATCCTGTGAGTGTCAATTATTATTTGATAATTTATCAAATTTATATTACAACTTTATCAAAGTTTTTATATGCGTTGGGACCAGCACATCCAAAGGTCCAGACTCACCAACACAAAGATCAATGTCCCGATCAGAAAAGGGATCGCCGTAAAAGGCTTGATCCATCCTTTCCATCCGGTGCGATAGAACAACGGGCTTAAGACCATCGCCGCGGCAGGCGCCATGAACCACAGGTTCTTTGTTTGAACGCCCAGCGCAAAAAGAACCAGCCCCATCAATACTTCACTAAGGAAAACAGCCCCGCTATTAGGGTGAAATGAAAAGAATTTTGCGATCAGATCCTGCCGCTCTTTCGCGGCTGAATGACTGTGAGTGTTCCTGAAAACGGCCTTCCCGGTCAAAAGAAAAACGATGACAGCGGAAGCCTCGGTGACCAAAGAACCCATAAAAACAAAATTAGACAAAGCCAGATATTGAAATAACCGGACTGGCTTTTTATAAAGGTCAATGATCGCCGGAATAGTCGGAGCTAAGATCGATAATGCCATCATGAAATAAAAATCAAGCGACCAAAATATATGGTAACGGATATGGATCAGGTACTCAAACACCGATTTGCCCTGAGGCACCGGCATTAAAAGAAAAGATCCGGGATATCTGAAATTTGAATAATAGGTCGGCATCAACGTCCCAAGCATCAAAAGGAATAAAAGCATGATCGACGTTTGATAATGGCTACAAGCTGAAATAATGACGTCCATCTTTTCAAACCAGGGAATATGACGCGCTCTAAAGAAGCTCGCATAGCCCTTTTTAATGAATTCACTTGTAGCCGTGATCCATTTTTCCGTTCGGATCCTTAGTCGTCCGTAAGTCGGCGGAAAATCTTCTGAGCAAGTAACACGCTCCGTGTAAATCCCCCGGTAGCCCAATTCCCTTGCCTTTGCCGCGAACGCGAGGTCCTCAGCTACGAGCTCCGGAAAACCGCCCATTTTCTGCCACACTTCTGTTTTGATAAGAGCGCCATGACCATAGAACATCACAAACCCGAAGCGGTTCTTAGTTTTCACGAAATAGCGGTAATGTTGACTGACCATGGGGCCCATCGCTTGGCCGAACGGATCTTTTTGGAAAGGATCATGTTCTTGGGCGGTTTGTATAAAGGCTGCGTCGGGATAAGCTTTAAAATAAGGCAGAAGAGATCCGATAAATTTCTTCGGCAGAGGCCCATCCGAATCGCAGACCGCAAAGAAAGGATATTCATGTTGTATTTGGCGGAGCGCATGATTTAAATTACCTGCTTTAAATGCCCTCCGGTCCGGTCTTCGTATGACCGTCACATTGTGAGGATACTTTTTGGACCACTGATCGACTTCTAAGCAATATTCCGGCAAAGTGCTGTCATCAAGAATGAAAATATGAAAATTCGGGTAATCAAGATCCAGATAAGTTTCTACGGCCTCTTTCCTGAAATCATTGCGTGTCGTGTATAAAATAGCGGTCTTTGGAAAATCAGTGAGTGACGGCAGATCGGGTTCGAAAGTTTGACGTCGAAGCCATAAAGAGGCCAAGATCATCGTTGTGTTATAGATCGCATATAACCAAAAAATATCTAAGCATAAAACAAAGATCACGACACATATTCTGGCAAGAAAATTAGGCGCGGCGTAAGTAAGCGCAAAAAGTCTTGGATCAAAATATAAGATAGCGCACAGCCAGCAAATGATGATCCAAAGAAATACCGGCTCATCTTTCTTTTCATCGAGCAAGATCGATTCAGTTCGTTGGGTCAAGTAAATCGGTTTTGTTAAAGTATAGTTATTCATTGCGTTCTAAACAGTGGCGGTGAGCGACTTATTAAAAACTTTACAATTTATCCATTGATCAAAAATAAAAAATGGCTTGCTATCATTAAAGCAAGCCACTGGGTGGAATTTTGCTTGTTCCATATATTCCTTAACTGTACAACATCTGAGAAGTGTACTGAGCGATCTTGTATTTGTCAATAGACGAATTGATTTTTTCTCAAATTTTTATCTTAAATCCAAATATAAATCACTAATAATTACCAATGGTTAACTACACAGAGACCGGGACTTATTCATTTTTAAAAAGAAAAATCCCTTGAATAAAACCCAAGGAGTAAATCAACGGAGAGACTGGGATTCGAACCCAGGGACCCGTTTTACCAGGTCAACCACTTAGCAGGCGGTTGCATTCGGCCTCTCTGCCATCTCTCCAAAACTCGTCGTCATCCTGAGCGAAGCGAAGCCCGCCTGCCGGTCGGGCAGGGATCTCATGATGAGATTCTTCGTCACCTCGTTACTCAGAATGATATGAAGCTAAATCATATCGATTCGGTGGAATTGGTTCAATCTTTATTTATTGCGTTCTTGAAGGCTTCGAACAATGCGAGTCACAAGCCTTCTAGGACTAAGTCTGACTGAAAAAGCAGCAATTTTATTCTTGATACCCGGAATTACAAGCGGCTTACCCTTCATCAGCCCACGATAAGCTTCTTTGGCGACGGTTTCAGCGTCCATCATTAAACCGCTATGCACGATCCGCGTACCCTCAATATCGGCTCTTTTTTGAAAATCTGTCTTCGTCGGGCCGGGACACAACGCGGTCACCGTCACACCGGTTCCCTGAAACTCGTTCGAAAGCGCTTCTGAAAACGACAACACATAAGCCTTTGAGGCATAATACACCGCCATCAGCGGACCCGGCTGAAAAGCGGCCGTTGACGCCACATTCAGGATCTTCCCATAAGTATTTTGGACCATGTCAGGCAAGAACAATTTAGTTAGGTGGGTCAGTGATGCAATATTAAGCCGGATCATTTGCAGTTCCGTTTCAATATCCGTATGCAAAAAATACCCGTAATTTCCAAATCCTGCGTTGTTGACCAAAATATCGATGGGATGCGAGGAATTTTTAAGCTCTTTATAAATTTGATCCGGGGCGGCTGGATCCACAAGATCCTTAGCGATCACTTTCACAAGCACACCGTATCTTTTTTCAAATTCTTCTTTTAGATTGGAAAGTTTATCCGCGTTTCTGGCGACTAGCACGAGTCCGTAACCATCCTTCGCGAAAAGTTTGGCCAATTCATAACCGATACCGCTTGTAGGGCCCGTGATCAAGACTGTTTTATTCATAAAACCGCTTTCCTATATTTTAAACCATAAAGTGTAAACACCATGATCACCGCTCCAATCGTCACGAGCGAGAACACTTCGAATTTATATTGCAAATTCCTGCCGACAACCGATTGACTTCCAATGCTCGTCAGTATAAACACGCATGCGGTTAAAAAAAGCGCCCGGTAATCAAGCTTATTCTTCAAAAAGTAATAAACGACCACCATGTAAGCCACAACGATCAACGCGTAATTGAACGCCCAAGCGTTCGGGTTAAAAAGCGCCATGCCTACAAAAAGCATAGCGTATTCGATAATATCGAGACGCGATGATGGCTCCGGTCTTGGAAAGATCATCGCCACATAAATCAATACCCCTAATACTATACTAACTATTAACGTATTATGAAATGACCAAAAAGATAAACTATGCATGACCGGATCGTAAGGAGAATCTTTCATGAAAGTGCGTAAAATGAACGAATATAATGATTGGTTCTTATAGTCCGTCCACGATCCTTTATCCAGCGAAGTCGAGCTTATCGACGGAAGCCACTGAGTCAAGTAGCCTACCTCTTTATTGAGACCGACATAAAGCGAAGGAAGCAAACAATAAAACGCGGCGAATATCAGCGTATACGACACGATCTTAAATCGACGTTTGATCAAAAAATAAGGGATAAAAATAAAAGACATATATTTAAACATCATCGATAAGGCAAGAAGCGCCGCTCCAAAAAGATCATTGCCTTTTTCAAAACTATAGATCGCCGATACCACCAAAGCTGTCATCAAAAAACTAACCTGTCCCGAATCGAAAACGCCTAATATAAAGCGAAAACTCAAAAGCACCGGCACAACATAAAGCCATGTATTTTGACTGAAGTTCGATTCTTCCTTCACAAGCAATTTCTTAAAAAAAATGAGTACGATCACGAATGAAATAAAACTCATCGTAAAAAAGATCGCATCCGCGCGCTTTAAAGAAAATAAAGAAAGAGGGCTGATCAAAAATGCGAACATCGGCGAATATTTAAAAGGCGTGATCGTTTCATCAGGTCGACCGTAGATATCGCCTTTTTCGGCGAAACGCTGTGCTGTCGTGTAGTAAACCTGAAAATCAGTGCCTCGGTGAGAAGTTCGGTCAATATGCCGAAGAAGGAATACGGTGAAGCCGATCCCTATCAGAAACCAAATGATATGTTTTCTTTTGATCAATACAGCTTGCCCTTAAAAATCTGGCGGAGAGGGTAGGATTCGAACCCACGGTACCTTTCGGTACAACGGTTTTCAAGACCGTCGCAATCGACCACTCTGCCACCTCTCCATAAAATCAGAAGACAGAATACAGTAAACAAAATTCAGGAAAAATAGAAAACTTCAGTCCTCTTCCTGTCTACGGTCTACTGTCTGCTCTTTACCTTTTAATAACAGTTATCCCACCCATATAGGGCCTCAAAACTTCCGGAAGCAAGACCGATCCGTCGGCATTCTGAAAATTTTCTAAGATCGCGATCATCACGCGAGGCAACGCAAGTCCCGAGCCGTTCAAAGTATGCACAAATTCCGATTTTCCTGTGTCTTTTCTTTTATAGCGGATATTCGCACGTCTCGCCTGGAACGCTTCAAAATTACTCACAGAAGAAACCTCAAGCCAGCGGTTAAGGCCCGGCGCCCACGCTTCGATGTCATAGCATTTTGCGGCGGAGAAACCCATGTCGCCGCTGCAAAGCTGCATCACACGATAAGGAATGTTCAAAAGTTGAAGGATCTTTTCGGCGTCTTTCAATAATTTTTCATGTTCATCGTAAGAAGTCTCGGGTTTACAGAATTTCACAAGTTCTACTTTGTCGAATTGATGGACACGCACCAATCCTTTGGTATCTTTTCCGTAAGAACCAGCCTCTCGGCGAAAACAAGGCGTATACGCGGTATATTTTAATGGTAAATTTTCTTCTTTGATAATTTCGTCTCGGTGAAGATTGGTCACCGGTACTTCCGCTGTAGGGATCAAAAAAAGATCATCATCTTTCAAGCGGTACATATCCTCTTCGAACTTGGGGAGCTGCCCGGTGCCGGTCATGCTTGCACGGTTAACCAATGCAGGCGGCCATATTTCCACATAACCATGGTGACCCGTATGATAGTCCAGCATAAAGTTTATCAATGCCCTCTCCAATTTAGCCCCAATACCCTGATACAAGGCAAAACCGCTCCCGCTGATCTTGGAAGCACGGGTACCATCGATTATCTCGAGCTCTTGGCCTATTTCGGTATGTTCTTTTGGCTTAAATTCGAACTTTTTCGGCTTTCCCCAGCTTAAAACCTCTGTATTTTGGGTATTATCTACCCCACTTTTTACAGAATTATGAGGTATATTTGGGATTATATACAGAATTTCTTTAACTTTTGAGTCTATTTCCTCCATTTTTGACTCAAATTCTTTAATATTTTGGGAAATAGACTTCATAGACTCAATTTCAGCCTTTGTATCCTTCTTTTCCTTCAAAAGCGCGGAAATCCGGTCATTTGCTTGGTTCTTTTGAGCTCTCAGAGCATCCGTTTCCTGTAAAAGTTCGCGCCGCTTGGCATCTAGCTCCAAAAAGCCGTCAAAATCCAGCTTTGGTGCCCGGATCTTAAGCGCTTCCCGGACTTTATCTTGATTCTCTCTTATAAATGTCAGCTCTAGCATAGTGTCTTAAGATATTTGGTTATAATGAATTGGGTGTGATTATAGCGTAAAGTCATGCTCTAGTAAAGAAAGTGGAATCGCTAAGGATCAAAGGTCATCCAATGGTCAGTGGGACGCTTTCTTCAATTTTTACCAGAACTAATGTTTTTGTCAAAGGAGGTCAGATGCTAGACGCAAGCAAGCGACCGAAGAAGGCGTAGTAGAACTACATCGACTGAGGGAGCGTCGCTTGCAACAACGCAGATGGCCTCCTTTCACAAAAACATGAGCCGAGTGGGAATCGAACCCACGACACCTTCCTTAAAAGGGAAGTGCTCTACCGACTGAGCTATCGGCTCTGAAATTTTAAAACTGGGAAAGTTCTTTCTCTTTCTGGGACTGCGCCTGATCGATAGATTGAATGTACTTATCGGTAAGCTTCTGGATATCCGCTTGGGATTTAAAACTTTCATCCTCAGTGATCTTTTTTTCTTTTTCGATCTTCTTGATATGTTCATTCGCTTCCCGGCGGATCGAACGAAGTGCTACGCGTCCGTCTTCAGCGGCTTTATGAACGATCTTGATCAGTTCTTCCCTGCGCTCGCGAGTCAACGTAGGCACGACTAAACGGATTGCTTTACCGTCGATCACCGGCGTGATCCCGATCTCCGACTCGAGGATCGCTTTCTCAATAGATTTAAGCACAGAGATATCCCAAGGATTGATAAGCAGCATTTTCGGTTCGGGAACAGCGATATTCGCAAGCTGTTTCAAAGGTGTCGGGGTACCATAATAGTCGACGCGGATATTCTCAACGATTCCGGGATTCGCACGGCCTGAACGTATGCCGGCAAAATTGTGACTCACCACATCCACTGACTTTTTCATTTTATCTTCTGAATCTGTTAAGATCGCCTTGGAAGTATCCATAGATCAATACACGACCGTACCGATATTCTGTCCGCTGATCGCACGATGGATATTCCCATGCTTCATCAGATCGAATACGATGATCGGAAGTTCATTATCCATACAAAGACTGATCGCAGTCGCATCCATTATTTTTAAACCTTTTTTCAAAACGTCCATATAACGAAGTTTCTCAAAACGCTTGGCATGCTTATCTTTTTTGGGATCCGCAGAATAAATACCGTCGACTTTCGTTGCCTTCAAAATAACTTCTGCTCCAAGTTCGATCGCTCTTAAAGCTGCCGTGGTATCGGTCGTAAAATAAGGATTTCCGGTGCCGCCGGCCAAAATTACAATCCTGCCTTTTTCAAGGTGCCGCATCGCTCGACGGCGGATATAAGGTTCGGCCAAAGCTTCCATCGCAATAGCCGTTTGTACGCGTGTATAAACGCCTTTTCGTTCGAGCGCGTCCTGCAACGCCATGCCATTCATAACAGTGGCAAGCATACCCATATAATCCGCTGTAGAACGATCCATACCACTGGAAGCCGCTTGAAGGCCGCGGAAAATATTTCCGCCGCCGATCACTACAGCCAACTCAACGCCGACGTCCTTCACTTCTTTCAATTGGCTCGCTATCGAATCGACAACTTTTGGATCAATACCATAACCCAAGCTGCCTTGTAATGCTTCGCCACTTAATTTAAGGAGAACTCTTTTATAACTTTTGGTCTTTGTCACGCGGAGACAACTTCTCCAAGCTGGAAACGAACAAATTGTTTGATCTGGATCTTGTCAGCCAAATTTTTTGAAACCTGATCCAGGAGCACTTGCACCGTCATTTTATCATCTCGAATAAAGGGCTGTTCAAGCAGACAATTGGCTTGATAAAACTTATCCACCTTACCTTGAATGATCTTCTCGACAATATTCTCAGGCTTCCCTTTGATCTCTTCCCTGAAGATCGCTTTTTCCCTTTCCAAAACGGCAGACGACACTTCAGTGCGCGATACACAAATAGGATTGCTTGCGGCAATTTGCATCGCAAGATTTTTTCCAAGTTCTTCAAAAGATGCTTGTTTGACAGACTCAGACTTCAAGGCTACCAATTCCACGATCACACCCAATTTATTATTGGAATGAATGTAGAAAAATAAAACTCCTTTATCCGTATCGATCACTTTGATGCGCTTGACCAGTATTTTTTCGCCGATCTTACCTGAAAGTTCGCCGATCCGATGAACTAATTTTTCAGAATTGACCGCTTTTTCACCGTGCGCAAATGCTTCATCAATCGCCATAGCGACTAATGCTTTAAAATCCTCGGTCCTTGCGACAAAATCTGTTTCACAGTTGGCTTCGACCAAAACTGCCTTTTTACCATTCACGCGCGCCGAAACAAGGCCTTCTTTGGCTTCGCGGCCTGCGCGTTTGGCGGCCTGCGCAATACCTTTTTTCCTGAGAATATCGATGGCCTTCTCAATATCGTCACCCGCATCGCGAAGCGCCGCCTTACAATCCATCATACCTGCGCCTGTTCTTTCACGAAGCGCTTTCACAGCATCTACGGATCCAGTGGTCATTTGACGGTCCTACTCTTTATTATTTTCTGGCGTTTCGGATAATACAACTTGCGACTCATCATCCAATGGATCTTCGTCTTTGGTAACAACCATATCACGCTTCACTTTTTGAAGCCCTTCAACGATGCTATCAGTGATAATGCCTGTGAGTAATTTAATAGAACGGATCGCGTCATCATTACCAGGTATGGGGTACTGGATATTGTCCGGGTCAGAATCCGTGTCGACGACCGCCACGACAGGAATGCCCAGACGATTGGCTTCCTGAACAGCGATATCTTCCTTTTTGGCATCGATGACAAACATTGCTCCCGGAAGCCGGCTCATTTCGGCGACGCCTCCGAGATTTTTCTCAAGCTTTGCGATTTCCTTCTCAAGTTCAGCGACTTCTTTTTTCGTGATCGCATCGAAAGTGCCGTCTTCTCTCATCAGAAGCAGACTGCGGTACCGGCGCACACTATTCCGAATCGTCTGATAATTGGTCAACATGCCGCCGAGCCATCTGTGATTGACAAAATACATTCCGCAGCGTTTGGCTTCCTGTTCAATAATTTCCTGAGCTTGCGGCTTAGTACCTACAAATAGGATGGGAACTCCCTGGGCGGCGATGTCTTTCATGAAATTGCAGGCACGTGTCAGATGTGACACGGTCTTTTCAAGATCAATGATGTAAATGCCGCTCTTTTCCCCAAAAATATACGTCTTCATTTTTGGGTTCCATTTCTTGGTCTGATGACCAAAATGGACTCCCGCTTCAAGCAAACTTTGCACTAATTCTTTAGACAATTTTAATCTCCTTATTCATTTATAAGGGAACGCATAAGTCATTAAAATCAATAAACTTATGTACGGAAACTACCGTTCTCCCCGCTCCGTGCAAGACGGAACCACTCCGTTCAACAAAATCTTAGCCCCCGATGGGCTAAAATTCTTCAATTGATAAACGCTTAATTATACCAAAGATTTATAGGCAGGCAAGGATTTGTTTAGACGCGAAATTGCAGTTCATAGAGCCGTTTATAGGTGCCATTATGGCGTATGAGTTCCTCATGAGTGCCCTGTTCCACGATACGGCCTTCGTTGATCACAATGATCCGATGGGCATCCTTGATCGTTGACAGCCGGTGAGCGATCACAAGAACCGTTCTTCCCTGCATCAAATTATGGATCGCTTCCTGGACAAGGATTTCAGATTCAGAATCCAGCGCCGATGTCGCTTCATCCAGAATCAAGATAGGCGGATTTTTTAAAACAGCCCGAGCGATAGAAATCCTTTGTCTTTCTCCGCCTGAAAGCCGTGTACCGCGATCGCCGACGACAGTCTGATATTTCATCGGTAATTTTGAAACAAAATTATGCGCGTTGGCGATCCGTGCGGCTTTTTCAATGTCGGCTTGAGGAGTTTTAGACCGGCCGTATGCGATATTCGCGGTCACCGTATCATTGAAAAGTATCGTTTCTTGAGTAACAATACCGATCTGCTCACGTAAAGACTTGAGCGTTGCATCTCTTAAATCGACCCCATCGATCAATATTCGCCCTTCCATGACATCATAGAATCTCGGCAGAAGATTCATCAGGCTTGTCTTCCCTGCGCCGCTCGGACCTACGATAGCGATGATCTCGCCTGTTTTCACAGTAAGGTCAATACCTACAAGTACTTTGTGGGAAGTGTATCCAAATGAGACTTTTTCGAATCGAATTTCTTTTTTAAGCGGCGCCAATACTTTTGCCGATTTCTTCTCAATAATTTCGTTCGGCGTATCGAGGATCTCAAATATACGTTCCGCTGCAGCCAAGGCGTGTTGGTAAATGCTGTGGACACGGCTGAGACGCTTGAACGGTCTCTGCAGTGAAAAAAGTGCCGCCAAAAACGCGATGAATGCACCGGGAGACATATGATTGCCGATAACCCCGCGGCCGCCGATCCATAATACCACTCCGAAACAGATGAAACCGATGAACTCGGTGATCGGACTTACAATGATCATTCGGCTGATCGAAAGCATCATCGTTTTATAGAGGGACTGGTTCTGTCTGTCAAAACGGTCCGTTTCATATTTTTCCATTCCAAATCCCTGAACGATCCGGATACCCGAAATGGATTCAAATAATGTCGAATTAATATCCGCAACCTGTTCCTGGGCCGAGCGACTGATCTTTTTAAGACGTCGGCCAACTTTCATAACCGGATAAATCACAAGCGGCATTAGAATAAATATCACTCCGACCAGTATCCATGGGATCCCAAAAATAAACTTTACGGACAGCAGCACGAAAAAATTGATCAGGATCTGCACGGGTTGAAATAAAAGGTCTGTCAAACCTTCCGAAATCGCATCGCGGATCACGACGGTATCATAAGTAATACGCGATACCAACGCGCCGGCCTGGGATTTTCCGAAAAAGCTGAGTGGTAAATGTACGATCTTTTGATAGACATGATTTCTCAGATCCTTGATGACCAGTTGGCTGGCGTCATTCATGAAGTAAGATTGCAAAAATTCGAAGACCAGTCTGAAAAAAGCGATCGAGAGCGTCCATATGATCAATAAATCCAGCAATCTCGCTTTAGGGAGTGCGTTAATCTGAGAGATGAAGCCGAGAACAAATTGCGGAAGTCTCTCAGCATGAGGGACAACGATCGGCTTGCCGGCAAGGATCGTATCGACAAATGGGATGATGAGTCCGATGATCGGCAGACCGCTCAAAAGCGAATTCATGATCATCGCAGCGATGGCAAGTAAAAGTATGCCTAAATGAGGCTTGATCCAGAGAAGAAGACGATTGATATTTTTCATGATTAATTGGGCATCATAGCACACGATTAAGGTTATTGTCGACTCACTTCAAGGCTCATACGGCCTCCAGAAGCGAAACTGCAAGGTATTTGTCAAGGACCCGCTTCATGATACAATGTTCCGTTATGCAAAAGCCATTAAGGGTCGCTGTTATTGGGACCGGAAAATTAGGTTCTCGCCATGCAGAGGTGTATTCTAAACTGCCTGGCATCGAGCTCGTAGGAGTATGCGACATCATTGAGCACCGCGCCAAAGAATCAGCGCATCATTGCAAGACGAAAGCTTATAAAGATCATCGTGAACTTTTGAAGCTCGTCGATGCGGCAAGTATCGTTGTGCCTTCCCATGCTCACCATAAAATCTCCAAAGACTTCCTTGAACACCGGGTCCATGTGTTGATCGAAAAACCCATTACGACTTCCTTGGCCGAAGCGGATGATCTCCTTTTTATAGCCGAAGAAAAGAATGTCATCATTCAAGTAGGCCATATTGAAAGGTACAATTCGGCGATAAGAGCCATCAAAAATATAATCAAAACTCCCCGATTCATTGAATGCCACAGACTCGGGCCTTATGACCCGCGTATCATTGACGTAGGCGTCACACTGGATCTGATGATTCATGATATTGACATCGTGATGGACCTTGTGAGATCTCCCATTAAACTGGTAGATTCTGCAGGCGCATATATTCTGTCAAAAACTGAGGATATCGCGAACGCAAGGATACGATTTGAAAATAATTCCGTTTGTGATCTCACCGCGAGCCGTGTCACCAAAGACGTCATGAGAAAGATACGGATCTTCCAAGATGATGCCTATATTTCCATGGACTACGTCAAACAGGAAGCCGCTATTTATACCAGAGAAAACGGACATATTCATCACCGCATCATCGACATCAAAAAAAGTGATTCGCTGAAAGAGGAGCTCTTGGATTTCGTGGACTGCGTCCGGCACAATCGGCAGCCGCTCGTCTCAGGCAAAGAGGGGCGCGCCGCATTGGCGTTGGCGCTTCAGATACAGCAGCAAATCCAAGAACAAAACGCCAAAAATTGAAGATCTATGTCATCGCAGGTGAAGCCTCCGGAGACCTGCACGGCGCGCACCTAATCCACAGTTTGAAAAATATCTCCAAAGAACCGATCGAGATCTACGGGATTGGTGGAGATAAAATCCGAGACACTGGCGCAAAAGAATTTTTCGATCTGGCCCATTTTCATGTCACCGGCATCAGCGACGCCATAAAGAAAATCCCTCAATATAAAAAAGCATCCGAAACGATTCTTTCCAAAATAAGTAAAGTTTCACCGGATCTTATCGTATTGATCGACAATCCCGGCTTCAACCTGCATCTAGCCCAAAAGATCCATGCGATGAAAATTCCGATCGTTTATTACATCGCTCCTCAAATTTGGGCCTGGGCCCCCAAACGTATTTTAAAAATAAAAAAATATATCCAAAAAGTGCTGGTCGTGTTCGAATTCGAAAAAAAGATCTACGAGGATGCTCACATCCCTGTCGCCTGGGTCGGTCATCCTTTAAAAGACCTCGTAAAAATAAAAGACCACAAAAAAACGCATGAGAAAACCGGACATTTTATTACGGTGTTACCGGGTTCGCGGCAAGGCGAGCTTAAAATGCTGCTGCCTATTTTTCTGAAAGCTACTAAGATTATTTCCAAAGAAGTGCCGGATGTTTCGTTCGCAGTACTTAAATCGTCGGCGGTGCCAAAAGAGGTCTATGAAAAGATATTCAAGGCAAATGGCATAACGCTGCCGTTGATCGAGCGAAATCATTACGAACTGATCCATCAAAGCGATCTTGCTCTAGCCTGTTCGGGCACCGTAACTTTGGAATGTGCGCTTCTGGGTACACCGATGATCATCTCTTATAAAGGAAGTTTTTTGACTTATGTGGCGGCGAAAAGTCTGGTCAAAGTCCGATATCTTGGGTTGCCGAATCTTGTACTCGGAGAGCAGAAGTTCCCTGAAATGCTCCAATACAACGCTACTCCAAAAAAAATAGCGGCAGAAGCCCTCAAGATCTTGAGGAATCAGAAATTAAACCACTCCATGAAACACGCTCTTGAAAAAGTGTCCGAAAAACTGGGAGAACCGGGCGCCAGCGAAAGAGCAGCGAAAGAAATTCTGAAATTATTGCCGTATAGAAGTTGATTACAAAATCGGAAGGTATTTGGTCAGTTCGTAATTAGTGATCTCGGCGCAGTACTTGCTCCATTCGATCTTTTTATTCTCGATCAAAGAATGAAAAATATGCTCGCCAAGGGTGTCTTTCAAGAATCTGCTTCCTTCGGCGATCGCGACCGCTTCTCCGAGACTTTGGGGTAATATTTCAATGCCGCGTTTTTTCTTTTCCGAATCCGACATCCCAAGCATGCTTTGTTCCATCGCATCCGGCAACTCATACTGATTGCGAATACCTTCTAGACCGGCCGCTAAGAGCACCGAAAACACAAGATAAGGATTGCAAGCTGCATCCGGTGAGCGAAGCTCAACACGCATGGAATTCTCATGTCCCTGCTTGTACATTGGGAGACGGACAAGCGCGGACGGATTGCGTTTGGCCCAATAAACATCTACCGGCGCTTCAAAACCCGGTGTGAGACGTTTGTAAGAATTGACCCATTGGTTGGTCAAAATGCAGATCTCGCGGGAATGTTTGAGAAGACCTGCGATATAATATTTGGCAACTTTTGACAGATGATTGCGGTCACTTTTATCAAAAAATGCGTTCTTGTCGCCTTTGAACAAAGACTGATGGATATGCATACCGCTTCCGTTCTCACCTTTCAAAGGTTTCGGCATAAACGTGGCATAAACGCCGTTCTTCAGCGCGATCTCCTTAACTACGAGACGGTAAGTGATCGCGTTATCCGCCATCGTCAATGCATCTGTGTAACGGAGATCGATCTCGTGCTGGCTAGGTGCGACTTCGTGATGGCTTGTTTCAACGCCGATACCCATTTCCTCAAGCGTTAAAACCGTCTCTCGGCGAAGATCTGACGCCGCATCCAAAGAGGTCAGGTCAAAATAACCGCCTTGATCCAATGTTTTTGTGGAGTCCGGACTTTGAAAGTAGAAGAATTCGATTTCGGGACCCACATAAAAAGTATAGCCCAGATCCGAAGCTCTTTTTAACGTGCGCTTCAAACAATATCTCGGGTCTCCGGCAAAAGGAGAACCTTGTACATTTTGAATATCCACAAACATACGGGCAACCGCATTTTCCCTGGGACGCCAAGGAAGAAGCTCAAATGTCGAAGGATCGGGAAGTGCACGCATATCTGATTCATCGTTCCGTGCAAAACCTTCAATAGCCGAACCATCAAAACCGGCCCCTTCTTCCATCACCTCTTCCAGTTCATCGATCGTAATGGCAAAACTTTTTAATTGTCCTAAAATATCGGAGAACCAAAGCCGGACGAAGCGCACATTATGGTCCTGCGCCTTTTTCAAAACAAATTCTTTACTTTGTTTTACGGGTGAAGTCCGAGAAATCTTGAGTTGTGATTTTTTTGAAGTTTTCATTGAATAATAAAATCGGTCCTTTCTATTCTAAAGAAGGGGTTAACCTTAATCAAGCATTGTTTTATAAACTAAAATTTTAATTTTTGAAGAATTTTTTATTGAAAAAATCGATTAATATTGATTAAATAAAATATATAAAGATAAATTAAAATAAAATTTAAGGTTGCTTTGTTTCCAACGCCACTTTCTTTATTCCAAGACGCCGGGCCTCATCCAATACAAAAATGGCCCGTCCGTAAGAAGCTTTTTCATCTCCGTTCAAAACGATCATTGGATCGTTGTTCGCTTTTTTAAGCTGTCCTAGTTTTTCAGGCAGTTGAGCCGCAGATATCCTCTCCTTATTGAAATAAATCTCACCCTTATCAGTTACTGTGATAGCCGTATATTGGTTATTTTTCACCTGCTGCGAAGCGGTCGTGGCGGACGGCAAATTCACGTCAACGCCCAGATTTTTAACCATTGAAAGAGAAATCATCACAAAAGTTGCCAACAAAAAAAAGACGATATCAATAAGCGGGATGATCTCGATCCTGGCTTTGCGCTTTGGACGAAGAGAAGGAATGATCATTTACGTATACTAGGCACTAATAGTATTTCCAGATGCGTCGAAGCATCTTCGATCTCATGTCTTGCTTCTTCCAACTGTGAATTCATATAATTAAAAGGGATCAGTGCCACCACCGCTATAGCCAAACCGAATGCGGTGCCGATCAAAGCCTCCGCAATACCACCGGTGATCACAGTCGGAGCGTCTAGTTCCTTATGGCCCAAAAGACCGAATGCATGGATCATCCCGGTAACAGTGCTCAAAAGACCCAAGAGCGGCGCAAGCGTGATCACCGTATCTAAAACGGAAAGTCCCTGATTGAACCGTTTAAGCTCACGGTTAGCCGCTCTTAAGAGAGCATTAGAAAAAGAAGTCTCACGATTCTTTAATCCGTCCACTAACGTCTTAACCACGAAATCATGGCTGTTTTCGCCGGTCTCGATCGCATTTTGTATGCGACCTGCTTCCACATTGGATAGTATCTCATCGACCACATGGGGTTGACGCCTTATTTTTATGCCGATGATGAATAAAATACGGTCTAAAACTACTGTCAATGAAATTACGGACGTCAGAAGAAGCGGCCACATCACTGGACCGCCTTTTTGTATCAACTGCAGCACTTGATCTTACTCCTCCTCCGAAATAAATTTATATCCGATATTCCTTACAGTCTCGATAAACATAGCAGACCTGCCCTCTATTTTAGAACGCAGACGCCTTATATGCACATCGACCGTACGCGTACCGCCATAGTACTCGTAACCCCATACTTTGTTTAAAAGCACTTCACGAGTGAATACGGTACCAGGATTACTGCATAAAAATTTCAGCAATTCAAATTCCGTAAAGGTCAGATCGATCTTCTTATCCCCGATACGGACCTCGTATTTGGCTACATCAATGCTGAGCTTGCCTCGTTGAATAATGTTCTTCTGATCTACTTTATGAAGCCGTTTAAATAAAAGATTAACTCTGGCAATTGCCTCAGGCATCCTAATCGGTCGGTAAAGCACTTCCTGAATTCCTGAAGGTAAATCAGCGTTTTTCATCTCTGCTTCATCCATTAGAAGAAGCATCGGAATATCCTGTGTTTGCGGTTCCTTTTTTATCGCGTAATAAAGGTCAATGATCTCAAAATAGCTGTTCTTCGGATTTAAAATAATAAGATCGGGTTCTTTTTCTACCGTAGTATTCAGAGAGATTGCATTCTTGGATATAATCTGCGAAGAAAAATGCGTTTCTTTTTTCAAGGCCTCTTTCAGTTCATGACCCTGTTTATTTTGATCGCCGATAATAAGGATACTTCCAACCATTTTAAAGTCCTACTATACTGATACCCGCTTGGTCCGCAGTTTCAATCAATTTATCCTTGAATAGCATGATCGTTTTTAAACCTTCGATACCGATGACCTGAGATCCTACGGACCTCATCGATTCAAGTGTTTCACGGCCAATACAAGGCAGATCGAACCTGAAATCCTGATTGGGTTTGGCCACTTTGACAATAACAGCTCCGCTGCCGCTCAGTTGTCCTCCCCTGCGGATCGCGGCGTCGGTGCCTTCGAGAGCTTCTACGGCCAATACCACTCCATCCTTGACCACAACGGTCTGGCCGATATCCATTCTGCCAATTCCTTTCGCGATACGCCAGCCAAATTTTAGATCATTATTTTCAGAAGCGCTGGGCACTTGCTTGGTCATGACGCCTTTGACAGCCAAAGTATTCTTCAAAAAAACCCTGGAATCAAGAATGGACACGCCGCATTTGGCCTTCAAAAAAAACTGGAACGCCTTTAATATGTGATCATCGCCTTTGTTTTTTGTACGGCCGATCAAGCCTTTGGCAGTGTCATCCATATGAAATGATGGGTTATAGATCTCACGTTTCGGAATTCCGCCGGCTAATACGACTTTCTTGGTTTTTGTCTTTTTCAAAAGATCGACCAGCCCTCCAAGCGCTCCCAACTCAAGGTAATGTGTTTCTTTTGCGTATTTTTCGATGCGCGGATCGGTTTGCCCTTTGACGGCAAAAACCACTAGCGGTTGTTTCAAAGAAGCAGCTGCTTCGGCCAAAAGGATCGGAAAATCGCCCCTGCCTGCGATCAAACCGATAGCATTTGAAGAAGAATTCCAGAGCATTTTCTATATCTTGACGCCGGCTTTGAGCACGCTGCGAGGAATGCCACGTTCAGATTTACTGACAAACTCTAAAAGATGATCAATATCCGGATTTCTATTGAATTCCTCTTTAATCCTTGGAATAGCGGTAGAGAATTTAAGACCTGAGGCAAACAATATCTTTAACGCTTTTTTCAATTGGAGCGCATCCTTCGAACTATATCCCGCTCGTTTAAGCCCCACTGAATTCAATCCATAAAACTTAACCGGATTCCCGTCGCAGATCGAGAATGGAGGAATATCCGTATTAACCTTTGAAACGCCTCCGATCATTGAAAGTTTACCAATGCGGACGAATTGATGAACTCCGGTCAAACCACCGACCACCGCCTGGTCTTCCACTGTCACATGTCCCGACAAACCGACCGAATTCACAAGCGTGATATCATTTCCCAACTGACAATCATGCGCCACATGAACACCGATCATGATAAAATTCCTATCACCGACTATGGTCTTCGAGCCATCCTTGCTTCCGACATTCATCGTGACATATTCGCGGATCATGTTGTCATTACCTATAATAAGGTATGATCTGATGCCATTATACTTTTTATCTTGCGGGGCCGTGCCAAGACAGGCACCAGAGAATATTTTGCAATTGTTGCCAATCTCGGTGTACCCATCAATAACCACATGATTTGCAATCTTGGTTCCGTTACCTATCTTTACATGAGGGCCAATGATCGTATATGGACCTATCTCAACGTTATCAGCGATCTGAGATGCCTCGTCGACAATGGCCGTCGGATGTATCCTGGCCCTCACTGATTTACTCGACGAGAGCGAACATGAACTCTGCATCACAAACTTCTTCTCCATTTACTTTTGCAACACCTTGAACAACGCCTATTTTTGATTTCATCTTAGTGACTTTGATCTCGAGTCTCAATTGATCGCCCGGAACAACAGTTTTGCGGAAACGCGCTTTTTCGATAGACATAAAGTAAGCCAGCTTTCCGCGGTTTTCACTCTTAATAAGCATCATCACACCACCTACCTGCGCCAGCGCCTCAATAATTAAAACTCCCGGCATGATGGCTCTTTCCGGAAAATGCCCCTGAAAAAACGGTTCGTTAGCACTGACATTTTTCAGACCCACCGCCGTCATATCCCCGATCTCGAGGATCCTATCGACCAATAAGAACGGATAACGATGAGGCAGTATCTTTTTGATCTCTTCCAAACCGAACGGCGGTTTTAAAGCATCATGTTCTTTTTTAGCTGTCATAGTCTCCCTCTGTTTCTTGATCTCTTCGACCAGTTTTGCATTCAGCGCATGCCCGCTGCGGATACCGACTACGTGACCTAAAACAGAAAAACCCAGCAGACTTAAGTCTCCGACGATATCGAGCATCTTGTGACGGGCACATTCGTCCTTAAAACGAAGCTCATTTTGGATCACTCCATTCTTTCCGAACACGAGCGTATTTTGATAATTCGCACCGGCCCCGAATCCTCTTTCCTGAAGGGACAGTGCTTCGTTTTCAGTGCAAAAAGTGCGGGCCGGCGCTATCTCCTTTTCGAAAGTTTCAGGCGTCACAGCCAAGTCCACACTTTGACCTTTGAGATCCGGATGAGGATAATCCAAAACATATGAAATCCGGTACTCGCTCGAAGGATAAATAGCGATCGCTTTATTATGGTCATGACAAAAAATAGGTTCCCTGATCTTGTATATCTTGCACGGAACCTGCTGATCGCGGATCGCAAGAGAACGGAAAAATTTAGCAAACGGCAATGAGCTACCATCAAGACCGGGTATTTCAGGACCGTCCACGTGAACCTGTATATTCGTAATACCCAATCCTGAAAGAGCAGCCAGAAGGTGCTCTACTGTCTTGATCTGATTTTCATCTGTTCCGATCGCCGTGCACCGAAGACTGGCTTCGAATCCATGCTCTGGCTTACGAAGATAATCCAGCGATACGCCATCATGAAAAAAACATATTCCTGAATTCACGGGTGCCGGTTTAAAAAAAACAGTGCTCACTTCTCCCGTGTGTAAGCCTTTACCGGATAATGAGCCTTCGCGCAAAATGGTCTTTTGGGACTTCAAAAACAGACTATCAGCAGCTTCGGAAGAGGATGCTTCAGATCGCCGGGCCGCAGTGGTCTGTTTCACTTTGCACCTGACATAGCAGATAGTTTTCTCTTTATCTCGGATAATTCTTTGAAAATTTCAGGCAATTTAGCCGTTAAAGCAATGATCCTTTTCTGTTCAGACAAAGGTCTGGCTGGCTGTCCTAAAACCACTGAATTGGCAGGAATAGATTTGGTAACTCCGGCACCAGCACCAACCACGACACAGTCACCCAACTCAATATGGCCCACAAGCCCTGCCTGACCCGCTAAAACAACGTTCTTGCCAAGCTTTGTGGAGCCCGATATACCCGCTTGTGAGACAATGAGACAATTTTCACCGATGATCACATTGTGAGCGATCTGAACAAGATTATCGATCTTCGTTCCCTTTTTGATCCACGTGGCATCAAAACGCCCGCGATCCACGCACACATTCGCGCCGATCTCAACATCATCCTCGATCCTGACCATACCGGTATGAGGGATCTTCACATGAATCTCATCGACGCTTTCGTAACCGTATCCATCACTTCCGATCACCGTGCCGCTGTGAATAATCACCCGATCGCCGATCTCGGTCCGTTCACGCACAGTCACGTTGGGATAGATCAAAGTATCGGAACCGATCGTTGAACCGGAACCGATAAAACTATTCGCTTGAATAACGGTTTTATTGCCGATGCTGCAATCTTTTTCGATCACAACATGCGGACCGATCGCGACTTCCTTGCCTAGAACAACGCTTGGGTCAATGACCGACGTCGGATGGATGCCTGAAATTCCTGAGTGATTGGAAGAAGCAAATAAAGCGATGACTTTTGTGAACGCCTGTGAAGGATTTGAAGTACGTATCAAAGACTTACGTTTGCTTACAACATCTTTCGATGTGATGACAGCAGACGCTTCCGTTTCGTCTAGGAAAGAAAGATATTTAGAATTCGCCAGAAAAGTGATTTCGCCTTTTCTGGCTTCTTTGATACCGGCTACACCGCTGATGGAAATATCAGAGTCGCCGACTATTTCTCCGCCGACAAGCTCCGCTATTTTTTTGAGCTCTAAGGTTTTTGCCGATTTCCCACTATTTTTTCTTTTCGTAGGAATCATTCAAAGCCTTGATGACCTGATTGGTCAGGTCGCCGCCTTCACCTTTGTAAACCAGAACACGGTCATTGAAAATATAAGAATATCCCTGGCTTTTTCCGAAATTCTGGATAACCGTTTCTATTTCTTTCAGGATATCACGGACCATGCCGTCGCGCTCGCGGCGCAGACTGTCACGAGTCGTACGGTCATATTCCTGGAGCGCCTTGATCTTTTCATCGATGACAACTTGCTTGTCATCTTTGGCCTTGGCACTCAGGAGTTCCGCTTCATCCCTCAGTTTCTTGATCTCAGCGACCATCTTATCGCGATCGGTCTGCTTGGAAGCGCCTTTGGCTTCAAGCGACTTATCGAATTCTTTAGTCTTTTGATATTCATCAAATACCCTCGCCAAATCAACATAACCAATTTTTTCTCCCGCCGCAAAAGCCGGCAAAGAGATAAAAGCGGCTAAGAAAAACGTGGATAGGGTTACTAATAACGTTTTTTTCATCTTGGAATTTCCTCCTTAGTTTAGAATTTAAAAGATCCCGGGGCTTAAAACCCTTGGCTGATATTAAAGTAGAATCGAAGTTTTTTCTTTTCTTGAGGGATATCATCCAACGGATATCCAGCATCCAATTTGACCGGCCCGATCGGCGTTTTGATGCGCACGCCTACACCGGCGCCTGAAACAAGACCGCCTTTGCCGAAATCGCCGATTTTTTCTTCGACATTGCCGGTATCAAAAAATACCGCACCTTTGATCAAATCCGGATAAATAGGAAAAGTCTCTTCGACGTTGAAGATCCAATAAGCGTCACCGCCGACCGGCTGCTGATTACCCGGGTCACGCGGACCAACACGTTGTTCACGATAACCGCGGATCGTATTCGCACCGCCGGCAAAATAACGCTCATAAATCGGAACATCATTAGTTTTGCCATAAGCATCCGCGATACCTGCGCGGCCTTTTAATTCAAGCACCATTTTATCAAAATTTTTGAAATAAGAGCTAGCGATGCCATACAGTTTCGTAAAATTCTTATCTCCTCCCAATGCACCGCCCGCGACCTCACCTGTTCCCGAGACCATGAAACCTTTTGTCGGATTGTAAATGTTGTCACGCTGGTCATGGGTAAGCGTAAGCGCAACGCTTGAGGTCGTATTCCTTCCGGATTCATCTTTAAGCGCCTGTGAAGCGTCATCTGGAATATCAGAAATTTTTACCTCTTCAAGCTTATACATTAAAAGACCCTTATCATATTCCGTAAATTCTTTGCCCAATCTCAGATCGCCGCCGGTCTTTCTCTCGCTGAAGAAATAACCCGAATTAGAGGATTTGTCGAATTCCTTCCGGTAAAGGTCGAATCCGAATGAATAAGGGTATCCAAAAACCCACGGCTCCGTAAAACTGAGTTCGGCATTCTTGCGGACACTCCCACCTTCAAATCTCATCATAAAATCTTGGCCGGCACCGGTGAAATTTTTCCAATTTTGCCAATCAAAATTCTTTTGACGGATCTGCACAAAACCGATGATCGAATCAATAGAACTATAACCACCTCCAAAACTAAACTCGCCCGTCTTACCTTCCTTAACACTGACCAAGAGATCTCTCGTATTAGGAGTCGCCCCAGGATCTGTGTCAAACCGCACATCTTCGAAGAAACCTAGATTATACAAGCGTTCTTTGGACCTTTTAAGTTTAGCGCCGCTAAAAGACTCGCCCGGATAAGCGCGAAGTTCACGGCGAATGACATTATCTTTAGTTTTAGTATTGCCTTGGATACGAACGCGGCCGACGTAAGTCAGTTCGTTTTCAGTAATCGTATAATTTAAATCCACACGGTCCGTCGTTTCGTTGTATACAGATTCGGAGCGGATCTGAGCCGAAAGATAACCTTTTTCAAAATAAAGGTCCTGGATATTCGCCACATCCAAACGCAGGCCGCGGCGTGAAAACGGTTTATCCTTCGTCATCGCGATCGCCTTCATGATCTCATCGGATTTGATCACCGAATTGCCTTTTAGCTGAACATCCCCGACAAGATATTTTTTGCCTTCATTGATGATGATCTTCAAAATAATATCGCCGCTGTCCTTGGCCGAACCGATCGGTTCAGTATCCGTTTTAACATCAACGTCGCTGAAACCGGCTTCGTCATAAAGCGCTTTGATGCGCTCGACATCCTCCGAAAGGTCTTCCTCGTTCAAATAACCAGAATGGAACCATCCCCACCATTCCATCTTTTTGGTTTTTATCTTCCCGAGAATATCTCCGGATTTGATGGATTTATTTCCGACGACCTGGATATCGCGGATACGGACCTTTGAACCTTCATCGATCAGGATCCTTAAGACCGCCTGATTCGTGTCCGGATTCACATCAAGCGAATCATCGATCTTCACATCCGAAAAACCTTTCTTTTCATAAAGTTTGCGGATCGATTCAATATCATCGCGCACGCGCTTCTGATCAACAAAATCGCCCACCGTCGACTGCATTTCTTTTTTCACCGCGTCATGGCCTATCTTTTTATTGCCTTCGATCTTGATCTCAGAAAGAACCGGCTTTTCGACCACAACGAACATCACCTTCACCCCGTCCAACAGATCTTCCTGATCAATTCTGACATCAGTAAAATAACCCAGTCCATAAAGCCTTTTTAGGTCTTCATTCAAAATGGCGGAGGACAATGGTTGCCCGACTTGGGTTTTGACCTTTGCTAAAATCGTTAGGCTGGAAACTGTCTTATTCCCTTTAACATCAACGGCTTTGACGATTTTATCGCTATCGCTAGAGTGTGCAGAAGAGGCAAAAATCTGGAAAAAAGAAAAAACAAGAAGGAATGATAAAAAAAGTGTCTTGGATCTCATATTTTGAGTGTTTACTTTAACACAGCCACCTAAATAAATCAAAGCATTACATTCGTGGTTACAGGTCTGACCTAGGTGACGGACAGACGGAATAATCCCTTAGGACATCTCTTCGCGGCGCATCAATTCCGCGTTCTCAAAACGCGTGTATTCGTGAATAAAAGCGAGTTTTAAGCTGCCTACGGGGCCGTTCCTTTGCTTGGCGATAATCACTTCAGCCTTTCCACGGTTCTCCTCTGTAGGGTTGTAATACTCTTCTCTCAAAAGAAGCACGACTACGTCTGCGTCTTGTTCAATGGCGCCGGATTCCCTCAAATCCGATAATTGCGGCCTGTGATCAGTCCTAGATTCTACAGCGCGCGACAGCTGGCTGATCGCAATAAGCGGAACGTTCAACTCACGCGCCAATTCTTTAAGCGAACGGGATATCTCAGAGATCTCCTGCTGGCGGTTTTCGCTGCCAGCTGTTCCCTGCATCAGCTGCAAATAATCTAAGATCAAAAGCTTAATATCAAACTGCGCTTTCAAACGGCGAGCTTTGGCTTTCAATTCAAGAATGCTAATGCCCGGTGTGTCATCGATATAAATAGGCGCTTCGGATAATTTAGCAGCGGCGCTCGTTAAATTCGGCCAGTCTGACTGCGCCAAAAATCCTGTCCTGACCTTGTGAGCGTTGACGCGCGCGCAGGAACAAAGCATTCTTTGGATCAATTGCTCTTTGGACATTTCCAAACTGAATATCGCGACTGGCGCCTTGACGACCATGCCAACATGTTCGGCGATACAAGTCATTAACGCGCTCTTACCCATCGACGGCCGTGCTGCGATAATAATGAGATCCGACGGCTGAAGTCCCGCGGTCTGTGTATCGAATTCATGAAAACCCGTTGCAATACCGGTAATATGTTCTTTTCTCTGATAAAGTTTGTCGATCGTTTCGATCTGATTGCGGATGATCTCTTTTAACGGAACGACTCCGCCGGAGAATTTCCGGCTCGTAATATCAAAAATGACCTTTTCTGCGCGATCGAGAAGAGTTTCAACGTCTTGTGACGCGTCGTAACAATCCGTCACGATATGGGTCGCGTTCGTGATCAAATGACGAAGGATGTATTTTTCCCTTACGATCTTTGTGTAATACAAAAGATTAGCGGCGGTCGGGACAGCAGTTGTAAGAAAAGCCAGGTAACTTGCTCCGCCCACATCTTCCAAAATCCCCTTGCGATCCAAATGTTCGGTTAAAGTCACAATGTCTGCGGGTTTATTTTCGTTGAAAAGATCGATCAGGGTCTGGAATATTTTTTTATGTGCGTCTTTGTAGAACGCCTCAGGAGTCAACAGTTCAATCGCCTGCGTGACCGCATCTTCTTCGATCAGCATCGAGCCTAACACAGAAACCTCGGCATCTATATTTTGTGGTGGGACTTTTTCCCGCTGGAGCATCGTTTCAAGACTTTGCATGGCCTAATTCTTCTTTTTTACTACCCACAGTTTCAGTTTGACTTGAATATCCGTATGCAACTTGACCGGCACCGTGTACGCACCGAGTTTTTTGATCGGTTCTTCTAAATGAATATCTTTCTTATCGACCAATATACTTTGCTTCAAAAGTTCCTGCTGAATATCCTGAGAGGTTACCGCACCAAATAGTTTGTCCGCTTCGCCCGCCAATACTTCTATCGTCAGCGATAAAGCGGATATTTTTTTAGCGAGCTCTTCGGCATGAGCTTTGGTTTGCGCCTGCTCTTTGGCACTTCGAGCCTTCTCTTCTTCAAAGTTCTTAAGATTTGAGGTCGTAGCAAGCTTTGCTTTTTTATGAGGGATCAAAAAATTATGCGCATAACCTGACGAAACTTTGATCACCTGGCCGCGCTTGCCCAGTTTAGGGTCCGTCTCGGTCAGAACTACCTCAATATCCATGAAAATGTCCCCTGTAACGGGTGATTATTCTGCGACGTGCGCTAAAAGAGCGATCTGTCTGGCGCGTTTGATCTGGCGCGCTAAAAACCGCTGAGATTTCGCATTGGCTCCGGAAATGCGGCTCGGGATGATCTTGCCTCTTTCCGTAACAAAATAACGCAGACGTGCTATGTCTTTATAATCGATCGTCTCGATCTCTTCAGGTGTGAACTTGCAAACTTTCTTTTTGATGAACTTCTTTTTTACAGCCTCACCAAATTTTTTCTTTTTGATTTTCTTATCGAACATGCGTTTTCCCTTCCTTGTAATTTAATGATGGTTAAAATGGTGTATCGTCTGAACCCTTGCTTGGTTCAGGATAATCTTCAAGCTGAATATCAGGGATTTCTTCTTTGCTGGAACTTTGAGCGATCTCGACCGGCACATCGCGATCTTTGCCCGCGCCTTGTTGGCCTCTCAAAAATTGGATGTTCACGGCGATTACTTCCAAAGCGCTTCTCTTCTGACCGTCGGGACCGTCCCATGACCTGCTTTGAAGCCGGCCTTCCACGAACACCGGGCTGCCTTTTGTCAGATATTCCCCGCAAACCTCGGCCATGCGGCCCCAGACAATGACTTTCACAAAACTCACTTCTTCTTTTTTTTCGCCGGTCTGCAATTTGTAAACGCGGTTCATTGCGAGCGTAAAGCTGGCAACAGCGGATCCGCTCGGCACATAACGAAGTTCCGGATCGCGCGTTAGATTTCCTATCAATAAAACTTTATTCAGACTAGCCATGGGTCACCCCCTTATAGTGCATCCTTGTTCACTAACAAATACCTAAGCAAATGATCGTTCAGTCTCAACGCCTGGTCCAGCTTTTTGGATTGCTTGGAGTCCATTTGAAAATTCACGATCACGTAATTGCCTTCCTGCTTTTTTTTAATCTTATAAGCCAGACGCTTTTTTCCCCATTCCTGGATGCCGTCAACCCGGCCGCCATTCTTAGAGACCAGATCCTGGATCTGTGTAACGACGCCTTTCGCGTTGTCCGTAGACAGGTCGGGGTTAATGATAAATACACCTTCGTAATTCCGCATTATTTTACTCTCCCTTTTCTTTCACTGATTGTATTCGGCTTAACTCGTTCCTCGCGGATTCAAAGCCTTCGTTGATCCATGCTTCACAAACTGAAACTGCTTGTTCCAGAATATTTCCTAACTTTTTTTTCTCATATTTATCAAATTTCCCGAGTACGAACGACGTCAGATCTTCCGGCATGCTGTCGTTACCAACACCAATGCGCAATCTTGGAAACTCATCGGAGCCTAAATGTTCAATGATCGATTCAAGTCCATGATGCCCACCGGCGCTTCCGTGTTCACGAAGCCGGAGTTTCGCGAATTTTAAATTAACATCGTCGCAAACCACCAAAACATTTTTGGGTTGTGCGCCGTACTTTCTCAAAAGAGCGAAAACCGCATCGCCGGTATTATTCACAAAGACTTTTGGTTTCAATAAAACCATGTCTTTATGAACTTTAATTTCGGACTGAAGATTTTTATCTTCAGTCCATCGGATCGACGGCTGCAACTGCTTGCCTAAAGTATCGAGTATTTCAAAACCTATATTATGCCTTGTTTTTTCGTAGGTTTTGCCCGGATTGCCGATCCCAACGACAAACTTCAAAATTATTTCTTCTCTGGTTTTGCCGCTTCTTTAGCTTTTGGTTCTTCCTTTGCCTTTTCAGCAGCAGCGCCAGGCTTACCTTCTTCTTCCTTCTTCTCACGGATCACTTCAAGCTCAGGCGTCTCCGCTGCGACTTCCTCAACCTTTTCTTCGACATGCAGTTTGACCTGGAACAATAAAAGTTCAGGATCCGTCAAAACTTTGATCTTATCGGACAACACGACATCTTTGACGTGTATGGATTGATTGAGTTTTAAACCCGACACATCGACATCAATATGCTTGGGAATATCCGTCGGCAAACATTGGATCTTGAGCATTCTCAGCGGATGATCCAACACACCGCCTTCCTGTTTGACGCCGATGGGTTCGCCCTGTCCGAGCACTTCGACTTCGACGATGATCTTTTCATTCAATGAGATCTCATTGAAATCAACGTGAAGGATGCTTCGCTTCACCGGATCATGCTGGATCTCCTTGATGATCACAGCACGCGGTTTGGCTTTCTTCTCTTTTTCGATCGTCAGATTGATCAGTATGTTCTCACCACCTGCTGAGTGCACGATCTTTGTGATCTCTTTGTCAGGCACGGTGATCGAAACCGGTTCATCTCCGCGATGATAAACGATGCCGGGCACCAATCCTTGGCCGCGCAGTTTTTTGACGGCCTGTTTTCCATGAGTGTCTCTTAATGATGCTTTTAATTTTATCTGTTCCATTTTATTACCCTTTTCTGATTAATTAAATAAACTACTCACCGACGCTTCGTCGTGAATCCTTTTTATTGCCTCTCCCAAAAGCGGCGCAACTGAAAGCACTTTAAATACAGGATCCTTTTTCTCTGCGCTCAAAGGAATACTGTCAGAAATAATAAATTCCTCGATCGCGGATTTTTTGATCCGCTCAACCGCCGGACCAGATAGGATCGGATGCGACACCGCCGCATAAATTTTCAATGCACCCGCTTTTTTAAGCGCGGAAGCTGCCTCGCACATCGAGCTCGCCGTAGCCACAAGATCATCAACGATCACAATGTTCTTGCCTTTCACATCACCGAGAATATTCATGGCCTCCGCTCGACGATCGTCAATACGCCGTTTATCGACGATCGCAAGACTTGCGTTGAGACGCTTGGAGTAAGCTCGTGCCATTTTAATACCGCCAACATCGGGTGATGCAACGACCAAATTTTTCATTTTCTTCTTTGCAAAATATTCGACCACCGTATTCACGGCAAACAGGTGATCCATCGGAATGTCAAAAAATCCCTGGATCTGGCTCGCATGCAGATCCATCGTCAAGATCCTGTCCGCTCCGGCTTCGACCAAAATATTGGCCACAAGTTTCGCCGTGATCGGAACGCGCGGCTGATCTTTTCTATCCTGACGCGCATAACCAAAGTACGGGATCACCGCCGTGATACGGCGCGCGGAAGCGCGGCGGATCGCATCCATCATGATCAAAAGTTCCATCAGATTGTTGTTCGTCGGCGGACATGTCGGTTGGACAATAAAAACATCGCGCCCGCGCACATCTTCATTGATCTTCACGCGGATCTCGCCTTCGCTGAAAGTCGTCACCAGCGCATCGCCCAAAGGAACTTCAAGATACTTCGCGATCTTTTTTGCAAGTTCCGGATTCGCATTTCCGGAAAACAATTTTAATTGTCCGTTCACGTTATCTTTTCCTCATCAATCTTTTTGCCGGCACTCCGACAACAACCGCGTTATCAGGGACATTCTTGCCGCGTGTTACAACAGCGCCCGCGCCGGTTTTCGCGCCTTTTCCTACAGTAACCGGAGCGACCAAAACAGTCCCGCTTCCGATATGGGCCCTGTCTTTGATCACGGTCTTATGCTTGTTCTTTCCGTCATAGTTAGCTGTGATCGTTCCGGCTCCGACATTCACGAACGATCCGATCTCCGCGTCTCCGATATAACTCAAATGCTTGATCTGAGTCTTATTACCGACCTTGGACCTTACTACTTCGACAAAATTGCCAATGACGCTATGGTCGCCGATCTTCGAACCGCCGCGGATCCTAGCAAACGGCCCGATGATGCAATTTTTTCCGATGACCGATCGGTCTTCAATGACCGTATGCGGAAGGATCAGTGTATCATGCCCGATCTGAACACCTGCATCAATCATCGTCGTTTTAGGATCGCGGATCCGGACACCTTTTTCTATCAACTGATCCAAAAACCGCTCGCTCATTAATCCTTCCAACTTTGCCAGATCCAATCTCGTGTTAACACCCAATACTTCCTCGCAGTCTTCAGTGATCATCGCGCACACTTTACCTTGCTCGGCGAGTATCTCGACCACATCCGTCAAATAATATTCTTTTTTCTTCGGGTTTTTTTTGACCTTTGCTAAAGCGTCGAAAAGCTTTCTGCATTCAAAAACATAGCATCCGACATTGATCTCTTGTATTTTTTTCTGTTCTTCGGTCGCGTCATTTTCCTCGATGATCCTAAGCACGCGGCCGTCTGAATCCCTATGAATCCTGCCGTAACTAAAAGGATCATCCAGCTCTACGGACAAAAGCGTGCAATCCCACGATCCCTTATGATGCTTCTCGATCAGTCTCGCGATAGTCTTCTGAGACAAAAGCGGTGTATCACAATACATTACGAGCACTGAACCATTAAAATTTTTAAGCGCTGCAGCTGCTTGATACACCGCATGGCCACTGCCCAAAAGATTCTTCTGATAGATCACTTGGCCGCGGCCGCCGATCGCTTTTCGTACAAGGTCGATCGCGTAACCGGCAATTACAATGATCTTTTTCGCGGCGGTACGCTCGGCTTTTTTCAACAAATGGCCTAACATCGTATCACCGCAAATGGGTTGAAGCGCTTTCGGCAGCTCCGACTTCATGCGCGTACCTTTTCCTGCGGCAAGAACGATCACCGCCAGATCAGGCAATTTGTTTATTCTCACCTTTTTTTTCAATGAGCAGCGGCTGTGCGCGATCAGTGACGGTAGACGCATTGATCACGCATTCCTGGATCCCTTGCATGGAAGGAATATCGTACATCACGTTCATCATGAGATCTTCCAAAATAGCACGCAGGCCTCTAGCACCAGTCCCTTTGCGGATGGCTTCTTTCACGATCTCGTGTAAAGCGTCATCTGTAAACGTTAATTCAATACCTTCCATCTCAAAAAATTTTTTAAATTGTCTTACCAGCGCATTCTTCGGCTTCACAAGAATATTCAGCAAGTCCTTTTCACTCAAATGTTCCAAAACAGAGACGACCGGAAATCTGCCGATAAATTCAGGGATCAGACCAAACTTCACCAGGTCTTCAGTCTCTACTTTGGATATCACAGACCTGTCCTTCTGAACGGATCCGATCGCGTGCGAAGAATGAAAACCGATATCCTTTTTGCCAATACGTCTTTCAATGATCTTATCAAGACTGGAAAATGTGCCTCCGCAAATGAACAAAATATTCGTCGTATCAACCTGCAGATATTCTGCCTGCGGGTGTTTGCGTCCGCCTTGAGGCGGGACACTCGCTTTAGTTCCTTCGAGTATCTTAAGAAGCGCTTGTTGAACACCCTCGCCGGAAACGTCGCGCGTGATCGAAACATTATCGGATGTCTTGCCGATCTTATCGATCTCATCGATATAAATAATGCCCATCTGAGCACGTTCGACATTAAAATTAGCATCCTGCAGCAGGCGCAGGATCACATTTTCAACGTCTTCGCCGACATATCCGGCTTGGGTTAACGTCGTGGCATCACAGATCGCGAACGGCACTTTGAGGATCTTGGCAAGCGTCCTGGCTAAAAGCGTTTTGCCGGAACCTGTCGGGCCGATCAAAAGCACATTTGACTTTTCAAGCTCTACGTCTTTAGTATCAACGATCGCGTTAATGCGCTTGTAGTGATTGTAAACGCTGACAGAAAGCTGCTTTTTCGTTCTTTCCTGTCCAATAACGTATTCGTCCAGAATTTTTTTGATCTCAGATGGCTTCGGAAGTTCTTTCAGAGAAAACGTCCCTTGCTTGAATCCTTCCGATTCGCGATGGATCATCTGAGAGCAGAATCTTACGCAATC
The DNA here is from genome assembly GCA_964642015.1 of uncultured Planctomycetia bacterium. Classification (GTDB taxonomy): domain Bacteria; phylum Omnitrophota; class Gorgyraeia; order 2-02-FULL-51-18; family 2-02-FULL-51-18; genus CAZXLF01. Next base: position 128,865 of record CAZXLF010000005.1, read on the forward strand.
CTCGCAGATGTAAACACCCGGGCCGGAAAAAAGTCTTTCATCTTTTCCGGTGACCTTTTGGCAAAACGAACACTTATGCGCGGTTATTTTCATACTCATAATTTTTTATGCCCTCATCCATGTGGTTTAACTGCCCCGCATGGATTCGAACCATGACTCTCGCCTCCAAAGGGCGGTGTGCTACCATTACACAACAGGGCAAATTCACTTAAACCCTAGGAGGGACAAACCCTTTCTTTCTTGGCCGCGATGCCGTTGAAGCGACAAAAACCTGCCATCCCTTGTGTTTTCTAAAAAAACTAGCGGCAGCTAAGGCTTTTTTTTGAGAGGAAAAAATCCCAAAAACCGTGGGGCCGCTGCCTGACAAAAGAGAAGCACATGCGCCATGGCGCAAAAGTAATTTTTTTATTTCTAAAATTTCTGTAACTCTTTTATTAAGAGCACCTTCCAGACTATTAGTTAAGAGCTTTTCGAGAACCGACGATTGCCCCTTTTGAATAGAGTGGAGCAGCATTTTAACATTGGCTTTTTTGGGTGTCAAGGAGCTTTGGTCAAGCGATTGATACGCCTTTTTTGTAGAAATCCCGAATGACGGTTTGATCAAACAATGCCAGATCTTGATACGAGGTGCATGGATTTTTTTCAAGATCTCTCCTCGGCCGGTTCCGCGCGCAAGCGGCTCTTCCAGAAGAAAGAACGGCACATCACTCCCTAAAACACTTCCCAATTCAATAAGTTTCTTTCTTGAGAGACGGAGATTCCAGTGCTTATTCAAACCCATGAGCACCGCAGCTGCGTTGCTTGAGCCACCCCCGAGTCCCGCGGCGACCGGGATATCTTTTTGAATATGGATCACTAGGCCTTTTTCTATTTTATATTTATCTTTAAGAAGTTTTGCGGCACGATAGGCCAGATTTTTAGGACCTTTAGGGATTATTTTGGAATTCGTGGTTATCTTAATACCTTTTTTTGCTGCTGTCAGCGTTATTTCATCTGCAAGACCGATCCGCTCAAAAAGCGTGTCAATCTCATGATAACCGTCTTGTCTTTTGAAGAGAACGTTCAGGTAAAGATTGACTTTAGCGTAGGATAATAACTTCACATCAAGGCGTTGCAGGTCTCGGGACCGCGGCGTCCTTATCGGAAGAAGACTCCTGAGGAAGATTAAAACCGAAAAGCTTGAAAGCCTCCTGGATGGATTGGGATTCCACGAGGCATCTCTGATAGATCTGGTCATCAGTGATCTTTTTCTGCTGATAATCCAAAAGGACCGATAATGGCACAATCAATTTTTTCCTGTTTAGATAATCCAGAATCTCTATTTTATCGAAATCTTTAAACGCATAACTTTTCAAGACGTCGCTTGTTATTCTGAATATGTTCATAACAATTTTTTTAGGATCATCATTTTTGATCGATATTACCGAAAATCGAAAAGCCCTTTTACCAGGTTCATAATCAAAGAGTCCATCCAATAAAATAGCATTCCGCGCGATCTCATCAGGGTTGGCATCTTTTGAAAAACTAAAACGTATCCTTTGCACGATCTGATCACTGAGGAAACTTTCCAACTTCACTTCCTTCAGTACAAAAGAATTTGGATTCTGGGCATCCCGCTTATACCTACCCTGACCAAACACAGTGCGGTTGATCGATTCCTCTATGCCTATCGCGTCCGCATTGGCTCGTTTGGTATCGTCTAAGGAACGTGTGATCACTAATTCATTCTCATGCTGCTTATCGCGGATAACGACCGTGCAGAAATCTAAAGGAAGATCCGTGGACAAAGCCACACGCGTTACCGCTTGCATAACCTTGCCCATTGTCTCATGAACATCTTTGGAGACCTGTCCTTTTGCATCAACAATGGAATCAACGTAAACAACCGCACCGACAGTCTTGCCTACAACGCGGGCTATACTATTGATGTTGTACTCTTTTCGATCGATATCTTCAATGGATTCGGGAACTTTGGTGGCTGGATAACTGTACTTGGGGCCACAGCTGGTGAGAAAAAAGATAAGAGAAAGTAAAAAAAAGACGGCAAAAACCAGACTCTTACCGTCTGACCTCTGTCGTCCGACCTTTAAATGAACGCTAAGCTTATTTTGGAACGTATTTTGCAGCAACTCGCGGATTCGATTTCCCATATTCCTTGAAAATCGCTTCGATCTCATCGTAATCCAATTCTTCCCGATCGATCAATTCCTTCGCAAAACGCTCGAAGATCACATTCTCTTTTCTGATCAACGCTTCTACGTCTTTCAAACACGACTGAATGATCTCATGTGTTTCCGCGTTAAGTTTGTCTTTGATACTGCCTGATAACTGTTCCGCGGGGATGCTGGAATAGTCTCCCAAAGACTCCGAACGTCCCATACCAAGACTCCATACCATCGTATGGGCTAAACGCATCGCATGTCTAAAATCACTTGAAACACCGCTGGATGTAACGCCAAATTTAACTTTTTCAGCCACATAACCGGCGATCAGCGTTTTAATTTCAGCCAAAAACCAATCTTTATTCCGAAACATCTCATCTTCCTGCGGTAAAGAATAGGTCACACCGCCGGCCGGTCCGCGCGGAATGATCGACACCTTGAACACATCATCTTTCGGATGCATCAGATAGGTAACAAGCAAATGGCCTGTCTCATGATAAGCCGTGATGCTTTTTTCTTCCATGCTTACTTTTCTATTTTTCTTAAGGCCTAAATCCACGCGTTCCATGGCTTCGGAAAGATGGTCTGCGTTTACCTTGTCTTGTTTTCCGCGTGTCGCGATGAGCGCCGCTTCCTTGGTAATGTTCGCAATATCAGCCGGGCTCTTACGGACGGCTTTCCTGGCAAATCTCGCGATATCCAATTTTTCATCATACTTGATCTTGGAAAGATAATAACGGAAAAGCTCTTCTCTTTCTGAAAGATCAGGCCTATCCACATAAATCTTACGATCAAAACGGCCCGGTCTCAATAAAGCTTCATCAAGCGAATCTTCGGAAGCGTTGGTTGCACCGATGACGATGACGTTCTCATCTTTATCCTTAAGACCGTCCATTTCGGCGAGTAATTGATTTTGGGTGGAATTGGTCTCTTCTGTTCCCCCGAAAGCACTGAACACACGTTTGCGGCCCACCGCATCGATTTCATCGATGAAAATAATGCATCCGCCGTCGGCATACGCCAAGCGCCTTGCCTTTTGGAACAATTGCCGTACGCGCGAAGCACCCACACCGACAAAGACTTCAACGAATTCGGCACCGGACATCGAAATAAAAGGTATTCCAGCCTCGGTAGCGATGGCCTTGGCTAAATAAGTCTTTCCACAGCCAGGAGGACCCATCATTAACATTCCGCGGATAATATTGCCGCCGATCTTTTTGATGCGGGCGCGGTCCTTGATGAGCTCGACCAATTCGCGGGCTTCCATCTTTGCACCTTCCATGCCGATCACGTCCTTCCACTGAATATTAACGCCTTCGCCTTTTACCTGGCGTTTTTTCAATTTCTGAAGGCCACCTTGCAATACCCACGAGTACAATACGACGAAAATAACAGCGCTGATCGTCGCCTGCAGTCCCATTGTGGAAAGCCACGCCACCATGTAGGAGCGCTGATAAGAATCAATGGAACCAAGAGCCGCAATAGGGATCCAAAAAATAAAAATGGTCCATGCGATGACCGCTATTTTAACCCAATGATTCCACCAGAATAACTTTAGTTTTCTCCAGAACACTTTTGGCCTCTTTTCCTAATGAATCAAATAAAAAGTAAATATATCTACAGAATCTGACTGCCGGTTAACGGTTGCGCGAAAACCTCTAACCGCACAACGGCCACTATGTTAAATAACGCGGACCGCCTAACGATCTCTCTTCTTGTGTCTGTCACGACGGCGTCTTTTCTTTCTTTTATGGACCGCCATCTTATGACGTTTTCTTTTTCTGCCGCAAGGCATTAGCAGGATCTCCTTCTTGTTTTTCGGAAAGCGGTTCTCGCTTGGCGCGGACCGCAGACCGTTTACTGTAAATTATTAATAAATAACCTTATTCAACGGGTACTCTATGATACCTTCTGCGCCCGCTTCTTTCAACTTGGGGATCAGCTCTCTTACGATCTTTTCATCGATGATCGTATCCACATCAAACCACCCTTTTGACGCAAGATTAGAAACTGTCGGTTTTTTCATAGCGGGTAAAAGCGAAATAACTCTTTGGAGATCTTTTTCGCTGACGTTCATTTTGAGGCCGACCTTGGATTCGGCGTTCAACGCGCCCTGAAGCAGCAAAGCAATATGCTCCATCTTCTGTTTTTTCTTTGTGTCGGCATAAGCTTTTTTGTTAGCAATGAACTGTGTGGTCGAATAACAAAGTGTCTCAACGATCCTTAGGTTATTCGCGCGCAAGGATGAGCCGGTTTCAGTCAATTCGACGATCGCATCGACAAGACCTGAACCTACTTTAACCTCTGTGGCGCCCCAACTAAATTCGACATCAGCTTTAACACCTTTTTCACTCAAATATTTTTCCGTAAAACCCTTAAGCTCGGTCGCGATCCGTTTGCCTTTCAGATCCTTGACGGCCTTGATCGGAGAATCATTAGGCACCGCCAAAACCCAACGGACCGGGTTCATACCTGTTTTGGCATACACAAGCTCTTGGATCCGTACTACCTTGGAACCATTTTCTTGTATCCAATCTTCGCCCGTAATCCCACAATCCAACGCGCCGTCTTCGACGTATCTGGACATCTCCTGCGCGCGGATCAATACAACCTCGATCTCACTATCATCTATATAAGGAAAATAGGACCTTGAACCGACCGTGATATTGAATCCGGCCTTTTTGAACATCTTGAACGTTGACTCCTGTAAACTTCCCTTTGGAAGGCCTAATTTCAATTTAAAATTTGTAGAGACAGACACTTAACACCTTTCACTGTATCATTTTAGATAAAGATCGGGGCGCACGCATCGTGCGCCCCCCTATTTAAGACTTATTTATACGTGTCAGAGTGTAACATAGCTAAAAATTATTGTCAACGAACACCGCTTAAGCTTGCCTAAGGCAATGGCTTCGGGTATAATGCGCGGGAAACTTATGCTAAAATTCTTAAGAAAAAAGCACAATCAAAAGCGTATCTATATTATTCTAGCGATCACGATCATTCCGCCGTTCCTCTTCTGGGGTGTGATCACATCCCAAAAAGACTCAAAAGTACCTTCAACCGTCGGTGTCATCGACAACAGGAAAATATCTCTTCGCGAATATCTTAATAGCTATAAAGCCGTCCAACACGAAATGGCTTTCATGTACGGCGATAAATTAAAAGAAGCTGCCGCGATGATCAATTTCAAGGGTGAAGCGTGGGACCGCCTGCTTCTTTTGCATTACGCAAAAAAACAAAATATTAAAACCACAGACAATGAAGTGGTTGACTGGATCTCTCAACAGCCCGTTTTTCAGAGCCACGGCCAATTCGATACGAACGTCTATAAGCTATATGTCACCCGCTACCTGCGTTCAAACGAAAGAGACTTTGAGGAAGAGATCCGAGACATCTTAACGATCGAAAAGGTCTCGGATCAAGTAAGATCCAACGTCGATCTAAAAGACAGCGACCTCAAAAACCTCTACATTGACGAAAATGCTGAACGGGACATCGTGTACGGCGTTGTATCATGGGAATCCGAAAAAGAAAACGTAAAAGTCGATGATAATGACGTTAAAAATATCTATCCTATCGTCAAAGATAAGCTCACTGAGCCTGAAAAAGTGAAGATCAGTTATCTCTTTGTGCCCAAAGAGAAAATAGACGCTTCCAAATCCATTCTTGATGAAAAAGATTTGCCGATGGGTTCGCTGGCTTCTAAATATTCCCTCAATATCAAGGAAACTGGTTACTTTTCAAAGAACGACGCTGTGCCTGATATCGGATTATCTCCTGAAGTGTTGTTTGCAAGCTTCTCTCTGCCGGTAGACCAGGAAAGCGATTGGATCCGCGTGGATAACGGCGCTTATAAGATAAAAGTAACGGACAAAAAAAGCGAACGGCCTTTAAGTCTTGATGAGGCGAAGGATTCCCTTAAGAAAATCATATTGAAACAAAAAGCCATTGACGCGGCTGTCGCAAAACTCAATGATTTGAAGAAAAAAATGACCGGAAACGATCTCGAAAAATTTCTCAAAGATAATTCAATAGAAGCCAAACACGCCGATAAATTCAAAAAAGGTTCTTATCTGCCGGGCGTCGGGCCTTCTCAAACCGTCGACGAGACTATTATCAAACTTAAAGAAGGCGAGGTCAGCTCCGCATTCGCCACGCCAGATGGGGCAGGCATACTAAAAATAGTGAAAAATTGGGCTATTGATGAAAAGAAATTTGAACAGGAAAAAGAAGAGTTCAGAAAAAAAATGACCGCCCAAAAAGCACAGAAACAAATGAAAGAACTTATAGAAAAACTAAGGAATCAATTGAAGATCGATATGGACACCATGCAGAAGATCTTTGCCGAAGAAAAACCCGCCGTTTAAGCCCTCTTGCTCAGCAGGTCCTTTAATTCTTTCATGAACTGATTGATATCTTTGAATTGCCGATACACTGAAGCAAAACGCACATAAGCCACTTCATCAAGCTTGTGAAGGTAATCCATCACAAGCTCTCCGATCACTTCCGCCTTCACTTCCTTATCGAAGCTTTTCTGCAATTCTTTTTCGACTTTATCAACGACCGCTTCCACTTTTTCCATGCTGACCGGCCGTTTTTCGCAGGCTTTTAAAATACCCGAGATGATCTTATTGCGGTCAAACGCTTCGCGGCGACCGTCCTTTTTGATGACCATTAGCGGTACTTCCTCAATATATTCATAAGTGGTGAAACGGCGTTTGCATTTCATGCATTCGCGGCGACGGCGCACACTTTTATCTTCATTGGAAGAACGTGAATCGATGACCTTGTCTTCGACGAATCCGCAAAAGGGACATTTCATCGTGATTTTCCTTTCGATAAAAGTTCGGAATCCAGAAGTTCGGGATAAAGCGGAAACCTTTCTGTCAAATTCCGGACCGCTGCACGTACCTCTGAGATCGTTTTCTGAGATCCAATATCCGATAACACCTTTCCAATAAGGTTCGCGATCTCGGCCATTTCTTTCTCCTTCATGCCTCGCGTGGTCACAGCCGGCGTGCCCAAGCGAATACCGCTGGCCGTAAAAGGGCTTTCCGTGTCAAACGGGATCGTATTCTTGTTCACCGTGATCGCAGCCAGATCAAGCGCCGCAGCAGAATCTTTTCCGGTCAGCCCGCGCTTGCGGACATCGACCAACATCAGGTGATTGTCGGTTCCACCCGAAACTAAACGAAAACCCTGCTTGATCAGTGCCTCAGCAAGCGCTTTTGCGTTCTTAACGATCTGATTTTGATAAACTTTAAAACTCGGCTCAAGCGCCTCCTTTAATGCCACGGCCTTTCCGGCAATCACATGCATCAGCGGCCCGCCTTGTAAACTTGGGAAAACTTCGGAATCAATTTTTTTAGCAAATTCATTCCGACAGAAAATAATGCCTCCGCGCGGTCCGCGGAGCGTTTTGTGGGTCGTGGTCGTCACAAATTCAGCATGAGGTATAGGGCTAGGATGCGCACCGGCTGCTACAAGTCCCGCGATATGCGCCATATCCACGAATAAAAATGCGCCAACTTTATCGCAGATCTTACGGAAACGCGCAAAATCGATCACTCTCGGATACGCAGATGCGCCTGCCAAGATCATTTTCGGCTTATGTTCATTCGCAAGCGACTCGACTTCATCATAATCGATTTTCTCGTCTTTTTGGCTTACTCCATAAGGAACTATTTTGAAAAATTTCCCTGAAAAATTCATCGGATGGCCGTGTGTCAGATGGCCACCATGAGAAAGGTTCATCGCAAGCACCGTATCTCCGGGCTTCAGCATTGAAAAATAAACCGCTGCGTTCGCCTGAGAACCCGAATGCGGCTGCACGTTCACATGTTCAGCGCCAAAAAGCTTCTTTGCTCTTTCGATCGCCGAATTTTCCGCTATATCCACAAATTCACAGCCGCCATACCAACGTTTGCCCGGATATCCTTCTGCATACTTATTGGTCAGCACCGAACCGACCGCTTCCATGACCGCGAGACTTGTGAAATTCTCACTGGCGATCAGCTCAATGTTCTCATTTTGCCTTTGTATCTCTTTGGAAATGGCTTTGGCTATCTCTGGATCTGTTTCGAATAACGTGCTCATTTTTTTCTTCTTGCCTTTTGTGTGCTTGGTTTCTTTGTCCCACAGATCTTTTTTTCAAAGCGGCTGATCTGGTCCACTCTTCTTTTATGCCGTCCACCCTCAAAACCTGACTCAAGCCAGGTGCGTACGATGAGTTCTGGGTCGTCGAATAGATGTTCCGACCCAAGCACCAAAATATTGGCATTGTTATGAAGCCGGGAAAGTATCGCCACGTTCTTGTCAAAACAAATGGCCGCGCGCACATTGGGCAGCTTATTGGCCATCATAGCCATGCCGTTCCCGCTTTTACAGATCAAAATCCCTAGGTCCGCTTTCTTATCTGAAACCGCTTTGGCGACTTTATAGGCAAAAACCGGATAATCGCATGCTTCAGCGGTTCTAGTGCCAAAATCGGTTGTCTTATGCCCTTCCATTATCAGAAACTTATTGATATCGCCTTTAAGGGCGAACCCGCCGTGATCAGCTCCCAATGCAATTTTCATAATCCACCTCGCTGGATTTATAGGTTTTCCGCTAATTTTTTGACGCATTCACGTATCACAGACAATACATTGATATAAAAACTATCCGACATGTGGATCGGATCCGGGATATCGATCTCGCCGGTATGTCCCAGATCTGTCTTGTGATATTCCCCCAACAAAAAAACTTTGCTTTTAGCATCCGGCACAAAACGCAGGATCCAGTCTTTGTGCATCTTTTCCATAACAAATATTTTATCCGCAGCTCGTACCATATCGGCCTTGAGCCGCTGGCTTTGATGTTCAGAAACATCCACGCCCTCGTCGTGCATGACTTTGACCGTCTCAGGTGACGCCGGAAAACCATCCATCGCGCTGATGCCCGCCGACAAAACTTCAAACTGATCCGCGCGATCGCGGACCATTTTTTTGAACAGGCCTTCGGCCATCACCGAGCGGCAGCTATTGCCGGTACAAACAAAAAGGATCTTTTTCACTTACAGATTAATTTCCTTGCTTAAGATTTTTTTACGATTATCATCTTTGTATTTAGCCAAAGTTTTTTCCAATTTCGCATCTTCCAAAGCCAAGATCCGCGCCGCCAAGAACGCCGCGTTCTTAACGCCTCCGGAACCAACCGCGACGGTGCCCACCGGCGTTCCTGCGGGCATTTGCACGGTGGAAAGCAATGAATCCATTCCTTTAAAGGATGAAGTCTCAACGGGAATACCAATAACGGGTAAAAGCGTATTTGCCGCCGCGACACCTGCCAGATGAGCAGCGCCGCCGGCTGCGGCGATGATCACTTTGAAACCATTTTTCTTGGCAGATTTCACAAATTCGACAGCCTCGTCGGGCGTGCGGTGCGCGGACAAAACTTTGGCTACGAATGGGATCTCCAATTCCCTTAGGACTTCTCCGCAGGGTTTGAGCAAGGGCGCATCCGAATCACTGCCCATCAATATTGCAACAATTGGCTTCATATTCACTCCTTCGTAATTTAAAATTTAAATAAGATTACCTTAGAACTCTTGTAGCTTTATATCCAATGTCCTTACGGTAATACATCTTGTCAAAAAAGATCATATCGACGGCGCTATAGGTCCTTGAAAGCGCTTCAAAGATCCCTCGGCCGGTTCCCACCACGTTCAGCACTCGGCCGCCGGCTGTCAAAAGATCGCCATTCTGGCGTTTCGTGCCCGCGTGAAAAACATGGATACCCGGCTGTTCTTTAGCGGCAGATAAACCGGCGATCTTTTTGCCAACGTCGTAATTTTCAGGATAACCTTCTGCGGCGATCACAACGCACACGCAATGTTCTTCCTTCAATTCTATTTTTATTTGCGAAAGACGGGTTTCAACCGTCGCCAAAAAAATTTCAAGAAGATCATTTTTTAAGCGAGGCAATATGACCTGCGTTTCGGGATCGCCCAATCGGGCATTGAATTCCAGAACTCTGAAGCCCTGAGCGGTGATCATGATGCCGGCATAAAGAAAACCTTTGAATGGGTTTCCAAGAACTTGGAATTCTTTAACGATCGGATAAAACACTTTATCCAGAATCTCCTTCTCCATCGCCTCTGTGACTACCGGTGCCGGCGAATATGCTCCCATGCCGCCGGTATTGGGGCCGTGATCGCCTTCAAATATTCTTTTATGGTCTTGGCTCGACGGCAAAAGTTGGACCGTGTAACCATCAGTCACCGCGATCACAGAAGCTTCTTCTCCTTCAAGGCATTCCTCAATCACCACTTTTTCCCCCGCTTTTCCGAAAACTTTTTTTACCATATCCAAATGGATCGCTTCCATCGCCTTAGGCAAAGATGTCGTGACGGCCACGCCTTTACCGCCGGCCAATCCATCGACTTTGATGACAATGGGCACTCCTTTTTTGGCCACATAATTCATCGCTTTATCGGCATTATCAAATACCTCGAACTCACCCGTCGGAATAGAAAGTTTTTGCATCATCTGCTTCGCAAACGCTTTTGATCCTTCCAGCTGAGCCGCGAATTTATTCGGTCCAAAAATTTTTATCCCCTCTTTTTGAAAACGATCGACAATACCCTCGACCAACGGCGCTTCAGGACCAACAACGACAAGATCGATCGCTTCCCGTTTGCAAAATTTTAAAAGCCCTTCCTGATCTTTAGCCGGAATATCCAAAAGCTGTGCAAATTCTTCCATGCCCGCATTCCCCGGAGCTGCATAAAGCTTTGTTAGTTTCGGGCTCTGGGATAATTTCCAGCAGATCGCATGTTCGCGGCCGCCGCTTCCTATGACTAAGACTTTCATTGAATTGAAACTCCTTCCCCTTTCACAATTTCACCCACGATCCAAGCACGCTCTTTGAATTCCGAAAGATGGGATATGACTTTGCGCGCCCGGTCCGGCGATGTCACAAGGATCATGCCAATGCCCATGTTAAAAGTTCTGTACATTTCTTTCGCCTGGACACTTCCTTTTTCCTGGATCCATTGAAAGATCCTTGGAATAGTCCAAGAGCCGGCATGGATCTTGGCTCCGCAGCCTTTTGGAAGCACACGCGGAATGTTGTCAAAAAAACCTCCACCTGTAATATGCGCTAAGGAATAAACCGGCTCTTTTTCGATAAGCGACAATATGGGTTTTACATAAATCTTCGTCGGTTTAAGGATCTCTTCCTGATGAGCATGAATGAAATCATTGCTCAACACTTTTCTCACAAAAGCGAAACCATTAGAATGCACACCGCTCGAAGCAATGCCTATAATGACATGACCTGCTTTCGCTTTGCGACCATCAATGATTTTTTCGCGGTCCACTACGCCGACGCAAAAACCCGCGAGATCAAAATCTCCACGCGCGTACAGACCCGGCATTTCTGCGGTCTCACCGCCGATCAGCGCACAGCCGGCTTGTTTACATCCAACAGCTATCCCTTTGATGATCGCCTTCATCATTTGTTTATCGAGTTTGCCGACGGCAAAATAATCCAGAAAGAAAAGAGGTTCGGCACCAAGAGTCAGAATATCATTCACATTCATCGCAACAAGATCGATCCCAAGCCCTTCATAACGGCCGACCAATTTCGCAAGCTTTAGTTTAGTGCCGACACCGTCCGTAGAACTTACTAAGACAGGATCCTTATATTTCTTATTCGGAAGCCGGCATAACGCTCCAAAACCACCGATACCCGCGACCACTTCAGGACGCGCGGTCATTCTCGCAAATGGCTTGATACTTTCGACGAAACTATTGGCTTGATCTATATCAACGCCTGAACTTTTGTAAGTGATGCTTTTTCTTTTGCCGTTCATAAACTGCATTTTTCCGCATGAAATTTATCAATGCCCTCGAATGCGACCGGATATTTTCCACTCCAGCAAGCCGTACAATAATTTTGTTTGGGAAAGCTGACGCATTTCAACATCCCTTCAAGAGACAAATAACCGACCGAATCGCAATCAAAATATTTTTTTATCTCTTCCATGCTGTATTTATTGGCGATCAATTCTTCCTTTGTCGGAAAATCGATACCGTAAGCGCATGGGAACTTGTGAGGAGGGCAGCTGATCCTCAAATGCACTTCCTTCGCACCTGCTTGACGAAGACTTTTGACGCGTATTTTGGATGTCGTACCGCGCACGATCGAATCATCGACTACGACCAAACGCTTGCCTTTCAATACTTCCTTTACAAAATTGAACTTCACACGCACTTTAAAATCACGGATACCTTGGCTCGGCTGAATGAACGTACGGCCGACATAATGGTTTCGAATGATACCATATTCCAAAGGAATTCCTGAGGCTCTGGAATAACCGAGCGCTGCGGAATTACCCGAATCAGGCACCGGGACCACCAGATCCGCTTCGACCGGATGTTCTTTGGCGAGCTGTTCTCCTAGACGCTGACGCACCAAATGCACGCTTTCTCCGAAAACTTTTGAATCCGGCCTTGAAAAATACACATGCTCAAAAATGCAATGGGACAGATGTGTGTCTTTTGAGGGAATCTTAACGGATTTCAAACCTTGAGCAGAAATGATCACGACTTCGGCGGGTTCAACTTCCCGGACAGTCTCAGCATCCATCATGTCGAACGCGCAGGTCTCAGAAGCAATAAGATACGCGCCATCTTTTTTGCCAAGCCAAAGCGGCCGGAAACCTTGAGGATCTCTGGCAGCTATCAAAAATTGGTTCGTCAAAAGCACCACCGAATAAGCTCCTTGAACACGGGCCAAAGCATCTACCACTCCGTCTTCGACGTTCCGGTTCGAAGGTTTCGCCATCAAATGGATGATGATCTCACTATCAGTGGTTGTTTGGAAAATAGAGCCATAAGCTTCGAGCTCCGCGCGCAAAATGTCCGCATTGACCAGATTTCCATTATGGCCTATCGCGATCTCGCCGCGGGAATAATCAACAAGGATAGGCTGCGCGTTCTTGATATTGCTTGAGCCGGTCGTCGAATAACGCACATGCCCGATCGCACGGTCGCCTTTCAAATTCTCAAGTTGGTTCCCGTTAAAAATATCCTGCACATGCCCCATGCCGCGATAAGCGAACATTTTTTTACCGTCGGAAGTGACAATACCCGCGGATTCTTCTCCGCGGTGCTGAAGCGCATAAACACCAAGATATGTCAGATAAGCGGCTTCTTTATGACCAAAGACCCCGAATACCCCACATTTATCTTTCAATTCACTGGACATGAACAGCCCTCAATTTTTCCGCCCAAAATCGCGCGTGCTTCGCGATGCCTTTCCTGCCGGCCGGATCGCTCAGGATCACGGAGAGTTTGGATTGCCAGACCCCAAGTTCTTGTTCCAACTGGCTAAGCGTTACCTGCTCTGTTTTGTTGGTACTTTTTTTGGAATTTTGTACCAGAACTTTAGTCGATGTTATCGCTTCATGAACTTTGGACACATCTGAAGCGTGATCCACTAAACTAGCGATGCTTTCCAAGTTAATTATAATATCTTTCACCCAAAACTCCTAAATATCCATTCTTCTTTTGATCGCGTTTCTCCACGTAGCGGTCAGCACCGCGACCGGCACCTGGATCAGCGAATTGATCTTCAGTGAACTTCCTCCGACCTTGCCGATCTTTTTGTGAGGCACACGATAAGATTCAATCATGTCATGGACTTCTTTCAAACGCTTCGGATCTACCGAGATCACGACCCGCGATTGCGTTTCACCGAATAAATACGCTTCGCGCGATAAATTTCCAACAGCATCTTCGATGACCGCTCCAATCTCACGGCCTTTTTCGAGAATACAGGATTCGGCAAGCGTCACTGCAAGGCCGCCTTCGGAACAATCATGCGCGGACCTTAAAAGCCCGTTCTTCGAAAGCGAGATCAAAAGATCAACAAGTCTCCGAGCTTCCTGGAGATCAAGGCGCGGAACAATCCCGGATTTTACATTGAAAATTGTTTTCAGATATTCTGAACCACCCAACTCTTCTTTCGACTCGCCCAAAAGAATGATCATGTCGCCTTCCTTCTTAAAAAAAGAAGTGACCGGCTCATAACCTTCGATCAAACCAACCATCCCAATCGTCGGTGTTGGATCAATAGCACCTTTCGGGTTCTGATTATAAAGAGAAACATTCCCTCCAGAAACAGGCGTCTCGAATGCTACACATGCATCACGCATGCCTTCAATGCATTTTTTCAGTTGCCAGAAAATTTCTGGATTCATCGGATTGCCGAAATTGAGACAATTCGTAATAGATAACGGTTCAGCGCCCGAGCAGGCAATATTTCTTGCTGCTTCGGCAACAGCGATCTTTGCACCTTCATAAGGATCGAGATAACAATAAGTCGAATTACAATCCACCGAGATCGCGATTGATTTTTTAGTATCTTTGATACGTATCACCGATGCGTCTGAACCAGGCAGAACGGTTGTATTCGTCCTCACCATATGATCATATTGATGATAGATCCACTCTTTGCTTGCAACCGTCGGTGAATCGAGGATTTTAAGAAGTGCCGCATTAAGATCTCCGGGGCTTCCAACGGATTTTGGATCAAAAGCACGCACGGCCTTGAGATAAGCCGGCTCTTTTTCCTCACGCACATAGATCGGCGCTTCGTCGGCAAGAGATTTGGCCGGGATTTCAGCGACGGTCACGCCATTTTCTCTGACTCGCATCAATGAATCGTCCGTCACAAAACCAATCTCTTCGGCGTGAAGGTCCCATTTGTCAAAAATTTTCTTAGCGGTTGATTCGTGGCCTTTTTTAATGATCACAAGCATCCGTTCCTGTGACTCCGATAACAAAATCTCATAAGGCACCATACCCGTTTCGCGCTGGGGGACTTTTGTTACATCGATCTCGATACCGGTATTTCCCCGTGCAGCGGTTTCACAAGTAGAACAAGTCAATCCTGCCGCTCCCATGTCCTGAATGCCAACAACGCAGCCGCTTTTCAGAAGCTCAAGCACCGCTTCCAGCAAAAGTTTTTCCATGAACGGATCGCCGACTTGTACAGCTGGCCTGTCTTTTTCCGATTCTTCAGTAAGATCCTTGGAAGCAAAACTCGCGCCGCCCATTCCGTCACGGCCCGTTGCCGAACCCAGATAAAAAACGGGATTCCCTACCCCCTCGGCTTTGGCTTTGACAATCTCTTCGCGTTTGGCTAAACCCAACGCGAACGCGTTGACCAACGGGTTTCCTTCATAAGACTCATCGAAATAGACTTCGCCGCCGATGGTCGGCACACCGATACAATTTCCGTAAAATCCAATACCCGCGACAACGCCAGATAAAAGTCTTTTGGAAACCGGCTCGTCGAGTTTGCCGAAACGCAGTGAATTCATCGAAACGATGGGTCGCGCGCCCATCGTGAAAATATCCCTTAAGATCCCGCCCACACCGGTCGCTGCGCCTTGGAAGGGTTCGATCGCAGAGGGGTGGTTATGAGATTCTATTTTAAAAGCGATTACAAGTCCGTCGCCGATATCCACGACACCGGCATTTTCCTCACCGGCTTTGACAAGCATGCGTTTGCCGTCTTTCGGAAGAAGTTTCAGTACATTTTTTGAGTTTTTATAGGAACAATGCTCGCTCCACATCACGCTGAATACTCCAAGTTCCGTAATGTTAGGCGCGCGGCCCAATATCTTCTTGATCCGCTCGTATTCATCAAGCGTCAGATTATGTTTCTGAATAATATCAGGCGTGATTTCCTGCATTGTGATCATTTAATTCATGTCCAATATCGATTTAAAAATTTTGATGCCATCCGTACTGCCTAATTCTTTCTCCGATGCCCTTTCCGGATGAGGCATCAGCCCAAAAACATTTTTATTCTTGTTACAAATGCCAGCGATATTCTCGAGTGATCCATTTGGATTGGCATCTTTCGAAATATTTCCTTCAGCGTCTGAATAACGGACTAAAACTTGATTATTTTTATTGAGCTCGGACAGTGTCGCGTTATCCGTAAAATAATTTCCTTCGCCGTGAGCGATCGGAACTTTGATCACTTCACCTTTTTTTAATTTGCGTGTGAAAGGCGTTTCTGAATTTTCAACGCGAAGTTCAACAAAACGGCATACAAATTGCAGGGATTCGTTACGGAGCATCGCGCCCGGAAGAAGGCCGGATTCAAGAAGAATCTGAAAACCGTTGCAGATGCCGATCACAAGCTTGCCTTTTTCGGCATGCTTGACTACATTTTCCATGACCGGAGAAAAACGCGCGATGGCACCCGTCCTCAGATAATCGCCATAGCTGAAACCGCCAGGGAGGACAATACAGTCGAATTTTGAAATATCCCGTTCCTTGTGCCAGATAAATTCAGTCTCTTTCTGAAGCACGTGTTTTAAAACGTGATAGCAGTCATAATCGCAATTTGAACCTGGAAAGACCACAACGCCGAATTTCATTTTTTCACCCGCGCTTCCGCGCAAAAATCTTTAATTCAGCTCGTACTTATATTCTTCAATGACGGTATTTGCCAAAAGTTTTTCGCAAATCGTCTTGATCTTCTTCTCAGCCTGAAGTTTGTCGACCGCGCCCAAATCGAGCTCTATGTATTTTCCCATGCGGACGTCTTTGACTTCATCAAATCCCATCGTCGTCAGCGCATGTTGGATCGCTTTTCCTTGAGGATCAAGTACTGATCTTTTCAATGTGACATAAACTTTTGCTTTCATTTTTTTCTCCCCAACACTCTCTTGAATATCGTATTCACATGTTTCAGATGATAATCCAGCGTGAAAAGTTCCTCGACCTCCGCATCTGAAAAATAATCGTTAACGTCCTTATCTTCCATGATCAGATCTTTCAAATTGAGGTTTTTGTCATTCCAGACGCGCATCGCGTTGCGCTGGACAATCTTGTAGGCGGTTTCGCGCGGTAGTCCTTTATCGATCAGCGCCAAAAGCACGCGCTGCGAAAAAATAAGCCCGCGCGTCTTCCAGATATTTTCCATCATGTTCTTCGGATAAACTTGAAGACCTTTCAATACGCTGATCATCTCACGGATCATGAAATGGCAAAGAATGAATGAATCCGGCAGTATCACGCGTTCCACTGACGAATGCGTAATGTCGCGCTCGTGCCACAAAGCAATGTTTTCCAGAGCAGCGAGCGCATTGCCACGGAGGACACGCGCAAGCCCGGCGATCCTCTCACAATTCACCGGATTTCTTTTGTGCGGCATCGCACTCGAACCGGTCTGTCCTTCGGAAAATGGCTCTTCGAGCTCCAGCGTTTCGGTTTTCTGAAGATGGCGTATCTCAGTCGCGAGTTTTTCTAGGGAACCGCCCAAGATCGAAAGTGCCATCAAAACTTCAGCGTGACGATCGCGCTGAAGGATCTGCGTCGAGACCGGCGCAACATTCAATTTTAAAATTTTAAGCGTTTTTTCTTCGACACGAGGATCGATATTCGCATATGTGCCAACAGCGCCTGAAATTTTTCCTACGGAAATCCCTTTTCTCGCCGCTTCTAAGCGAACCAAATTGCGCTTAAATTCCTCATAAAAAAGCAGCATCTTTAGGCCGAGTGTCACCGGCTCTGCGTGCACACCATGAGAGCGGCCCATCATCGGCGTATCCTGATATTCCAGCGCATGCGCTTCCAGGATCATGCTAAGTTCTTTGACATTGGCGATCAAAAGGTCGATCGCTTCAAGGATTTGAAGACTTAAAGCCGTGTCCAGTACGTCACTTGAGGTCAAACCTTTATGGATAAATCGTGCGTCCGATCCCACCGTTTGACCAACGCTTTTCAAAAACGCCGTGACATCGTGCTTTGTAACTCTTTCAAATTGATCGATTTGTGGAACACTGAACGAGGCTTTTTTACGGATATTCTTGGCGGATTTTTTCGGAATCAGATTAAGAGCCGCCATAGCCTCGCAGGCGGCAATTTCAACTTCAAGCATCACTCTGAACCGATTTTCCTCAGTCCAGATCTTCCCCATTTCTGGGAGTGTATAACGGCTGATCATTCTATTCCTTTAAAAAGAGGGGTTATTATAGCAAAATTCTTAAATAAAGGTAATATTATATATTAGAGTGGACGGCGGCTTCGAGAGTGGCGAGAGTCGTTTTCCAGCGCTTATGGTTCCACACCCATAAGTGCGGATATTGGCGTATATATTTTTCCTGAACGGATACCCACTTTTGGGTATTTGCTTTAAGATCTTCTTCCTTATTTTCGGTCGAAACCATCTCGATCGCCGGCTCTACGATCATATGATGACGCATGCCTTCGCGGATTATAAAGACCGGAACAATGACAGCACCTGTTACCATCGCAAAACGCACCGGTGCGATGGGTGTAAATGCCGGATGGTTGAAAAAATTCACAAAGATCCCGTCCACCGATTTCACATCCTGATCGACGACAAATCCGAGCATCCGGTTTGCTCTAAGAGTTCCGAGCATTTTACGAACTGATTCATCGCGATAGATCGTCTCAACTTTCATTTTATTCCTGATCTCGACGAGCAAACGGTCATATTTTTCAAAATAGATCTTTCGGGCAATCACCGTGCATGGATAACCTTTAAGCGCTGTATATCCTCCCATGATCTCCCAATTGCCAAAATGTGCGATCGTCACCACGATCCCTTTGCCGGCCTTCAGTCCTTTGTCAAAATTTTCATAGCCTGTTGCATAAACAAAATCATCAAACCGCGGAATGATCTTGTCGATCATCGCCAATTCAAAAAGTGTGCGGCCGTAATGTTCAAAAACTGCTTCGCCTATCTTTAAAATCTCCTGTTCCGATTTCTCGCTGCCGAAAGCAAAACGAAGGTGTGAAAGCGTTTTTTCTTTTTCTTTTTTAAGACTGTAAAATGCCATTTTTCCTAAATTTCCGGCAATCGAAAAACCGAGCTTGTAAGGCAAAAGATAAAAAATTCCCTTCACAGCCATCAGCAGCACATAAAGCACGTGGCGATAAGGTTTATTTTTCATTGAGCGGGCTCTTGCTGTGTCACGCAGTGAATCGATCCGAGACCGTAGACGAGCGTAGTGCATTCGATGCTGATCACTTTTCTTTTCGGAAAAACACTTTTGATGATCTTAAGAGCCAGTTTGTCATTTGAATGGTTGTAAATAGGCACCAGAACAACTTTGTTCGCAATATAAAAATTTGCATAGCTTGCCGGCAAACGATTGGCATCGGTGTCATTCCTGCCAATGCCAACTTTTCCCGGCATTGGCAATTCGATCAGGTGAAATTTTTTCCCATCTTGATCTGATTCAGACCTTAAAATTTGAAGATTTTCATCTAAAATCGCATGATTTTTATCCGCAGGATCTTTTTCTGTCGCTGTGAGAATGGTCCTTGGACCGACAAAACGCGTGATGTCGTCGACGTGTCCATCGGTGTCATCTCCCTCGATGCCCTCTTTAAGCCAAATGACTTTGAGAACTCCGAGATAATCTTTGAGATATTTTTCTATTTCTTTTTTCGATAATCGAGAATTGCGATTTGGATTCAACAGGCACTGCTCGGTGGTCAGACAAGTACCGCGCCCGTTCATGTCGATAGAACCGCCTTCCAAAATAATGCCAGGATCGAAACGCTCGACATTTTTAAGCGCCGTGAGTTTATCGACGACACGATTGTCGCGCGCAAGATCCGAGTATTTTCCGCCCCAGGCGTTGAAAATCCATTTCGTGAACGCGATCTTTTTTTGCTTTCTAACAAAGATCGGCCCGTAATCCCGGATCCACGTATCAACGGTTTTGACTTCATGAAAAATAAGGTTCCGCGTTGAAATTTTTTTATGACTGAGTCGACCTAAAACAGTCTGTGCCGTCTTCCGGTCATCGACCAGAAGATTTATTTGTTCATTCGGTAGAAGCGCTGAGATCATCTGAAGATAAATGGATTCGACTTCTTTGAGAAGTTTTCCGGGCCAGGTGATCTTGTTTTTAGGCCAGGTGAGCCACGTCGAGCGGTGCGATTCCCACTCGGCAGGCATCCGATAACCAGAAGGCATGTTAAATAAATCTTGAAGTGATCGTCTGATAAGCGTCGATGCGCCTGTCGCGCAGAAACGGCCACTCACAGCGCGTTTTGTCGACCAAACTCAAGTCGCAATCTTCGATGAGGATTTCCTCGTGAGCGGCGCTTGCGCGGTAACGGATCTCACCGAACGGATCGGCAACGAATGAACTGCCCCAAAATTTGAAATCGCCTTCTTTACCGACGCGATTCACCGAAGCAACATAAACGCCGTTGGCGATCGCATGTCCGCGTTGTATCGTCTCCCAAGCCGAATGATAGGATTTAGTTTCAGCCGGCTTATTCGGTTTCCAGCCGATCGCGGTCGGATAAAACAGAATGTCAGCGCCTTGAAGCGCTGTGAGCCTTGCCGCTTCAGGAAACCATTGATCCCAGCAGATCAAAACACCGATTTTTGCGTAACGCGTTTTGAAACATTTGAATCCCAGATCTCCCGGTGCGAAATAAAATTTCTCGTTAAAACCAGGATCATCGGGAATATGCATTTTACGGTAAGTGCCAAGCCATTTGCCGTCAGCGTCGATCACTCCGGCCGAATTATAATAGAGTCCTTTCGCAGCTCTCTCAAAAAAAGGCGCTATGATCACAATCTTTTTTGCGCGCGCAACTTCGCTCAAAACCTTTGTCACCTCACCGGGGATCGTCTGGGCCAGATCAAAATTTTTAGTGCTCTGCGTCTGGCAAAAATAAAGCGTATTGAAAAGCTCCTGAAGCGCCACAATTTTGGCGCCTTTGGAAGCAGCTACTTTGATCTGCGAAACCGCCGACCTTAGATTCTTCTGCGGATCCGCTTTACAAGGCATTTGGATCAGAGCAATGCGGGTAAAATTAGTCTTATTTTTCATCGATCACTTTCTTATTTTTATTTTGAAAAATTTTTAAAGCTAAGAACCGTCGCCTTCGCTTTTTCTTCTTCAGCCAGGTCCTTCATACCTTTCTTCATATAAAAAATAGACAGGTTCGTATGAGCCATTGCGTAATCGGGTTTGAGCTCTGATAGTTTTGTCATCCACCGAATCGCATCATCGATCCGCTCGAGCTTATAATAGACCCTTCCCAAAGCTTCATACGCATCTGCATATGACGGGTGAGCCTGTACCAGCTTCAACAACTCTGCTTCGGCTTCGGTAAACTTACCCGCGCCAAAAAGATCCAAAGCTTTTTCATAAAGCTCTTTTGCTGTATCTTCCATTTTTGGATTATATCACACCGATAATTCTGAAAAAACTGTCTCGGCAAAGAATTGTCCGCGGTCAGTTAGACGCAATTTGCCATTTTCTTCGCATAGCAAATCCTTATCCTTAAGAGAATCGATGCTGTCTTTTATCTGCTTGATCAACGGATGAAAACGCTTTATCTCTGCACCGTTCATTAAGCGAAGCGCCAATAAAAAAGCTTCCCTCTCTCTTTTCTCGGAGATCAATTTTTCCTCTTCCGCGGCGGACCAGTCATTTTTTTCGATCTTTTTCAGATATTCTTCGTAACTTTTCGCAAACATGAACCGCCGTCCTTTCACATAGGAGAATGCTCCGGGACCCAAACCCAGGTATTCTTCGTTATTCCAATAGATCTTGTTATGCCGTGACTCAAAACCTGGTTTTGCATAACTCAAAAGTTCATAGTGAAAAAACGCTGCTCGCTTTAAGGTATTTCGGGCAAGCGACAACATTTTTATCTGTAGATCTTCATCAGGAAGTTTCAGCTTTCCTTTTTTGAATAAATCCCCAAAAACCGTCCTTTCCTCGATTGTCAATTCATACAAAGAAACATGCTGCGGCGCAAGACCGATTAATTGGTCCAAAGAATTTTTCACGTCATCCAGCGTTTCGCCAGGCAATGAAAGAATAAGATCCAAACTGATATTTTTGAATCCGGCGTCTTTCAAAATTTTTACAGAAGATAAAATATCTTTTGCGCGGTGAGTTCGATTTATACGTTCTAACGTTTCATCGTGAAATGATTGAGCACCAAGACTGATACGGTTTATTCCTAGAGAAAAATAATTTTTTACTTTTTCTTGATCGATGTCTCCAGGATTGATTTCGCATGTGATCTCTGCAGAGCTTTTAAATTTAAAATTCTTTTTCAGTAATCGAAAAAGATCAGCTGTTTCCGAGCGGCGCATCACCGACGGCGTTCCGCCGCCCAGATACAACGTATCGAACGAGATTGCCGCGAAATCATTCTTATAGTGAAAAATTTCCTTTTCTAAAGCAGCCAAAAAATCCCGGTGATCCTGCAAAGCATTATTCGTTGTGATCACGAAATTACAGTAGTGACATTTTTTGGTGCAAAATGGGATATGAACATACAAACCGATCATCGGAATCACTATAACTCAAAAATAAAATTCTTGCTTCTCTTTTCAGAGAATTTGTGATAGTAATAGTGGGTCAATTGACTGGGCTTCATGAGCCCAATAAAGGTCGACCGCAAATTTTCGCGGAGAAGGTCAAAGGAAATTAACCTGTTTTTAATATAAGGGAGAACATTACTGTGGCAAGAAAAGCAAATCCAGCGTTCATGAAACCGTTGCAGCCTAGCGAAGCACTCAGCAAAGTTGTCGGAAGCAAGGCGATACCTCGCACCGAAGTCGTCAAGAAGCTGTGGGCTTACATCAAGAAGAATGACCTTCAGGATAAGAAGAACAGAAGGAACATCAATGCGGATGCGACCTTGAAGGCCGTATTCGGCGGCAAGTCCCAAGTGTCGATGTTCGACATGACTAAGCTGGTTTCTAAACACCTCTCATAATAAACGTTCAAATCAGTAATAAAAAAGGCGGCCCACAAAGCCGCCTTTTTTATTTTTCTATTTTCTCGGTTATTTAGAATTCGGGAATAAATATTCCTTCGGGATGAGTTTCCTGCCGGCAAATCCTGAATCTACTTCATGATAATATCTCAGCTCATCTTCATCGCTGCGCCAGCAGAGGAATACATCCTTGCCGTCGATCACGCAGGGAAAATCAACGAGGCCGACTGAAAAATTCCAGTCTTTGTAAGAACATCCAATCGCTTCCAACTCTTCGAACAATTCTTCAAGCTGATCCATCAGACGAATGATTTCAGGATCATCCTGCGCATCGGTACCGATCTGAGCTGACAAAGCACGGATTTGATGACCTAGTTCCAGAATATCGGATACGACTTTTTTTACGAAGGGCAAAGTCTGATTAGCGTCCTGAGGTGTGAAGATTTTTACAGGCTGCATACGCGCGACACCTCCGTTAAGATGTGCTCTTAAGGGTGAAAATCGGACAAAAGATCCGACAATTCATCCATCTTCTTCAGAATTTTTTCCGGACAAGCCAGATTTTTTAATTCATTTCTGGAAGAATTTAAATTCATGATAAGCCGCTTGATGATCTGTGATTTCCTGTTTTCCTTTTCTTGCATCGAATCTTTTGGTGCGCTGCTTTTCAAAATATAGCGGATCTTATTTTTTACCTCTGCATCTTCTTTGACGTTATCAAGAACTTCCTCACGAAGCGTCTGATAATCACGCTCCGTGATCCTGTCGCTCTGCTTCGCCAAACGCAATGCATTCACCGATTCGTAACTTGGAATACGGCTTGGCTTTTGATCATCCGTCACTTGACGTTTTAAAAAAGCGGGCTCTTCATGCTCAAGGAATGAATAGGATTTCAGAAGCTTCATGGCTGTGGCCTGCTTGATGCCTATTTCTTTTGAACAATAAGCTTCGAAAGTAAGATATTCCCAGTCTTTGAATAGCTTGTCTTTATAAACAGTGAAAAGATATTGACCCAGTTCTATCCATGAACTTTTGAATCGACGGGCGGAATCCAGCACCTTGTAGCGCAGAGATTCCGGTTCAAGATCCTCCATGCGTTCTTCGATACGATGGATCGATTTGGTTTTTTGAAAGGTCATAAGGATTTATTTTACCACCCTCGGTCAACGATTCGAGCGGAATTTTTGCCCTCCGCCGTGGCCATGGCTTGAACCTCCCGAAGGCCGAAAATGTTTCTTCGGTCCGTGAAAAGAGCGATGAGATCCCTGCCCGCGGTGTTCACCACCGCGATGATGAGGTCTGGTATGGCCGTGATGCGGCGTCGCATGCGATGAAGCTTTGCGATAATTAAAATCCGGCAACGTTACTCGCGGAAGCCGCTGGTTGATCACACGCTCAATGTCTTTCACCATGTCCTCTTCGTCGGGTGAAACCAGTGAAAAAGCATCGCCAGTCGCTTCGGCTCGGGCAGTGCGTCCGATGCGGTGGATATAATCTTCCGGTGTTTGCGGAATATCAAAATTAATGACATGTGTGATGTCTTTGACATCAATGCCGCGTGCGGCCACATCCGTAGCAACAAGTACCTGGCTTTTATTGCGTTTGAAGTTTTCAAGCGCCTTGGTGCGCTGCAATTGGCTCCGGTCACCGTGGATCACCGAGGTTCTGATACCGGCGCGTTCCAGCATATGTGCGAGACGATCCGCGCGAGATTTTGTGCGAGTAAAAACGATCACCGAATACATTTTCGTTCCGTGCTCATGGATCAGTCTTAACAAAAGCTCTGTCTTTTGATCATGCGAAACCGGGTAAACAGCGTGACGGATACCGGTGGGCGTGGTTGATTTTACTCCGACCTGCACCATAGCCGGATCGTGGCAAATCTGTTTGGCTAATGTCATGATCTCATCGGGGATTGTTGCCGAAAAGATCAAATTTTGGCGTTTGGGTGGCAGAAGTGAAATGATCTTTCTAATGTCTGGTAAAAAACCCATGTCCATCATGCGGTCTGCTTCATCAAGAACTAAGATCTCAAGCGCACCAAAATCGATCCTGCCTTCATAGACGTGATCTAAAAGTCGCCCCGGCGTCGCCGAGACGATATCCAATCCTTGAGCCAACGCTCGGATCTGAGGATTCATCGGAACTCCTCCGAATATCGCGTGGCCCCGTAAAGGCACATAACGTGAAAGATTTTGCAAATGCTCCATCGATTGAAGCGCCAATTCCCTCGTCGGTGCAACGATCAGCGCACGGATCCCTTTTTTATGCCGCGGCACTGAAAGAAGCTTATGCAATATTGGTAGAACAAACGCAGCTGTCTTTCCGGTCCCTGTTTGAGCCGAAGCGATCACATCGCGACCGGATAAAATTTTGGGGATACTCTCCTGTTGGACCGGCGTGGGACGGATAAATCCCAGATCATGAATACCTTTTAATAAATTCGGGTGAAGCCCTAAATTGTCAAATGACATGAAATTTCTCTTTCTATTTAAAATAAATTTAATGGTGGGCGGTAAAGGACTCGAACCTTTGACCTTCTGAATGTAAATCAGACGCTCTAACCAACTGAGCTAACCGCCCGAATCTATGTGTTGCGGTTAGCGAAGCGACCTCGATCCTTAAGGATCAACCCGCCGATGCTTTCTGGCGGGGAGCTAACCGCCCATTATAAAAAATGAGCAGATTAGTCTATCATATAACCTTTGGTTAAAGCCAATCTTAGGCAAGCCGCGTGTCGGAGGACGGGATCGACCGGGAAAGCTCAAGATCCTCGATATCATTTTCTGTCGGAAGACCGGTAGACTTTTCGTCTTCTTCGGTCCACGCGCCGACTTCCGTCAAAGCCGCGATCTCATCGGTCAATTGATTGCTGTTTGCTTGTGCCAGCTCGACTGTCTGGTTAGTAGGTGCTACCGGCATACCGCGCATACCGATCGGTAATCTTAAGACTAGAATAGAACCAATGACCAATACAGTCATGACGGGCACCCATGCACGGACCCAAGATCTTTTCGGTTTGAATTGGATCTCAAGGCTTGGCTGTTTTTCACGGATGCGTTTTTCAACAGAAGCGGAAAAACCCTTCATGATGGCCGGCGGTACTTTTTGCTCGCGAACAGCCTTTAAACGCTCCATCAGCGATTTGTCCTGCTGATCAAAAAGTTCATTTGTCATGGGTTATTCTCCTATTGATATAAAGCCGCTTAAAAGTTTCTGCATTTTCTGTCCCGCCTGCCAAATATTGGCTTTCACAGCACCCAAACTCAACCCCATCGTTTCTGCGATCTCTTCGAGACTTAGACCCTCAAGATATCTTAAACTAAACGCATTTCTTTGCTGTGCCGGTAGTTTATCAATCGCCTTAAAAATCTCGTTTCCTAACTCGCTATTCATCAAATTCTCAGCCGCTGTTTTCGTTTGACCGGCAATATTCATCAAAGGGTCATCTTCGTCATCCGTGCGATGGAACCAAAACGAAAGATGCTGTCTCACTTTCTTTTTTCTCAAAAAATCCTTGCACATATTCACTAGGATCCGGTAAAACCAAGTATAAAACCGGCTGTCAGCCCTGAAACTTTGAAGATTCTCATAAGCTTTCACGAAAGCTTCCTGAGCCATGTCGTGGGCATCTTCGAAATTGCCTAAAATAGAATAGGCAATATGGACTGCCCGCTCCTGGTAAATCTCGACTAGTTTTGAAAAAGAGCTTATATTGCCATTACGCGCTTCTTCGATCAGCGCCGACTCTCTTGGATCAGCGTTCTTCACCTTGCCGCCCACGTGCGCCACGATCGCGGAAGAATCCATTCCCAGCATTATCATCAGATCCATTGGCGCCATTGTCACCTTCCCGCCAACGATTCCTGCGAAAACCCTGACGCTGTCCAAACCTCGGATGATTCTGCATGAATTGCTGATAACGGTCTGGATTATTTTCCTTCATTTCTTCCAGCCTTCCGGTGCGATCCTGCATCGTTTGTCCGAACTTCTCAGGATCGTTTCTACGCACATTTCCCATTGTCTCGCGTCTTTGAAGTTTCTCCGCAAGCTTCGGATGTTCCTTCATAATTTGGTCATATTTCGCAGGATCACTTTGCTGCAAATTTTGAAGCTTCTGCATTTTATTCTGCATGATCTGCTGAAATTTTTCGGGATTCTGCTGTTTGAGTTTTTCGAGACGCTGTTGACGCACTTTACGGGTTATTTCCTGATATTTTTGGGGATCTTTCTCTTTAAGTTCCTGAAGTTTCTCTTTTAATTTTTGCTTGCGGTCTTTAACAACTCTCTCGAACTCATCAGGATTTTCGGCCTTCAATCTTTTAAGCTCCTCTATCTTTGCTCGGCGGTCATTAGCAGAACCCTGGGCTGATTGCTGGTCAACGGATTGATTGAATGGCTGGTTTTCGTCGGCATAGGCACAAGACAAGCCGATCCAGATCGAAAGAAGCTGGATCAAAAAAATTTTTGCAAATCGTCTATTCAAAAACCTCATGGGCGGGTCCTCCTTAGCATTCCCCTTTTTAACCTTCACCCTATTAGACGCAAATTATCAAAAAAAGATTAAATTGATCAGTTCTATTTTAAATCTTAAGTTGTTTAAATTCAATAACTTAAGATAAACCTCTAAAAATTATCCATTCTTTAGAGCTTTTGGGAGCTTATCGATCTTAGCGGCTAGTATGAAATCGTTCTCCGAAAGTCCCCCGATCGCATGTGTGCTAAGTTCAATCAAAAGTTTGCGGTATCCAGTCAAATGAATATCCGGATGGTGGTCTTCTTTTTCAGCCAGTTTGGCGATCCGGCCAACCAACTGAATAGCCGACGCAAAGTCTTTCATCACATAAGAAGTGCGGATAGATGTGATGTCAACAGAAGCAATCCAATCATCAAGATCTCTGATATGTTTTAGCACTTCCTCCTTTGACAAAGGAGCAGCACCGCCTTCACAAGGGATACATTTCTTTTTTGTCCAATCCATCTTCTTAGTTTTCATGGAAAAAATTACTTTAAGATCACTAAACTGGAAGTGTAACCATGGACATAATTTTTATCGCCGATAGGTCCAATCTCTCCATTTGCGAAAAAACCGGCTAAAGGCAAAGGACCTTTCGCGGTCTGGATCATACGGATATCATGATCCGGTCTTCCATAAAGATTTTTTCCCCGTCCGCAGCAGCTCACTAAGATCGCGCCTTGAGGTGAACCATGATCCGTTCCGTGGAGATTGGCCAACAAAGCTTTCAGATCTTCCTCCGACGTTTCGGCGTCCCTCAATTGAAATTGGATCGTTTGGCCTACTTTGAGAGAAGAACCAATGATCAGAGCACCGCTGTCAGGGTCAAAACCCATGATATTCCGGATCAAAAAATCACCGCGCTTGAACGCCGTTTGATTTTCATTCATGACAAATCCTACAAAAAGTGAATGCTCCGAAAGTTTTTTATCCTTTGCGGACAGTCCTTCCAAAACCTCGCGTGTGGCCACCAGCGCAGGTTTCCCCGCCAATTCATAAAGCACGTTATCTTCCGCTTTGGTGATCACGAACGGCTTACCGATCGGCCGGCATCCCTGAGAAACAATAGTTTCAAAAGAGATATTCCCTGTCAGTGCCACGCCGACGGCACCATTGTCATAAATATTCCCATTCAGGCAAAGCCAGTTTGGCATGTTCATGACGCCGCCGCTGGCAAGCCCCCCGATCACCGGGGAGCCTTTGTACGCATGATTAAAATTATTCAGTAACCTTGAAATATCGCAGCTCGACGGGTCGGCAAAAGAAATAAAATGCGGTTTATCAGTAGGATAAATATCCAACAGTTTAATCAGTTCCGTGCCATTTTCTACGCTATTTGCCTCGTCGCCGGAAATATAAAAAGTATTAAGACGTACGCCGGGAAGATGCATCGCGAGTACAGAGATCGCCGGTTCAAGTTCAATCTCG
Source organism: uncultured Planctomycetia bacterium (assembly GCA_964642015.1). GTDB lineage: Bacteria > Omnitrophota > Gorgyraeia > 2-02-FULL-51-18 > 2-02-FULL-51-18 > CAZXLF01. The sequence continues at coordinate 157,775 of CAZXLF010000005.1, forward strand.
ACCTCATCTCCGATCACACCGCTGGAATTGCAGCCGATCATAATTCGGCATAAAAGTTCTTCATTTAAAAGTTGAGAAAATGTCTTAGCATCGAAATCCTTGTAGGTCTCGGATACAAAAAAAACGGCCAAGTCACAGGACTTGCCTTGAAATTCTTTCTTGATCTTGGAAGCAAGCACCTGGATCTCTTTTTTCCAGTTCCTGCCTTTAGAAAAACCTGATAAAAATATTTTATTGTCTGTAGGTTCCATTGTTTACAAGATCATTTTACCACAAATAAAAATCCAAGATAGGTTTTCATGTCAGGATCGTAAGTCTTAGAACTCATTCTCGCGGACTCATCGGCACTGCAATCGACATCAGATCTTACAACGAGCTTTTTTGGCGGTGATGAACGATGATGAACACGCGCGATGATCTCTTGTCCCAAATAACAGCCTTTCGTGTAAGACACAAATTCTTCATCACCAACATTCAAAAGAAGCTCTTCGTCATAATCGATTCCCTGGAAAGGGATATTATTCTTTAATCGAAAAAGGGTGAACTCTTCATCAGTCACATTGGAAGAAATATTGCGGTAAGTTAAGATAAGACTGCCCTTTCTCTCCAAGATGATGTATTCGCCTTTACCCTCTTTAAAATCCCCGTCCAAATCATAGTATACATTCAAATTTTCATCAGAAAAGGTTGTATCGGTCAATTGCAGGTATTTTCGAAGATGATTCATCAGACGTTCTAAATATTGTTTTTCTATAACGATCAATGCTTCTTCGTCATTTAAGATTAATTGATCAAAAACAGCGACGATCTGGCCTTTAATATTTAAAAACGCATTTCTTGGCTTATCCAAAGAATTAGAAGAATACGCTTTTAAAAATTCAGAGGCTTTGTTTTGAATTCGAAGGGTTGATTTATTTTTTAGCGGGTAGATTCTCATTAATAAATTCTACGAATCTTTTTCACTGAATTCCTCAGCAGTAAAAATATAAAGATCCGTCGCAGGATCTTGCCAGCACGAATCCGGCAAGCCCGCTTTTTGAGAACACAGTTCGTTCAAAAATTTTGTCTTATCAAAGTCGAATTCTTCGCCGACTTTCGGAAGGAAGACTCCAGAATGTCCTGCTTGGTTCACGATTACGCCATGCTTACCTAGAATAATTTCATCTGCACTTTTAATTTTTACTGGCGCGCTCAACACAGAAACTTCAAACTCTAAATCCTTCAGTTCTTCTTTTTGGACTGGTTGGAAACGCGGATCTTCCGACGCAGCTTGAATAGCCATGTTTCTGACAGCGACAGCCAGTGGTTCTCTGGCCGTAAGACTGCCAATGCATCCGCGAAGCCGTCCTTTCTCCATGATCGTAACAAAAGCTGCTCTATCTTCTTTGAAGACCGGGTCATTTTCGCTCGGCTGGTAAATATTGCCGTTCTCCACAAAATTTTCAACGGTGTTCCTAGCGATTTTCAAAAGCTCATGTTTTTCTTCCGGGGTCAAACTCTTAGCTTGGACTTTCTCTGTTTTAACGGAAGCCTGCGGCGCACTGTCCTGATAAATTACGCTCGCACCGTATCCTACGACCCTCGATCGATCGCCGGTCGTATCGGCCGTCGTGGAATAATTCAAAACTTCAAGATGCGTGTTTCCCATGAGATGAGATATTTCAAGTAAAGTAAGTACAGCCGCCTGGCCGCATAATTCACCCTTTCCCGCATTTAATGCGGTTGAAAGTCCGACGGCATTTTGATCTTTTAAAAATCCAAGCGTTGTGGAATCCATTGTGCGTGCGATCGAGTCTTCATAATAATGACTCATATCAGATGAGGCGATGACCAATACACTTTTTCCTTGGATATTTTTATAGACCGCTTGCGCCAAAGCTTTGTAATTATCGGGAGACGGGTCACTGATCAGGATAGGGACTATCTTAAAATTTGTCAGGACTTTCTGCAGGAACGGCACTTGAGCCTCAAGCGAATGTTCAGCTAAATGCGCATTTTCAGTGAACTGAAAATCAGGGTTCTCGTTAGCAATCGCTTGCGCCAATTCCTCATCGATCGCCACATCACCTAACGGCGTCTGCCATAAACCAGATTTCCAAATAGAAGCTCCATGAAATAAAGCGCTATGATAAGGTCCGATAATAATGACCGAATCGTAATGATTGCCCTTGATCAACCGATAATCATAAGCAGCTGTCTGACCTGAATAAATGTATCCTGCATGTGGAGCAATAAAAAACTTTATCGTTCCTGGAATTGGTTTGTGCTCGGGAACTTTTTCCAGAAAACCATTGATCATTTGGCTTAATTCATTTTTATCGGAAGGATAAAATTGGCCCGATACAAAAGGATGGCGGATATTTGCCTGCGCCGCGAACGCAAGGTTCGCGGATAAAAAGATCAATAGTATCGTTTTAAAAACAGATATAAACCGATTCATTTTCTATTTTAACAGGGTAAGAATTTATTTTTGTTCCCGGTTGGTTCTTACATTCGCCGGTGGGAATATCAAAAAGCCAGCCATGCAAAGGACATCTGACAGATGATCCTTCTATTGCACCACGAAATAACGGGCCGCCTCTATGAGGGCAGGAATTATCGATCGCAAAAAATGCGCTCCCTATTTGAAATAATGCGATCTCTCTGCCGCTGATATCAAGATATTTAACTTTATTGGCAGCAATATCCGAAACAGTACCCGCCGAATACCATTCTGACATTCTATGAACCCGCTAAAACCGCTTTCCGGTCATAGGTCGGAATGCCCTCGATATAACCCCATCGGCGTACGGCCGGTTCCCAGTTTTTTTCTCGGTAGGCCAAATATTTAAGCAACGTGTCCAAACCGTCACAGGTGCGCTCAAGATTGGTTTTCATTTGAGGAAAATCTGGCCAACCGAATTCATTCTTCACGCGCAGAATCCATGTCATCGCATTTTCAATGACGGGTTCGCACCTTTTTTCTTCGCCGAGAATGCGGGAAATAATGATGAGCGATCTTGTCGAGTCCATCGTATGATCCACATTCTCACCGTCATATGAACCATCCGAAGCTTGGAACGAAAAAAGTTTTTCCATTCCCTTTTGGCAAGTTTTCTTATGATCAAGCTTTTCGGGAAGCACAAGAGACGCGATCACGGCATCCTGTACAAGATGCGCCGTGGTTTCAACGCCGGTAGGATGGAATTTTTCATCGACCCATGCACCATCCGGCCGTTGGTTTTCTACGATGAACTGAAGCCCCGCTTTCCAAGATTTTTTGACCTTGTTCTTCCAAGCTGGTTCACCAAGCGCAAGCACCACATTAAAAAAACTTACCGGATGACTTGTGGTATCCAGATCCGCCCAGGAAGGATCCACCCATCGCCCGTCCTCTTTCTGATTTTTCAAGAAATAATCGATGGATCTGTCGACCGCTCTAGAGATCTTCGAATTTTTTAACACCTGATTTCCGCGGATCAGCATCAACGCCATGAAAGCGGAAACCCATGCTGCGCTCTCGTCATTATCTGATTCGGCTCCCCAACCGCCGTCCCTATGCTGATTTTCTGCGACGGATAAAAATTCGCTCTCGTATTTTTTCACTTCACCCATGTGAAGCAATACACGCAACGCGTGCGCAACAAGCTCATTGTTCTTCGGACCGGATAAAAGACTCCAATGGTCGTGTTTCCTGATGAAAAATTCGTATTCGCGGTCAATGACGGTCTTGATCTCGTTCAGATTCTGCATTTTCATCTCCTTTGATTATCGAAAAAATTATCCAGACTAAAAAACTGCGTACAAGAAAAATAAGCGGCCAAGAACATAAAAACGATCCAAAGCACAATATCTAAACCGAGAGTTTGCTGGGGCTGAAGCGAAAAAGAATCCCCGAAACATCCGCAATCCTGGATCGGCAACCTTCTAAAAAGCGCCGAACCAATGACACCTATAAAAACGGTGTTGAAAACCCAAAGAATCAAAATCGATATCCTGGACCAAAAACCCAGTATCAAAAAAATACCAACGATGAATTCTCCCCACGGCATCGATTTTGCCAGTATTTCCGCGGCAGCGCCTTTTAAGATCTCATAACTTTGTATTGCGGCTAAAAAATTCTGATACGGTTGCATCAACTTGATAAATCCAGATACCACGAATACTCCGCCGGCCAAAATTCTTAAGAGCACAAAAAGTTTAGCGCGCATTATTTTCTTCTCCAGCAATATCAAAATCAAATTTAGGCGAGAAATTCTTTAACTCTTCGAGCAAAGGTTTATGACCAACTATCATTTTTCCGTTGATAAAAACAGTCGGCGTGGAATCAATCCCCAATTCTTTACTCGCAGCGCTTTCTTCCAAGACTTTTTCTTTTGTCATAGGATTGGTAAGGCAAGAATCCAGTTTCTTCAGGTCCATTCCGGCCTGATGGGCATAATCATGAAATACACCGGTCGCGTAGTTCATGTCCTTCCAAACAGATTGGTTTTCAAACAGCAAACGGTGAAATTCCCAAAATTTATTCTGTCTTGTAGCGCACTCCGCATAGATCGCGGTTTCAAGACCGTGGGGATGCTGTTTTAACGGATGAAAGCGGACTTGTAAATAAAGCTTGGATGGATTTTCTTTCATATAAGCATCGAGGATCTTGAACGCTATTCGGCATGAAGGGCACTGATAGTCCATATACTCGACAGCCCATATCGGCGCGGCGGGATTTCCGCGTGACCGGTTCAAAATACGGCTGTCCAGCATCACGCGGCCGTGTGGCCCGAAAAAATATCTCGCACCGTGAATAAAACCTACGCATAACAAGATAACAAAGAGCGTTGCGACAAATTTAAACTTTTTCAAAGCGGCCGTTCTGTGAACAGTTATTCGAGAAGGTCCTGATTAGAAGTTTTTATTTTCAATTGATTGATGACTTTTTTCACGCCTTCCATTTTTTTGACTTTGTCTTCTATCAAATTCCGTTCATCTTCATTATTCACAAAACCGTCCAGCGTCACAGCCCCATTCACAGAGCTCACTTTGAGCTTAGCGGGGATCTTCGCAAGTTCCTCATCCTCTTTGAAATTAGCTAAGATCTTTTCGGCTAAATTGTCGGTCTGATAACTCCCTTCCGAAGCAGGCTGGCGGCTCTTCGGGTTCCATCGTCCCCGCAGATCCGGGTTCAACTCAGCTTTGAGTTCGTTCCTCTGGATTCTTTGATTGGGAGTCAACCCTCTGGGATCTTGACGAAACTCGTTGCGTGTGGATTCGGTCGTAATGAAATCTCTGACCCCGGCATAAGATGGCGAAATACCGAGGATGAATACCAAAATGCTCCAAAAAATGGTCTTTTTCATAACGGCCCCCTTTATTTTCACCGTGGTCTATTGTTAATAGCTTAAGCCTCTTGATTTTTATAGTCAATGTTTAATAAGAAGTCCGGTAAAAACATCCCTTCCTTGACGGTTATTAAAACATACCTTATGATGACTTGATGAAAACGCATACAGCCGTCGAAGACCTGCTGCTTTTAACTTACCTCTTGAAATACTTCCCCGAAAAAAAGCGTACAAAAATCAAACAGCTTTTAAAATACGGCGCGATCGCGGTAAATGGCAAGATCGTGACCCGGCACGATTATTCTTTGAAAACCGGCGATACACTTGAATTTCTTCAAAAACCAAAAGAAAACCGTCAGCGCCCTAAACTCGAACCTCCTTTTCCGATTATCTACGAGGATGATCATCTCATCGTCATAGACAAGCCGGAAGGACTACTGACTGTAGCAACAGAAAAGATTAAGACACACACCGTTTATTACGAATTGACCGACTATGTCAGGTCCAATGGAAAAACAGGCAAGGAGCGTATATTTATTGTTCACAGACTTGATCGGGATGCTTCGGGGCTTTTAGTTTTCGCTAAGAATGAAGAAGTGAAATATTCTCTCCAGAACCATTGGGATAAAGCCGAGAAGAAATATTACGCGCTCGTTGAGGGTATACCTAAAAAATCGTCTGAGACCATCGAAAGTCACCTTATCGAAGATAAATTCCGCAGAGTTTACAGTGCCCGCGAATCCAAATTCTCTAAATATGCTGCGACGCAGTACAGGGTTATCAAATCGTCAAAAAAATTTTCACTTCTTGAAGTCACGCTCTTGACCGGAAGAAAGAACCAGATCCGAGTTCATCTAGCAGATATAGGCCACCCCATCATTGGGGATGAAAAATACGGAAGTATTTCAGATCCTGCGGGCCGCCTGGGGCTTCATGCCTATTTATTGTCTTTTAGACATCCCGTCACACAGGAACAGATGATATTTAAAAGCGAATTACCGGCGGATTTAAAGAAAGTTATTGCTTAAAGCGGTTAGAATCAGCTCTTAACAGTTTTGGGATGTTTCATGAAAAAATCTAGCATTAGATCGGTTGCGGATATTTCTTGTGTAGGAGGATCTACGTTGCTATTGTGTATACCCGGCTTCCCTCCGGGCCAGGCATGTCCCTGGCCGACGATTGTATAAAGCTGTACCTCCGTACCATCGATGCCGCCGCTGTAAGTATCATGGATAATACTGCCGAATTTCTCCGTTTTCGGCGTCGGAGAACAACCATCGCGTTTGACCCAATAAGAGACCGCGTAAGAAACAGGTTTATCGGTCCTCGGATGTTTGTCGAATGCTTTTTTGGGAACGCCCCCATCGTAAAGGACATGCAGATCTGCCGTCCCATGAAAAATGATCGCGGAAACAGGGTAAGCAGCATCAGGGTCGTCGGTATCTAAAGCTCCCGCTACGGGGGCGATGGCTGCTATTCTATCGGACAGTTCACACCCTAATTTATAAGTCATCATGCCACCGTTTGAAAGCCCTGTTGCAAATATTCGTGTGGAATCGATCGAATAATTTTTTTCAAGCTCATCCAACAGTGCATTAATAAATCCGACATCATCTATTTTATTTTGTAATGCGTATCCACAGCAAAGGAACGAATTCCAAGTAAAGAAACGATCTTTCATGGGACTTGTGCCATTAGGATAAACGACAATAAACCCTTGTTTGTCAGATCTTGGATCCATATCAGCCATTCGGACAGCGCCTTCCGCCTTGCCTCCACCGCCATGCAGGACAATCACAAGCGGAACAGGTTTTGTGCCGTCATAACTAGAAGGCACATGCAATAAGTAATATCTTTGTATACCTCCAAAAGAAAGATAATATTTTGGATCCGCAGATTCTTCTTGTTGAGAAGAATTTTGATTCTGAAGACGCTCAAGGATCCTTTCCCGGATACGCTCACGAATGGTCTCTTGGGCATATATGGGAATGGTTGAAGTTAAAATGATAACGGAAATAATCCAAAAATATATGTTCTTGGGAGGCCGACGGTTCAATTTATAGAAGAAGTTCATTCAAATATAGTACTTGCATCAAAGTTATTTTTCAACTTTTTGAGATCGAAGGTGTTTGGGCAGAAAAATTCCTTAATTCACCTACCTCTTTGTCGTTAGAAGACAACATTACTTCTTGATTCTTACCGGTATCTTTGCCAAAAAACTTAAAAGTCGCGACCAATAGATAATCTATCGATTCCCGAAGGTCCGGATTTTGGCTTTCATTGATCGTATCTCCCACCCAAACCACTTTTTCATTATGATTTTTCAAGCTGTTGGGATCCAAAACTTTCACAAATAACCGAGCGGTATAAACAGTATATGTCTCCGAAGCATAGGTGACTGAAGTGTACCCCGGCGATACGACATCATAATATGTATTCGAGCCGCTGACAAACACGCGTCGAACAATATCGTGGTGCTGGACAAAATCGGGCCTTGTTTCCGTTTCGGACCTTCCCGAAATATCATAATTAAACGTAATGAAATAATCCGCGCTTCCTTCGGAAGCGAGCTTATATCCTTTTTTCGATAAAAGATTTTCGATCTTCATTTTGACTTCATTGTCAAAAATAGGATTTGGCGAACTCTGATTCGATAATACGATGAAAGACGCTCCGGCAGGTATTTGAAGGTTAGAGACGGTCTTGTCTAAATAAGCATTGGTCAATACGTTATAGTTCGTGGCACAACTAGCCAGAAATGCAGCAGCCGAAACAAGAAGAAAAATATAAATCAAATTCTTTTTCAGCACTGAGGCTATTCGATCACTTAACTTTATGCTTTGACATTTGGCGTTTCTCCCACTGAAGCGCATATTGATCCAGCAGATCATTAAGATCTTTTGTAGAAGGTTTGACAGGCACGCTCCCATTCAATAAGACATCTTCAGCCGTGACTTTTTTGCCATAGTAAGAATTATTAGCTCCATTGTCTGGAAAAATAACCGCGCCGTTCAGCGCAGCTCCGGCAAAAAGGCCATGACTTTTGGAATAAGACAAGATCATGGATCTTAAGAAAAAATCTGTTGATAACTCGGATGTTCTGCCGACAGGTCCTACAGCGACGGCAAAATCCGCTCCCAAAGTTATTTTGCTCGTAAGCAGGCTCTCAAGACCTTTGTTATTTAAAATAATCAATACAAGATCTGTCGCTTGGATCCCGGCCTGAAGTCCAGCACTTAACCCTAAGATCGTGGAAAATGATGCAGGACCCCATTCGCCTGTTTTCTTGTCGCGCTTAATCACGACACCCTTTCCGTAACGCCCGCCGATCAAAAATCCGCCATTCAACACCGTAGGATATATAGCGATTGCTTTACACTTGGCCAAAAGCTCTTCAGGAATGCTTTGGTCAGGAATCGACATGATCTCTTTGATCACTTGTTTCGAATCTCCGATGACCCGATCTTGATCAAGGCTATCTGCATGGACCGAAGACGTCATAAAAATGAAGCCGACGCTTACAGCCATCAAAATCCTAATTCTCATCATATCCTGCACCCAAATTGTAATACGATCATTTTTTTATGATCTTAAACGAAGCAAAATTCCTACGGCTCTTATCACCACTGTCATATGTTTGTCTGACCGCCCAAGTATACACTTCGCCATTTTGAAACAATTCCGATCCAACATTCATAGAATATCCGTTCACTTTTTCTTTATGAATCAATGTAGATGATAGCATTTCGCGACCCTTATAGATCCTAAAATCATAGTATTGCCGTCTTACCGGATCCCCTTCAGTGGACCATTCAAACGGTAAAAATGTTTTACCTGTCAGGTCAACGTTTTCCGACGAAGGAGAAATAAGTCTGGGAGCCGGGACTTTATACATTTCGGATAGCACGATCTTGTGATCTTTGGCAAAAGCTGGCACGGTCACAATAAAACCGACGATCATTAATATGATATATTTCATGCATCTATTTTACTGCGACTTGCCTGTAAATTCTACAAGACCTTAGACGTAATTTTCCCTGACCCACTTGCTATAAGGACTTTTGTCATGGTTATCGGGTTTCGGATGTTGTGCGAAAAATTCCCACATCAGATCCGTTGCGGATATTTCTTTGGTGGGTTCATCGAGATTTCCGTTATGAATCCCGCTTGCGCTACCCGGCCACGCGTGTCCTTGACCTCGGATCGTATAAAGGACCACTTCAGTACCGTTGGTCCCTCCAACATAAGATTGCCTGATAATATTGTCTCGCTCCGTAAGAATAGCTTTTTCTTTGCATTGATCAAAATGAGCCCAAAAAGATATCCCATAAGTGGCCGGTTTGTCGATACGTGACAGCGGATCTATAAGTTTTTTCGGAGATCCCCCCTCATAGAGAATATATTGATCATCACTTCCATGAAAAGCTATCACAGAGACGGGGTAAGACGCTTCGGGTTTGTCGATATTCATTGGCGCTGCTATCGGAGCAATTGCTGCGATCTTATCCGATAGCTCCAATGCCAGCCGATAAACCATCATTCCACCATTTGAAAAACCGGTCGCGAAGATCTTTTTCTGATCTATCGAATACTCTTTTCCCAATCTTTCTATCATTTCTCGGATAAAACCAACGTCATTGATCTCATTTTTCACCGCGGAACCACAGCAATTCCATGCATTCCACGTGAACGAATTATTTTGCGACGAACCAGTTCCATCAGGATAGATCGCGATGAAACCTTCTCGATCGGACTTATCGTTCATTTGAGACAAGCGCATTGCACTTCGTGCGTTCGCACCCTCCGGATGCAAAACAATAACCAGAGGCACCGCTTTGGCAGGATCGTAACTGACCGGCACATGAAAATAATAACTTCTGGTCATGCCGTTAAAAGTGAAAAAACCCTTTAAATTCTCGGCGCCTTTGGAAAACGCCTGAGAAGTATTGATCAGTGTAAAGATCAGCGCCGCTAAAAATATTTTTCTCAATGATAGTCCTAATGGTTTCTTAAAAAGCCGGTTCGTTCCCTGGTTTCCACTTTATGGAACAGCCAATCGCAGGTTTCTGATGTGAAGACACAGGTTTGTCCTGAAGAACCGCATCAAGTGCTTCACGCACATCTTTGCCGGTTACCGGCTTGTCATTTCCGGGCCTTGCGTCGTCAAGTTGTCCTCTGTAAACAAGCTTGCGACCTTTATCGAACAGAAAAAAATCAGGTGTTGCGACAGCCGTGTAATTTTTTGCTACCGATTGTGTTTCGTCAAAAAGAAGCGGCATCGGAAATTTATCCTGAACGGCCATTTCTTTGAGACTTTCGGGAGAATCCTGAGCATAAGCAGCGGGATCATTGGAGCTGATCGAGACAACAGCAACGTCTTTATTTGAATAATCGTTCACTAATTGAATGATTCCGTCTTTATCACGCTGCACAAAAGGGCAATGCCGGCAAATAAACACCACCAAAAAAGCCTTTTTGGCCAAAAAATCATCGCGAGACACAAGTTTTCCTGTCACAACGTTCGGTAATTTGAAATCAGGCGCAGAGCTTCCCAAAGGCAAAAGCCCTTTCTTTCCTGCGCTCGTTTCTGAAAACGCCACGTTTTGAAGGATCATTAATCCAAACATGATCAAAATAAATATCTTTTTCATAAAACATCTTCTCATTTTTGCATCCACTGAACACATTTCTTCATTTGATCTTTCATTTCTTGCTTAGAACCACGAAATCTTCTTCCGTGACCCGGCAACACCCATTCAAAATCATATTGAGCGAGCGTTTTCATGGACTGGACCAATTTTGGCCATGAATACCAGCACGCACCTCGAAAAGCATACAAATGCCCAAGTTCCGGTGAATAAGCCAGATGATCTCCAGTGAATAAAAATTCATTTTTAAACAAAAGCGTCGTATGCCCTTTCGTATGACCGGGAACTGGAATGACCGTGAGATCCTCCTCGAGCTTGATCGGAGCCTCTCCTTTTATCTGCATTTCGATATTTCTGGTATCCTGGCTGACATCATCCGCATGCAAAATTCTCTGGCAATGAAAATGCTTTTGGTATGCTTCGTGCTCTGCTACATCATCGCGGTGCGTTAGGTAAAGGTATTTGATCCCGCCCATTGCCTCGATATTTTTCACAAGCGGTGCCGCAAATCTGGGCGAATCAACGAGCACATTACCTGATTTTGTCTTTATAAAATAACTGGCTGCCCCGTAAGACCTTTCAGAATGATAACCGCAATAAAATACCTCATCTTTGATTTTCAGGGGAAAGGATTGAACTGCTTTACTGAGTTCATCCGGCTTACGAACCGTGCCGATGGATGCGGTGGGACAACAAACGAGCGCCTGCAAGGCCTGAAAATTTTCCGCTGGATCTGCTGGTTGGCGATAAACCGCTGACTGGCCTCCGGATTCATGAAAAGATCCTGGGGCGACCCATCGGCAAGCATCGCAATCAATGCAGGTTTCGTCTACGAAAAAATTTCCTTCGACATTTTCGGGGCGTTTTTTGGTGATTTGAGCCATAAAAACCTCAGAAGCTGTGTTCCAAAGTGCGCGGATCAAAACGCAACACACGCAATTGCTTCGCAAATGAAGCCATTGCCGCCACAATGCCTAGCGTGACGATCCCGCCTACTGCAACACATGGGATCGTACCGATCCACGAGGCCAACATACCGCTTTCAAAAGCGCCGAGTTCGTTGGAGGCAGAAATGAAAACCCAATTCGCAGCGGCAATCCGTCCTCGCATATGATCCGGCGACAGAAGTCTCAACATTGAACGGCGAATGACGACACTGACTCCGTCGAATACACCGCTTAAAAATAATGCGCCCATTGATACCCAAAAATTTTTAGAAAAAGCAAAGAGGATGATACTAAATCCAAATCCCGCGACAGTCAAAAGCAGATTACGCCCCGCACGGGCTATCGGAGGCTTATGCGTAGCCATCAGCGTAATGAGAAGCGCTCCCAGTGAAGGTGCTGCGTTCAATAATCCCAATCCCTTTGCGCCCACGTGGAGAATATCATCCGCATAAATAGGCAAAAGCGCCACTGCCCCACCGAACAGCACCGCGAAAAGATCCAGTGCCAGAGCGCCGATAAGCGGCTGATTTTTCCAGACAAAATGCCAGCCAGCGCCGATACTTTTTAAAATAGGCTCTTCCTGTTTCAAAATTGTCTGCGACTTTTTGGGAATAAAGAACATGCAGATCAGAGAAATGATAAAACAGCCCGTAATAACAAGATATGAACCTCTGGCGCCCCACGCGTCAAAAATAAATCCTATCGCCGCAGGGCCCGCGACCGCACAGCTCACCCATGTGCTGCTGATCCACGATGCCGCATTGACAGTCAGATGTTTCGGCACCACCTGCGCTTCAAAAGCGGTATTGGCAGGATCCGCAAAACCGCGCGCCACTCCCGCCAAAAATATCACCGAATAAAGACTTGCCAACGACGCAGCCTGGCTCTGCCAGGAAAAATAAGCTAAAAGCGCCGCGCAAAAACATGAAACAGTCTTCGTGATTACAAGAATGCCTTGACGATTGAAGCGGTCGGCAACGTAACCGCCGAAAAGAACCAGAGAGATCGCCGGGATCGCTTCGACAAGACCCAACCAACCCAGAGAACGCGGATCATGCGTGATGCGGTAGATTTGAAATCCAATAACCACCGCCAAAGCGCGACTTGCTAACGTAAAAAAAGCGGTCGATCCGATAAAATAACGGACATCGGCTAATTTGAGGGCATCGGTGAAATGAAAAGGTTTATCCTGGCTCATTAAATACCCATCTCAGACTCTCATATTTCTTAAGCGTTCTATTCTCTCCTTTACCGGAGGATGCGTAGAAAACAGACTCAAGATGGAATCCGTCGAAAAATGATTCACAATATAAAGATGGCTAAATGCCGGCTGAAGATGCGGTAATTCCGTCTGATTTTGAAAATCTTTGATCAGATTAGGATCCGATATCTTCTCAAGCGCGGATGCCAAAGCAAGCGGATCGTGCGATAAATGCGCTCCCTCGTCATCGGCTAGATATTCCCGCGACCGCGAAATGGCAAGTTGAACCAGCGTCGTAGCGATTGGAGCTAAAATGATCGTAATCAGAAGTGCTATAGGATTCACTCCTCTCCTGTCGTCATCAGAGCTTCGATAACCGCCGAAGAAACTCATCCATTGAGCCATATGAGCCAGATACATGATAGCCGAAGCGATCGTCGCTGCGATCGTACAGATCAGCGTATCTCTATCTTTAATATGGCTCATCTCATGTGAAAGAACGGCGCGAATCTCTTCTTTGTCTAAAATATTTAAAAGACCCTGCGTGACACAAACTGCGGCATGATTTTCGTCTCTGCCCGTGGCAAAGGCATTCGGAGCCAGATCCGGCACCTTATAAACTTTGGGCATTGGGAGATTGTCACGCTGAGCCAATTCCCGGACAATACCATAAATAGGATCGGCATCAGGAATTTCCTCAGCTTGATGGACCGAAAGTACAATCTTATCGGAATACCAATAAGAACCGATATTCATAACAAGAGACATGATAAAAGCAAAAAATATTCCTGTCTGACCGCCCAACGTGTAGCCGATCATCAATAAGATAGCGCTTAAAACACCGAGCAATACAAAAGTCTTAACTGTTTGACCCATAAGAATTGTTCCTTTTACCTTTTTATTATACCAAAAAAACAGGGCGCTCTTAGTCGATGAAACCAAGAGAGCCCTTTTTATTTACTGGCGGGGCCGAAGGGTTTCGAACCCTCGATCTCCTCCGTGACAGGGAGGCGCTTTAAGCCAGCTAAGCTACGGCCCCAATCTTATTCTAGCCGTAATCCGCCAACGCTTTAGTGGTGGACACGGCCCCTAAAATCTTATGATTGTACCTTATCCGTCAATACCAAAACTCTATTATTCAAAACTTCTAGAAAACCGCCTTCAACTTTGAAAGTCTGGGTTTTGCCTTGAGGATCACGAAAAGTTAAATTTCCTTGTGAAACCGTCGTGATGAAAGGCGCGTGATTCGCCAAGATGCCTAAATAGCCCAATGCTCCCGGCGCCACGACAGACACTGCCTGTCCTTCAAAAAATACTTCGGAAGGTGTTACGATCTTCAAAGTAAAAGTCGGTTCAGGCATTAGTTTCCTTCGTTCAATTTATTGGCTTTTTCAACCACTTCTTCGACATTGCCAACCATGTAAAAAGCCTGCTCAGGGTATTCATCCATTTCACCTGCCGCTATTTTCTTGAATCCGGCGATGGTTTCCTTCAATGCCACATATTTTCCTTTTACGCCGGTGAAAGTTTCGGCGACGAAAAAAGGCTGTGACAAAAATTTCTGGATCTTTCTGGCGCGAGAAACAGTCTGTTTGTCTTCTTCGGACAATTCGTCCATACCAAGGATCGCGATGATATCTTGCAGATCTTTATAACGCTGCAGGATCTTTTGCACCTGGCGCGCCGTATTGTAATGATCTTCGCCGAGAATATGCGGATCCAGAATACGCGATGTCGAATCCAAAGGATCGATCGCCGGATAAATACCCAATTCCGCGATCTGACGTGACAGAACAGTCGTCGCGTCCAAATGCGTGAATGTCGTCGCTGGTGCCGGATCGGTCAAGTCATCCGCAGGAACGTAAATGGCCTGCACGGACGTGATCGAACCTTTTTTCGTCGAAGCGATGCGCTCCTGAAGCTCTCCCATTTCAGTAGCCAGGTTCGGCTGATAACCCACCGCCGAAGGCATGCGTCCCAAAAGAGCGGACACTTCGGAACCGGCTTGCACAAAACGGAAAATATTATCGATAAATAGAAGCACATCCTGTTTTTCCTCATCTCGGAAATATTCTGCCATTGTAAGCGCTGTCAAACCGACACGAAGACGCGTTCCGGGCGGTTCATTCATCTGACCAAACACCAGACAAGTCTTGTCCAAAACACCGGACTCTTTCATTTCATGATAAAGATCATTTCCTTCGCGCGTTCTTTCACCGACACCGGCGAATACTGAGAAACCGCCGTGCTGAGCAGCGATGTTACGGATCAGTTCCTGAATGATAACTGTCTTGCCGACTCCGGCTCCGCCGAAAAGACCGACCTTGCCGCCTTTCGGATACGGCGCCAAAAGATCGACGGCCTTAATGCCGGTCTCAAAGATCTGCGTCGCCGGTTCACGTTCTTCGAGCGAAGGCGCCGGACGATGGATCGGATAAAACTTTTTGGCTTGAGGAGCCAGTTTCTCGTCGATGGGTTTTCCAAGAACATTGAACATGCGGCCCAAAGTCTCTTTCCCTACCGGAACGGTGATCGGCTTTTTGGTATTCGTCGCTTCCATGCCGCGCACAATACCATCAGTAGATGAAAGAGCTATCGCACGGACAACGTTGTTCCCCAAATGCTGAGCAACCTCCACCACTATTTCCTGCCCTGCAGCTTTGATAATAATGGCATCCAGAATATTCGGGAGATGTTCCGGCTGAAAACGGATATCCACCGTCGGTCCGATCACCTGGATCACATGGCCCGCATCGCTCTTTGTTTTCATGGCGCCGTCCTTTCCGGCTTTATTCACTGGTTTCTCCTGGACACTGGTCTGCATCGAAAAATTCTCCTGTTATTTTATACCAAAACGCTCGCGCCACTCACAATTTCTGAGAGTTCGCGCGTGATCGTAGCCTGTCTTGTTTTGTTCCTTAAAAGTTTCAGATCATCCAATACTTCTTCGGCATTTTCTGTAGCCTGTTTCATGGCCACCATGCGCGCGCCGTATTCGGAGGTAAGCGACTCTAAAAGCATGAGGTACATTTTTCCTTCGATATAGCGTGAAAGAAGCGCAATAAAAACTTCTGCAAAATTCGGCTCATAAATATAATCGGAAGAGCCTTGATCCTCTTTGACCGTTTCCATCAAATAACTCAAGCTAAGGAACGGAGCCACTTTGACCTGTCCCGCGGTGCCGGCGCGATACGCCGCATAAAGGATCTCGATCGAATCGATTTCTCCATTCAAAAAAGCGCCTTTCAATTCTTCCGTTATTTTTTTCGTCAAAGGAAGATCCACCATCGATTTCTCAGGATAAGATCTGAGGATCGCAACGTGCCTTTTCCTAAAAAACTCATAACCGATTTTTCCGACCGGCACAACGAACGTCTGAAAAGTGCGATTATCCGCGATCCATTGATTGGCGGCGCGGATCAAGTTCGTATTATAGGAACCGCAAAGCCCTTTATCGCCGGTCATCACGATCAACGCCTTCTTTTTGACCGTTCTTTTTTCAAACAAAGGGTCCGATAGATTCTCGGCTTTGCTTGACAGATGCGAGACGAGTTTTTCCATCTCGACGATATAATTCTTGGACTTTGACCAGCGGTTCTCGGCTCTCTTAAAACGGAACGCGGCGATCATTTCCATCGCTTTCGTGATCTCATGGATCGAATCGATGGATTTCATACGCCTTCGGATCTGTCTTAGAGAAGCCATCCGTGCTTATCCTTTTAGGAACTGACCTTTATATTCAACGGCCGATTTATCCAAACGCTGCATGATCGAATCATTCAGATCTTTTAGTTTCTCAATATCATTCACAACATCAGGATATTTTTGCGCCAAAAATTTGTAATAACCCTTTTCAAAATCCTGCACTTTTTCAAGAGGCACATCATCGATAAAACCTTTTGTCGCAATATAAATGATACTTACTTCCTGTGCGAGCGAATGCGGCACATATTGTCCTTGCTTCAGGATCTCGACAAGCCGCGAACCGCGGTTCAGCTGATCGCGCGTGGACTTATCCATGTCGGAACCAAACTGCATGAACGCCGCCAGCTCTCGGTACTGCGCCAATTCCAAACGAAGTTTACCGGCAACTTTCTTCATTGCTTTGGTTTGAGCATTTCCGCCGACGCGCGACACCGAAAGACCGACGTTGATAGCCGGACGCACACCCTGATAGAAAAGATCCGTTTCAAGATAGATCTGGCCGTCCGTAATCGAAATAACATTCGTCGGGATATAACCGGACACGTCGCCGGCTTGCGTCTCAATAATAGGAAGAGCCGTAAGACTTCCACCTTTCAGATCATCGCGAAGCTTAGCTGCACGCTCTAAAAGCCGTGAATGAAGATAGAAAACGTCGCCCGGAAACGCTTCGCGTCCCGGCGGACGTCTTAAAAGAAGTGAAAGCTCGCGGTAGGCCGCGGCGTGTTTTGTAAGATCATCATAGATCACAAGCGCGTGCATGCCGTTATAAAGATAATATTCTCCGATCGCAGCGCCTGTATAAGGACTCAGATATTGAAGTGTCGCCGCTACATCGGCAGGGGCACTGACGATCGTCGTGTATTCCATCGCACCGCGGTCTTCCAAAATTTTTACCACCGACAAAACGCTGGAGGATTTCTGTCCCGTTGCGACATAAATACAATGAACATCTTTTCCTTTTTGGTTTAAGATCGTGTCGATGACAACCGCGGTCTTTCCAGTCTGACGGTCACCAATTATAAGTTCTCTTTGCCCGCGTCCGATAGGGATCATTCCATCAATGGCTTTGATACCGGTCTGAAGCGGTTCTTTCACGGACTGACGTGGAAGAACTTCCGGCGCGCGGAATTCAATCGGACGTGTCTCTGTGGCAACAATCGGGCCTTTGTTATCCAACGGACGGCCGAGCGGATCCACGATACGTCCCAAAAGGCCTTTTCCGACAGGAATACTTGCGATCTTGCCTGTGCGCTTGACAATATCACCTTCATTGATGCCATGGCCTTCGCCGCAAAGCACCACACCAACATTCGTTTCTTCCAAATTAAGCGCGATACCAAGTTCACCGCCTGGAAATTCCAAAAGTTCACCGGCCATGCAGTCGTCAAGACCGTAAACGCGCGCGATTCCGTCACCGACCGAAAGGATCACGCCGGTCGATTCCATTTTGACGCCAGATTCGTAATTTTTGATTTCCTGTTTCAGGATCTCTGCTATTTCATCCGATCGTAATGCCATTCGTTTCTCCTTTAAATTTTGCGGATCTCTTTGAGATCCTTTCTGAACATTTCAAGCTGCCTTCGCGCGGTGCCATCGATGACACGGTGACCAAGCTTGACCATCACGCCTCCGATCAATAACGGCTCTACACTTTTTTTGACCTCAATTTTATAACCGGCGATCTTTTCGAGACGCGATACGATCTGCTGTTCTTGTCTGTCATTTAACGGCATCGCGCTGTGTATCTCAACGGTAGCTTCACCGCGCGCCTGATCGGATATCCGTCTGAACGCCGAAGCGATTTCGCGTGCCAGGTCGATGCGGTGTTTTTTCAAAAGAACCGTTAAAAAGTCCAACATCACCGCCTTTAACCCGTCCTGACCTCTGGACGGATAAAGCCGCATCAAAAATTTCCTTTTTTCCTCGATGGGAAACCGCGGATTTAAAAGAAAACGCTCCATTTCCGGAGATTCATCCAGGCCTTCCGCGAATTGTCTCAGTTCATCGCCGATCTTCACATCCTGATCCGTCTCGACGGCAATTTCATACAACGCACGGGCGTAACGCTCGGCAGCGACAAGATCCGCCATCAATTCAATCTTTCAATTTGCTGAATGAATTGGTCGACAAGCTTTTCATTCTGCGAGGAGTCCAGCTTTTGGCTCAGGATCTTTTCGGCCATCAGTGTTGAAATTTCAACGATCTGGTTGCGCATACCGATCTTGGCTTTTGTCAGGTCCTGATCGATCTCAGCTTTGGCACGATCAATCAGCTTTTGCGAATCAACTCTCGCTTTTTCCTGAATATCGCGCGCCAATGCAAGACCTATGTTCGAAGCTTCTTGGATCTTGACGCGGGCTTCCTGTTCGATGTTGTCTAGCCGTTTGCGGTAATCTTTTTCAAGATCCTCTAGATTTTTTTTCTGCCGTTCGATCTCCGCGAATTCATCACCGATCTTTTTCCGGCGCGCGTCGATCGCACCCAGCAGTTTTCCCCAGGCAAAATGCTTGAGGATCAAAAAAACCAATCCAAAACCAAGGATCTGAACGATTATTTCGCTTAAAATTTCCTTATTACCCATGAATCACCTTTTAATAAATAATTCTTGGTTTAAGCGATCTTTCCCGAAAGAACGAAAACAACGACCAGCACGTAGATCGTCAAAGCTTCGATCAGCGCGCAACCGGCCATCATGTTCACGAGGATCTTTCCGGATGCTTCCGGCTGACGGGCCGTGGCTTCCATCGCCGACGCGACGGCTTTTCCTAAACCGAGCGCCGAACCGAATGCCGCGATGCCGAGCGACAACGGAAGAAAGATCGATAATGCGGTTTGAAAATTAGGCATAATAAAATAACCTCCTATTGATGATTGTGTTGAACTGCATGATGATGCCCGTCCTCAGAAGAGACATGCTCTTCTTTGTGCTCGTGAGGAAGCATCATCGCGATATAGACCGTGCTTAATAGCGTGAACACAAATGCCTGAATGGTCCCTGTGACCATCGCCAGCAGCAAAAAAGGAAAATGAAGCGGTACTGCTGCCGGTATCGGCAGAAATGCCAGCATCCCTATTCCCAAACTCATAAAAACCGCCAGCAACACATCTTCACCCCATACATTTCCATAAAGACGGAACATGAGGCTGAGCGGTTTCGCAAACTCTCCGATCAAATGAATGACAAACATGAGCGGCATTAAAATAAATCCAAAAATGTCCCGCGGCGTTCCGGCCATGTGATCCAAATAGCCGACAATGCCCTGCTCTTTGATCCCGATAAATTGAACATAAAAGAAAACAATGATCGCAAGTGCTGCTGTAACCGTCGGAACAGGAATAGTGATCGGCCCAAGATGCATGATCAAAGATGAAGATGTCGGGGCTTTCATCAGCGGAATGAGCCCGATAAGATTCATTGCCCAAATATAAAGAAACAGCGTACCAAGGAATGGGGTATATTTTTTTCCTTGAGGTCCCAAAATTCCGCACACAAAACCATCCAGTCCTTCAACAATCGCCTCGCACGCTGTCTGAAGCCTTCCCGGAACCTGTAACAAATGGCGCGAAGCCAGAAAAAATATCAATGATACGAGTGAAATAACAAGAACATTGAAAATGATCGTTTCATAACGACGCAAAAACTCAGCGGCTGGTGAGTTGCCCAGATAATGAGCGATCAATTCGACAAAATTCAAAATCTCGTAGGAAGATTCTTTTTTTTCTGGGGTCTCTGCTGCGAAAGCAATGACGGGACTTGCTATGAAAAATGCGGCTGACGATATCAAATTCCTAAGCTTCATTTTTCACCGATTTTCCCTGAGAAGTTTGCAAATTGAAGCGGATCCAAACGATCGCTAGAGCCGCAAAATACAATGTCAGACCAAGCAACACGCTGTAAACCGGAAAGGCTCTGGTCCTCAAAATAAAAAAACCGGCGACATAAAGCACCGGGAATTTAACGATAGAGAAGATCAGAATTCTTTCATTTTGCTTCGGTTTAGGATGCAATCCCATGTCCAAAAGCTGATAGAGAAAAAAACTATTCAAAAAAACCCATAAACTACCGATCAGAGTCCCGCAAGCCCAGGCCCAGCCTTTCGCAAAATATAATACCAAAGAAAATAAAACAGTAAGCCCAAGACCTAGAAATGAAACACTTTTAAAAAAAGAATAGTACATTAAAAATTTCCCGTTGTTTCTTAAGCTATTTGCCCTCGTCGTCTTTTTGTATTTGTCTTAAAAGACGGAATACTTCACGTCCCGAGGCGATAAATCCTAAGAATACAAAAATTATTGTAAACCATGGATAACTATGGGCCTTACGATCGAGCCAAGAACCCAAAAAAAACCCAATGGCAGGACCTACCAGGAGAATAATGGGAATTGTGGTAAGGATACCTAACTGCTTAACTTGCGAATAAAAAGCATCCTTTTTTTCAGCCATAAAACCCACTAATTTTGGCTAATTCTAACAAGCGGGTTTTCTTTTGTCAATCGATGGTTTTGGACTTATTGAACGGATACAGCAACTTCCTTTTTGGCTTCTTGAGCTTTAGGAATAGTAACGGTTAAAACACCGTTGTCATACTTGGCTTGAATGCCTGAATCCTTAGCAGGTGCGGGAAGCTTGATCGCCCTTTCAAACGCGCCATGTTGTCTTTCTATACGACTGTATTGGCTGTCGGCGGTCGTTTTTTGTTCTTCCTTATCCAATTCACGGCTGCCGCTTACTTTGAGAACTTGGTTGTCCTCTATCTTGATCTTGATCTGATCCTTAGAAACTCCAGGTAGGTCCATTTTTACGGTCATATCCGTATCGGTTTCTTTAACATCCGCATCTCCAAAGACTGTCGGTGTCGCAAGCGTGGTTTGATTCGTATCCAGCGAATGAGTCATCTTGATCTGGCCGGTCGTATCATCCCAAGTAGGCACGCCTTCTTCGGCAACGATCTTCTGCACCTCAGAAGTGATCTGACTGTACTGCGCTTTCAATGCCTTGAGTTGAGCTAAATACGCGCGATAATCCTGCTTAGCTTGTTGATAATTCGGATTGTCCGAAGTGGAATCAGCGAATGCGGAATATCCATTCAGTATTCCTAAAACAAAAACGGTGACACAAAAAAAATTTTTCATGGCTGCACCTCTTTTCAGTTTTTTTTTGCCGTACGGCTTCCCGGTTTTGTTACAGGGAGATTACCTTCCCTGCAAATCGGGCACGCCTCAGGTCTATAAGACTTGATATTTATCTTCAACAAAGAAAAAGAATCTGTCTCAAATATCGCCGCTCCATCACTACGGTCCACGATCGATGCGACCGCAACAGGTTTAGCATCGTGCTGTTTGACGATATCGATCACTTCCTGCGTCGATTTGCCGGTCGTGATCACATCTTCGACAACCAGAACTTTTTCGTTCTTTCTCAAACTGAATCCGCGTCTCAGCATCAAAGTGCCATCGACCCGCTCGGCAAAAATAGACCGCACTTTAAGTGCGCGTGCTACCTCATATGAAACAATAATGCCTCCAAGTGCCGGACCGATCACGACATCTACTTTAATCCCGGAAAGTTTTTTAGCAAGCACCTTGCAAAGCTTCTCGGCTACCCACGGTTTCTGCAATAAAAGCGCGCATTGCATATAATTAGGACTGTGAAGTCCGCTGGAAAGCAGAAAATGGCCGGAAAGCAGCGCATTCTCGGATTTAAAAATTTTCAGGATCTCTTTTTCATTCATGAGCTTTTGTCAATTCGAAAAAAGTTATACGCGAATATTCTATCACAATTCCCAGGCGGTTTTGTAGCCGCCGATCGATTCGGAATATTTGATGAAATCGGCGTAGAATTTTATCGAAGAAAGCGTCGCGCTGTCGCCGATCACGATCAGCTTGCGGCGCGCCCTTGTCATCGCGACATTCATACGCCTGGTGTCCGCCAAAAATCCCATTTCTCCTTCCATATTCGATCGCACCAGAGAAACGATCACGAGTTCTTTTTCCCTGCCCTGAAAACCATCGACGCTGTCGATCTCGACATCGGGATGCGGTGACTGACTAGCTAAAAGCCGCACCTGCGCGCTATATGGACTGATCACGGCGATTTCTTTCGGATGCACGCCGATCTCGATCATTTTCCTAAGCTGATCCAGGACCATTTGCGCCTCTTCCGGATTGTATCGACTTTCGCTTCCTTCCTCAAGTTTCTCTTCAAATCCTTTTCCGGCCGTGTCAACAAAAAGGAACGGCTCAGTTGATTCTGTGCATTCCTTCACACCGGAAATCCCGGATAGCGTCTGCGACTTAACGGATTCATCCGCGATCAGAAGATTTTTGTAAAATTCCATCGATGAAAAACCCATGATCTTTTCATTCATGCGGTATTGGCGTTCGAGAAGCTGACGGTAATCTTCGGTCAAGATCTCATAAAATCTTTCGAATAGCGTGACTCCCAAGCCCTGAGCTTCTGCTTCACGCGAACGCACTGTCGGCGGTAATTGAAAATGATCTCCGGCCATGATAACTTTTTTGGCGCGTGTCATCGGGATCCATGTGAGAGGTTCGGTCGCTTGTGTCGCTTCATCAATGACCAAAATATCGAATATTTTTTCTCTGATGCTTTTATCTTGGATCCCAGTCGGAGTTCCGATGATCACTTCGGCTTCTTTCATCACACGGGTGAAGATTTCTTTTCTTAAACGCCGCACGTCATCCTTCAACTCCGCGATTTGATCTCCAATCTCCCGTTCAGCACCACGACCCGGACTCCGTCTATCGCGGTAACGTTCCTGTCTTTTAAAGAGCCTATCCAAATGTGACTGATGGTCCGCGATCTCCTGAGAAAGCGGATGAAGTGCTAGTTTGAAATCCAGTGTATGTTCTCTAAGAGAAACCGCGATACGCGCCGGATGGCCCAATCTGATGACATTCACGCCTTTCTCGATCAAACGTTCAAGTACATTGTCGCAGGCCGTATTGCTCGGGGCCGTGACAAAAATGGAGTGTTTTCTTAAAATACTTTGACGGATGATCTCGATAAGAGCTGTTGTTTTTCCTGTGCCCGGAGGACCATGGACCAAAGCGATATCTTTTACTATGAGCGACTTTCGGACCGCTTCTTTCTGAGACTTGTTCAGACTATCGTCATACCATGCAATGTCATCAACGGCGGAATGTGAGATCGCGGGAACTTTTTCTTTAAGAGAAATATCCCGAAAATCGGCCAGACGTGTATTTTCCGTTTCCAAAACAGCATCCAACGCCTCGATCATCCTTTTATAAGTCACACGGTTGACCGATTTATGAAGCTGATAGGTGATCCCTTTTTCAAGCCAGTCCGGAAGCGCCTTATTGAACGCTACTGTTATCGTAGAAGAACTTTTTTCGTAAACAGTCCCTACAGGATAATCAACATCCTTCAGGCCTTCAGGAAAAAGACTGACAATATCCCCCACTTCCAATGAAAAAAGCGGAAGTGGTTTCTGATGCCGACGGCTAAAAGTGGCCAATTCATGTTCGGCGGGAGAAAAATGCCTTTCATTCAATTCAATATCGAGAAGCGCTTTTCCTCTTAGCTCCCGTTCTTTAGGAGAAAGCTGGAGAAACTCGTTGCGAATCTCCTCATTTTCCTCATTCTCTTCTAAAGCGACGAGCTTTTTTAGAAAAAGGAAATAACTTTTATCTGGCAACTTTTAGGTTGGCTGAGTAGTCGACTCTTGGTTAGGCGTATGTTTCTTCTGGAAATGTCCGCTCGGCCTGTGAGAACGATTGCCTTCATGAGGACGATTTCCTTCATAACGATTGCCCTGATTATCTCCGCCGTGACGCTGGCCAAAACCGCCGCGGTTATTGGGTCTGTAATTACCTCTGGCTCCTGAATAATTCCTGTT
This sequence comes from uncultured Planctomycetia bacterium, assembly GCA_964642015.1. Classification (GTDB taxonomy): domain Bacteria; phylum Omnitrophota; class Gorgyraeia; order 2-02-FULL-51-18; family 2-02-FULL-51-18; genus CAZXLF01. The sequence continues at coordinate 182,468 of CAZXLF010000005.1, forward strand.
CCCGAACGGAGGACGTGAACCGCCTTGGCGGTTCCTTGATTGATCGAGAAGCATATCGATCTTTTTTTCAAGAAAATTCAAATGATCCATGATCTTCTTAAGCTGGACCGGGATCTGAGAATCATCATAATTTCCGTAATCGATGCCCGATGAATTACGTTTTTCTTTTTTGAAGAAGTTCACTTTTTTCTCCTGTTTAATGAACGCGAGCCTAAAACCATTCGCGTGATTTGATCTGACAAACGCCCCAAGCGTTTGTCGCCTGTTGGACGGAACAATTAAATCTTCCGTCGATTATCCCAAGGGATGCCTTGGTTTAAATTAACTTTCTTGCTTTATTGCCTAACACCGGTTATCTGCGATGTGATCCACAAGATGGGCTGGTTCGACCAGCGGGATCATTATACCGCTAAACTACCGGAATCCTTATTAATTATTTCAGCGGCTTTTTTGTTGTTGTCCGTCGCAAAAACTCCGACGATCTTGAAACCGTCGCCGCTCGTGCCATAAACATATTCCACCGAAATGCCATTTGAACCCAAAAGTCTCGCAACGGGAGCTAGCGTACCGACCTTGTTCTCAAATTCCACAACCAGAATATCACGTTCGATCATCTTTGGAATCAAATGCTTAAGCGCTTCTTTGGCTTTTTTGTTGTCACGCGTGATGATCTGAAAATAGCCTTTGTTCTTCACCGTATAAGCGGACAAATGAATGATAAAAACTCCTGCCATCTCAAGCGTCTTCGTGATCTGGCCAAGCGCGCCGGTTTCATTCTTTATTTCAAAATGCAATTCTTTAGATATCAACGCCCTTGCCATTATTCTATTTCCTTTAAAACTTTTTCAGCCGCTTCAAGCGGAGATGGATTTTGTGTGATCGGACGCCCGACAACGATAAAATTTGCACCCTGTTCAATGGCTTCCTTCGGTGTCATGACTCTTTTCTGATCGCCATGCGCAGCCCATATCGGCCGGACTCCGGGAGTTACTATCAAAAACTCTTTGCCTATTTTTCTGCGGATCGGTTTAATCTCCTGCGCAGAAGCCACAACACCGTCCAAACCACATTCTTTTGCGAGTGCCGCTAAATGTACCACTTCCCTTTCTAGTTTTTTAATAACCCCGACTTCCTTCAAATCATTTTCCTTCATGCTGGTCAAAACCGTGACGCCAAGGATCTTCGGCGGTGCTATCCCTGTTTCCTGAGCTGTCTTGTGTATGGATTGAACCGCTTGGAACATCATCTGTTTTCCGCCCAATGCGTGAACATTCAGCATAAAAACTTTATGCCTCACAGCCGCTTCGCAGGCGGAACCGACCGTATTCGGGATATCATGAAATTTAAGATCAAGGAATACTTTACATTTATGGGAATGAACCATCTGAATAGCCGAAGGACCAGAAGAAGTAAAAAGCTCTTTCCCTATCTTGAATACGGATACCAAAGGCGAAAGAAGTTTCACCAATTTCTCCGCCTCGTTGATACTCGACACATCAAGCGCTACGATCAGCTTGTCATTCTTCATTTTAATCTTTTATGGAACCGATGATCTCTTTTAAACTTTTGATCTTCTCTTTACGCATAAAAGCCGTAAGGTCATTCAATATCTCAAGGGAGGCCTGGGGATTCATAAAGTTCGCCGTTCCGACCTGAATGGCGGAAGCGCCGGCGATTAAAAATTCAAGCACATCATCAGCATTCATGATACCACCAATTCCCAAAATAGGTATTTTTACTTTTTTATGCACTTCCCACGTCATTCTCACCGCAATCGGCCGTATGCAAGGCCCAGAAAGTCCGCCGGTCTTGTTCGCCAGCACGGGTTTTCTTGTTTTAATATCGATCGCCATCGCGACAAAAGTATTGATCAAAGAAACCGCATCAGCGCCTGCCTTTTCAGCCGCCAATGCCATCTTCGCGATATCGGAAACATCAGGCCCGAGTTTTGCAATCAAGGTTTTTTGCGTTTCCTGCCGCACCGCTTTCACGACGTCCTCGATCATGGACGCATCGTGCGCGAACATACGGACTGTTTCTTCTGCTTCCTTTATTTTTCCATAAGAAACGTTTGGACACGAAAGATTCAATTCAAAACCGTCGATCGGCTCTTTATCCAATACTCTCACGACATTCACAAATTCTTCGACGCTATATCCCATCACGCTAACAATGATAGGGATTTTCAGTGATCTTAAAAACGGAAGTTTATCCTGAATAAACTTTTCGGCTCCCGGATTTTGAAGACCGATCGCGTTCAGCATGCCTGAAGGAGTTTCGACAATGCGCTGCGGAGGATTGCCAAGACGCGGTTTAAGTGTGATCGTTTTAGTGACGATGCCGCCGAGTTTTTTGAGATGAATGAACTTTTCGAATTCTTTCGCATGCCCGAATGTGCCCGAGGCCACGAGTACGGGATTTTTCAACTTAATCTTACCTATCTGAGTTTCTAAATTTATCAATCCCATAAAATATCCTTCGCCTGAAACACAGGCCCTTCACAGCAAGCGATTGCGAAACGATGTTCATTTTTATCGTTACCGGCAACCTTGATTGCGCATCCCAAACAAGCACCAAAACCGCACGCCATCGGTACCTCAACAGATACTTCACAAGGAACTTCATATTTTTCAGAAATAATCGACACCGCTTTCAGCATGGGCGTGGGACCGCAAGTGAAAATACCGAAATTCAGAGAACCATCATTCCGTAAAAGGTCCTCCAATAATTCAGTTACAAAACCTTTTCTGCCTTTTGACCCGTCATCTGTAGCAACTTTTAAATTGATACCTAACCTTTTGAAATCCTTTTCACACAAAAGCAGCGATTTATGACGCGCGCCTAAAAATACATGGATGTTTTCTTTTAGAAAAATTTTCAATCTCAAAAAATCCTGCACCAAATGATAAAGAGGTGGGATTCCGACTCCGCCGCCGATTAGAACAGCAACCGACGAATTTGTCTTTTGCTTTTCCTGTCTTCTGTCTACTGTCTTCTGTCTACTGTCTTTTATCGTGAATCCATTCCCCAGTGGACCGACGATCCAGAGCGCATCTCCCGCCGCAATTTGAGATAAAATCTTTGTTCCTTTGCCAACCACCTGATAAAGAATGGAAAAATCTTTTTTTGAAACGGTCAGGAAACTAAAAGGGCGCGGCAAAAGAGGATCGAAAGAATCCGCGCACAAGATCTGCACAAATTGCCCGGCTTTTGCGTTCTTCGGGATCTTGACCGACGCCAATTTTAAAACATAATGTCCCGGCGCAATTTTCTTATTTTCGAGGATCGTACACTTTTCTCTGTACACACATCACCTATTCGCGTAAAGACCGGTTACACACCGACCGCTAAAAGAGGTTCTTTCAATTTTTTGTGATGTTCCTGGAGAGACATGACTGAAAGTTCTTTTTTCTTCATCGCCTGAATTCCCTGCACTGATGCATAAGCACCCTCGATCGTGGTAATGCATGAAACGCCGCGCGATACCGCAAGCGATCGTATCACGACTTCGTCTTTTCTCGGTTTTCCGCTGCTCGGTGTGTTGATCACTAAATCCAGCTTTTGCGCCTGGATCAGGTCCGTCACATTAGGGCTGCCTTCACTGATCTTTTTCAAAGGCCTGACATCGATGCCAGCCTCTTTCAGGACTTTGGCCGTGCCTTCTGTAGCAACTAATTTAAAATCCATCTTAAAAAGCGCTTTACCGATATCCGCGATCGCGGGTTTATCTTTGTCTTTAACACTCAGAAAAATGGTCCCTTTAAGCGGCAGCGGTGAATTTGCGGCAATTTGTGATTTCGCGAACGCCTTGTCAAAAGTATCATCAATGCCCATTACTTCGCCGGTGGATTTCATTTCGGGCCCCAATACAATATCGACTCCGCGGAATTTCACGAACGGCAATACTACTTCTTTGACCGACATATAGGAGGGCATCACTTCTTTGGTAAACCCAAGCTGTTTTAATTTCTGCCCGGCCATCACTTGCGCCGCAAGCTTCGCAAGAGGAACGCCGATCGCCTTTGATACAAAAGGAACTGTGCGTGAAGCGCGAGGATTCACCTCCAGCACATAGACAATGTCATTTTTCACCGCGAACTGCACGTTCATCAGTCCCACCACATCCAATTCCTTGGCCATCGCCACTGATTGATATTTGATCTCTTTGATCACCGAGGCCTTTAAAGAATAAGGCGGTAAACAGCAGGCGCTGTCTCCCGAATGAATACCGGCTTGCTCGATGTGTTCCATGACACCGCCGACAACATAGGTCTCGCCATCCGCCAGAATATCCACATCAACCTCCTTGGCGCCTTCTAAAAACTGATCCACAAGGATCGGCCGGTCACTGGAAACGTCCACAGCTTTGGACATATAATTTTTAAGCCCTTCCTCATCATAAACGATCTCCATCGCGCGGCCGCCCAACACATACGAAGGGCGCACGAGTACAGGATAACCGATACGCGATGCCTCTTTTCTTGCTTCCTCAAAATTCGTGGCGGTACCGTTTTTGGGCTGTTTGAATCCTAATTTGTCCAAAAGTTCCTTGAATTTTTTACGGTCTTCCGCGCGATCAATCGCGTCGGGACTTGTACCAATGATCGGAACCCCTGCTTTTTTCAGCGACAACGCGAGATTTAGCGGCGTTTGGCCTCCGAATTGGACGATCACTCCTTCAGGTTTTTCCTTTTCGACAATGTTCAACACATCCTCAAGTGTCACCGGTTCAAAATACAGCCGGTCAGAAGTATCATAATCGGTAGAAACCGTTTCGGGATTGCAATTGACCATGATCGTCTGAAAACCGATTTCCTTAAGCGCGAAAGAAGCGTGGCAGCAACAATAATCGAATTCAATGCCTTGACCGATGCGGTTCGGGCCACCACCGAGAATCATGATCTTTCGTTTATTATTGGTTTTAACTTCATCTTCGCTTTCATAGGTCGAATAATAATAAGGCGTGAACGCCTCAAACTCGGCCGCGCAAGTATCAACAAGTTTGTACGTGGGAATAATGTCTAATTTTTTGCGCAATTCGCGCAATTTTATTTCCGTTGTCGAAAAAATCTCCGCCAATTGAATATCCGAAAAACCAAGCTCCTTTGCTTGCCGCAAAATTTCTTTAGAAGGTTCTTTCTTTGCGCGAGCGATCTTTTTCAATCCCTTCTCGAAACTCACGATCTCGTAAAGGTTTTCCAAAAACCACGGATCGATCTCCGTCAGTTGATGAAGCTTTTTCAAACTCATACCTTCTTCGATCGCACGTTTAATGTAATAAAAACGTTCCGCGTTCGGAGTTTTAAGATTTTTAGCCAAATCTCCCGTAGCTTTCTTTGATTCAAAACCAGCCACTTTGATCTCGAGTCCACGAAGACCTTTTTGAAACGCTTCTTTGAAAGTACGGCCGATCGCCATGACTTCACCCACCGATTTCATTTGCGTCGTCAGCGTTGTATCGGCTCCGGGAAATTTTTCGAACGCGAATCTTGGGATCTTCACTACACAATAATCGATCGTCGGTTCAAAACTGGCCGGAGTCTTTTTGGTAATATCATTCGCTATTTCATCCAGCGTATATCCGACGGCTAATTTCGCTGCGATCTTCGCGATCGGAAAACCGGTGGCCTTGGATGCCAACGCTGAAGAACGCGATACTCGCGGATTCATCTCGATCACGACCATACGGCCGTTCTTTGGATCCAGTGCAAATTGAATATTGGAGCCGCCCGTCTCAACACCGATCTCGCGAATGCACGCGATCGCTGCGTCACGCATTTTTTGATATTCCTGGTCCGTCAGTGTCTGTGCCGGTGCTACCGTGATCGAATCGCCAGTATGTACTCCCATCGGATCAAAATTTTCGATCGAGCAGATGATCACAACGTTATCTCTTCTGTCACGCATCACTTCAAGCTCAAACTCTTTCCAACCAACGATCGATTCCTCGATCAGTATCTCCTGCGTCATCGACAACTGCAGTCCATAAGAAGCGATGCGCTTGAATTCTTCGAGCGTCGTCGCAATGCCACCGCCGGTGCCACCCAGCGTAAAACTGGGACGAATAACTACAGGAAGCTTTATTTTCTTGAGGACTTTCAACGCTTCCGGCATGGAGTGCGCAAGACCCGATTTTGGAAGATCGAGGCCTATTTTCTGCATCGCTTTTTTGAAAAGTTCGCGGTTTTCGGCTTTTTTGATCGATTTTAAATCCACACCGATCATTTGTACGCCGTATTTTTTGAAAATTCCGGCTTCCGCGGCTTTGACGGCCGTATTAAGGCCCGTTTGACCGCCCAAAGTCGGCAGCACCGCGTCAGGCTTTTCAACCTTTATGATCTTTTCTAAAAATTCGACGGTGATCGGCTCGATATAGGTGCTGTCAGCTGTCATCGGATCAGTCATGATCGTTGCGGGATTGGAATTGATCAGTACGACCTCATAACCGTCTTCACGTAGCGCCTTGCAGGCCTGCGTACCGGAATAATCGAATTCGCAAGCCTGACCGATCACGATCGGACCTGAACCGATAATAAGTATTTTTTTGATGTCTGTGCGTTTAGGCATTTACTTTTTGAATTTTCCCATCATTCCGATGAACTTATCAAAGTGATGCCACGCATCGTGCGGGCCGGGTGCAGCTTCCGGATGATATTGCACCGAAAAGATCGGAAGTTTTTTATGTTCCATACCTTCGCACGTTCTGTCATTCAAATTGATGTGCGTTAGTTCGACGTTCTTATCTGGGATCGAATCCACATCGACTGCGAAACCGTGATTCTGAGCCGTGATCTCGACACTTTTTGTTCGGAGATCGATCACGGGCTGATTTCCGCCATGATGACCGAATTTCAACTTGAAAGTTTTTCCTCCGAACGCCTGTCCTAATATCTGATGTCCAAGACAGATCCCGAAGATCGGCATCTCGCCCAATAATCCTTTGACCGTATTCACAATATAAGGGAGCGCTTCGGGATCACCGGGACCGTTAGATAAAAACAGTCCATGAGGTTTGAACGCTTTGATGTCATCTTTAGTTGCCGTCGCCGGAACAACACGCACGCGGCAATTTCTTTTTTCCAAGTTCCTTAAAATATTATGTTTGATACCGGAATCGATCGCGACGACGCGGAATTTGCCTTTCGTATTCCAGTCATAGACCTTTTTGCACATGACTTCTTTGATGAGATCGCGGCCAACGAGGCCCTGAGAATTAAGTGCCTTTTTGACGAGACTCTTAGGATCAAGGTCGTTTGTCGAGATAACGCCTTTTTTGGCGCCTTCTTCCCTGAGATGTTTCGTCAACGCGCGCGTGTCGATACCTTCGATACCGACAATGTGATTTCTTTTAAGGTAAGAACCAAGGTCTTCTGTCGCGCGCCAATTCGAATAGATCTTGCTGACTTCTTTGACAATAAAGCCTTCTACAAAAGGGCGCGTAGATTCGACGTCTTGGCGGTTGACGCCGTAGTTTCCTATTAAAGGATAGGTCATGCAGACCATCTGGCCTTTATAGGAAGGGTCTGTGAGAATTTCCTGATAGCCCATCATGCTGGTATTGAAAACTACTTCGCCGTAGGCTTCGCCGACGGCACCGAAAGAATAACCTCTGAATATCAGACCATCTTCAAGAGCAAGTATCGCTTCTTTCTTCATTTACCGAGGATCACTCCGTCCTGCAATATCGGTTGTCCTTCGACCAGAACGTCTGTGGCTCTGCCTTTCATTTTCCAGCCAAGGAATGGTGAATTTTTTGATTTAGATTCCAATTTTTCTTTTTCGACGACCCACTGCGCTTCCGGATCGAATATCGTCACATCGGCGACTGCGCCTTCCGAAAGATGTCCGTGATCGATCCTTAAAATTTCTGCCGGTTTGAACGACATTTTGGTCACAAGTTCCGATAATGATATCACTTTTTCTTCAACTAATCTCAAAGAAAGAGAAAGCGATGTCTCGAGGCCGATGATACCGAACGGCGCTTTGTCGAATTCAGCGTCTTTTTCGCTTTCGGCATGCGGTGCATGATCTGTTGAGATAATATCGATCGTGCCATCCTTCAAAGATTTTTTGATCGCTTTGACATCCTCCTCAGTTCTAAGCGGAGGATTCATTTTTGCGTTCGTATTGTAATGCAGCACCGATTCATCGGTCAGATGAAAGTAATGCGGACATGTTTCGGCGGTCACGTGGGAGCCTTGCGCTTTCGCTTGGCGGATGAGATCGAGCGATTTTTTGCTGGAAATGTGGCAAAAATGCAGCCGCGCGCCGGTCAGATCAGCCAGTTGAATGTCTCGCGCGACCTCCACGCTTTCTGATTCCACCGGAATACCCGGAAGCCCGAGTCTTGTGGATACAAAACCTTCATTCATGCAGCCGCCGCAAAAAAGACCTTCATCCTGGCAATGCACCATGATGACCAAGTCAAATTTTTTGGAATATTCGCAAGCACGCCTTAAAATATTCGAATCTGAGATCGGGCGCCCGTCATCGGACAAAGCCGCGGCTCCGCCTTTTTTCAATTCACCGAATTCTGTGAGTTCTTTTCCTTCTTCTCTTAGCGTCACGGCACCCACAGGCCAGATCCTCGCCAACGAAAGACGTTTGGCTTCGCCGATCAGAAATTCCATGTCCGAACGGCTGTCGGCGATCGGATTGGTGTTGGGCATCGGACAAACCCCTGTAAAACCGCCTTTGAGCGCCGCTCTCAAACCCGTTTCGATCGTTTCCTTGTATTCATAACCGGGTTGTCTCAGATGAACGTGAACATCAATCAATCCGGGGCAAACGATCTTTCCTTTAGCGTTGATCTCTTTATCCGCTTTTTCGGAAATAGTTTTCGAGACTTTTTTAATTCTCCCGCTTTCGATCAAAACATCCATGAGGCCATCGATCTTATTTTTCGGATCAACGAGATGCCCGCCTTTGATGAGAATCTTCATGCTTTTCTCTCCACCATCGTCGTATGAAATAAAATGGCCATGCGCACCGCAACACCGTTTGTTACTTGGTCCAAAATAACCGATTGCGGTCCGTCGGCCACTTCCGAAGCAAGTTCGACTCCACGATTAATAGGGCCCGGATGCATGATGATGACATCTTTCTTGGCTTTCTTCATACGGTCTTTCGAAATTCCATATTCCGCCGCGTACTCGCGGATCGATGGAAAAAATGCACCTTTCTGGCGCTCAAGCTGGATCCTTAAAATATTCAAAACATCCTGATCTTTGATCACATGGTCAAGATCGTAACTCACTTCGACTCCCATTTTTTCAATTCCTACCGGAATCAGCGTCGGAGGTCCACATACTGTGATCTTCGCGCCCATTTTTTTGAGTCCCCAGATATTTGAGCGCGCCACGCGCGAATGAAGGATATCTCCGACAAGACACACGCGTATGCCTTCCAAATTCTTTTTTCTCTCTCTGATTGTAAAAATATCCAAAAGCCCCTGCGTGGGATGTTCGTGGATCCCGTCTCCGGCATTGATCACACCAGCTTTCACACAATGAGCCAAATACTCCGCAGAACCGGATGAAGGATGGCGCATCACGATCGTATCGACATGCATCGCTTCGATATTCTTGGCCGTATCGGCAAGGCTTTCGCCTTTGGAGGTGCTGGAACTAGATGAAGAAAAATTGATGATATCCGCCGAAAGCCGTTTGGCAGCGAGCTCGAAACTCGTGCGTGTACGCGTCGACGGTTCGAAAAAAAGATTGGCGATCGTCTTGCCGCGTAACGCAGGCACTTTTTTAACTTCACGATTCGAGACTTCCTTGAAAGACTCCGCCGTGGTTAATATCAATTCTATTTCTTCGCGGGACAGTTCCTCGACCGACAAAAAATCCTTTTTTGTCCACACCGCTTTTTCAGTTTTTTCGGTGATTTCTTTAGTTGTCATTTTTGCGCCACGACCACTTCTTCTTTTTTATCTGTTTCGGTAAAATGCACATGAACGATCTCGTCTTCGTTGGTTGGAATATTTTTTCCTACAAAATCCGCACGGATCGGAAGCTCGCGATGCCCGCGGTCGATCAATACAGCAAGCTCGATCCTTTTCGGACGGCCGAAATCGACGAGCGCGTCCAGCGCCGACCGGATCGTCCTGCCTGTATAAAGCACGTCATCGACAAGCACGACGGTCTTGTTGTTGAGATCAAAATTGATCTCTGTTTTATGAATAATGGGTTGTTCGGATACTTTAGTGAGATCGTCCCGGTAAAGATTGATATCGAGGATACCGACAGGTACTTTTGTTTTGGCGATCAGCTCAAGTGCCTTTTCAAGACGTCCGGCCAGGATAACGCCGCGCGTTTGAATACCAATAAGCGTCAGGCCTTCAGTTCCCTTATTTTTCTCGAGTATCTCATGAGCCATCCGGACCACAGATCTCTCGATCGAGGGAGCGTCTAGGACCAGCTTCATTTAGCGATCCGGACAGAACCGTAGGCAAAAAAAATCCCACGCTCTTCGGATAGACGTGGGTTCAGAATATAGTTAGCACTCATCTTTGGCTCCTTTACGAGTCTCTCATGGACCCGCTTAAAAGGTCAGTAAATCAAACCTGTGGAAGTATACTCTCTAACGAAAAACTTGTCAATAGCTTCAGATCCAGGACCTAAACCACATATGCTGTCTGAAATAAGCTTCAGTGATCAGCGTGCCGTTATACAACGGATACCAATAGAAGAACATGACAATGACTAAAGCCAGATAAACACAGACTGCGACGCGGCCGGCGGCATTTTTTTGCCATAATCTGTCCAAAATAATTGCGAATGCGATCTCAGCGAACGGCATGACTGTATAAATATAATGAAAAAATTTCACCCGGCTGACCGGCGCCCACTGAAGCCATTGGGTAAAAAAACCAACAATGATAAAAACATTAAACAATGTTCTATTCTTAAAAAAGTCTTTCAATGCAACAGCCATCGCGACCGGCATCAGCCAAAAGATCAAAGGATTTCCGATACAGATAATCCCATGCACCATGCTGATCCCGCTTATCTGGCTTGATCTGTAAAAATACCAGATCGGCCTCAACATCAGAGGCCATGACCACCATTCCGAACCGTAAATATGAGTTTGCTTTAATTGCAAATGGTATTTGAACATATGGACCTGTAGATGCCAAATCGAAAACCAATTAAATCCTTGAATAAAAGGAATAACTAAAAAAGTACTTTCATAGACAAGAAACGGTATCAGTATAAAATACAAGGATGTTTCTTTAATCAGAGATGTTTTGTCTTTTTCCTTTTTCCAAAGTTCCCAATAAAAAATCAATAAGATAATAGTAACGCTTAGGCCAATAAGCCGTACTGCCACAGAAAACGCGAAAAACAAACCTGAGAAAAAAAACGCTTTTTGCCGTGACCATTCTTTGGTTACAACATGCTTCATCAAAAACCAAACGGATAAGAACATGAAAAAATACATCGGTGAATTCAGCATCCCGATCCGCGCTTGGGTGAAGGACACACCGTCCAATCCAAACAACAATGACGTAAAAAAAGCGGTCCGATCGCTTTTTGTTAGTTGTCTGGTAATGGTGTACAGGATCATCAAGCATCCGAATCCGCACAAGAGAGATACTAAACGCCACGCCCAAGTGTGGTCACCAAAAATAAAGATGCTTAACGCGATAAGGAGCTTTCCTAGCGGTGGCTGGACAGTATCAGTATATCCGTTGAGATGAATGATCTGGTTGGCAGTCTTAACAAAATAGACCTCGTCATAATACATTTCTTTCGGGAATTGAAGATTGTAGCCATAAAGTCCGAAATACAAGAGTGCTGCTACTGCCCATGCGATCGATTTTTTATGATATAATAATTGTTTCAAGGGGATGATAAGTGTGAAAACTAAATATTTTATCTATTTACTTATAGGCTTATTGCTGTTGGCATCTACAAGCTCTAAAGCTGCCTCCGATGCCTTTACTACAGGTAAAGATTGGACTCAGAAAATGTCTAAAGGCGAGAAATTCATATCTATTTACGCGCCTATGATCCTCTTCCACCGGTACGGTGTTAACTTCCGGAAGAGTCCTTCCGAATACAGTGAAACGATCGATAAAGTGCTGTTAGAAAATCCTTACCTCGAAAAGGAAGACGTGTCGAATATTTTCGCATCTACCGTTTATGCTTACGAGCCCGAATCCAGACGCGCTTTTATGATCATGAAAGCAGAATCCGCCGACGGTTATTTAAAACCCACTCTTTTGATCAAAGAACAGCCGAATTCCGAAGTCAATCCTTCAAAAAACGAACAATAAAAATTCCCCGTTTCTTTTTGGTCGGAATTCAAAAAGGAACGGGGAAATATTTTATCAGCCCTTTTTCAAAACGCTCTGCATCAACTCATCGGACCTTGAAAACTCGATCCATTTCTTTTCCGATAAAAAATGAGCCAACACGGCAAGCGGGACTCCAATATCAATAACTCCCAGCAAAATAGCCAGGAATAATTTGATCTCTCTGGATAACGGCGCGAACGCAAGCCAAACAAAAGGCACGACCACCACAGCGGCTGCCGCCGTAGCGACAACGAACAGGATCACCGCCAAGACAAGAACCTGCTTACGCAAAAGCTGTATGATCCGCAAATAATAAGCGGCTGCTTCCAGCTTCACAAGATCGATCGACTTGGACTGGTATTGTTTGAAAAGACCAACCGTCGCGTCCAACAAAAGTTCTTTGAACTTTTTTACCAGATCCATTTTGAAAATGGCCGGAAGAACGAATTTATTACTGCCGTTTAGATGAGCCAAGAATATACCCCAAAAGCAGAGCTCCTAAAGCAGCCCCACCAATGTACGGCCATGGATTCTCATGAACTTTTTCATCCAGATCCGTAGCGACTTCTTTAAACTTCTCGCCACCCTCTTCGATTGCGGCTTGAGCAGTTTTCTTGAATCGATTGAATTCCTTCACCTTATCAGAAGCCACTTCTTGGATCGCATCCTTGATATGGGAATATTTATCTCCCAGAAGGTTCTGAATCTCATTCTTCTTCTCTTTAGCTGCTTCGTTAAGCAACTGAAGAGCTTCTTCAAATTTCCTATTGCTATTGGAAACTTCTGCACTCATGGCATTTCCCTTTCTCTTAAGCGGTTGACGTCTTTAAAACAGGATCTATCCCTGAAGGATTTGTGGGGGGTATTATACTACAAGGCCTAGGATTAAGAAAACACTATCCATAACGAGATTTTTAGGATAATCCGGGGGTTTCGAAGCGGTTTCCGATGACTTCTATATCCAGATTTTCAGGATTTCCGGTTATCCCATGCCTTAAAAGAAGGCTGCGAAGCGGGTGAATCTTCTTGGAACCGAACATATCCGCTATCGAATCGACGACATCCTTGAATTTCTTTCCCTGATAAGATACTTGAACAATGTCGCCTTCGTAAATCTCGACACGGTTCTTATCAAGAACTGAACTTCCTTCCAGCATTTCGCAATCATCGTAGCTTGCGCGCTTTACCGGCTTACCCTTTCCGTCATTGGCACCATGATCATCGTCGCAGAGCAGCACATGAAAAAGTTTTTGATAACCGCGGTAGTACATTTTCTTTTCTGGAATATACCAAACGCGGAATCGCAAATCTTTCATCAGATCTCTAACGCTTCTGTGAAGTCAGGTTGAAAAGTATCACGAATTCGCCCAGGATCTTCTTACCGGAAAAATGAGAAATGATCCTGCTGACTTTTTCTCTGATCACTTCCTCGAATTTTTTCGTAAGTTCACGGGCAACGACGATCTCCACGTCGCCGAAAACATCTTGGATCGCCTCAAGCGTTTTTAAAACGCGATACGGTGATTCGTAAAAAATAACGGTCCGTTCTTCGTCCTTTAAAGATTTGAGTTTTGTCTTTTTCTGCCCTGATTTTACCGGAAAAAACCCTTCGAATATGAACCGGTCAGCCGGAAGGCCTGACACCACAAGAGCTGACAAAAAAGCTGAAGCTCCCGGCAATGATTCGATTCTAATGCCTTCATGGACCGCGCCCGCAATCAGGCGGTAACCGGGATCCGCAATGCCCGGTGTCCCCGCATCCGAGATAAGAGCAACGTTTGCTCCGTTTTTTATCTTTTCTAAAAGTTCAGGAGCACGCTTTTTTTCTGAAAAATCGAAATAACTGACAAGCGGTTTACTGATCCCATAATGATCGAGAAGTATTTTTGAATGGCGCGTATCTTCGCAGGCAATGAGATCGACTTTTTTTAAAACTTCGATCGCACGTACCGTGAGATCGCCAAGATTTCCTATCGGTGTAGCTACAAGATATAAAGTTCCGCGATTCATCACTCGACCGTGACAGACTTGGCAAGATTCCTCGGCTGGTCGATATCTTCCCCGAATTCTTTGGCCACGCAATAAGCGATCAGCTGAAGCGGTAATACCGTGACGAGCGGAGAAAATATCTCGGAAACCTTCGGCACTTCGATCGAATAAAAAGGATTCAGCTTATGGATCTCTTTGTCGCCTTCGGTAATGATCGGTATGATCATGCCGCCGCGTGCTTTGATCTCCTGGATATTCGAGATCATTTTTTCGTATGTACTCGACGCAGGTGCTATGCAGATCACCCACGGATTTTCATCGATCAATGCGATCGGTCCATGCTTCATTTCGCCGGAAGGATAACCTTCGGCAGGGATATAGGAAATTTCTTTCAATTTAAGCGCACCCTCGAGCGCATTCGGATAATTGATCCCTCGGCCGAGATACAAAAAGAAACCGTTCGGAGAACGCTTTCTCTGTGTCGGATCAGTGGAAAAGTATTTTTCAAGTTGCGCATGATACCGTTTATTAAAATCATGCGCATTCTTCGCCCATTGCTTCTCTTCTTTCTTGTAAACATCCAACAATTTCTGCATCTTGGAAGGAATCTGGAAAAATTCCCGAAGCAGTTTTTGAATTTTCACTTTCGGCATTGTATTCAAAATTTGGGCAAGGTAAAAACCGATCAAATAAAGGATCGTGAGCTGCGCCGTGTACGCTTTCGTCGAAGCAACAGCGATCTCGGGACCCGCGTGCGTGTAAATCACGCCTTTCGCTTCACGTGGGAGCGAACTTCCAAGCACGTTACATATTGTGAGCGTCAACGCCTTTTTCGATTTAGCTTCTCTAAGACCTGCCAGCGTATCCGCCGTTTCTCCGCTTTGAGAAATAGCAATAACTAATGTGTTTTTATCGACGTTCGGATTCCGGTAACGGAACTCCGATGAAGTATCGACCCAAACAGGGATGTTCGTGAATTCCTCCAAGATATATTTTCCGACAAGTCCCGCATGGTACGCCGTGCCACAGGCAATGATGACAATGCGCTTAATCCTTTTGAATTCAGCAGGCGCGATCTTTAGCTCGTCAAAATGGATGTGAGCGCTTTTGATCCTTTCGCGCAGGATCGCTGTGATGATCCCGGGCTGCTCAAAGATCTCCTTGATCATATAATGCTGAAAACCACCCTTCTTCGCTTGGGAAACGTTCCAATCGACAGTCACCGGCACATGATGCACAGGTTTGCCTTCTAAATCCGTGATCTTGATCGTATCCTGTACCAGAACAATGATCTCACCGTTCTCGACGAAAATAACCTTATTCGTATGTTCAAGAAGCGCCGATACGTCGCTGGCTAGAAAATTTTCCTTATTTCCAATTCCAATAACTAACGGACTGTCATACTTTGCAGCGACGATCTTTCCGGGTTCTTTGGAACAGATCACCGCGATCGCATAAGTCCCGCGGATGTCTTTCAGTGCGCGTCTCACAGCGCTTTCAAGATCATTTTTGTAATATTTAGCTACAAGATGAACGATGACTTCGGTATCCGTTTCCGAGCGGAAGCGCGCGCCTTCTTTTTTTAATTTTTCCTTCAGATGAGAATAATTCTCGATGATGCCGTTATGCACGACGGCGATCTCATTCTGATTATCCAAATGCGGATGCGCGTTGAGCTGATTGGGAGTGCCGTGCGTAGCCCAGCGAGTGTGACCGATCGCTGTATGACCTTTTAAAGGATGTGAGCGCAACACATCTTCGAGGTTCTTGATCTTGCCGTGGGTTTTCTCAAAAGCGATAGAATTCAGGCCATTCTGGATCGCAACGCCTGAAGAATCATACCCTCGGTATTCGAGATGTTTGAGACCTTGGATGACTAAAGGTTGGGCTTCCTTCCGGCCGGTATAACCAAATATTCCGCACATAAAGTCGGTTTTTGCTCCTATGAATAGCTGTTAATTTTACCTCAAAATGGTATAATCTCTCAAAACTATTTTAAGGATTATCTTTTGAATCTTTTACACGCGCTTATTTTCGGTATTGTCGAAGGAATAACGGAATTCCTGCCCATTTCGTCGACCGGCCATTTGATCCTTACCGCTCAATTGCTGAGTCTGAAGCAATCCGAGTTCATCAAAAGCTTTGAGATCACGATCCAGCTTGGGGCGATCCTTGCCGTTGTTTTGCTATATTGGCGCTCGCTGCTTATGAATTTCGAAGCTTTAAAACGTGTGATCACAGCATTCCTTCCGACTGCGGTCATCGGTTTTGCTTTATACAAGGTCATCAAAAAATTCCTGCTTGCCGGTGACACGTTCGTGCTGTGGTCATTATTCCTGGGTGGTATTTTTCTGATCATTTTTGAATGGCGCCACAAAGAAAAAACAGATGCAATCGAAGATATTGCAAAAATTCCCTATGGTAAAGCGGCGCTGATCGGCATCTTCCAGTCGCTGGCGGTAGTACCCGGCGTGTCCCGTTCAGCAGCTACGATTGTGGGAGGTTTGATCCTTAATATCAAAAGAAGGACAATTGTAGAATTTTCCTTCCTTTTAGCTGTTCCGACGATGCTCGCTGCTACAGCATTGGATCTGCTGAAAAGTGCTGACACGTTCGATCAAAGCCAGTTCCTTTTCCTTACCGTCGGCTTTGTAGTATCGTTCATCGTGGCGGTCTTAAGTATCAAATTCTTCCTTCATTTTATCAAAAAACACAGCTTGCTGCTTTTTGGAGTCTACCGCGTTCTGATTTCCCTGCTTTTTTGGTTTGTGATATAAAAAGCTAATTTTGTTATAATCCTCATCAAGATGAAACTATCCGCTTCAAATCCCAAACCTTGGGTACTAATGAATCCGGGTCCAGTGAATGTCACCCCGCGCGTGCGCAGGGCCTTGCTCAGTCCTGATATTTGTCATCGGGAAAAAGAATTTTCTCTTCTACTCAAAGAAATAAGGGGGAAAATTTTAAAAATATTCAATATTTCCGGCACTCATACCGTCGCGCTTTTTTCTGGTTCAGGAACGACAGCGCTTGAAGCGATGCTGTCCTCTGTCGCCGGTAAAGATCAAAAGATCCTCGTGCTTTCCAACGGAGTCTATGGCGAGAGGATCCGGACGATCCTTGAGATCCATGGCTCTTCGATCGACGTTCTTTCAAGCGAGATCGGCGATTTCCCGCAATTCGAAAAGATCGAGTCGCTGCTGAAGAACGATCCTTCGATCCGCGGCATCGCGATGGTGCATCATGAAACCTCGACCGGCATGCTGAATCCCATCGAAAAAGTGGGCAGGATTGCCAAAAAATATAAAAAAATCTTTCTCGTGGACGCGATCAGTTCTTTAGGCGCCGAAACTATCGACTTCAGGAAATGTTCCATCGATTATTGCGCCGGAACCGCGGGAAAATGCCTTCATGGATTCCCGGGTGTCTCATTCGTGATCCTTTCCAAAAAAGAAGCGTCGAAATTAAAGGATCAAAAACCGAAATCACTTTACCTTGATCTATTCAACACTCTTGAATATGAAGAAAAGAACGACACACCTTTCACTCCGGCGGTGCAATTGTTCTACGCTTTCAAAGAAGCGCTGGATGAATTGAAAAAAGAAGGATTAAAGAGCCGTATCCAAAACTATGCCAAAAAAAGCGCCATTCTCGAGCAGGGTTTTATCGACCTGGGTTTGAGTTTTTTGATCGACAAAGAACACCGGTCGCATGTTCTGACGGCGCTTTGGACACCGCAAAACGTCTCGTATGACACACTGCATGACCGTTTGAAAAAAAGCGGTTTTGTTATCTATGCGGGCCAATCCAAATTGAAAAACAAGATATTCCGTGTATCAAATCTAGGCGATATTTCAGTTAAAGACCTTCACCGGTTCATTTCCAAATTGCGCAGAATTTTATCCGGACATGCCAGAAACAGAAAATAACACGGCTTTCAAGCCGAACCGCATCCTTTCCGGCTTCCTCACTCCTCTTTTTATGCGTACCCCGATCACACCGAATCAGATCACGTCCATGAGTCTCGGCACCGGGATCATCGCAGGTTTTTTCTTTTCAAACGGAAGTTATCTCTCATCGGTCGCTGGGGCTCTAACGTTCCAATTATCCAATATCCTCGATAATTGTGACGGCGATATCGCCAGGGCCAAGAATATGAAAAGCGTTTTCGGCGGATGGTACGATATCGTATCGGACCTTTTGACAGATATCTGTTTATTCGGAGGTATCGCAGCAGGTTTATTAAACACCAAATC
Organism: uncultured Planctomycetia bacterium; assembly: GCA_964642015.1. Taxonomy (GTDB): domain Bacteria; phylum Omnitrophota; class Gorgyraeia; order 2-02-FULL-51-18; family 2-02-FULL-51-18; genus CAZXLF01. Next base: position 201,017 of record CAZXLF010000005.1, read on the forward strand.
ATCGGGCCCTGTTGTATTGGCCTGTACCTTATGTATCAGCGGAAGTTTTTTTCATTACCTGATCGTCGTCATGGAAAAAATAAAAGGTTTCGGGCCCGCTGTTTTTGCGCAACCGCATCCCGAAGGAGTAAAACGGAAGAGTTTTCTCTATAAAATAAAGGAGGCGCTTAGCGAAGGTGAGGCATCCTGGCTTGTTTTGATATTCTCCGTATGCCACCAAATACAGTTCATCCTGTGGTTCGGCACGATATATATGCAGATCATCTGGATCAGCGAGCTTTTCATGAATTTCAGATGGATCTTCTTTCCGGTCCCTGAAAGAAAAATCCAATGAAGATCATTAAATTTCTTTTATTGGCTATCGGCTTCTACATTCTCTACATCACCATCAGAGCCGTCGGCATAGAACACATCCTTTCCAATATCGTCGCGCTCCGCTGGAAATTGTTACCGCTTCTTTTTATTTATTCATTTATTTTCTTTTTTGACACGATCGGTTGGAGTTTTGCTTTTCCGAAGAGTTTGCCCCGACATATTCCCTTTTGGGACCTTTATCGCATCCGTATCGTCGGAGAAACTTTGAATGCCGTGATTCCCTGGGCCGCATCACTGGGAGGCGAACCGGTCAAAACACAGCTTTTAAAAACAAGATACAACGTTCCGCTCGCGGAAGGTTATGCCTCGATATTGATCGTCCACACGACATTCTGGATCTCACTGAATATCTTCATCATAGGAGCGATCCTCGCAACACTGCGAGCGATGCCTTTGACTCCTGTGCTTTGGCAAAGCGTAATGATCTTTCTTTTCGTTCTCGGGATCATAGCAGCGCTTCTTGTGATCGGGTTGCATTTCGGCATCTTCAAGAAAGTGCACCGCGTCGGGGAGTCGCTCAAATGGTGGGGTGACAAATCCGAAGAGAAGAAACATAGATTTCTCCAACTTGACAGCGAGATAAAAAAATTTTATACCTCGGACCCGCGCCGTTTTCTCGCATCGATATTTTTCAACTTCATCGGTTGGTTCGTCGGTGTCTTTGAAGTTTATTGGATCGCAAAGATCCTGCATATTCCCATCAATTTCGCCGAAGCATGGCTTTTTGAGGCGCTTATTCAAGTCTTAAGGATCATCACGTTCATTATCCCCTCTAGTATCGGCACGCAGGAAGGCGGTATTGTGCTGATCTTCGTTCAATTCGGCCTCGACAAATCGCTTGGTCTCATGTTCGCGATCGTACGGCGCATGCGAGAGATCGTGTGGCTGAGCTTCGGTCTTCTTTTGTGGTTCATGATCGAAGACCGGCCGAAATTAAAAAAATCATGAAAGCCATCCTTTTAGCGGCCGGCGTCGGCAAACGCTTCGGCAGAGAAACAGAAGCTCTTCCTAAATGCCTGATCTCTCTCGGCGAACGCCGCGGAAATCTGATGTCGCGTTATTTTGAATCGTTCAGAAAACTCGGTTTAAAAAAGATCGTGATCGTCTGCGGACACAAAATAGAAAAGATCAAAGAAGAATGCAAAAGATCGGGACAAGGACTTGATATTAAGTTGATCTATAACAAGCAATACAAAAAAGGCAGTATCCTCTCACTTCACAGCGCTTCGAAAGAGCTCAATGAAAACTGTCTGGTCATGGATGCTGATGTCTATTTTCCGAGCGAAGCACTGAAAAAACTTGTTCGCTCGAAGAAAAAGGATGCTTTCCTTGCCGACACGCGGGTCAAAAGTACCGGCGAAGAACAAATGCTAATGACGAGAAACGGGCGTTTGGTTTTGATCTCAAAAAAGATCGATCCCAAACTCAAGATCATCGGTGAATCGATAGGATTTCTGAAATTAAGCAAAAAAAGTGCCTTTTACCTTAAAAATATCCTGAAAGAATTCGTCAAAAAAGGAAGGGTCAACATCGAACACGAGGAAACATATCCTGTGTTGATGCAAAAAGTCAGGATCGGTTTTGAGAATATGAACGGATTTTTCTGGAGCGAGATCGATTTTAAAGAAGATCTGGAAAAGATCTTGAAATACACAAGCAAAAATTAGAATTTTCTGCGATCTAAAATGCGTTTGAGTTTCCTGTCCGTCCTGAGAGTCCCTTTGGGGTGCACTTTCGCATCGATCTTCACATAACCTGATTCATAAAACTTCCAATTCTCAGGAAGCTCCTTTTTTATCTTCAAATGAACTTTTTCTTTAAGTTCCGCTTCATTCAAACTCCCGTTCTTCGTTTCGACATTGAAAGTAATAAGGTCCTTGTTCCCTTCTTTATCCACCGTGATCTGCCAGTCTTCAGTAATACCGTCCATCCCTTTAAATAACGGCTCAAACATCCACGGCGCGATATTGCCCATTGCGGTCGCCATCCATTCATCGACCCGGCCTTTTAATTTTTCAATGCGTCGGCCCGGCAGGCCGCTTTTGGAAGGTGTGTCAATGAAACGCGTGATGTCACCGGAGCGGTAACGCACAAGCGGCATCACGCGCCGGTTCAGCGTCGTATAAACGAGTTCTCCGTAACCATCCTTATCCGGGTTGATGATCTCAAAATAATTATGAAATTCATTCAAATGATATCCTTCCTTGCCGCGTGATTCGATACCGATCGCTCCAAACGCCTCCGTCTGGCCGTAGCTTAAAATAAGGTCTGTTTTCCAGACATGTTCCACAAATCGCCGTGTTTCCTCAGTGAGATTTTCTCCGCCGGCGATGATAAGCTTGAGAGGCCAGGGTCCTTTTTTCTGGACGATCTCCGAAAGCCGCACGATCCACGATGGATCTCCGACGATCACTGTAATGCCGTAATCCTTCAGACGATCGTAAAACTCCTCCGGATCCATTCTTCCGGCTTCGACGTGAAAGCATCCCAAGACCTCGCATGACGCCTGAAGTACGGGACCCGACACCCAAAAAGAATAATCAAAAGCGCTCACGATCTTGTCCTCAGGCCTTACACCCAACGCCCATAAGCCCACCGCGCCTGACCAGCCGGCCTCATGCACTTCATTCCTCGAAAAATAGACGCGCTTGGGTTTTCTGGAAGTCGTGCCTGTTGTCTCAAAAGCCGTATCCGGCGGCATGCAGATAAATTCCTGCGCATTGGCGCGGATATCTTCTGCTGTCGTGAAAAAATCCTTGAGATCTTCGGGAGTTTTTACTTTGTCAGGATCTATTGAACGCTTGTCAAACTCTCTTTTGTAAAATTTGGAATGTTGATGAACATATCGGACTGTTTTTTTGAAATTGTCCGTCTCCATATTTTTTAAAAAATTTGGAGATAACTTCGAATAAAGAAAATACCCTTTCTCGGCGGGGTTTCCGAACGGGACCTTACTGATCAATGAAATAATGGACATGCGCCCTATTGTAACCTAAAACCGATAGACTTTGAACGAAAAGAGACATTTATGCTATGATATCCGGAAACAAGGAGGCATGATGAAAAAAAGAACTTGGATCCTTTTTGGCTTAATCATATTAGTATTGGTAGTATGCGCGAACGCCTACGCTGGCGATACCACAAACTGCCCAGTGCATGGCTTCTTCAATTCAGTCGGCGGTTTTCTCTACAATGCCCTTCCCTGGAATTGGGGCAATTGGTGGGGTAAATAAGCTCTAAGATATAAAAACAAAAGACGAGGAGATAAATTCTCCTCGTCTTTTTT
>CAZXLF010000006.1:0-38875 GCA_964642015.1 uncultured Planctomycetia bacterium
GTTAAAAAATTTCTGCGGAATCAGCTTCCGACTGACCAACAGGTCACAAATGCGAGCTGCTATTTTCCGGGACATCGCTGCTGTGTAATGGACCTTATCAAGGTAAAGAATCTCGTCAGAATCTCTTTGGATATCGGCACACCACAAAAAATCATCGCCCAATTTCTTTTTCCTGACCGTCTCCTCCATAAGAGGATAACCATACATCGAATAAGTATTCAGCTCAAATCCGCCTTTTAAAAACAGATAATGATCCAAATTGTACTGATATGTCGGGACAGGCTGCCAAACAAACACAGGAATGATTTGATAGGCCTCTGATACGGCTTCTATCATTTTCTTATTCTCAAGATATCTGTTGATCAAGCTTTGGAGCAAATGAGGGTCATCATAATTCACCGTTTCCTTCGGTGCATCATGATTAAATTTACGAATACGCGTCTGAACAGCTTGCATAAACCGACAGACAGGCAGACTTCTAAGGATCTCGAGCAACGCCTGATGCCTTACCCTTCCATAAGCGTTCACTATACCGCGAAATTCTTCGGTATACCTTGGCTGATCCTTGACAGTATAGAAATCATTTAGACCATCAATAAATATCGCCATATTCGGCACAAAACCTGCTCTTAACAATTTTTCATAAAGCACCAGCTCTTGGGACGAATAGTAGAAACTATTGCCAAAATTATACAGACAAACTCGACAACGCAGTTTGTTCGCTACAAAAAATTTCTGCATGGTTTCCTGTAAACAAGAAACGATCGTTTGATCATCAGGCAGCCCAACTCCAAAAGTCGTCGAGCCCCCGAAAACGAAAACCGCAAAATCATGCGGGTCGGGCGGCCAAGGCCCTTGATCTTTTGACATCCTGAATCCATGCGGATCAATATTCAAATACCTTCCTTTAAAAGGCAATTCTTTGAATTCTGTGAAACCCTCATAATCCAAAGATCTGGAACGCATTTCCCGCAACAGCGTCTCAAGCTCCGAGTCTTTAAGATCGGGGAAAAGTTCTCTAAAACTTAAGTACTTCTCCCCTAGGTCTTTTTTAATGGACGCTAAGTAAAATTCATTGGAGAAGATCGGGCGACCATTATCTTTTACCGTAAAGAACACCCAGAATAAAATATTGATGAAGAAAAACAACAGGAGGGAACTTCCCAGGGATATGGCAGCAAATTTTAAAAATCGAAGAAATTTTTGCATTCGCTCCAAGGCCAAAACTGAATTAGTCCGACGGTGTGTATGCACAGATTAACATTATCTTAGAGATAAAGCATTATGAAAATGTCTCAATGGGGTCGCTGTCTAATTAAAAAATTTTTGAGGGATCAGTTTGCGGCTCATCAACAGATCGCAAATACGATCCGCAATCCTTTTACACATCATCGGGCTATAATGGACCTTGTCCAAGTAAATCGTTCCTTGAAAATCTTTTTGAAGATCAGCGCACCAGAAGAAATTGTTACCGATCCCATTCTTTTTGATCTTTTCGGCCATTTGGACATAGCCATACTTTGCATAAGTGTAAAGACCAAACTGCTTTTCTGAGAATATATAATTCTTCAGATCGTATTCGAACGTCGGGACCGGCTGCCATACAAATATCGGGGTCACCTCATGGATCGACGAAATCGCTTCGATCATTTCTTTATTTTCAAAATATCTATGGATCACTCCTTCGAGCAGTTTTGGGTCCTTATAGTCCGTTATTTTAGCGGCTTTGTCGTTATTTTTTATGCGTGCTTGAATATCTTTAACAGCTCTGTAAATCGTCAATTTTTTTCCAAAAATTTCCCACCAGATCTGATATTTCATTTTTTTAAAAGCATCCGTAATTTCACCCCGGATGTTCGAATACTGCGGCTCTCCATGGATAAAATAAAAGTCGTTCAGGCCGTCGATAAAGATAGCCATGTTTGGGATAAAACCATCTCTCAGTAATTTTTGATAAAGCGCAAGTTCTTGGGAAGAATAATAATAAGAATGCCCGAAATTATACATGCAGACCTTGCGCGACGACTTATTATCTGAGAAAGATTTTCGCATTGTCTCTTGTAAATAAGATACGATCGTCTGATCGTCAGGCACCCCCGCCCCAAATGTGGTCGAACCCCCAAAAACAAAAACCACAAAATCATGCGGATCAGGCGGCCAAGGCCCCTGATCGCGGATCTTTCTAAATCCATTGGGATCGATATTGACGAATTTTCCTTTGAGCGGCGCCTCTTTGAATTCAGCGAAACTTTCATAAACAAGATATACCGCATAAGATTCGCTCAATAAAATATTGAGGTCGCGGTCCGTAAGATCGGTATAAAGTTGCCTAAAAATCGAATATTTATCCCCGATCTCCTTGTGGATCGATGACAGATGGGATTCGTCCGGAATCGGTGAGATGTATTTATCTTTGACCTTGAATATGGCCCAAAGGGAAATATTCAAGGTCAAAAGGATGATAAACGCACTTCCCAATGTTATGGCGACGAATTGAAAATATTTTAGAACTTTGGCCATTGCTTATTGATGATCGAACGTGAAGAGAACATTAGCTGATTTAATTAGCACAGAAATCCTCAAAATAGCCCCAACGGGAGTCGAACCCGTGTCCCAACCGTGAGAGGGTTGTGTCCTAGGCCACTAGACGATGGGGCCGGATATTTTGAAAGAATGAAGGTCTATTTTGGGGCAAAATCGCCATTTGTCAACTGTATTTAACAAGTTAAAAGTTTGCCTCATTTCCCCTTGCATCGCCATGCATTTTCCTCTATATTATATGCTTCTTGAATCTGGAAACTAGCCATTTTCTATGCAAAACCCTGCACCCAAACACTCTTTATGGCAGTTTATTGACGACCAGGCGAGCTTTCGAGTTGCCTCACCTGACTCTATAAGCCGCCTCTATTTTCCTTTGGCTAATGAAGGGGGCATTCTGTCTAGTATCAGCCCCGATCTTCACGGCGACATCAAGACCAACCACAACTCCTTCTTGACGCTTCCGGTCACGATCGAGGACCTGCATAATTCCAAATCCAGCCGGAATTTTTGGATCCATATCGAAGGTCACGGCACATGGTCACTAACCGGCGTATCGGCTGTTCAGAACGCCAAAAAATTCCTGCACCAGGACCATGAAAAAACCATTCTGGAAGCCGGAATGCTTTGGCATAAGGTCACGAAGGAAATTCGCGAGGCCGGCATTAAATCTGAGATCACCAATTTTGTTCCGGTGGGAAAGGACACGCTGGAACTCATGATCATCACGTTGACAAATACCAGTGCCACGCGCTTAAAGTTGACGGCTACCTCAGCCGTACCGATCTTCGGAAGATCCGCGGATAATCTCAGAGACCATCATCATGTCACTTCCCTTTTACATCGTATCATTTCTCATCCGGCCGGAGTCGTGGTGCGGCCGACCATGTCGTTCGACGAGCGCGGCCACAAGATCAATGAAATCCTATACGCTGTTCTTGGCGCTGAAAGCAACGGAGAATATCCTATCGGGTCCTTTTCCACAGTCCCTGATTACATCGGAGAAGGGGGAAATTTTGAAACACCGAAAGCCGTAATAGAAAACCTTGCGCCACCGCCGAAGGACGGTACATCTTATCAGGGTAGATCGGCTATCGGCGCGCTACGGTTCAAAACAATGACACTGCCGGCACACAGCAAGGTCAGTTTTGTGTTATTGTTGGGTATTGCCAATCACGTCTCCGAACTGGATGAGTGGCTCAAAAAATACGGCACTTTGTCCAAGGCGGAAGAAGCTCTGGATGAAAATAAAAGAGTTTGGGGAGAAAAAATAAACGCGATCCGTATCCGCACCTATGACAAGAATTATGACGGCTGGGTACGATGGGTGACACTTCAACCAACCTTAAGAAAGATATTCGGGAACTCCTTCCTTCCCGACTTTGATTATGGGCGCGGAGGTCGAGGATGGAGAGACCTGTGGCAAGACTGCCTGGCTCTGCTCTTAAGCTCCCCCTCTGAAGCCAGGGAGCTTTTGGTAAACAACTTCAACGGAATTCGGATCGACGGCTCCAATGCAACGATCATCGGTTCAAAGCCGGGTGAGTTCATCGCCGACCGCAACAATATCACCCGTGTTTGGATGGACCATGGCGTTTGGCCGCTAATAACACTGGAGCTGTACATCCACCAGAGCGGTGATTTTGATATCCTTTTCCAAAATGCTGCGTACTTCCGAGATACCCAGCAGTCACGAGCCCGCCAAAAAGATCCGGATTGGAACGAAAGTTATGGTAAAAATCTTAAAACTAAGAAAGGCAAAATCGCCAAAGGAACCATTCTTGAGCATCTGCTGGTACAACACTTAGTTCAGTTCTTCAATGTCGGCGAACACAATCATATTCGTCTTGAAAATGCGGACTGGAACGATGGCCTCGACATGGCCTACGACCGGGGAGAAAGCGTTGCTTTCACAACGCTTTACGCGTCCAATCTAAGAAAACTGGCGGTACTTTTAGAAGAAATCGTTGCTAGAAAAAATTTAAAAAAGGTCGAAATCTGCAAAGAGCTTCTATTGCTTTTGGATCGTGTGACCGGAAAAAAAGTCAATTACAATCTGGCTAAAGCAAAAGTAAAGCGGCTCGAAGCTTATTTTGATGCGGTCCAGCCTGAGATCTCCGGCAAGAAAGTGGAGATAAAAGCCGCGAGGCTTATCCAAGACTTGAAGGACAAAAGCGATTTTATCGTCAATTCCGTACGGCAGAAAGAATGGCTTTCCACGCGCAACGGAGACTGTCTCTATAACGGTTACTATGATAATCACGGCCGCCGTGTTGAAGGGGATTTTCCCCAGGGAATGCACATGACGCTTGCCGGACAAGTTTTCCCGGTAATGAGCGGCGTCGCGACGGCTAAACAAGTGGAAGAACTCTTTAAAACGGCCAAAAAATATTTGAAAGACAAAGTACATGGCGGTTTCCGTCTTAATACCGATTTTCATCAGATACGCCCGGATCTAGGGCGAGCGTTTTCATTTGCTTACGGTGAAAAAGAGAATGGCGCGTTCTTTTCTCACATGGTCGTGATGTTCGCCAATGCGCTTTATCAAAGAGGTTTCGTTAATGAAGGTCATGAAGTCTTAGATTCCATATTCCGCATGTGTCTTCATACCGAAAAAAGCAGGATCTATCCGGGAATCCCCGAATACTTCAATTCCGAGGGTCGTGGCATGTATCACTATCTGACCGGTTCGGCGAGCTGGTTAGTGTTGACGCTTCTGACGCAAGTTTACGGAGTCAGAGGTTACTACGGCGATCTGCTGCTGTCCCCCAAGATCACCAAGGGCGAATTTCATCAGGCCGATGAAATTTATGTGGAAACTCAATTCGCGGACAGGAGGTTCAGAATTATTTACAAGAATCCTAAAAGGATCGCCTACGAACATTATTATGTTTCAAAAATATCTTTGAATGGGAAACCTCTGGAAGGGGTCGAGCTTCACAAAAAAGAAGCATTGATCAAAAAAGAACTCCTGCTCAAATATTCCAAAAAATCCCTGAACCAGATCATCGTCACGCTCGAATAAAACGCTTAAACTTTCTGTTGCGCTTCTTTGGTCCTCTTCTGACCCGCTTTTGTGCCTTGTATTTTTGCGAGTTCTTTTTTGGCTTTTGTATTTTCAGGGTCTATCAAAACTGCATTTTCAAAAAGTTTTTTTGCTTCTCCAGTCCGTCCCAAAGCAGCATAGAGCATCCCCAAATTGACCGTCGGTTCTGCTTGATGCGGATCGATCTGCGCGGCTTTTTCAACGGCTTTTCTGAATGACGACTCGGCTTCGGAAGCATTCCCCAGAGCACAATACTCAATTCCCAGATTATTATAGGCGCTGATCGTGCTCTGCGCGTTCGGATCGATCTCCGTGGCCTTTTGATAACTCTGCACAGCAGATTGATGCTTGCCTACTGCAGCATAGGCAGTACCAAGATTGATGTATGCAGCGTCAAAATCAGGCTTGATCTCTATCGCCTTCTTATAGCAGGCGATCGCGTTTTGAAAATCATGCCCATCACCATACGCCAGAGCCGCAAAATTATAAGCCGGCGCTTTATTAGGGGATTTTTTGATCACGTCTTTCCACAATGAAAGACTGTCATGCCAGATCATATTGCGCTTATAAGTTGCGATCGAGAACGCAGAAACTACTATGCACAATACAATAACGACCAACCGTCGGATCTTAAGCAAACGGCATAACGCCGAGGTCAAAAAAATGGCGAACCCCGCTGTCAATAAATACAACCGGTGCTCAAATATGACATCTTTCTGCACCACAAGAGATTCAACACTCAAACCGATAAAAAACCAAAAGATCCCAAAAGAAAGCAACGGAAAATTTCTGGCCGTCACCAATGCAGCTAAAATGATCGCGCTTAAGACTAGTAACGAAATAAACGTTCTGGATTTTCTCAATGAATGAGCAATCGGGTAGTCATAATCCAGATTCTGGTCGACCGGAAAGAATAGAAGCCCTAAATAGGTCCTGGCAACATTCAATTGTGTCAAATAATAGTCCCTTCGGGACATCGTCTTTTCGCCTACCCATCGAGTGATATCCAGATGTTCGGCGTGATCATGCGTTGCGGTCCTGACAGCATCGGGACGCATGAGATCCATTGTGACAGAACTAGAGCGCATCAGCATTAAAGGGATAATAAACGATGTCGCAAGAAAAAATGATATCACCACAAACCTCTTACGGACGTCGTCTTTAATTGGGCCGAAAAACAAAACCTCGTAAATCAACAAAGTAATGGGGATCGTCGCCGTGATCTCTTTAGTGAACATTCCTAATACAGTGGTGATCCATGCCACCACATAATACCGGGCACAAGATGTGACCCTGGCTTTCGCATAAAAGAAGATCGAGGCGATGTAAAAAAAAGTGGCCATCACCGCAGCTCTTTGCCAGATATAATTAACCGCCGTCGTCTGAACCGGGTGGGTTAAAAAAATAAGGGCGGCGAATAATGCAATAATATCGCTGAAGCCGGACAATGACCCATTTTTTACAGTAGGCGTTTTGAAGGTTTCTTGGACCAAGAAATAAAAAAATACTGCTGATAGGATATGAACAGTGATATTAAATATATGGTATCCGGTTACATCGAGCTTACCAACGGCATAACTGAAAGCTAGCGAAACGCCCAAGATAAAACGCGTATTGAACGCGTTCCAGATCGCGGGAAAATCCCACCACTTTCTTATATAGGGGTTGGAAACAATGACGGTCCAATCATCCCAAATAAAACCTGATTTCAAGGTATTTGAGTAGATCGCGGAACCGAGGATAAACATCAACAAAATAACCGAAAAGGCCCGGTTTTTATGAGGCGATTTCTTTGATATGGATTCTAGGGCCATTCAATCCTGTCTGTAAAGAATGTGGGGGAAATATATCAATAAAAACGTGCGGAAGGAGGGATTTGAACCCTCAAGCCTTTCGGCACATGCCCCTCAAACATGCGCGTATGCCAGTTCCGCCACTTCCGCGTGAACCGCTATTCTACTATAAATTTTGATTATTACGAGCGATAAAAACTGCCCCGCTAGGACTCGAACCTAGACAAACAACTCCAGAGGCTGCTGTGCTACCATTACACAACGGGGCAAAACTTTTTAAACCTGTCCCACCAAACTTTCAGAAGCATTCCTGAGCCTCTCAACGACTTTCTTTTTGCCTAAAAGAGAGATCGTATCAAAAAATCCTGGACTTACACTGCGTCCGGTCACTGCGAAACGGCACGGATGGATGAATTCTTTTCCCGACATTGCGAGCTCTTTCATCAATTGACGGCTTTTTTCTTCGATATTTTTCGTCTCAAAATTATCCAGACTATCAAGAAGTTCAGCATAGCGCTTGAATGCGTTTTTCAACCGAGGATCTTTCGTCCATTCATTCATCGCTTCCTGGCTATATTCGATCTTATCTTCAAAGAAAAATTGCGCAAGGCTTGGAAAATCTCCCAACGCAAATATCCTTTCCTGAAAAAGAAGTACCAACCGCTCAAGCCACGCCCGATCCCCCGAGCCGTTCCAATAGCCTCTGGCTTCAAGAAACGGGATAAGCGCGTTCGTCAAAGCCGGTATATCATACTTCCTGACATACTGGCCGTTCATCCATTCCAATTTTTCCTTTGCAAAAACGGCGCCGGTTTTTAAAACGCGGTTAAGGTCAAACTTCTTTATAAGCTCTTCACAATCGATCAGTTCCTGATTATTTCCGGGAGACCAGCCCAGCAAAGCCAGATAATTTACCAGCGCTTGCGGCAGAAAACCAGCGTCGCGATATTCGCGGATACTTGTCGCGCCGTGACGCTTGGACATTCTTGAGCGGTCCTCTCCCAAGATCAGCGGAATATGGCAAAAGATCGGTTTCTTAAAACCAAGCGCCTCGTAAAGCGGGAGCTGTTTGGGTGTATTGGAAATATGGTCATCACCTCGGATCACATGCGTAATGCCCATCTGGGCATCGTCGCAGACCACTGCAAAATTATATGTGGGACTTCCGTCGGATTTAAAGATCACCAGATCTTCATGAAGCGTCGTAGTCGATGGATCGAACTCGATATTGCCGTGAAGCATGTCCTCAACGATGATCTTCCCTTCTTTGGGCATACGAAAACGGATCGCCGCATCTTCATGATAAGCTTTATCTTCACTGATCAGTTTATCGGCAAACTTTCGATAGGTGTCAGTCCTTTCGCTCTGATAGACAAGCTCGCCATCCCAATCCAGCCCAAGCCATTTCAAGCTGCTTAATATCTCCTCTAAAAATTCCTTTTTGGACCGCTCCTTATCAGTATCTTCGATGCGGAGAAAAAATTTTCCTCCTTCGTGGCGCGCGAAAAGCCAATTAAAAAGCGCCGTACGCGCGCTTCCGATATGGAGATATCCTGTGGGACTTGGAGCGAATCTTACGCGAACTTCTGACATGAAATCTTTTATTCCTCTTTACCGTTAACCTAGATCAATATCAATGCGAGGCACCATCCCGTCACGGACTTTCCCAGCGTAAGGGCTCGGAACCGTGTCGCCCTTAAACTCGATCTTCCCGGACCTAGGATCATGCAGTGTGATTTTTTTGACACCGACCCGCAGTTTACCAAAAGTATCAAGACGCTTTGGGTTGTGATAGAAAACAAGCGTTTTTCCTAAAAACATGAACACGATACTATCCTTAGGCACTTTGACTTTGACCTCTTCCCCTTTTTGATCGATATACTTTCTCACCGAATCTTCTTTAGTGAAAAGGAACGTCGGCAAGCTGGGTTCAAAACGCAGTGAAAGCTTTTTATCCGGACCAAGGATGAACGGTTTTTTCCCGATGTTCATGATAAGCCACATCGTCAAAAATTCCGCCGTGGATCCCGAAAGTCTCGCCACAAATCCGGTGCCGTGAAGCATCGGGTCAAGAAAAGCGCTTGAAACAATGAATGAGGAATTTTCCAGCGTGCTGCGCCCATAGCGCTCGGCCGGTTGGAACGGCACTAGCACATTCTTGAAATCTCTGAAAAATTCTTCGGTCATTCCGCTCTTTAAGATCTCAAGGATCAGTTTGTACTCCATATGGAGCCAGATAGATTCGTTCTCAAGCCAGCCCGGCGTGAAAACGCGGCTTCTGCCTATTTCCATCGAAACACCGCCGAGCGGAGCGTTCACTTTATACATCCCGAGTTTTGAGTCAAATAAACCGCTCGAACGCATGGCCTTCAACAGCTCTTTGCGTTTTGAAGGGTCTTTCTCCACCTTAAAAGCATGGACGGGGCCCTCAAGAAAAAGCGGCAACGCCGTCTGTTTGAATTGCGTGGGCTTAACAACGGTCCTCGATGAAGAACCGTTGCCCATCGCGCCGAGATTTTCTTTAGATAACTTGTATTGCGTGACTTCATTCTGGAAATAGGTGGGGAATATTTTTTTATCCGGACGAAATGCGCGCTCAAGGCCAAGATCGATCTTTTCGCGGGCATGTTCAAGATAGGCTTTGAGATCCGCCATGGATATTTTCCTTTCTTTGCCTGAAAGGCCGAAGAAAGTCGCATGCCGGAATTTTTCCTTAGCGTGTGTCGCAGTCTCCCAAAATGTGAAATTCTTCGAAGAGCTTTTGTCCAAAAAATGTTTTTTAAGATTGGCGCTGAGCGTCCGAATAAATTCATACAGCTCTATGGGCAGCAAAACTTCCATTCTCAGATTGATCTCCAGATCTTCCAAGGATTGAACCAGAAAAAGGACTAGCCGCTTCAATTCAAATGTTTCCGAAAGAGAGGATCCAAAAAGCCCCGGTAAACCGTTCAAAGAATCCAGCCAGGACGGCTTGTCAGACTCCATCTCAACACCTATCCCTTCCGCGTCGAGCGATGCGAATTTATTCGTGAAAAGACAAAGCAGTTTTACAAAAAGAGTGGTCTTGTAAATATCCCCGAGACCATGCCGCGTCCTGACGACCATGCGGTCTTTCTGTCTTTGTTGCAAAAGATGATCTTTTTCCTTATCTTTCACTACCGCTTTGTACTGCCGGACATCGCGTCCGTCCTTGAATAAGTATTTCAAACGCCTCGGATTGACCTTGTGATCACTGTCGTAAAAAGTATAATCGGTCGCTCCAAAAAGCAGCTCGCCCCATTTTTCAGGATAGATCGCAAGATAACTCTCGATAAGGTCCAGATTATAAGTCCAATGGTCGATCCAGAAACCTTCTCCATGCTCGGCTTTTTCTTCCCTTGAAATATAAGGCGCCAGATCTTTCAGAAGATCGCGGAACTTTGTTTCAGTGATCATTTTTTTATCTTCAAGGAACCTATAAAATTCCCCGGGACTGAACGGATGATTCAGATAATGAAGACAATCTTCAGCTCCTTTTCTTCCGAAATACGATGACAGGATCTTTTTGGATTGGCCCGTTTTCTTCAAATGGAACTGCACGCCCTTGATCACAAGCGGATTAAAACCATCAAGCTGTATCAGATTGAGAAATGTCTTGATATTGGTATCGCGCACAACGGGATCGAACCAGGTATCGTTACGCCGGTTCTGGTTCACATCGCGATAATTGCCGTCCCCCTGCGAAAAATAAGTAGGCTCAACTAAAAACCGATTGTAATCCCTTTCCAGATCACCATGTTTTCTGGAATAAACATGGAACACAAGATCATTCTCCTTGCTCCCCAAGTGCACCGGAACTCCGCCGCGCATCAGATTGTCCAAGTAAGTCTGCCCGCAGTATAGATCGTATTCCATCGATGCGCTGGCCGTGAAAGCGGACGCTTTCAGACCTTCAATCAACCGTTCGTTCTCCAGATATTTTTGCTCATAATAACCGCGTTTAGCAGCCCTGTTAATATACCGATTTAAAACTTCTATGGATTTGATATTGCCGAAATATGAATGGATATTTCGGGATTGTCCGGATGCAACCTTAAATTTGGCAAGGCTGAAAGCACAAGGCGTCTTATTTTCTAAAACCTGATTCGCATGACCCTTGAAAGGCGTCTGCTGATAAAAAACTTTCGGTTCGCTGAAATCCAGAACCGAACCGAATATATTCGCGGGGTCAACGATGGGCTCCAAAAGTTTGGATCGGGAACTTTTTTCCTGCAAATAACTGAAATAGAAATTCCCCTCTTGAATAACCGTCACTTCCGGTCTATCTGTCGCGTCGACACGCAGGCGGAAAAACGGCGCCTTTTTCGACACATTCTCCGCGATCATCCAAGCCTCGATCGTGCGGCTCATGTTCTTCACAAAAAACTCGTTCAAACCGTAAGGATTGACCGAAGGAAGTCCGTCCAATAATTCTATATCGACGGTACCGCTCGAAATATTTTCCAATCTCAGCTCTCGAACCAGTGCGGCCAATGGCTCGCCGGGCAGAGTAAAATACCGAGCGGTGATCTTTAAACCGATATTGTGATTGATCTCCTGGACCAAAAAATCATGCGAACTCATCTCTAAACGCTGTTCGACCAATTCAGCGGTCGCGGCTGAGGGTTCCTTAAAGGGCTCGTAAAATAAAAGTTTTCCACCGGATTTGGATAATTTAATGAATGTACGAAAACCCAGTTTGGTGACCATTTGGTAGGCCTTGTTGGCGGGAAAAAATTCGAGGATAGCATTGTCTTTGTTTCTAGTCCCAAAACTTGCAATACCCTGCCCGCGATTCACATAGAAGGCCCACATTGGAATACCATATAGGCCCGCAATACCCGGAAGAAAGTTACTGAACGGCTTTTTCGTATTGTAATTCCTGATCTCAAAACGGCCGTCGGACCGAAGCTTGTAATCCGATCCTTTAGTCAATGTCGAATGAGGCATAAGTATCCTTTTTTCTAAGCCCTTTATTTTACATGGAAAGCTTAACCCTTTTCTATATAAAAATTTAGGAATAATGGCTTTGAGCATGGGCGAAGCTAAAACGGCGGCTCGCCCTTCCCAACATAAAGCTTTCAAAGATTATTGCTATAAGTTGTTTAATTTCAATATATTAAATAATTTATATTTAATGGTATTGCTTGAATATTAAATATCCATCAGGTATATTTCAATTAAGGTACTAAAGCTCCTTGAGAACATAAAAAGGCAAACTCTCTGAAAAGAGAGGACGGCCAGAATTTGAGCGGTGACCCTCCTCCGGGCACGTTCAAAAACTGGACTCGCAACAGATTGCGTGGCAAAGCCGCAAACCTAAATTTCTGACGTTAATGAAAAACGAAGGAAACACGGTGGTTGGGCTGCCGATGCTTTAAGGCATCGTTAACCGAATTGTCACCCATTCTTTGTGTTGCCAAAAGAATGGGATTTTTTATTGGTAAAAATCACGATGATTAAAAAAGTATGTATATCGCTTTTGGTCATAGCATTCAGCATATACAATTGTTCCGGGGCGTTGGCTCAATCACGTTCCGCAACTTTCAGGGTGTCTTGCACGGTTGCGCCGATACTGGAGGTATCAACAGCGCCACATCGAGTTCAAAACCCGCCGTTGACACCTGTTGCAATTTCACCTAACCTTGAGATCAAAACAGCGGATAACGCAGTAGCCGTGCGCACAAATCTAGGCGAGAACTATACCTTTTCTGAAACTTTATTGAATAGACCGGAAGGCAGGCTCAAACTTTACAGCGTAACCGCTCTCTAGACTTTCTTTGCCCCGTCCCCTTATTTCGAAGATCGTGTAACTGGAATGTTCAAATCGGAGATCGATTTAGGATCTGCCGGCATGTCAATTGGTATCTTCTGAGGAGCCGTAAGACCGTCGCTGAGGCTTGAGGTATCGACCACAAGATCGGAATGCCCCTGCCCCAAATCGTCAAAAAGATACCATCCATCCTGATCGCTGACAACCGATTTATCCCCTAAAGAAACTTTGACGCCGGCTAATGGTTTTTCACTCGGATCTAAAATTCCGTTGCGATTATCATCCATAAATACTCTGCCAGTTACTGTTCGTAAAGCTTTCAACGGAAAATTAAGTTCATAACGGATGCCCTCGGTAACTGTGAATGACTTTTGCGGTACATTTTCAGGCAAATAGCCTTCAGGAATGGTTTCCAACACGAGCGAAGCTGTATGTTCGCCGGCTGAGGCATTTGAAAATGAATACACGCCGATACCGTTGCTCCGAGCAGAACTTTTATCCTCTAATACAACTTTTACACCTCTAATGCCGACATCCGTTAAATCATATTTGCCGTTACCGTTTAAATCATTGTAGATAATACCAGTGATCTCGGATCTTGGCGTCAAACTAAAATTAACGGTCTGCACTTCATGCTGAATAATGCTCAATTCTTGCCTCATAGAGCTCGTAGGCGCATAACCGTAGGGGATCTTTGAACTATCAAGAGTTAATACTGCTTTCTTACCGCTAATGGACTTGAATTGATAAAAACCGGTCGTATCGGTTACGGTTTGCTGACCATCATTCGCCGTAATAAGCATATTAGGGATACCCGGTTCCTCTGGCTGATGGATGCCATCGCCGTTTTTATCGTTAAATACAAAACCTTCGAAAGTGCCTGATGCGCTCCAGCGCACGTCCGTGTCAAAAATATATCTCATTCCAGTGAAGAAATCGGCCTGCACTCTCGGCGCAGTGATATTCAAACTTTCAGGCACGAAATTAGAGAAACTCCCTGTCAAAAAAACCTCGAGGTTATCATATTCACGATAGTAAATACTTCCCGAAACTTCCGTGCTGTCTTCCCCTGACATAAAGCTATTCTGCGATTCCGTATCTTCTTCGTCGCGGATCCTAAGCCGAGCATCCATGTAAAACGGAGTATCTCCGATCTGGTGATTGTAATCCAAAGTATAGGTCAGCGCGCGAGGACGCGTAAAACGGTTGATGTTCGGTTCTTTCAAGGCGTTCCATTCTTGCTCGATGGAAAAATTGATTCCCCAAAAAAGTTCCGTATAGAATCCAAGGATCACTTGATTTTCGAGGAAATTGGACAAAGAATTGGTCAAAACACGGTTTCCCCTGTTTTGGTACCTTGAAAAAAATGTCGCCTTCCGTCCAAAAAAATCGACCCTTTGATTGTACTGGCCGCCTACTGATCTTTGCCGTGACGGACCTAAACGTCCGGTATCATCAAGATCTTGAAAAGTAAAAGTTAAATTGGAATTTTCACGAGGCACGACCGAGTAAGAAAGATCTGTATGGATATTCACAGACTCTGGGTCTTCAGGATTAGGGATCAAGCGATCGCGGAAAATATCCAAATCGCCTGAAAAAGACGTATTGTCCCAGGGCTGGGCATTCGCGTTAAGAAGGTATCCGATCTCGCCCTGCCGGGATGGAGCTCCTACCATCGTAAAGAAATTCTTACTGATATCCCTTACTTCATTGCGGATCTGTATCCTGTCAAAAGTGGTTTTTAAAGAATGTTTTTGGGCAAAACGTTCGCTGTCATAGTCTGTTTCAGTATCGACAATGACATGAGGTCCGAATTTCACTTCGCCTTGAACGCCCTCGCCGCTGCGATGAAGGTGTTCAGGACGCGAACTTCCTGTCGCACCAAACAAACCGGTCTTAAAACTCGCTTGGTCATTCACTTTAACGTCAGCCACCGCACCTGCAAGATCAGAGTTGATGGATCTTTTTGTGATGATGCCGGGCGTAAGCGTACCAATGATACTGGCTTGTTCACGCCCCCCAAAACCTGTAACTTGGATATTCTTGCCGTCGTCCCAATGCTGTAATTCCCCGCCACGGACGCGTCCGGTAGGAAAAACCAAAAGATCGGGTGTTATAGCAGAATCACCTAAGGCTAAATTAAAATTCTTAAAAGGGCCCACCTTTCCATCCGTCAACGCCACCTGCCCCTCATTCAGAAGTGTTTTAGCCCTATATTTTTCGACCTGTGCATGTGATGAAATGGTACCGTAAGGGCTGTCACCTGAGAGAGAGAAATTCTGCGTGAAATCAAGCCCGCTCCTGGACATCTCTCTGAACTTGGGACCCGTATAAGAAGCGCTCTGGCTATTGTCGTATCCAAATTTGAAAGATCTCGACTTCTCAAGTGCTTCGGTTTGGCTTATCTGATATTTCGAAGGCACGAATTTTGGCCCGATAACGCGGACTTCAAACGTATTCCTTCCTTTAGAATCCCATAAATGGACAAACGTGGTGCCGATCCCGCTGCCCAATATTCTAAGCACATCCGAATTTGCCGTCTCCATCGAAACGATCCCTTCATCAGTAGCAAGGAATTTAACGATGGCGCCATTGGTTTTGACAAAAAGCGACTGATTAAGTTCTATCTCGGTCGCATTATTGCTTTGGAGTATCTCATCGATACTTCGCGTAATAGAAGCTGCGGGCGGGGGGCCCGCTATGCTGGAGGCCTCTGTAGATAGCGCGGATTTAAAGCTTTGGTCCAAAGCCTCGCCCTTTTCTTTGGCTAAAAGATTTGATTTTTCCCATTTTTCGTTGAGATTAAAAAAATCCGTTTCGGCAGAAAATCCAGGACGGGAGAAAAAAACAGAAAAGAAAAGAAAAACCGCTAAGGTAGGATTAAAGAATGTTTTTCTGTTCAATACACCGCTTTCCGCGATCAATCGATCGTGATCGTCTTTTCCTCGACGAGATTCTTGCCCTTGCCCAGATCATAGGTCAAAAGAAGTTGATAAGAGCCTTTGGAAAGACGGCCTACCCATTGGGTCTTTCCGCTCTCGGTGCCGCCCGGATAGGTGTAGATCTTTTTCAGATCACCACGCCCCTGAACTTTGCCGTCGGAATCCATGATAAGGAATTTGCCTCCTAAGGCGATATCGACATTGCCTGAATTTTCAAATGTCGTTGATATCTCCATCGGCTTGTTGCCATGAGGCGGTTCTATTTCAACTGACTTGATCGAGCCGGTCCTATTGACAGTGCCTTTGATCTCAATGAAAAATAAAGCGCCGATCCTTGCCGCCACCAGAACATTAACGCCCTCATCGTCTTTTACGGTGCCAACCGATGTTTCGAAAAACAAAGCCGAATAATAAGCGCCTTTGGCATCAGACGGAACCGTGATCTTGTAACGGGCGGTCAAACGTCCGAAAGGCTTGATCGTATCTTGAGAAGGACTGAAAGCGATCCACTTGCTGGCTGAAAGCGGCGTAGTGCCTGCGGGTGTAAATTTCTTCTCCCCAATCCCTCCGGGTAAATAAACCCAATCCTCCAGATAAATCTTAGTTTTTACTTCTTCCTCGGCGGGATTTTCAGCATAAATTTCGCCTGAATATGATTCTCCAGGAGCCAGTTCTAATTCAATTTTTGGAGAACTTAACCGGATCGTGGCCGCTTCGGACGAAATGCTGGTTAAAAGGAACAATATCAGGAAATTTAACAACGTCCAAAAATATTTTTTCAATTGCTCTCCCCTGTTTCAAGTAAGAAAACTAACTGAACAAACATACAATCTTTTCCATAGCTTATAATACTTTGACAAAATTTACTATTAAAATGTCCTAAAGGACAACAAAACTGGCATTCATTAAGTTGATCATTTGACCAATCAATGAATGCCAGTTTTAAAACTACAACAAAAAACGATCTTGGAACTTAATTACGGTGACACCACCGTAAATGTAACCGTAGCACCATAGCTGCCACCAGGCTGGCTGGTAGGAACCGCTGCTGTTGCACCGGTCGTCGGATCATCTGTAACAGAAAAATGAGCCTGTACAATGCGAACAGCCGCATTGCTCGACTCGCTGTTATAAATGGTATTACCTGTGGAACTGACCCAGGTTGCAGGTGATCCAACAGACGCTCCAGCAGGGATGCTCCCCTGAGGATTTCCGCCTAAAAGATCGCCGGTAGAATAAACGGGTACCATACGGCAAGCACCTGAAGGCACCGTATCGGTCCCATTCGTGAGAGCCGTGCCTGTCTGAGAAATCGTGTAATGTGCCCCGTGGGAATTTGCGGAAAGTAAAGCAACGGCTCCGCCCATTACCGCACCAGTACCTGTGTCAGACGAACGTAATGTCTGACCGCCCGTGGATGTATTTGTGAACACTTGCAGCTGCCCGAAGTTGATCGCACTGATCTGAGGGCCCGTCGGTCCAGAAAGCGAGTCCTTGAACAACGCCACGGTTAATGTCAAAGAACCATCGACCGATGCGCTGACCGGTATGGGCGATGAGCTGACAGAACCTGCGAACGCCGGTGAAACAGCTAAAGTGAACACCATTACGATAAATCCAGTTATCGTCGCTAGTGTTTTCATTTTTTCTCCTTTTTACTGATTTCTTTAGATCCCAAAATGAAAAGCCGGGAAGCTAAAGAAGATGTTTGACTTCTTTGGCAACCCGGCTCACCTAAAATTTCTTGAGGTTCCGTGGCTTTGCGTCCCGCCTTTTCAGGAGGTTTGCCGTTCTCAAAAGTTTGATCTGAAAGAACGCCGACATGAATTCGTCAAAATTCACATATCGGAGGATCTAATTATACCGAACGATTTCTGTAAAGTCAACCTACTTGTAATATTTTTAAAAATGCTATAAGTCTATGATTATAATAGAGATATGTTTTTGCTTAATATTATATAATATTATATATTAAGGTGTTTTACAAAGTTGTAACAGAGTATTTTATTTCTGTATTATAATTACCCGATTTTGCATTCATGGGAACTGTCAAAATATAATTCAAAGTAAATTGTTCCGGCGTTCCCTTTTTGTCGGAGGTGAATACGATACTTTCGCCTTCTTCTACCGGTACAGGAACCATCGATGCCAAGGTCCCTGTTTTAACATCAGATCCAAAATACTTAAAGTTATCCTTTGGGAGCGAAGCGCCTTCAGAATTAGTCAATTTGCGCGGTAGGATCTGAGTTATTTGATAAGGCTGGCCTAGATTGCTGTACACCGATAAGAAAATCTTTTTCTCTTGTTTTTCATCACCAGTTTTATAGGTGCCAAAAGACAAACCAGTCGCTTTGGATTCCACCTCATAGTCCAAATAAAAGATAGGCTCGATCTCAACTTTAATTGGCACATTGATCACTTCAGCCGACACAAATGCCGAATTGGACTCGACTCTAAAACTAACATTACCTGAATAGATGCCGGCTTTCTGTTCGGCTCCTGATTTCAGCTGGTATTGCAAAATGATCGCATCTCCTGAACCGCTATCATTTGAAGTGTAAAGGAGCGTCGCAGCCTGCGGTACTGCAGATGGGCTTCCTCCCGCTTTCAAGATGCCTTGATTATTGCCGCTAGCAAGAAAAGTGAACTCGCTGTCATCAAGAACTGTTCCATCCTGCGATACGAGAGGGTCGTTCATCTGCTGAACAATGCGATAAACAGTGCCGATATTGCTATCGACGCTGATCTTAATGCTATCGGAAGCGGTCATTCTATCTTTGGAGACGCGCCCCAGGTCCAGGTCATGCCCTCCTTTCGAATTTTGTATCATGATCCGGAAAGTCGGATTGATCTCAACCCGTATTTCCACCGTCACAACGCTAGGAACAACACTCGCCTGCATATTGACAGGTTCTGCCGTAAAAGTAATGTTCGTCCGATAAATACCGCCCGGCTGATTCTCCGGAACATGCACATTAAAAACCAGCACAAAACTATCGGAATCTCCTCCCGTGTCTGACGTATAAATCTGCTGCTGTCCCATCATAATCGGCGTTTCCAGTTGTGTCCTTAGGATCCCGAGCATGCTATTTGAAGGAGAGAACACGATCAACGCTCCCTGAGGAATCGTATTGCCAAATTCGTTCGTAAGAGGCTGGTAAACCGTTTGAGTAATTCGGTACTGGGCAGCTCGATCAGTAGTAACGCTTAAAGTGACTTCTTCATTCCTAAGATAAGATCCTGGCTTTGCCGCTTCGAAACGAATGCCCTGTCCACCACGCCTAGGAGCCACGGACAGAGTAAAAATCGCATGCGCATCTTGAGCGAAATATAGAAATCCGCCTACAAAAAATATGGCGACAAACATGACTCTAGAAAATGGTCTATGCATATAATAATGTTCTACTTAAAAATCTCCGTTCAACGATACCCGAAAGACATGCTCAGTATCGATCGTAGGAAGAGAAAATCCGACAGCGCTATACGGATTCGTTTGTGGCGAATAAAGCCCCAATCCAAAAACGCCGTATTCTGCCCTAAAAATAGTCGAAGAATTGATGTGGTAGTCCATGCTGGTATAAAAATTGACATGACCTTCATAATCCTTCTCGGTAAAATTAGTCGCTAAAAATTTCGGTAAATTGATCAACTGGGAATGCGTCAAGTCCGTAAAAAATGAGATCTTCTTCGAATAATCGTAATAGACGCTCAGGCCTTCATGATTCACATTGTCATCGAGGCTGGCGGCAAACCGATAAGTGTTTTGAGCGGCATGCAAAATAAAAGCTATTTTATCATCGGGCCGGTATATGACCCTTTCCCTGAAAATATTAAAATAATGATAAGGCGGTGCACCGCCCAAAGCTGATTGACCGTATAAGAAATTGGTTAAATGGTCAAACAAAAGGCCGTCGATGCGATCATTGGCATCACGGAAATCGCCATTCAGAAGAGCGCGGGGAAAATCAGGGATGTCGTTGCTAAACTCATAAATACCCTCGCAAGCCCACTGAGGGTTAAAAACGTATTGCGCGCCCCCGGAATAAGTGAAACGCGACGGATCCTCTCCGGCAACAACGTCGATGTTCTGATACCTTGCGTTTGACGGATCCGCAAGGCCTGTAAAATAATAATTGGGTATAAACGGTTCAACGCCAGCTGTAGTCGACGGCAATCCCTGCCAACGAAATAAGCCTTTAACGGTTGTCCTGGGATCCAGTTCATACGTCGCCTCTTCTCTCAATACCGTTTCTTGATAGGCTCCGTCTCGAGCCCTGTAAACATCCCTGACATCAAATAAATTCGAGAAGGTGTCTTCAAGCAGATGCTCTTTCCAATTGAAGCGGAATGCGTAACGGTCAACATCAACACCGTCACCGATGCGATAATATTCAAGTTCCGGAGAATACCCTTTGAATTGAATATGCTTTCCCCAATCATGATCATCCCGTGTATTGGAATAGCGGGACAATGACGGCTCAAAATTCTGGTCCATTTGAGTAAATGACAAACTCGCATCCGTATGCCCGTCCATTCGATGATCGAACGAAGTGTCAACCTGCGCTTTGTAAGCATAACCCTGTGTGCTGGCTCTCAGCCGATCATCAGTGTCGACATCTAATTCCCTATGAGAGCCTGCGATCTCTGATTTGGCGGTCACATGCTCATTGATCTTATATCTGGCATCTACGCCTACCACTTGACCAAAATCCGCTATGTTGTTGTCTACAAACCCAGTTCTAAAAGTGTAAGTTCCGCCGACCATCAGTTTGTCAGTTGCTTGGTGTTTTAAACGGACAGCTCCGGGAATATTATCCGCCGCAAAATACTTCTGATCCCAAGGGGTGTAAGGTGCGGCGATCGTCGACGCCACATAGGTTTTTCCCAAAGCCGCCTCAAACGACGCGCCTTTCAACAAGACCAGACGGTTTCCTTCGCTGTCTCTGGCATAAAATGAAAGAAAGTCCGAATAATACCCGCGCTGGATCGACCCATCCGAAAAAAACTGGATCGGCATGTATTGATAAAGCCAAGGGCTTTGCTGCCAATAGTCTTTATGGTTGGACAATTCCAAAGGATCATCCGTTGTCAAAACCTGTGACTGGTCCGCCAGCGCAAAAACACGCGCATGCCAATCATCCTCATTATAATCCGCCCATAACTTGCGGAATGGCCGGAATTCATAATCCATATCAAGCTCCGGGATCGTAAAAGGAATGCCAGCGGTGGCTGGATTGAAATCATAGAACCCATGGACAGTAGTCAAAGGTGTATGACCGTCATGAAGCTTTAAGACCGGAAATCCCACTTGGTCTCCAACATTGGTCCGAAAAGCCTCTGCGATCGTAGAATTGTTGGCGCCAAAATATTTAAGGTTATACATGATCTCCTCGCCGCCTATATCACTTTTCTGTACCTGATCACCCGTCGTCCCCACATATGACCAAGGATCTGCCACGATCTGAGTGTGAATATTCGTCTTATCCATAGGTGTAAAATCAACATTCAGACGGTATTGATTGTAGATCGCGCGATCATAAGTGTTGTTAAGGCGCTCACCAAAAAGATAGTGATAATTCCAATCTGCAAGATCGGGATTAGAATCATTCACAATAAAACTTTCAAAGTCGGTTCCCGCGGCTACACGATAATGTCCGCTGATCTTAACTCTGCTCTTCCCAGGAGCAGCATTCGCCTCTTCTGCCTGTGGCTCCAAGTCTACAGTCTCTAAATTATTCTTGTCTGACGAGATCTTGGGCTGGGGATTGGGCGATCCGGCCTCCATATTCAGAGAAGGAGCACTGTGATCGCTGGCTGGTTCGTATCGATGAGCTGGCAAGTCTTGGAGCATTTGAGACACAGACTGGTCGACCGCTGAAGATACTGCTTGCGTCGGCTGGGATTGAACGGTATTTTCACCAGAATAACTATAAGCGGATACCTTGGTTTGTCGGTCTGTTACGGTCTCATCGAGCGCCGGAGGCGCTTGACCGATCATCTGCGCCACGGCCTGCATCGCTTCCGTGGGGACAATCTGTGATCGTGATCCTTGATTTTCACTGCTATTGGAAGAATTTGTATAGCCGGAACTTTTATAAAGCTGGCTTACCCATTCAGCGGAATCATCGGCTTTTGAAACAGGCGGATTAATGCCTTCGTAGGCAAAAAGATTCTGAGAGCATGCGAGGGAGATTACGATCAGGAAGCAAACTCGTCTCATGAACCCTCTATGTTTTGGCGCGACCCAACGACCGAAGAGCTTTCAAGATCGTGGCCGTTTTTTTATCCCTCAAAGCATAAGCAACCGGAATAGCCCAGATTGCCATATTACGGTAATCAAAATCACCAAAAAGATACTGTCCGGTCTTTGCATCTATCATATCCGGCATGTTCCACGGGCTTTTTTGCTTATAGACAGTATTATCCCATATTTTGCGGGTTTCTTTCAATAAACCATCCAGCGGAAAACCTTGTGTGATGCATAAGCTTATAAAAGCATAATTCAAGCCAAGCCACGCGTTCTTAGAATGGCTATTAGAAACGTCCAATTGGCCGTCAGGCATCGTTGAATTGACGATGCCGTATTTGGAAAAACGGGCATTGCGCTTCCAAATACTTTGTATCGCTTTCTTTATTTTCTCTTTTTCGGAGATCAGGCCTAAACCCAAAAGATCCGCTATCCATTGGCCGTGCAGTTGAGAAAGATTGCAAGTCTCACCGAAATATTCTCCATTCCAAAGCTCGCGATCAAAACTAAGGCAGCCGTTCACGAAACGCTTTCTACAATCTTTTGCAAAAGATTCCTCCAGCATCACCCGGCCCATTTTTTCGCAAGCCAAGAGCGCCGCCAAAAAAATACCTGCTGTGTAAGCATTGACGCCTTGGAATTTCCATAGGTCAAAAGTCTGGTCCTCACCCTCGTGATCCGGAAGACCGTTGCCATCATGATCGATGCTGATGGTCCATTGAAGCGCGCGCTTCACGTGAGGATAAAGCGCTTTCAGAAAATGTTTATTTCCGGACCAAAGATAATCGCGGTAAACCATTAAAATGAATTTAGGGTTCAGATCTTTCCAGAGATAATATGTGGTCCCGTTTGACGGAGAATCCAAACGGTTCTTTCCCAGATCGTGAGGAATATAGCCGTTTTTTCTTTGAGCTTTTGCGAATTGAGTGATCAACGCAGCTTCAAGTTCAGGAAAAAAATAACTAAGCGGAACAGAGCCGTAAAATCCCACATCTACAGTGCCCATCAACGGACACATGACCGGTGCCTCATAAAATGCAAACCGGCCGTCTTTCGTGTACCAGCTTGAAGCAAAAAAAGGCGCCAGGTTCGTTAATAAAGCATCTTTGAACCAATCAGGAAAACTGAATGAAGATACCAGCTCATGCAACTTTTCGACTTTGTGTTTGAAATAATTCTGTTTTGAGATAACGTATCGACTGATCTCGGATGTGTTTTTAAAATAACGTTCATAATAATGGCCGAAAGAGTGTTTTGGAAAATACCACACTGCGTTAAATGACAACACTCCAGTCGCCTTCGGTGATAGAGTGCGCTCCGCCATCAAAGCGCCGCAAAGCTCCTGATTTTCGCTTGCAGCGGTAAAACCGGGCTTGGCATTGGGCAGCTCGCCTTGACTCACAAAATAATCCCATGCCGCAAGTGATATATCTTTGGAAGTGAATGAAAAATTCTTCGTGACGGCATTCCAATATTCCATGAAACTGGTGCGCCAGCCGTCTTTTAAAAAAGTGAATCTCATGGCGCCCTGCTGAATATCATGCTCCGAAGCGCCGAGATTTGAAAAATCGATCGCCACGGATTTCTTGTCCTCGTATACTCTGTTTCGGCGTCCGACACACCAATCACCGGCAGTATTCCTTGCAATCAGAAGGAATCCTATCTTTACTGGATGACTCCTATTATTTTTGACTTTTAAATTAAAGATAGCCGCCGGCAAGCTGGAATTTTTTATATCTCCGGGAATCAGCGGGGAAAAAACCTCCAAAGAGACGTCAACTCCGAGGCTCGGCTCCTCATAATAAAGACGCGCTTTTGGGAAATATCCTTCGTATCGGATATTTTTGACGGTAGGAATATTCTGAATTGGCACTGTCTGAAGCAAAAACGCTTTCTTCTCAGGTTTATTATTCCGTGACAGACCTTCCACAAAAAATCCCAGATGATAACCAAGAACACCGGGACAGTCATCATTACCGACCAGAGGCTGACTCCAATTGTTTTGGACCGTAAAAGCGTTGAAAAGTCCTTGCGGTGTGATCTCAAATTTTCCGGTGCCGATACCGCCGAAAGGTACGCCATGCTTTACTGCATCATTGGAATTATAAACGGGCATTATTCACTCTCTATTTTTTTGGTTTGTTAAAACTGAAGGGATTATAGCCTCTCCAAGCGAAAATACCATAAGCCGTCGAAGAGACTGAGCCAGTGCTGCTGCCTTTTGGCGTTCGCCAGCCATGGCCTGTATCCACATTGTCCATTGTCGCGTAAGGTAGACATCCGCGGCCCTGGCCAGTCCTTGAGGGACTTGTGATGATCAATTTTTGAAGCTCATTCAAATAGAAATCGGCCTTATGGCGGTAACTTAAGGCTTTTTCTTTTTCTCCTAAAGAGTCAAAATAATCCGAAAGAATACCGTAAGTAACGATCATTTGCGCCGTCCATTCCGTTGATATTACCCCGCCTCGGCCAATGTTGGCCGCTTTAGAAAAATCAAAACCTTTGGCGACGGCCATTTTGCCGCTGGGTTTCTCGTAATTAACTTCGACAGCACACTGCTTCTCTGCGAAATCCATGATCGCTTCCGGATCAAATGAAAGCTCCTTTAATTTAGCTGGGCCTAAAGCAGCGATAGACCAACTGAACGTATCTGTCGCGATCGTCGAATCGCCCTTACCGCGGTTCGGACGCCGCTCTTTTACGCTGTAAGCGTATTTTTTGATCCATTTCAATACATTCGCAGCAGCGGTTTGATAACGTTCATCATGAGTTTCTTGATAGAGCAGCGTCAAAAACGCGTAGACATCCAGATTATGCTCAGTGCTGTACCAACTGACGTCCGGCCCGCCTTTTAGTCCGCCTTCCTCGTCTTGTACGCTGATCAACCAGTCTCCGATAGATCTCGCCATGGGCAAAAAGCGGCCGTCTTGAGCCCGATGTTCATATTGGAGCGCGGCCAGTCCTATCCAGGCGTTTGGACCCACGCGCACGCTCCTTTCAATGGCTTGGCCATCCATGGCTCCGTACGCGTTGAAATATCCGCCATCCGACCTTTCGGCACGGTTCGCATAAAAAGCCAGGATCTCTTCCGCGCTTTTCATTTCACCAAATATCACAAAAACTTGGGACGCAAGCGATTGATCATATGTAAACGCCCAATCATTCAAAGAATCGTCGCCTTCAAAACTGGCGACTAGGCCCGTATGTAGGTTGCGATGGGTTTTGACCCAATCAACCATCTGATGAAGCGCCGTTCGCGTGACCGGTTCCTGGTCCTTTTGAAGAGACTGAAAGCTCGCATCTAGTTTTTCTCTGCTTTGCGTGATGTGCTTCAATTGCTCGTCGAGTTTACGCTGCTTTTCCAGGTTCGCAGCGAGCTCCTTCTCATGAAGTTCTTTTTGCTGAACATTCTCAACCGCAAGAAGCGCGATAGAAGTATTAAGTTTTTTTATCTCATCTTTGGATTTGCTCAGCGCTTGGTTCAAACTTTCCTCTTTCTTCTGAAGCTGGAAAAGCTGAGATGCAATGGTAGATTCTTTTTCAGCGCTCTCATAAAACCGCTGTACGACCGTTTTGTTCTCTGAGATCAATCTTTGATCATAAACAAAAAGGGCTGTCACAAGACCGATGAGCAGGATCCCGACAATCGCCGTCATGCGCGGGATCCAAAGCTGGCGCTTGGCATAACGGATAATGCGCGATTTCGCTTTATCATCAATATCCGTGTAAACAACGCCGATCAGATATCTGAGAGGAAGCGTAGATTCCTGTTTTTTAAGCCAAACGACCTTCGCTGTCGCACGGACAGAATGCCTGGCAAAAGTCGGATTGATCGTCAAGCTAAGCTGAGTATTCGGAATAAAGAGAGGTTCTTCTGTTTCTTGGGAGAGAACTTTGAGCTCAATGCACATCCCGCCGGCGCTAACGTCTCTTGTAAAAGCTTGTAAAAGGCGGGCGGAACTTTTTTCGGCGGTTTCACTGAGAAATCCGAGTTCCACCGGAAAAACGGTGTCCATTCGAACATACTGTCGTTTTTCGATCACACCTTCTTAGTCCAGAGGGATTTTAACTCAAAATAAGATTGTTTCGGAGTTCGTTGGTTGATCCCATCCACTTTTTTCTTGGGATCAAGAGAAACAATGCCCCACCATTCTTCATTCATATTAAGCTTGGTGGAAACATCAGCATCATAATAATAAGAAGCGTTGTACCAATGCGCAGCAATGTCATGTACAGCCCATGTATGAGGGAGGTTTTCATTGCCCTTCCACCACTCATCAGTCCATTCAAAAAGCGTTCCGCCGAGACAGTTGCCGACACCGTGCTTAGGATCTGCATTTCTTTCGATATCCTGCCATTGAAGCTTCAAGAATTTCGCCTGGTCTTCCTCATCCGGCTCTTCAGTGATCGCATTAAAACTGTCTGCACCCCATTCAGTCATGATAACAGGTAGATCGAATTTTTGTTTTACCTGGCGGAACAAATTTCCAAATCCGGGACCGCGATAAGCGATCATGCCGATAACATCGATGTCAGGGCAATTAACTTTGGCGATATCCAGGCTGGCCACTTCTCCGACTCCCAAGACCACAGGATGATTCGGATCGATCTTTTTTATTTCCTGAGCCAAACTGTTCACAAACGAGTAATAAAGTCTCGCCTTTTCTTTTCTTTGCGATTCCTCATCCGGCAGCGCATCGATCGCATCGCTTGTCCAACGCTGGACATTCTGATGGTCAAAACTGTAATTGTTCTCATTTCCGAGGACCCACATCAAAACGCCCGGGCTATCCTTGTAAAAACGGACCATCTCGAGCGTCTCGGTTTTCACCTTCTGTTTGAAATCGTCATCCGAATAATTGGGAGGAGGCCAATTCCAAAAACCAAGATAAGTGCCCACAAGAGACTTGATCCCAAATTTCCTGTAAAGATCATCGATAACTTTCTTGACCTCCACTGGATTCTTTCCCATGCGATAGAAGCGTACGGTATTGATGCCGGCATCTTTCATTAATTTTCCGTCTATCAGCCAGGGCTTGTTGGAATCGCCCCAAAAATTATATTCATAATCTTTGCCTATTGGAATCGGGCTATAACACACCCCTTTGATAAGAAAGGGTTTTCCATCGATCAAAAGCTTGTAACCATTCTGCTTATCGATCGTAATGGACGGAATCTTTGAGCTTGAGTAGTTCTTTAAGTAAAAAAACAGGCCTAATAAAATCAGGCAGAAAACTATTATAGCTATGGATACTTTTTTCACAATTGGATCTCTTTGTTAAATTGGCCAACCTTTAAAAGCTATCCTCGCATCGCAACGAATAACCGTTCTCTATCCGCTGCAACACAAGGATATCTTAATAGATCAAGAATTACTTATTCGTACTTTATATCATCCAAATAGAAGGTACAACCATCCGGGTTCACGTCAATATTCGTGGCCCAGCAAAATCCTCCGGAAATAGAGGATAAATCTTTGCCTTCCAAGTCAATAGTGAATTGCTGCCATTCCGTGGTTAAAACTACGGGGCCGATACCGGCCACGTCGGAATCCGCATATTCACCAGTAATACCGCCGATCTTGAACTCTTCGATCCTCTCGCCGCCTTTTTCACCGCGTGCCCAGAATGTGCACTTTTTGGCGCCTGTCAGATCATAACCGCCGGGACGTGTGCCCCAGTTGTTCGGTGGGTTCTGCCAATAGATACCGGCCCAACGAGCTCCCTGAGCCGCTTTTCCATTGTAGACAACCTTAAAGCAGCTTTTGCCGCTATGAGGATTGGTCGCCCACTTTTCATCGATCTTGATGTCACCATAATCACCCATCCAGCCTGACGGAATATAATGATTAGTGCGTTCCATACCATCGGTGTAGACATTGAAAGTTTTGAAAGGGCCTTTATCAGCAGAAGGCGCTGCGCCCTTTACTTTCGTCTCAGTCCCATCAGCCGCAAAAACCGTCGGCTGAAGCACTGTGACGAACAATGCCGTCACAATTATCCATTTTATCTTCATCTTCGTCATCTCCCCCTGTTATTCGTACTTTATATCATCCAAATAGAAGGTACAACCATCCGGGTTCACGTCAATATTCGTGGCCCAGCAAAATCCTCCGGAAATAGAGGATAAATCTTTGCCTTCCAAGTCAATAGTGAATTGCTGCCATTCCGTGGTTAAAACTACGGGGCCGATACCGGCCACGTCGGAATCCGCATATTCACCAGTAATACCGCCGATCTTGAACTCTTCGATCCTCTCGCCGCCTTTTTCACCGCGTGCCCAGAATGTGCACTTTTTGGCGCCTGTCAGATCATAACCGCCGGGACGTGTGCCCCAGTTGTTCGGTGGGTTCTGCCAATAGATACCGGCCCAACGAGCTCCCTGAGCCGCTTTTCCATTGTAGACAACCTTAAAGCAGCTTTTGCCGCTATGAGGATTGGTCGCCCACTTTTCATCGATCTTGATGTCACCATAATCACCCATCCAGCCTGACGGAATATAATGATTAGTGCGTTCCATACCATCGGTGTAGACATTGAAAGTTTTGAAAGGGCCGTGTTGAGATATTTTGGCTCCCACGTTCGGGATCTTCTGGCTCGTCTGCGATTTGTTATCTTCGGCGGACGCTGGCATGCTCGTAGAAGTATCCGCTGTTGTAGATTCACTGGTTTTTTCTTGCGGAACTTCCGATTTTACTTCGGCTACCGACGATTTATTCTCACAACCTTGAAATAAAGATCCTACACTGGCCATCAACACGATGCCTAATAAGATCGACTTCAATCTCATAAGCTGATCTCCTCTGTTATTCATTCCAAACTTTTTTATAATACTCATATGCTTTTCTCAGGTGCCGCATATAGGGCGAATGACTTCCGTCACCCTGGCTTGTGACACCAAGCCATTCTTCGTACATCGAACCATCGGGGAAATTAGCAGTAAAAGCGGGGTGCGTCTCATGAACAGAGGCGCTGAATTTAGGGGGTGGACCGGCTTTCCACCATTCGTCAACAAACTCAAATACCACGCCGCCGATTGCATTGCCATAGCCGCCGGCTCCGGCGCTATTGGCCAGGATGTCTTCCCAATTACCCTTGTGATATTCCATCTGTTTCTCTTCGGCATAATCAAGATCTTTTCCGGCATAATAAGCGGGGCAACCGTATTCAGTCAGTAATACCGGTTTATTCATATAATCTTTGGCGTCTTCCCAAAAACTTCTTCCAAAACCGCTGCTTCCGCGGTAGGCATTTACTCCAAAAATATCTATATTATCACTATGTTTGCTCAAAGTATCAATATTCAACACTTCACCATTGGAAAAACCGACAAGATGGTTGGGATCTATTGTTTTGACCATTCCGGCCACTTCGTTAACGAAAGAATAAAACGCATCGAGCTGCAACTTCGCCTGGCTGCCGAAGCCGACCTTATCTTTCTTTTGATCTCCGGGTTCGCCATAGTTGGACTCATTGCCTAACATCCACATTAAAATATAGGGCTCATCTTTATATTCCATGACCATCTGACGCACGCTCTCTTTCATTTTCTCCCGCTGCGTCGGATCAGTAAAATCCGTACCTTTAAACCATTCCGCTCCGGAGCCTGTCGCGTACATACCCAGCAGATCGCCCATGATGACGCGTATGCCATAGTCCTTATAAAGCTGCCGTAAAAGTTCTTTATTCATTGCATGATGATAAAGACGGATCGTGTTGACGCCCATTTCTTTCATCAGTTGAAAATCGCCAACAGCGTTCTCTCCGGGGTCCTGCTGATTATTGCCATTTTTATCCACCCAGCTGTCATATGGTCCGTCAATTTTGCCGTTGCCATTCAAGTCCGAAAGTGACCATGAATCGAGATTATAACCTTCATCCGGAGACTTGCCAATCGGGGTCGGGGTGTATGCTATTGCTTTAACCATAGCCGGCCTGCCATTGATCTTCAATTGCCAATCCCCATTCTCGAACTGAACTACCTGCACAGGTTTCGCACCCACAGTTTTGATTACTTTTAGTCTCGACACATCCGTATGCTTAGGCTTCAATTCATCCGGATTAACTTTCACCAATTTGCCGGGATTCACTATATAATGGTCATCCGCTACGCCGGCGTTGTAGCCATTCGCAACGGATATTTTCGCGCCTTCAAGCTTGATTCCTAGATCGGGATTCTTGCGAGTCAGGTATTCAATCTTGTCAATCGCCAGCTTTCCCATATAGAGCGGAGTATGAAAAACCGTCCAACCCGTCTGTTTAGGGAAGTTAACGATCACGGCATAATAAGCCTTTATAGCTTGCCTTATCTCACCCAGTTTTTCAAGAGTAAGCGCCGTATAATATTGCTGAACTGCGGGGGTATCATGAGACGTAGCCCATTTATAAAATGCCAGTTGCTGATCTTCGACGTTGACATAATCCCATTGATTCCCGTTTAGTTTGCCCTTGCTTACCAGAACCCGATAAGCTGGATCTTTATAGACCGAATTATTTGGATAAATCCCCTCGCCCACCGCTTCCGCAAGACCCTTTCTATCGGTTATTCTATATTCATAACTTTCCTTACCAACATCCTTAAACGTGCCGTACTTTTCATAATCCACTACATCTTCGGTGCCGGGATCATAAAGTTTGAAAGCTAGCTCCATGTTTTCCCCGTGGGCGTTCATAATCTCGGTCGAGCTGTCATCATTTCCGGCCGCGAATGAAAAATGTGGGCACGAAATCACGGCAAACATGAAAATCAACCCTATAGTCAGGTTCTTTGACTTATCTATTTTGTGGACCACTTTTCATCCTTTGACAGCGCCTGCCGTAATACCTTTGATAATATGCTTTTGAAGAATCAGATAAACTACCAATACCGGCAATACCGTGATCACGATGCCGGCCATAAGAAGCGGATATTGCGTAATATGAGCTCCTTGAAAAACCATCAAACCCCTCTGAAGAGGCATCAGCTCTTTTCCCGACAACACCAACATAGCTAACAGATACTCATTCCATACAGCCAAAATATTAAAAATGGCCAGAACAGCTATCGCGGGCCTGGCCAACGGCAATGCGATATGCCAATATACCCTCAGCCTCCCGCAACCGTCAATACGCGCCGAGTCTTCCAGTTCTTTGGGAAGATCATCAAAAAATGTCTTTAACAGAAAGATTCCCAAAGCTAAACCGCCATTGATCTGAGGTAAAATATAACCAAGCCGGGTATTGACCAAATGCAATTTATTCAGAAGCACATAAAGCGCAATGAAAGAACCTGGGATCGGGATCATCATGGTTGATATAATCACAAGAAATAGGACATTCTTGCCTGGGAATTGAAATCTTGAAAAGGCATATGCCGCCATAGAAGCCACAAAGATCACTCCGACCACTACTGTAGCCGTATAAATGAGACTATTTAAAAAATAAAGCCTGAAATCCGCTTTGTTCCAAGCATACAAATAGTTTTCCCAATGAGGTGAACGAGGAAAAAGACTGAGGTCGCTGAATACAGTTTGCTGAGTTTTAAGGCTTGAGGCGAAAGCCCACCATAGAGGAAAAAGACAACCAATGGAGATAAGAACAAGGAACGCATGCGCAAAAAAACTAGTGGTCATGCGTCTCACTTTGTCATAATTTATCTCCTGTTTTGCACCTGCAATAGCCACGTTCATCAGACCTGCCTCATCATTTTAGAAACTCGGATCTGGATCATAGAGATCACAAGAAGGATCAGACCAAATACGACACCCATCGCACAGGCATACCCAAACTGGGACGAGCCTATCATTTCCGCAACAATACGCGTGATAGGCACTTCGGTGTGATAGCCGGGTCCGCCGCCCGTCGTTGCAATGATAATGTCAAATATCTGCATCGTGCCTAAGATAGTCAAAATGGATACCAGAATGAACACCGGGATCATCAACGGCACTGTAATGTTTTTGAAAACGACCCAACTATTTGCTCCGTCCACGCGGGCGGCTTCGTAAAGCTCGCGAGGAATACTTTGCAATCCCGCTAAAAGGATAACAAAACCCCAGCCAAAACCTTTCCACATATGGATCACAGCGACCGCCAAAAGAGCTGATTTGCTATCAGAGAGCCATGCGCGAGAGAGATCGCCTAAGCCGATGAACGCAAGAAAGTGGTTCAAAAGTCCGTAGTTGCCATCGTAGATCCAATTCCAGATCAGGCCTACCACGATGCCCGATAAAACAGGTGGCAAATAAAAGATCACTCGGTAAACATTTCCGCCTTTGATCTCGCGATCACAAAGCAAGGCTAAAAAAAGTGCCAGAAGATTCTGAGCGGTCAATGCCAGGAATGTTACATAAAAAGCGTTGCGCATGGACAGCCAAAATGTCGGATTATCCGTCAAAAGGTCCTTAAAATTGGCCAATCCCACGAATGACATCGAAGGAGAGATGCCATCCCAATTGGTTATTGAAAGCTGAAAAACTTTAAAAAAGGGGTATAGACTAAAAGTAAAAAAAAGGAGGAACGCGGGCATGATAAAAACATAATTTCCCACAAAGTTCCTGATGCGATGATAATTCATCTCTAACCTTTTTCTTTTTTGAGGACTTTCTCTTTGGCTTTCTGCACCTCTTCTGCGATCTGCGCGGGCGTCTTCTCGCCGATCAAGATCGATTGTATGCCTTTATCAAAAGCTTCGACCACTTCATGGTCTTCATGAATAGGATAAATGTTCGGATGAGTGGAATTATCCATATCATCCGCAAACTGCGAAAGGATGGGCGATATCTGCCCGACGCTTTTTTTGTTCGCCGGCAGATTCTCGGTCTGGGTCGCAAAATAGGCCTGTTGATCCTCTTGGGTAAGCCATTTCAGGAACTGGATCGCAGAAGCACGGCGAAAAGATTGATTATTGACCACGAACGAGCCACCAGCTCCGCCCCACACCTTCATCGGGTGAGCATCTGATATTTTGGGAGGCAGGATAGCCGCATAATCCAGATTGGGATTCATGCCTTTATAAACATTCACACACCAGGAGCCATTAAACGCATAAGCAGCGTGCTCATTTGCAAATGTCTGTTCAGCGGTCTTATTGACCATTGTCACGGCTCCATCGACCAGGATCTGCTGATCTGCCATTTCCTTAAATAAAGAAAAAACCTTGATCCAATCTGGGTCAGTATAAGACACTTTGCCTTCATAGGTCTTAAAAACCTTATCTTCCCCCATGATATTCATCGCAAAATTCGAAGCGAGCGCATCGATCATCCAAATCTCCCCAAAACCGCTGACAAACCTAGGGATCCCGTTCTCTTTTAACGTCTTACAGTGCTGCACAAATTCTTCCCACGTCACAGGAGGTTTATTAGGATCGAGTCCTGCTTTCTGATAAAGTTTTTTATTATAGACCATCTGGATCGTCGTAATATCCAGCGGCACGCCGTAAATGCCGGGTTTTACTGCATATTCATTATTCGGTAAGAACTCGTTGACAGCGAGCGCCTTTTCGTAAAATTTATTCTTCCATGTGCCGCCTTCCCCTGTCGCATTCAATTCATCCGAAAGATCGGCCACAAAACCGGATTTGATAAAACTTGCAAAGTCCTTTTTTTCGCCTAAAATTCCATAAATATCGGGCAAGGTATTCGTCTGAGCGGAGGCTTTGACTTTTTGGGTGTAAGCCTCTGATGGAGCGTAGAGTTCGAACTTTACTTTAATGTGGGTTTGATCTTCAAAACGTTTAGCAAGTTCTTGAAAAGTATCCTCGCGGTCTGACATCCAATGCCAAACCGTGATTGTATTGATATCTTTCTTGTCTGATTCTCCACAGCCAATGAGTGAAAGAGCAAGAAAAAAGATTATAAAGAATTTTAAACTATATCTCAATTTTGAAAATTCTTTTTAAAAGTCATTAATGATATAAGTTACCAGATTATTAAGGGATTGTAAAGGCTCAATTCTAAACTATTTCTAAAGCTAGTTTCGATTAAAACCGACTGTTTGATGGTCGATTCTCTGCGTATTTTTTCATCCAGGGTTCATCGGCATCAAGAAAATAGCCTTTCCATGCTTTGGTCTTCAATATGTGCGGTATTAGTTCCTCTGAAACCTTCTTAAAGTCTCCACCTTCATATTTCCAGCTCTCAAGACGGTACTGGTCAAAGCTCATATGCGGGATCGTCGCATTGCTAGCCGCCCCTCTTCCAACCTGAATAGTCCCGTCTTCCATGCGCCTGGCAACTCCTTCGTAGTCGCCGACAAACTTTTTAACAAGCTTGAGACGGTTATCTTCTTCTATCCTATATATTGCCAGCATCTGAATGTAACCATTCGAAGATGTCAGATTGCATCTGATCCAAATCTCAGGGATACCGTCACCGTTAAGATCATAAAACTCCGGTTTCCACATATAAAGCAAGCGACGTTTTCCGATATCCAGATCAACAAGCGGAAAATATATCAAAGGCGTCCCGTTAATGATCTTTCCTGAATAGATAAGAGTTTTCACACGCGAAGAACCTGCCGTAACGATCAAAGGCGTCGAATCTTCACCTTCAACATACCACGCCTGCAGTTCAGGTGTAGCAGTAACAGTCAAAAAATACTTACCATACGTGACCGAGCGGATCTCATAGGCCCCTGACTTTTCGCGGACATGCTCTTCATCTACTCCCCAGTTAATATAGGAGCTTTTCACGAACCAATCGATGAATTCTTTATCATACTCCGACGATAAAAATGAAAATGGGCTCAAACCGCGTTTTCTAATGATTCCCTGCAAATCCGCCAAGCCTTTCTTAGTTTCGGAATCCATAAATGAGGCGCCGATATATCTGGAAATAAGAAAATCCGATTTCTTTTTGTTTTCATCGTCAACGGCATCATTGATGCGTTTTTGTAAACTCTCATAGTAACTGTCAGGATAATGGGCGGCAAAAACAGGATTTTGGAAAACCGTCGAGATCCAAAAAACGACAAGAAAACTCAACGCATAAGGCAGGTATTTATCTTCTAATAAATTGAAAAGAATTATCAAGATACGAAATATTTTATTTGCGGATCTGATGTCTCGCGGCGAGTTTATCGTGTTCAATAGATATAAATATATAATGCTCTCTTAGTCTCGGGGTCATAGCGAAGGTCTATCGCCGCTCCGGACTGAAGAGAAGCTTCTCCCTTGCCTTTCTCTCCATTCACGATCATTTCCGTTGCAGCATCAAAATTCACCGTCACCACTTTATTCTTCCCCGCACTGTAAAGTTTAACGGTCAAAGTCTTATTGGTATTATCGATCTCGGCAATTTCGCCGGAAACAAACTCTGAATTCGCCGAAACTTCCGAAAAAGTCGCGGGAGCAGGCGGAGGCGGAGTCATCGCCGCAACAGCCGTTGAAACTGTTTGAGTAGTCATCGGCGGAATTACGGCAGGAGCTTGGGCTGCTGGTTTTGGCGCGGGAACCTCACTGGCTGCTGGAGCGGAAGACGGCAAACCACTTGGCGTGGGGGCTGTCAGCCGCGACTCAAGCGACACCAGCGTCTGAGCCTTCGAACTGCCTTCAGCAATGGCCTTTTTCACGTCCAATTCCTTCTGATAATTTTCTTTAGCCTCATCGATAGCTTTTTCCAGACTTGGGAACGTACTGAATAATGGTTTCAGCCTATCCCATTCCGCAAAAGCAGCGTCATATTGTCCATCATCATAAAGTTTCTTCCCGCGATTGAATGTGTCGGTAGCGGAACTTTGCTTTTCATTGACGGCTTTTTGGATCTCCTCCAACTCCACTTTCTTTTGCCCGATATCCGCTTTGAATTTCTGGTTCGCATCCTCGAGATATTTCACCATCTCGTTCAAACGCGCCGGCTCAAGTCCGGTATCCTTCACTTGCGCCATGCTATCCATAGATTTCTTGGTGTCCAGTATTGCCGCATAGTTCTTCTTGAATTTGTCTATCAATCCTCGGATCACTGACTGCTCATCCAGATAGGGAGACAAGCGATCCCATTGTTCGATCGCCTGATCATACTGTCCTTGTTCATAAAAGATCTTTCCTTTATTAAAGGTCGTGGCGCTCCATTCGCGCCTTTCGGCGATCGCCTTTTCCATCGTTTCGCGCTTAGCGGACTGCGCATCGAGCTCGATTTGCAGCTGATTGTTCGCGTCGCCTAGGAGCTTCGCTATTTGCTCAGAATAAGGCATCTTGAGACCTTTGTAGTCCTGAGCAACAGCCTCAACAGCAGCGGTTTTTGCTTCTACCGATTTGGTATAACTTTGATAGAACGCATCGATCAATTGCTTCACAGGCGCTTTGTCATCCAAATAGGGTGTGAGCTTGCTCCATTCGTCTACAGCTTCTTTGTACTTATGTTCGTCAAAAAACGCTTTGCCATTTTGAAAAGTCGACTCGATGAAAGCCTGGCGCTCTTTGAATGTCGCTTCGGCTTTTAATCTCTGAGATTCCGCATCATAAGCTTCATCCTGCAGCTGTTGATTCACAAGTCCCAACATACGCGGCAGATCCACGGGTGCGGGGAACTTCACGTCATATCTGCCCTTGACAGCATCCGTTGATTTCTTTGCGAGATCGACCTTCTCCGCGCTTGCATTCAGATTGCTGATCATTTCCTTAAGATCAGGGCCATTCACCAAAAACGGCAAAAGAGCGCCCCAGAGATCCAGTGCTTCTTTATATTTCCCGGCATAGAATAGATTTCTACCCTTCTCGAACGTAGAGTTGATCCAGGCCTGACGGTCCAATATGGATTTTTCCACTTCGGCATGCTCCGCTTGAGCGGCTTGCGCTTCCGTATCGAGCTTCTGCGTCGCCTGGGTCAAAATATTCTGCAATTCGGCAGGCGCCTCAAACTTCATGGTTTTCTTGAATTCGGCTTCTTCGGCTTCTTTTTTCAGTTGGATGGAATCAGCGTAGCTTTTCTGAGCCTTTGCCAAATCTTCCTTCAGCTTATCCGCATCATTCATATAAGGCAGAAGTTCATTCCATTGGGTGAGTGCTTCGCTGATCTTTCCTTGCTGATAAAGTGCCTGGCCTTTCTCAAAGATCTCCTGCATCGCTCTTTGCCTGTCAGTCAGCGTCTTGTCATCTTCTATTTTTTGCGCATTGGAAGTTTGAGTGTCAGACTGCAGTCTCTGATCGGCTTGTGACAATAATGTCTCAAGGTCATCGGGCGCCGGGAACTTCATATCTTTCTTAGCCAAAGCATCCTGCGCAAGTTTTTGAGATTCCGCCATCTTGGCCTCATTCTGCCTTAAGCTCTTCAATGCATCTCTCAGCTTAGCTTCATTTTCAAGATAAGGTGCCAGAGATTCCCATTCATTGAAAGCGTCTTCATACTTGCCGCTCTCATAAAGCACCTTGCCTTTGGTAAAAGTGGTCTGGATCCAAACACGGCGGTCTGAAAGCGCCTTGTCGATATCCGCTTTCTGTGATTCGGCCGTCTGCGCATCCGCCAGGAGTTTCTGATCGGCTTGTGTCAAAAGAGCCTCAAGCTCATCAGGCGACTTAAATTTCATATCCCTGTGAGACTCAATATCATGGAAAGCCTTTTGAGCATCCGCCGAACGAGTGTAATTGAATTGGACATCTTGAATAAGCGTTCTGACCTTCGATTCATTGTCCAAGTACGGCACGATCGAATTCCATTGCTCGACGGCTTCGGGATATTTTCCTTCGCTATACAGTGATTTGCCTTTATCAAATGTCGCCTGAATCCATGATTTACGGAAATTTAACGCCTTTTCCATCTCGGATTTCTGGCCTTCTGCTTTTTGCGTA
This sequence comes from uncultured Planctomycetia bacterium, assembly GCA_964642015.1. Taxonomy (GTDB): domain Bacteria; phylum Omnitrophota; class Gorgyraeia; order 2-02-FULL-51-18; family 2-02-FULL-51-18; genus CAZXLF01. The sequence goes on from CAZXLF010000006.1 coordinate 38,123, forward strand.
TCATTCTGCAGTGTCTTGATCGCTTGGCTGAGCAACGTCACTATTTCGTCACCGCGATCAAATTTCAGTTGGGTATACTGATTAGCTGTAAAATCGACCACCGCTTTTTTAGCCAAATTGGCGCTCGTATCGCTCTGTTTCACCGTATCGATCATCTTAGCCAAGCTATCTTTAGAATCGACATATTGAACGATCTTTGACCACTCATCGGCAGCCTCCACATACTTGCCTTGTGCGTGCAAGGCTTTGCCTTTTTCAAAAGTATCCTTGATCCACGCCTGGCGATCGGCGAGCGATTTTTCAAGATCGGCTTTTTGCTTAGCAGAAGCTTGAGCATCCGCTTGCAACTTTTGATTAGCATCCGTTAAAAGCTTGCCAAGTTCTTCAGGAGCGGGGAATTTCATGTCCTTTTTGCCTAATGCCTCTTGAGCAAGTTTATCAGCTTCCAAAGCCTGTGCGCGGCTTTTTGCGACGATCTGCATGAACTCTCTGATCTGAGCTTCATCAACTAAATAAGGTGTGATCGAATCCCACTGAGCTAAAGCTTCGGCAACCTTTCCATCGCCGAGCAGCGCCTTGCCTTTTTCAAAAGTATCCTTGATCCACGCCTGGCGGTCGGCGAGCGACTTTTCAGCATTAGCCTTTTGATCGGCCGAATTCTGAATGTCCGCCTGAAGTTTCTGGTTGGCATCCGTTAGAAGCTTGCCAAGTTCTTCAGGAGCGGGGAATTTCATATCCTTTTTTCCGACGGCT
>CAZXLF010000006.1:38975-54289 GCA_964642015.1 uncultured Planctomycetia bacterium
AAGCTTGCCAAGTTCTTCAGGAGCGGGGAATTTCATATCCTTTTTTCCGACGGCTTCCTGAGCAAGTTTGTTCGCTTCAGTGGCCTGTTGTTGACTCTTGGCAATGATCTGGATATATTCCTTGATCTGTGATTCTTCTGTCAAATAAGGCGCGATGGAATCCCATTGAGTTAACGCATCAGTGATCTTGCCGTCAGCCTGCAGCGCTTTGCCCTTTTCAAAAACAGCCTTGACCCATGCCTGGCGATCCGCAAGCACTTTCTCAGCATCAGCTTTTTGAGAAGCCGAAGTCTGTGCATCCGCCTGGAGTTTTTGGTTAGCGTCCGTTAAAAGCTTATCGAGCTCATCGGGCGTCGAGAATCTCATATCCTTTTTGCTCAGCGCTTGCTGCGCCAAATCACTTGCTTTCACGGCAGCCGCATAGCTTTGCTGAACCTCCTGAATAGTTTGCTTGATCTGCGGCTCATCTTCCAAATACGGTGCTAACGAAGCCCACTGGACAAGCGCTTGATCGATCTTTCCCTCGGCATTCAATGCCTTGCCCTTCTCAAAAGTGGTCTGGATCCACATTTTTCTGTCGGAAAGCGCTTTTTCCATCTGCGCGCGCTGCGCCTGAGACTGCTGAGTTTGATCCTGGAGCTTTTGATTAGCTTCATTCAGCAGTTTGAGCATTTCTCCGGCATAAGGAAATTTGGTTTGGCTGTATTCACCGGCCGTGAAATCGATCACAGCTTTCTTGGCAAGCGCAGCGTTAATATTATTCTGCTTCAGGGCATCAAGGATCTTTGACATTGTTTCCTTATCTTCCATATAGGGCAGAAGCTTTGACCATTCAGTAATCGCATCATCGATCTTGTCTATTGAATAATATTGTTTACCCTTTTCAAAGGTTGACTTGACCCAAGCATCACGATCGGCCACGGCCTGTTCAGCTTTTTGCTTCTCAGCTTGCGAAGCCTTGATCTGCTGATCCAGCGCGGCATTGGCTTCACTCATGATCTGGCTGATATCTTTCGGAAGCGTCATACCTTTTACTTGATTGGCCTGTACTTTTGCGGCTTCTTCCTTTGCCTGCAGCACAAAATAATAATTTTGTTTTAATGCGTCGACGGCCTGTTTGATGCCGGATTTTTCATCAAGGTATGGGACCAATTTTTCCCACTGCCCGATCGCTTCTTCATACTGGCCTTTTTCGTATAGTGCTTTGCCGTTTTCAAACGTACTGTTCACCCATTGTTGCCGGTCAGTAAGTGCTTTCTCCATTTCCGCGCGCTTATTCTGGGCATCCTGGGCATCCGCTTGGAGTTTTTGATTAGCTTGGGACAAGAGTTTGCCAAGTTCTTCGGGTGTTTGAGATCTCATGTCCTTTTTAGACAAAGCATCCTGAGCAAGTTTTTGAGAAGCTTCGGCCTGCTGCTGGCTTTTCGCGACCATTTGGATATACTCTCTGATCTGCACCTCATCGGCTAGATACGGTGTCATCGCGTTCCACTGCGCCAAAGCTTCGGCGATCTTACCTTCTTCATAAAGAGACTTGCCTTTCTGGAAAGTCGCGGCGACCCAAGTCTGACGTTCTGAGAAAGTTTGGTCGGCTTTTTGTTTTTGATCAGCCGCAGCCTGCGCATCGGCCTGGAGCTTCTGATTGGCTTCGGTCAAGATCTTTCCGAGCTCCAACGGCGCCTGGAATCGGACATTATCTTTAGCCGCTGCATCTTCGGCTACCTTTTTAGCATTCAAATACTGGTCATAAGATTTGGAAACGATCTGGATAAATTCCTTGATCTGTGATTCTTCAGCTAAATACGGCGTGAGAGAATTCCACTGCGCCAACGCATCTGAGATCTTGCCATCTTCGTAAAGTGCCTTGCCTTTCTGGAATGAAGAAGCGACCCATGCTTGTCGATCGGCGAACATCTTATCTGCTTTCTGTTTTTGGGCCATAGCATCCTGGGCGTCGGCTTGCAGCTTCTGATTGACCTGCGTCAGCAGTTTACCGAGTTCGTCGGGAGTCTGAAAACGGTAGTTGCCTTTATTGACAGCATCTTCGGCCACTTTCTTAGCTTCCGTGGTCTGAGCGTAAGATTTCGAGATGATCTGAATATATTCTCTGATCTGCGATTCATCAGTCAAATAGGGTGTGATCGACTCCCACTGCGCCAATGCATCTGAGATCTTGCCGTCTTCGTAGAGTGCTTTGCCTTTCTGGAAAGTCGCGGCGACCCATGTCTGGCGTTCGGTAAAGTTCTGATCGGCCTTTTGTTTCTGGACAGCAGCATCTTGCGCTTCGGCCTGTAATTTCTGATTCACTTGGTTCAGATAATCGGCTAATCCCTCAGGCGCCTTGAGGCGCGTGTCCTGCTTGGCGACCGCATCGATCGCTTCTTTCTTGGCAGCGAGCGCTTTCTGGAAAGTCTCTTTCAATTGCTGGATGCGGATCTTCGCGTCCGACTGATCATCGGCGTAAACGGCTATCTTATCCCATTCCTGCACGGCTTCATAAGACTTGCCGCTTTCATAAAGCTTTTTGCCTTTCTCGAATGTATCCTGGATCCACGCCTGGCGTTCCGCCAAAGTTTTTTGAGTTTCCACTTTTTGAAGCTCGGCAGATTGGACTTCTGTCTGCATCTTCTGATTGGCTGAGTCTATCGATTGAATGATCGCAGACACATAGGACGGATCGATCGGTGTCTGCGCTTTTAGCGCCGTATCAGCCAAGGATTTTTTAGCATCGGCCAGAGTCTGGTAATCCTGTTTAAGCACATCCATCTGTTTTTTAAGACCCGAATCTTGTCCCGCATAAGGCACCAGCTTATCCCATTCGGTGATCGCTTCTTCGTACTGGCTTTGATAGAAGAACTGTTTACCTTTTTCAAAAATGGATTCCATGCGGTCCCTCAAGTCCTGCGCCGTGCGGTCGATCTGCGCCTGACGCTCATCTTGATTTTTCTTGGCCTCTTTAGCCTCATCTTCAAAACGCTTACCGGCTTCGGACAATATTTTCACCAAATCATCCGGCGGCTGATATTTAACGGTTTCGGCTTCATGAAGATCGGCCAGGGTCTTTTTCAACCGCTGGGCTTCCTGCAGATTTTTTCTGATATTCCCGATAGCGGCTTTGACTTCAGTCTCATTCTCAAGATAAGGCGCGATCAGGCTCCATTGCTCCAACGCCTCGTCATACTTTCCCCGTTGATAAAGATCCTGGCCATTCGCGAAGGTTGACTTGATCCATCCCTCTTTCTGAGAAAAAGTGTCTTCCATCTGACTTCTTTGGCTCTTAGCTTTGTTGGCCTCGGTCTCGCTGTCGCTGGAAGCTTGTGCCAAGATCTGCATCAAATCTTCAGGGGCCTGGTACTTCACGCCTTGAACATTGCTCAAATCCTCCATCGCTTTTTTGGCCGCTGAAGTCTCTTGATACGATGTACGGATATTTTGGATGGACTGACGGATCTGCGCTTCCTGCTCGACATACGGCGCTATCGAGCTCCACATATCTAGCGCCTCGTCTATCTTGCCTTCGTTGTAAAGCTTTTTCCCTTTCAGGTATCCCTGTTCAACAATATCCTCTTTCTCGCGGGAAGTGCCTTGAGCCTTAGAAAGCTGGATCTTCGTTTCTTGCGCTTCGCTCTTGAAATGTTCGTCCGCTTTCGCCAAAAGATCAGACAGCTCACCTGGGATCTGAATGCGTTCCGCCTGGATCTTGCCTTGAGCCAACGGTTCTCTTGCCTTCACCAGGATCGCGTAATTTTTCTTCACGGAATCGAGCTGACGTATAATGGGAGAGTCCGGCTCAAGATACGGCGCAACTTTCTGCCACTCTCGAATCGCGTCCTCATATTTTCCCTGATAATAAAGCATCTTGCCGTTTTGAAAGATCACATCGATGCGCTGCTGCTCTTTTCCGTCTCCCTGATCCGACTGTATCTCCGTCAACTGAGCTCTGGTATCCTCGGCTTCTTTCTCCATGCGCTGATCGGCCTCGATCAGCATCGAAGAAAATTCTTTTGACACCTCGAGGGAAGTACGTTTTTTGTCACTGGCGCTTTCAGATGCAGCGTTCTTGGCGTCCTGAGCTGCTTGAAAATTTTCTTTTATCCTTTGAATGGTTTCAGAAATGTCCTTGTGAGATCCCCACAAATGCGGGACTATTTTATTCCACTCGGTAATAGCGCCTTCATAATTACCCTGATAGTAAAGAAGCTTGCCTTTTTCAAAACTTTTATCGATAAAATCCTGTTCCTCTTTGTTTTTGCCCTGACGAGACTGCAATTCAGCAGCCTGAGCCTTGGCTGATTCTGCTTCCTGTTTCAATTTTTCATTCATTTCATTGAGTAAATTGGAAAAATCATCCGGAGGGTGAGGCGGATTAACCGGAGCGGAAGTTTGAACAGTGCCGGCAGATTTTTGGGATTCCTTTAGCGTCTGGTAGTTCTGCTTCAATGCATCAATAAGACGTATCACAGCCGAATCGGCAGGAACATAAGGAACGATCTTTTGCCATTCGATGATCGCTTCATCATATTTGCCTTGGTAATAAAATGCCTTGCCTTTCTCGAAAGAAGCGTTAATTTCTTCTTGTTTTTGATCATTCTGACCCTGGGAACTCTGCGCTTCCGAGATCTGCGACTGAACTTGCTGATTTTCGTTCTGTATCCGCTGATTAGCTTCCGACAAAACTGTGGTCATCTCTTTGGATGTATCCGCAGTAGACGGTGTTGTAACCGACGACGGAGGCGCCGTCGCGGTGTTTTCTCCGGTCTGTTGTTTCAGTTGTGAGTCCGTATATCCGCGATTCCTTTTGATCTGTTCCACAAAATACTGGACCACTTTTTTAATGGCGGGGTTCCTGTCGAAATACGGATCAAGCTGTGCCCATGCGCGCAACGCGTCATCATAACGGCCTTCATCATAGGCCTTTTTACCTTCCTTGAAGGTTGCGTTGATCCATTCCTGTTTGCCGACTGCCGGAGATGAAGAGGAAGAAGATTCGGAGTGCGCCGGAGAAACAGCAAGCGCCAAGAAGATCAAGAAAAATAATATAGGTCGGATCCGGAAAATACGCTTCATAAACTCTTTAAAAAAATAAGATCCCCCACCGAAAATGGAGCGTCCGTTTTCGAGCTTAGTTGATTCAAAAATTTTCTCTAACTAATGTATTCAAAAATAGATGCGTTTAATATATCACACATCCGCTAATTATTTAATAAAAAAGTCGCCGGGATCTTATAGATCAGATAGGCATAGCCAATGTGCCCCACCGGTTCAAAGTGATCGCGAAGCCATTTATACTTTTTCGGATCATCGATGACGCCTACAAGGCGGTTCACACCGACCACAATTTCCCCCGAAACGGGTTTCGGCGGATTTAAATAGGCATGTGGATGACTTTTCATGTATTGAGCCACATGCCATTCATCCTGCCCCCAATCGATGTTGGAATCGGCTAAAATTTTATAGGCCTTTTTCCTGTTCCAGACCAGTTCATTGAAATAAGGCAGATAATAAGGAAAATAAGAAAGCACCGAAACGATCAAATAAACGGTCAAAGTCACTATGGCGATCTTAAATTGACGTGCGGCTTTTTCCCATTCATCCACCAAACCGCCGCAAAAAACATGCAGGAACGGAAATACCATCAGAAAATAGCGAATGCCGATTTGCGTATTGTAAAAATAATTAAAATAAACGGTGAAAAACGCAACAGGCACAAAAAAGAACAATTCGTCCCTTAAAAAATCGTATTTCTTGCGTTTCGAAAAATACAGCACGACCGCCATGAGAAAAAATATCTGCATCGCGATCGGCTCTTTGAAGAGGACGCAATAAAAATAATATCCCGGGAAACCTTTGAAATTATTCCCTTTGCCTCGCAATTGGCCGAATAAATAAATATTTCCATAGGTCGTGCCGACCTTGTCCAAGTATTTCACGCCGTCCAATCCCTGCAGAAAAGGATACGGTACCGGTACAGGCATATTTTCCAAAGGCCTCAACCGATTTTGGACAGATTGGAAAAACTCACTTTTGAAAGAATATTTTTTAAGCGGCATGAATGAATGATTGAAAAGAAAACCGGCATTGATCACCAAAAGATTCACCAAAATAAAATAAGCGGTGAATTTCAAAAAGTTCACCGAACCTTTTCGAAGTTCTTGCCTTTCACTTGAAAAAACTGCCCGACGGACCGATCCGACAGAGCGGCAAAACACGATCATCAAAAATATCGGATAAAGATACATTGCCGTGTACTTGGCCAGCTGGCTGATGCCCAGAGCAAGCGCGCTTCGCGTGGCTGTTTTCCAATTTTGTTCGTTCATGAATTTCCAAAAATAATAAACGGCGACCGTGATCGTGAGCGCGATATAAAGATCGACTGTCACCAGTTGCGAATGCGCGAGAATATTCGGTGAGAACACATAAAGGATCAGCGAAAAAAACGCCGCTTTTTTTCCGTAAAGTTCATACGCCCATCGAAAAACGTAATAAGCCAGCACCAATGAAAAAAAGATCGTCGCGTAGCGGCCGGTATGAATATTGATAAGAAGATCCTTTAGCTTGCCGGGATGATTGTGAACTCCAAGCAGCTCTCCTATCCGCCAAGGGATCGCGTTGAACGCGGAAAAAGGCATTTTGCTGTCGTCAAAGCGGTCCGAATTCAATCTCAGGATGCGGAGACCGTAAGTAAAGTGGGATGTTTCGTCATAGGTGAGCGTCATATGCCGGAGGCATAGAGCATTCAAGCAAAACAAAAATGCAAAAAGAAAGATAACTACCTGCTTTTCAAATGAAGTGAGCTTCATTGAAGCTGGCTTTATGAAACCTCCATACCGGTGACTTTGCGTTCCGCACGCTGTTTGAAAGCGGCGACTTTCAGATTTTCGTAGATCACCTTGGCATTAGGCAATCCTTTTAAAGCAAGGATCGGCGACAGTTTATCGATCGAAACAACGGAAATAGTGCCCGTCTTGAACATTCTATCAAAAAAATTCTGGTTCAACTGCACGTCCTTGATACGCCAATTGTCGAGCGAATTGTGCTTACGGTTGATCAGCCCCGTCTCATGTTCGATTAAAAGGTTCGTGATCCTGTAGTTCTGTGTCCTGATTTGGATATAAAGAAATAAAAGAATGAAAATGCCCACTCCCAAAGGAGCCAATAAGAGGCCTAGCAGGAACACGGCCATATGACCTTTTAGAATTGAACGGCCTTCAAAAAAAATCTCTTCTTTGAATTCAGCCGTCTTCAGGTCTTTTTTGCAAAATCGGCAATAGACCGCTTCATCCTGGATCTCTTCGGCACAGAACGGGCATTTTTTCATGAAGGTTTAATTACCGTGATAAGAACGGATCCAGCGGATCGTTCCGCTGATCGAACGCATGAACACACTGCTTGTCACAGGACCGCGTGAAGTGTAGCGGACTCCGCGAAGCAAACTGCCGTTGGTGATACCGGTCGCCGTGAAAACGCAAGGGCCTTTCACAAAGTCTTCCAAGTCGTACACTTTCGGTTCAGTGGTGCCGTCCTCTTTGACGATCTGCGCCTGAAAATCGCCCCGCAGGCATTTGATCGCGCATGCGGTGATCACACCTTCCGGAGCACCGCCAATGCCGCATAAAAGATCGATGCCGCTTTCGGTTTGGCACGATGCGATCGCGCCCGACACGTCGCAGTCCTGGATCAATTTGATATGCACACCCAATCGTCTCAGCTCACCGATCATTTCCTCATGTCTCGGGCGGTCAAGCACGCACACAACGACATTACGCACGTCTTTTCCGGTCGCCTTTGACACAAGATCGATCGTCCTGGAAAGAGGATCCGTGATGGAAAGTTTTGTCTTTTGCAGGATCTGAGGCCCATAAGCAAGCTTGTTGATGTAATACGCCTTCGTCGAAAAAAGAGAATCCTTTTGGGCAACAGCCAAGACGCTTAAAGCTTCCGGTCCCGAATTGGCCGCCGGCCGTGTGCCTTCGATGGGATCGACAGCGATATCGTAAACTTTTTCCGGCTTGTCCGCGAATTTTCCCACCTTTTCACCCGCAAAAAGCCCGGCGCTTTCGTCCTTGATACCTTCACCTATAATTATCCGCGCGGCAAAATCGATCGTGTTCAAGCGCTCCCTCATCGCTTCGGTCGCCGCTTTGTCAGCGGCTTTCTTGTCGCCACTGCCCACCCACGCCGATGCCGCGATCGCCGCAGCTTCCGTCACGCGCACGATCTCCAAATGAATATCTTTCACAAAGACTCCCCTTTGAATTAATATGCATTATGTTATAATACAAACATGAGATTTCCAAAAGAAGAATTGTCATTCACTAAATTGAATATCCGCCAAAAAAGGTTGAGCGACGGCGTCTGTGTCGTATTGCCCGAAGGTTCGATCGATTCGTCGAACTCCGAAGAGTTCCGCGACAAGCTAGACCAGATTCTCGGCAACAGCGCGCAGTTCCTGCTTCTGGACATGACGAATGTGAAATATCTCTCGAGCATGGGCCTCGGCGCGATCATTTCATTGATGCACAAATCCAAGACCAATAACGCGAATCTTTTTTTGTATGACACACAGACTCCGGTGAAGCGCGTGCTTCAGATCGCGCGGCTTGATTTTTTAGAAATAAAGCCCGATGCTGTTGATGCGTCCAATCCATTCTCCCATTACATCTCTGAAGAAGAGCCACGAAGAGAAAAAATAAGACAAGCTCGCGAAGCGGAAAGAAAAAAACAAGAAGCCGGAGCCGCGAGAACCCAACAGGACGAAGATAAATCCCGCTAATGCCCGCCAGCGATCCCAAGGTAAAACTTGAAGGTATCGAGATCCGCGGGACGGTCACCAAAGAACAATCGAATATTTTTTCCGAAGCTGCCGTTCAATTTCTTGCGGAGCTTTCGAGAAACTTTGAATCACGCCGTCAGGAACTTTTAAAGAAAAGAATCACGCGACAGGCCGAGATCGACAGCGGCAAGTTACCCGACTTTCTTTCCGAAACAAAAAAAATCCGCGAATCATCTTGGACCGTCGCTCCGATACCGCACGACCTTCTGGACCGCAAAGTCGAGATCACCGGGCCCGTTGACCGCAAAATGATCATCAACGCGCTGAACTGCGGCGCCAATGTATTCATGGCGGATTTCGAAGATTCCAATTCCCCTACTTGGCACAATAACCTCGAAGGCCAGATCAATCTTTACGACGCCGTCCGGCGCAAGATCGATTTCACAAGTCCCGAAGGCAAACATTATGCGCTGAAAGAAAAAACCGCGACGCTTCTTGTCCGCCCGCGCGGCTGGCATCTGAACGAAAAACATTTCATTGTTGATAAAAGCCAGGTGTCCGCGTCACTTTTCGATTTCGGACTTTACTTTTTTAACAACGCCAAGCAGCTCATCGCAAATGGTACCGGCCCTTATTTTTATCTGCCGAAAATGGAAAGCCATCTTGAAGCTAGGCTTTGGAATGACGTTTTCGTTTTCTCACAGAAAAAATTAGGCATTCCCAACGGCACGATACGCGCGACAGTGCTGATCGAGACGATCCTCGCCTCTTTTGAAATGGACGAGATCCTTTACGAATTGAAAGACCACTCATCGGGATTGAATTGCGGACGATGGGATTATATTTTCAGCTTCATCAAAAAATTCAAGAATAAACCTGATTTCATCCTCCCTGACCGCGCATCGGTAACGATGGATAAACATTTTCTTAAATCGTACGTCGAACTTCTGATCCAAACCTGCCATAAACGCGGCATTCACGCAATGGGCGGCATGGCAGCGCAAATTCCGATCAAATCTGATCCGATTAAAAACGAGATCGCGCTCGAAAAAGTAAGACAGGACAAATTACGCGAAGTCAAAGCAGGGCACGACGGCACGTGGGTCGCGCATCCGGATCTTGTGCCGGTCGCGATGGAAATTTTCCTGAAAAATTCCAGCGGTGCTAATCAGCTCGGCGTCAAACGCGAGGATGTCAAAGTCACGGCGTCCGATCTTCTCTCGGTTCCCAGAGGAGACATCACAGAGAACGGCCTGAGGACAAACATTAATGTCGGCATCCAATATCTCGAAGCATGGCTGCGCGGCATGGGCTGTGTTCCTTTATATTACTTGATGGAAGACGCTGCGACTGCCGAGATCTCACGGACGCAAGTCTGGCAATGGGTCAAACATCAAGCCAAAATGTCCGACGGCAGGACAGTCACTGCGGATCTCGTGAAAAAAATGACGCAGGAAGAATTGCAAAAAATAAGAACGCTGATCGGCGAGCAAAAATATGATTCGGGACAATTCAAACGCGCCTCTTCGCTTTTCGAAGACATGATGACAAGACGCGAATGTCCGGACTTTTTGACTTTAGTGGCTTACGATTACATCGATTGACAAGGAGGAGAAATGGACAAAAAGGAATTCGTTGAAAAGCTGACCGGCGAGTGGAAAAATTCTCCGCGATGGAAAGGCATCATCAGACCTTACAAGGCCGAGGATGTTTACAAGCTGCGCGGTTCGATCGACCGCGGGTTCACTTTCGCGAGACTTGGTGCGGCGCGTCTCTGGAAACTTTTGAACGAAGAACCTTATGTGCATGTCTTGAGCGCGATCACCGGTAACCAAGCGATCCAGCAGGTCAAGGCCGGGCTTAAGGCGATCTATGTGAGCGGATGGCAAGTCGCTGCGGACATGAACAACTCACTTCGTATGTATCCGGACCAGAGTCTCTACCCTTCCGACAGCGTGCCCTATCTTCTGAGGCGCATTAATAATTCACTCCAGCGTGCCGACCAGATCCATCATTTAAAAAATGATGACAGCGTTTATTGGTTTGCTCCGCTTGTGGCAGACGCCGAAGCGGGCTTTGGCGGGCCTCTTAACGCTTTTGAGATCATGAAATACATGATCGAGGAAGGCGCGGCCGGTGTGCATTTCGAAGATCAGCTCGCTTCGGTGAAAAAATGCGGTCATCTCGGCGGAAAAGTACTGGTTCCGACCAGAGAATTCATCACTAAGCTCGTCGCGGCGCGTCTCGCCGCCGACGTTTCGGGCGTGCCTACTATTTTAGTCGCGCGCACCGACGCGGACAGCGCCTCGCTTCTCACGAGCGACATCGACCCTTACGATCAGCCGTTCATCCAGAGCCAGAAAAGAACGCACGAAGGATTTTTTCAAGTAAAAGCTGGGATCGATCAAGCGATCGCCCGCGCGCTGGCCTACGCGCCGTACGCGGACCTTTTGTGGTTCGAAACGTCAAAGCCGAACCTCGCGGAAGCCAAGGCGTTCTCTGACGCGATCCACAAAAAATATCCGGGAAAACTTCTTGCCTATAATTGCTCACCGTCCTTTAACTGGAAGCTAAATCTCGACGAAGCGACGATCGGAAAATTCCAACAGCAGATCGGAGCGATGGGATTCAAGTTCCAATTTGTGACTCTGTCGGCGTTCCACGTGCTGAATCACAGCATGTTTGAGCTTGCGAAAGAATACAAAACAAGCGGAATGGCGGCGTACTCGAAACTGCAGACGGCGGAATTCGCGTCGGAAGCGGCGGGTTATGAAGCTACGAAGCACCAGGACTTCGTCGGCACCGGCTATTATGATGCGGTCACCGAGATCGCGTCTCAGGGAGAATCTTCAACAACTGCGATGGAAGGTTCCACTGAAAAGGCGCAGTTTAAGAAATAAAACTTTCCTGCGTACACTGCCAGCTAATTATTAAAAAAATTATTCTTCGGTATTTTCGTTATAAGCTTTCGAAATAACTTCTGCTAGGACTTTTCGATTTTTCTGCACATCTTCTGGTTGGAGTCGAATACGATAGCGTCCCCATCGGTTATCATAATCCATAACATCAAGCCCGGCTGAGTCCAGGAACAACTGCGTTTCGGGCGAACTCTTTAACCGTGGCTCAAATCGCAAAAACCCTTTCTTGGGTTTGAAAACAATAAAATTACTTGGACGTCCGTCTTTTGCAAGTCCAATATAGAATTTGTTATATTTTAGCTCTAATTCTTTGTCGTGAGAGCGAGCAAGCTCTAGCAACTCATCTGCAATAGCAACTGTTTTCTTTGATCCTCTAGATTGCTCCCAATAACTACGATCGGTAGTCTCTTGCACTTCTTCATCCTCTCCAACAAGACCAAGCGCAAGCTGGTCAACAACTTTAGTAAAAATTAGGCCGATACCATTTCCGCCTTTCAATGCTTTCATTTGAAGCGCAATTAGAGGAATCGTTCCATTAAAAAGAGAAATCACATTTAAGAATCTGCTTGTGATATCCTCTGCGATTATGACAGCAGTATGTTCATATTGCGGGTAACGTTTACGTTCAATATCCCAATATTCAATTGTGCGAATTATATGCCCTTCATCAGTTGCGCCTAATTGTATTTCCACTTCATAACGTCTATTTGCATCTGCTTCTTGAAACAACAAATCAAGGCGTCCAGCACGGGGCTGAATTCTTTCTTTATCTTTCAAAACCACATCACCTAAGCCTAGAATAGAAGGATCTTCTGCAATCCGCGCTTGCACCCATTTTTCATCAAATTGTGGATGATGCTTTAGAGAAATTGCTTCAAATTTCGTATAATCCAAGATTCCTCCTTTAAAAAGTTATGTTTTGCCTCAAAATCAAAAAAATTTCCATTCACTTACAATTTCTATGAGTTTATATGGTTTGTCTACATATTCTGCTCCCAAAACCAAAAAAACTCCAATATTTTAAATCGAAGGAAAAAATCTAACCTCTCCTCCTTTTTAGCGGTTTAAACAGTCCCATCATCCGCCCATCGGGGTCCAAAAATAATGAGAGTGAGCCGACGCCGGGGACTTTCTGGTCGCGGATCAGGATCTTTCCGCCGTTCGCGGTGATCTTCTTGCGGTAAGGCGCCAAATCCTCGACCGCGACGTACATCGTCATCTTCGCCGGCCACCGCCCCGAACGCTTGGGCTGAAAGATGCCGCCTTTGATGCCGAGCTTTGACCTCGGCTCGACCATGTGGTAATCGAGGTTCGGAATAAAGTTGATGTTCCAATCGAATATTTTTTTGTAGAACGCCGATAGCCGCTTGGGCCGGCGCGTCATCATCTCAAAATGCATCACCGGATTTTGCATAGGATTTCCTTTTCATTTTCTTTTTTTAACAAACCCCGTCCGTCTCCCAAAAAAATATCCTTATGATCAGAAAACCCGTTCAACACGCGGCGAGCTTCTTTCTTGGCTTCCAAATGATAACCAAGACGGCTGAAATAAACAGATAAAATATAACTTACCTTGGCTGACTCCCACTTTCGCTTCGCAAATTTTTGATTGATCGTGCTCGCTCGGCGTAATTCCTCGACAGCCCTTGCTCGATCGCCTCTGACACACCAGGCGATCCCTTTATAAAGGGCCGTGGAATAATTCGCGTTCATCTGCGCAAGCCACCCCAAGTTTGGGACATAAGGTGAAAATTTCTGCAGATTCAAATGATCGGCCCCTTCCTTTAAGAGGCGCGACTCTCCGTCCGAAGTGATACAAAGGTCCTGGAGAGATACGCCCCATCGATCAAAAAATCTTAAGGTATTCTTGATTAGATTTGATTTTGTTCCAAAACGGTACAAATGATGATGGACGATCTTGACCGGACCATGATAAACAACTTTAAAGCCGGCTAACCTAGCTCGAATGCAATAATCGATGTCTTCAAATTGACTCGGATAATAACTTTCATCCAGATCGCCGACTTTTTCGATCACCTTGCGGCGAATAAGCCAACAAGGGCCAACTAACGCGTCCGTTGATTTGGTATAGCTTCTCTGACCGCGATCTTTCTCTTCTGCCCCCATCATGCCGAACGGGCAAAATTTAAATTCGGCGCACCATATACGATGATCCGGAAAAACGATCCGGCCGCTGACAATGCCGACATCGGGTTTCCTTTTGGCGCAGTTCAACAGATCCCTAAGCCAATCCTTTGTGACTTCCACGTCATCGTCCATCAGCACGACCCAAGGATTTTTCGTGCGTCTTAAAGCGATATTTGCGCCGCCCGAAAAACCTGAATTCTTTTTATTCAAAACGACATCGAACCGCCCTTTGCTGTTCTTTATCAGCCACTCAGCGGTGCCGTCGGAGCTGTTGTTATCGACAATGGACATTTTATACGGAATAGAAGCGGTATGCCTCATGATTGAATCGATACACAATCGCAAAGTCGACTTGCCGTTATAAGTAACAATGATGATATCAACCATGGGAATGTCTTGGCGGAAAGATCTGTTTCAATGTTCTTTTTACTTTGCGCAATGCAATGAAAATAAATCCTACTGTCAAAGAAGCAGCCGCTAATAAGGCATTTCCAAGCTTCCATAAAACCGCTTCTGCGTTTCTTTTCGAAGCACCTCGCGTAATGCGGACAACTTTTCCAATTAAAAGACGCGCCTCAAAAGGAAGGTCCATTCTGAAGGAATTATCGGCTTTTGTAACGATCATCATCCGGTCCTTTTGACCCCTGGAATACATAAAACGATGCACGCGATACTGATCATGGAACGGATAAACAATGATATCCCCCAGTGATAAATTCTGCGGGTCCACGGACTGAACCAGCAAAAGATCTCCGTCCAAAAGAACAGGACTCATGCATTGTCCTCTAAGAAGAAAGGTCCTCCGCCCCTTGCTTGCGGCGGCGTCCCTTAATTCAAGCGCAACACTTTCGATCTTGTCAGATCGAAGGGGATCATTTTTAGCGGTGATCAAGAGGGTATTTCAAAAATTACCTAGCCCCCATATTGCGAGCCAGCCGCCATCATCCGGAACATCCCCCGTTTATTCAGAGCAGGGGCGACGTAAGGCTTCCTTCTGGCGAGCACAGGTTTTATGGAAGGTTTGTGGTTTTTGTGATCCGGAGTGTAGGTTTCGATCAGCCTTTCGCGTTTGAGTCGCGTGAGAAAATGCGATACATCTTTTTTGGCTTGCTGAAAACTCACTTTGAATTCTGATGAAAGTAGCATGGCTATTTCTGAAGGGGATCTGTCTTGTGCCCAGGCATCCCAAATAAGACTGGCAACATCGTTCAATACATAATAAAAACCGCTCTCGACGTTCAATAGAACGTTATTGCCATCTATCTTCTTCCAAAAGACATTATCTTTCTCGAAGTTAGGCATTTTTGTTTGAAAAACTCCTTATGTTATGCATATCAATAGTTAAAATTATAACCCGCCGCCATCATCCGGAACATCCCCCGTTTATTCAGAGCAGCGGCGACGTAAGGCTTCCTTCTGACGAGCACAGGTTTTATGGAAGGTTTGTGGTTTTTGTGATCCGGAGTGTAGGTTTC
>CAZXLF010000006.1:54389-149919 GCA_964642015.1 uncultured Planctomycetia bacterium
CGAGCACAGGTTTTATGGAAGGTTTGTGGTTTTTGTGATCCGGAGTGTAGGTTTCGATCAGCCTTTCGCGTTTGAGTCGCGTGAGAAAATGCGATACATCTTTTTTGGCTTGCTGAAAACTCACTTTGAATTCTGATGAAAGTAGCATGGCTATTTCTGAAGGGGATCTGTCTTGTGCCCAGGCATCCCAAATAAGACTGGCAACATCGTTCAATACATAATAAAAACCGCTCTCGACGTTCAATAGAACGTTATTGCCATCTATCTTCTTCCAAAAGACATTATCTTTCTCGAAGTTAGGCATTGACCCTTTGTTTTCACCCTATATAAAATAGGATAGATGAATATGTGAACGAAGTCAAGATTTCAAAATAGTGTAAGCTATTGGAAATAAACGACAAACGAACATTTTTTAATCTCTACTTTGGTAAAATTCCACGCAAGGCCTTTCTTTGGATTTCTCAGACAATCTTACCGTATCAAAACCCAGCTGATCATTTCTTTTGAGCCACAGACATTGCTGGAACAATTCTGATCGTATAGGGTTATATAAAATGACTGTCACCTTTCTAGGGCGCCGCATCAGGCTTTGATGGATATTATCCAATATCGCTTTTGTAGTTTTTTCTCCGAATGGGTTAAAAAAATAAAAAATCGTGATATCACTGCAATCATGATCGATAGCATCGGTGTGAATGATCTCGATGGGTGCTTTAGCATGTTTGACAGTTTCTGCATTTTTTTTAGCGATCCGGACATATTCATCGCTGACCTCTAAACCGACAACCTTTTTGAAAGGAAAATTAGAGGCAAAACATGTGACTCTTCCCTTTCCGCATCCATAATCTGCAAAAACATCTTCTTTAGTTATATCTAACCGATCGAATATCATCCTCAATATATAATAACGCGTGTATTCGTACGGCTGACCATCATTATGGGTGTTAGGCATGATCTTGAAAGGCAGGTATCCGCGTGTATCGATATTAAGTCTGCGCTCAAAATATAGATCCTGGACGCGCAGTAAAAAACTTATCGCTTTCCGTGCCGAGTTGTTTTTTGAAATTTTAATAATGAACTTGTTCAAATTTTGCCCTTCAAACCAAAAACCCGGCTACTCTCGCCAGGTTTGAATTGCAAAATACCGTTCTCATTCAGGACTGACCCGCCAAATGCGCGGGCATGAAGGATGGATCGTTCTGGATAGCTTTTTGGAACTGTGCGAGCGCTGACGTTTCATTCCCAAGGCGGCGGAAACCGATGCCGAGATAAAATTCCGCTTCCGCGCGTATGCGGCCTGAAGCTTTAAGCTCGATCACTTTCCTTAATAGATCCATCCCCGCTTTTGGATCATCTCCTCCGCGATAAGCCATCATCGTCAGATACCGGCCTTTTCCGAGAAGCGAGCCGATGTGGGTCGGAGAAATATTTAATGCCTTTTTCCAGCATTGCCTTGCCACCTGAAAAAAATCTCCTTTTTCAAGAACAGATGCTTCTGAACGGGACACGTCTATCAACGCGTCAGCGTAAACAGCCAGCACATCCGGCGAATTTGGAAAAACCTGTGACGCTTTCCTTAAAATGGAAAGCCGAAGCGCCGTATCGCCGCCTTCCTTCGCCTCAGAGGCCATTTTCAGGAAATCCGCGGCTGTTTCTTTATTTTTTATTTTCTGATCAAGCGTTGATGCAGAAACTTCGGGGATCACGGAAGGTTTGTATTGCTGCCAGCCGGGCTCTTTGTCGCCGAGGTTCTTCGTTAACCCGCGGAATGCCCTCAAGATCGCGTAGCGCGGCGTGCCCCACACAAGCGGTATTTCCGTGATCCAACCCGGAAGCCGCGGCTCAAGATCTTTCAGTACCTGATCAAGATTCCATCCTTTGTTCACAAGCGCTTTTACTTCGTTGATAAAATACTTTTCGATCTTGAGCAAAAGATCGATCTCTGCCTGATGCGCGAGTGGCCCGTGTCCCGGTACGATATGCGCAGGGTTGAGCGAAGTAAGATTTTTGATCGTGTTGATCCATTGCTCGTTCCCCTCAAGCCCTTCGTCCCAAACCGGCTGACCGAATATCGGAAAACTTCCGGTCATCACCGTATCGCCGCTCATCACGACTTTTTCGCGCATGACATGTATCGCGGTCGCATCATCCGTCTCGGCGGAACCAGCAAAGAAAAGCTGCAGCGGCATATTGCCGAGATCTATCTCATATTGGCCTTCGAAAGTGATATCTGGCAAAAGCGGATCATTGCCAAGTTCAAAGCCCCTGCCGGACAGAAATTCTTTCTGCCGAGGCGCGCGGTTTACCATGAAATCCTTGGTCAGCTTGGATGAAATGATCGTGGCACCCTGATCTTTGAAAAGTTGATTACCGTTCGTATGATCCCAGTGGTAATGCGTATTGATCACGTATTCGATCGGTTTATCGGTGACCGAGCGGACCAATGATAGAACGCGTTCCGCTGAAGGAAGGTTCACCTGCGTATCAATTACAGCGACCGATCGGTCACCGATCACAAAGGAGGAATTAGTGATGTTCCTGAAAATATAAACGCGGTCGGTAACTTTGAAAAGTTCACCGTATTGCCTTGGAGCGAATGGATTCACCCCGCCCTTAACAGGAGAAGTTTGAATAAGTTTGTTAATGGCGGTGTTCATGAAATTACTTTTTCTGGTCCTTATCCCAGTGGATCTTGAATTTCTTAAGATGCTCAGCCATCAAAGGTTTTTTACGCGGGTCGCGCAGAATAAATGCCGGATGATACAGCACCATGAAATCGACGTTCGAATAACTCGCGTGAGTGAAAAAATTCCCTACCTGGCTTTCCATGCTGAAATCTTTTCTTGAAGGAATCACATGCTTCAAGGCCGTCGCGCCCAAGAGCAATATAAAACGCGGTTTTACAAGAGCAATCTGTTTTTCGAGGAACGGAAAACAGGATTCGACTTCCTTCGGCAGCGGCGCGCGGTTTTCCGGCGGACGACACTTCACGACATTCACAATAATGCTGTCACGGTCCGTGTCGAAACCAATATCCTTCATCATTTCATCGAGCAGGCGGCCCGCGCGGCCGACAAACGCCTTGCCTTGCAGATCTTCGTTCTGGCCCGGCGCCTCGCCGATGATCATGACCTTGGCTTCAGGATTTCCGCGATCGACAACAATATGCGTGCGGCCATCAGATAGAGCGCACTTCGTGCAATTGGACGCCAGAAGCTCTTTTTTGAAATCCGAGTAAGCGTTCGCACCCAAGATCTTATTCTTCTCTGTGTCAAAAAGGTCAATTTGCATAACCGGTTTATTATACTACAGACGGGTTAAACGGCAGAGACGAGAGATTTAGGTAGTCTGCACACAAAACGCTAGCCGGATAAATCGAATCAGCCGAAAAATTTGAATTTGTCTATTTCGGATCTGAGCTCTTGGTGATTCCGGGCAAGCTCTTCGAGCTGTCTGCGGATATTGGCTTCGATCTCTGAGCGGATCTTTTCAGCCACTTCGTTCAATTTCTTCTGCTCGACAGATTCGCGAAGGATGATCTGCACCGCGACGATCTTTCCGTCCTCACGCACACCGCTGGCATAAGCAGTCAGTGTGAGGAAACTCCTATCCTCTTTCATGATCTCCATCTCGAACGGCTCTTCGCGGCCGCTTTCCATCACGCCACGGATCACTTTAAGTATCTTGGCCGTAGAAGACGGCGGAAGCAGATTCGACATCACGAATATTTTTCCGGAAAGTTCTTTCGAACGCCTTCCCAAAAGACGCTCGGCGGCAGGATTGGCCGAACGGAATTTTCCAAACTCATCAAGCAAAATGATCGCATCAGGCATTTCATTATAGAGTTCGTTGAAACGCCGCTCGATCTCCAGAAGTTCGATCTGGGTTCTCTTGAGCATAGTAATATCACGGATAATAAGCACCGTTGCGATCACGCAACCAATATCGTCTTTCATGACCGATTCGGATACGTTCAGCACCAGCGTCCTTCCGTCAGATAACGCGTGATGCATTTCGTAATGCTGGTCCAGCGTCGAACGCTCGAGCGAATCCACCGTATCTTTTGAAGGAAAAGCGGGGCTGATAGAAGAAAGCTTCATGCCGATGATATTCTTTTTGTTCAGCTCAAATAAACTGCAAGCCGCCTGATTCGCGACGCGTATGATGTCCTCTGAATCAAGCACCAAAAGCGCATCACCCATCGTTCCAATGATCTGTTCGATCGCCAGCGAAGGCGTCACATCGACCAAACGGTATTTTTTCATCACATGCGCCGCGATGACTATAAAACCCAAGATACCTAGATAACCGCACGGGTAGAACGCAATGCCGAATTTAGGCAAAAAATCCACGATAGCGATATAGGCGATGCTGAACGCGGTCAGCAATGATTTGATTCTCGCTTTGTGCGTTTCAGTCTGCGGTTTTTTAAATTCCTGCCAATAATTCCAAAGGCTTAATGCCATGACGCCAAAAAATAAAACAAGATATGGGATGCTGTACAGCTCGTATTCCGGATAATATCCCCACGCGTAGCGCCCCAACTTTTGAATAATAAGGTCCGTGCCGATAATGACGCCCGAACAAACAGCCGATAATATAAAGTTTACCCACACCCATTCTTTACGCGGACCGTAAAGGCGGAGCACGCGGACCGTGAAATAATAGATCGTGGATGGGATAAAAGGCACGCCTACATAGGCCGCCTTAGCCCACCAAAGGGCGACGCGAGGATCGTGTGCGGAATACATCGCGGTAAAAGAAAAAAGCCAAACGCAGGCGGGTAATGTCATCAGAAAAAACGCAGTACCTATTGCCGAATAACGCTCACGGATCAGTACGGAAAGTCCGAAAAATAATATGATGGCTGCCGTTATAAAAACCGGTAACGCAAAGATATTCCAATGGTAACTGGATGAAAGAAAAACCTTCCAAAGAATATCTATAGAATTTTGAGGCATAGACTACCTTTGAATTGTTAACCTTTAATAATATTAGTTAATTATACTTAAAATTATACCATATTGTAAACTGAAATTCCAATACCGGAACTTGTCAAGTCTGCTCAAAAAGATAAGGGGGATGATTTCCAAGTTTCCGTGGATTTGATCTTCAAAAGAGACTCAAAAGGGATTGAATTAAACTTGAGAATCAAAGCATGCTGAAATATAATGTCTACTCCATGAAAAAAACTTTGTTTGAGAAAATCTGGGATCAACACGTCGTCACAATGCTTTCCGGTGATACAGCGCTTCTCTATATAGACCGCCATCTGGTACACGAAGTCACAAGCCCTCAAGCTTTTGAAGGACTGCGCCTGAGCGGCCGTAAAGTACGCCGTCCCGATCTCACGTTTGCGACGATGGATCATAACGTGCCGACTGACGACCGCATGAATATCAAGGACCCGATCTCTAAAGCACAGATCGATGCGCTGACTAAAAACTGCAAGGAGTTCGGTGTACGGCTTTATGATCTCAATAGCGAAAATCAGGGCATCGTCCACATCATCGGCCCGGAACTGGGATTGACCGTTCCTGGGACAACGATCGTTTGCGGAGATTCGCACACTTCCACTCATGGCGCGTTCGGCACTTTCGCGCTCGGCATTGGAACCTCTGAAGTGGAACATGTGCTGGCCACGCAATGCCTGCCTCAAAAAAAATCCAAAACATTCAAAGTTGAATTTACCGGCAATTTAAAACCGAATGTCACGGCAAAAGACCTGATCTTAAAACTCATCGGCGTGATCGGCACGGCCGGCGGAACAGGTTATGTGCTGGAATATTGCGGTGACGCTGTCAGAAAACTATCAATGGAAGCGCGCATGACGATCTGCAACATGAGCATCGAAGGCGGCGCGCGCGCCGGAATGATCGCGCCCGATGAAATAACATTCCAATATATTTCAAGTGGAGACCGTCCCTTCGTTCCAAAGGGACAAGCTTTTGACAAAGCGTTGGCATATTGGAAAACGCTTCCTACGGATCCCGGAGCCAAATATGACCGCGAACTCACGATCGATGCTGCTTTGATTGCTCCTCAAGTAACCTGGGGAACCAATCCGGGCATGGTACTTGACGTGACGGGACGCATTCCTTCACCTGATGGTGTTCCCGGCTATAGCAAGAAAGATGTCGAGCAGGCGTTAGAATACATGGGTCTAAAACCCGGCACGCCGATCACGGACATCAAAGTCGACACCATCTTCATCGGAAGCTGCACCAACGCGCGTATTGAAGATCTTCGTGAAGCGGCTTCGCTTTTCAAAGGAAGAAAGATCGCTAAGCATGTTCGCGTGCTGGTTGTGCCCGGTTCACAGCAGGTATTGAAGCAGGCTGAATCCGAAGGGCTTCATAAAATTTTCAAGGAATCTGGTTGCGAGTGGCGCCAGTCTGGATGCAGCATGTGTCTTGCGATGAATCCGGATCAGTTAAGACCCGAAGAACGCTGCGCTTCAACGTCAAACCGCAACTTTGAAGGACGGCAAGGCAAAGGCGGACGCACTCATTTGGTCAGTCCGAAGATGGCCGCGGCCGCTGCGATAGAAGGGCATTTTGTGGATATCCGCACTTGGGGGGGAAATTAATGAAACCGTTCCGATCACATAAAGGATTGATCGTAACCCTAGACCGTTCGAATGTCGACACAGATCAGATCATCGCTAAACAATTTTTGAAATCCATTGCGCGGACGGGTTTTGGGGAACATTTGTTCCATGATTGGCGGACGCTTCCTAACGGAAAACCCAATTTCGACTTCCCTCTCAACCAGCCGCGATTTAAAAATGCGTCCATTCTGGTGGCAAGAAGCAATTTTGGTTCCGGCTCAAGCCGCGAACACGCAGTCTGGGCGGTTCAACAATATGGATTTCAGGTAGTCGTCGCTTCAAGCTTCGCCGACATTTTCAAAAATAACTGCTCTAAGAACGCTTTATTGACCATTGAGCTGTCGGAGACCGAGATAGATGAGATCTTCCGGATGGTTGAAAGATATCCGGGGCTTCAGGCGACTGCCAACGTCGATGAGCAACGACTGACACTGCACTTGCCCGAGGAGATCTCATTCCACTTCGACATCGATGCAGGAGTAAAAGAGCGTCTGATCCACGGGTTTGACGATATCGGTTTGACTTTAAAAAAAGAGAGCGAATTAAAGGCCTTCGAGAAAAAACACGACGTACAGCTGGCTTAATCTTTTCTGTTCTTTTCTTCGGATAAAAATTTCTCCACGGTTTTTTCGATCATCTCAGCGTCCGCGTTGTTGATCTCAGTGAAGTAAACTCCCGCCTCATAAGTGATCGGGTTACCGCTGGTTTCCATACGCACGACCTTGCCTATGCAATGGATCGGATTTTTATTCAAAGCGATGTTGATCTTCAGGTTAAGCGTCGTGCCTATTTTCAATTCATCATCATAATTAAAAAGCAGGCCGCCCTTGCTGATATTTTTGATCAGGATCATGTCCCAATCTTTGGAAACGCCCTGAAACTGCATCCTGACAATAAACTGTTTATTGAGCCGTTTGAACTTTCTTTTTTCTGCGCCTGCGTATTGTGTTTGATCCAACTTTGGACTCCTTTGATATCCCGCGCCAGTACACCCTGCCTGTGACCGTTTAATACTTTAAATTATAGCTCGCAATATTTCAAATTTTTTATTTATCTTTTAGCCCGAAAATAGTATCCTAACCTCTTTTGATTCGCAAGCAAATCTGAGGTGAGGTAAAATTTGAAGAAAACGTTGTTGGTCTTTCTGATAGTCGCCGGTGCAGGCTTTTCGAAAGAATCCTACGCTCAGCCCAAAGTGTCTCCTCAAGCAATAGAAAATTTCGTAAGAAGAATGTGCCCGATGACCAATGATCCGCGCGGAGCGCTGCTTGAGAAAAGATTCCATATCACCGAATACCGAGACGGCAAATGGACATGCGATGACCGCGCCGAAGTGGCCAAGAGAGTTGCCATCGCCTACGGCTATGGCGCTGTTTACGGGATCGACAAAACTTCGGATCCCAATGTCTTTCACCGCTACGTGATCTTGTCGGACAAAGAGGGTCATCAGCATACGATCATGAGATCGCGCGTTGATCCCCCTCCTCCGCCTACATCAGCACAGATTTTAATCCAAAGCCACAGGGCTCTTCCGGCTGCTTTGCATGGCTTTTAAAAGCTTCTCGTGATGCTGTTCCAATTTTTTCAATGACGCCTCAAGCATTCCGACTTTTTTCTCTAGCTCAGAATTTTTTGATTCCAGCTCTTCCTTCTTTTTAAGTTCCGCGGCAAGCTGAGTCGAAATGCCCTGAAGTTTCGAAGCCAGATCACCGATCTCTGCATTCTTCTCTTTCAATTGCTCGCCGAGCTTCTCTGCATCAGATTTAGACCTGGCTTCCAGTGCGTTCATCTCTTCCGATTTTTCTTTAAGCGCAGTTTCGTGTTTCTCCGCATCCTGCTTCATCTGTGCATCAAGCTTGTTCAACTCCTCATTCTTCTGGCCTATTAAAACGCTGTATCGGTCATTGGCGTCTTTTAATTTTGCGGTCAGGTCATCTATCTGATTCTGTAATTCGTTAGTTACGTCGATCTTGTCGTTGTTCAACGTGTCGATCTTAGATTGAAGCTGTTGAACTTTGGCTTCGGCGGCATTAGCCCGGCTATTTTCTCGGATGCAAAGAAATAGCAAAATGAATAAAGCTGCAACAAGCGCGATCGTGATCGATCTCTGCTGTGATATGCCCATGGCGTTCTCCGTCGCTGAATAGTGTGTGTTTCGGGAAAATATGGTAACAGATTTCGGGAAAATAAAAAACCGCCGGAATGGCGGCCTTTGGATATAATCGTTTTCTAAAAACTTAAACTATTTGTCCCACCAGGACAAAATCACGGGCACTGCTAACGGCTGAATATTGCCAATTTCAGCCAGGTATTTTCTGAATCGGCTGATCGTCGATTCTTCAAGCTGGATATCCATTCTCTGATCCATCAGTTCATGGTATTTCATCTCGCCCCCCTCTTTTAAAGATGGTCCTATGATGCCATAGCCACGTTAAAATATTATGAACCGATTGTAAATTCTATGTTAACAAGTTGAAACTACTGAAAGAGCTTGCTGAGGACTTTTTGATAGGATTGCTCTTGCGTTCCGTCGCCCGAAGACGCGGCGGCCGATGAGGAAGATTGACCCTTCGCGATCGCTTTTTGGAGCGCCTGCGATATCAACTCGTTGCCCTTAGTCTCCATGACCTTGGAAAATATAAAACTCATATCAGGCTCAATGACGAGATTGCGCACATTGCCACGTATTTTTACAGGGATCACAAGTCTTTTATCATTATCCAAAATATACTGGATCTGCGGAGCGCTCTGTGCGATGACCTCTGAAAGTCCGGGATCGATCACGAACGTAGCATCAAAACTGACCGCACCTTCCAAACTCACTCTCCCGGCCGTGCGCAATTCAAAACCCTCCAGCACGATCTCAAGGTTAGGAATCATCAACACGCCATCCGTGATCTCCACAGGAAATTGTATCGGCGGCAAAATCGTATCATGTTTTTCAAAAATATGCTTATACTGCAAAGGCAATTGGTTATTGACTGCATCCCCGACGCCTGGAATCTGAGACAATTTATCAAACACAAGTTTCAGGATGTTGAGATTCACGATGGCGCCTTCAGTCAAAGAAATACTGCCTTTTCCGGTCAAGCTTTTAGAGATCGGGGGCCAAGTCAGGCCGTTAGCCTCTCCATTGAATGTGGCAGAAAAATTTCCATGAAGCTGGGGCGTATAAGCCTGCGGTTTTGGTATGGCTCGAGCCAATGAAATTTTTTCGACGCGGAGTCCTACCATGGATTGGGGAGCAGCGCCCATATAATTTTGCGAAGCACCGGTAGCGGTGACTTTTCCATCAGCAAAATCCGCAGAAAAATTCTTCAGTTGGAGCTGAGTCCCTTTTGCATTGGCTTTAAAATTCACATTCTCAAGCGGGCTCATAAGCGATGCGGTAAAAATCCGGCCTCCCGTCAGATCAACATCAGCATCCAGATCCGAAAGGCCTTTTCCATCAATCTTCAAATGCCAAATCGTTCCGTCCAAACGGCCCAAGAGTTTGTCTTGAAGTCCTGCGCTTTTAAGCGAAGGGGCCGCATCCATCAGCTGATCCAGTTTAATATTCGCCAAGTCAAGACTAGTCTTGAACTCCTCAAGCACATAAGGTCCTGTCATGGATGCAATGCGGATACGGCCTTCCAAATGCAAGTTTTGTGTGGAATTAAAAATACCCATATTCGCTTGAAAATCGACCGTATTAGAAAATGACAGATTTTTGATCAAAATATCCAGACGATGGATAGGCATCTGCAGCGGCGCGGAAGGAGATCTGTCGTAATAGCCGATCTCGGCACCTTCTACTTTGACACTGCCGATAATGACAGCGGCCGCAAGCGATGCTGACTCTGAACGGGCGTGATTAGAAGATTTGGCTTTATTAGGAGGGGGTGGGTTGATGCCATTAATATGAATGGAGCCATCCGCTTCTTTGATGACATTGAACTTGGGCCGTACCAATCTGATCGAACCAATCTCCAGCCTTTTGCCTAGAAGCGGGAGCAGACGTACGCTTAGAACAGCGCGCTCCAAGTAAAGCGCGGGCCTGTCCAAAGTTTTCTTGTCACGATAGATAGCCAGCTCTCGGAGCTCAAGCGCAACACCATTGCTCCATCCCAAGGATATCTCGCCGATGGCTACAGGGCTTCCAATGGCCGATTCAATACCCTTCGTGATTTGTGTTTTATAGTGATTAATATCAAATGTAGCCAGAAAAATAGCTAACACCGTGCCAAGAGCGACGGCAGTCCCTATGATGCCTATTAATATTTTTCTCATTTATTCACGATCTCTTAAAATTCAGCTTTGTACTTTCTTAAAACTTTTAATCACTATCGGACGGCCGTTCCTGTCCACATAGGTCAACACAATATCTCCCTGATGAGGCATCTGATCTCTCTTGGCTGCAGGAAGTTTTACCAGCGCTTCCGCCGGAAGATCTTTTGTCACATAACTGCACATACAGCGCTCAGGGTTTGGGGACTCGAGCTTAGTAATGCTTAGGACGCTTCCTTCATCGATACTGTACTTAGAAGTTGACGCGGCTTTGTTGAATTTATTAATCAGCGCTTTATCAGTTGAGATCGGCGTGGTGGAAATAACCTGCTTCACATCGCCTTTTCTGTCGAACATCAATCTCTGATAAGGCCAAG
The DNA here is from genome assembly GCA_964642015.1 of uncultured Planctomycetia bacterium. Lineage (GTDB taxonomy): Bacteria > Omnitrophota > Gorgyraeia > 2-02-FULL-51-18 > 2-02-FULL-51-18 > CAZXLF01. The sequence goes on from CAZXLF010000006.1 coordinate 65,643, forward strand.
CAAAGGAATCTTTGGGATCGATCTTGATCTTGGTGTTGATATCCCTCATATCCCAGGTGCCGATCAAATCCGACATAAAGCAGGGTCTGACTCCCTTCTCCGTCGCCGCAAAGACCGAACACTGATATCCGCCGAGAAAAACAAAAAGGAACGACCAAACAAAAAGCTTGCAAAACCGCATGGATGCTTCCTTTCAATATATCGAGTTTTTAACGGACGACCGCCCGCTCAGTAAATTTTGAGCCGCAGTACTCGTGCTTTCTATATCCTTTCCCAACCCCTTCATGGTCTCGCACCCGACCAAAGACAAGGCCAAACAAAGAAACGCGGCCACAATGAGCAATCGGTTCATCGCGCCACGCTTAATCCCATTCTTCACTCCAAGCAAGGATCTCGCTGAAGGCCTGTTTTTGAGAATCCAGGATCACAAAAATATTCTCTAATTTAAGGATCTGGAGCATGCTTCTCAGAGATTCGGGAATATTCATCAGGCCTAATTTAAAATTTTTCTGTTTTAACTTCGAAAGCACTTTAACAAATCCGGCCACAGCCGCTGAGTCCACTTCTTCCACGCGTTTTAGGTCAAGCAGCACGCTTTTGTTGACCTTACTGTCCTTTTTCTTCGTATCCTGCAGAAAAGCCTGCACTTCCTGTATCGTGGAAATATCAAGGCGGCCTTTTAATTTAACGATCTTCAAATGCGGGTACTCATCCATACTTTCCACAAATGAAGGAAGATCATCTTTGCCGCTATTAAAAAAACTGATGGCCATGCTTTTTATATAATTCCGTGATGTAATTATCCTATTGAATCGCGGAATAGTCAAATAAACAAACGAGTCTTATTTATCACCAAAAAAATCCCGGTCAGTTATATGCTGACCGGGATCTTATAATAAGCGTACAGTCGTGAAAATACAGGGTTATGGCTTACAAACTGCGCAAGGTTTATAACCTGCCTTCTCGGCTTCCGCCTTTGTTTTGAAGGTAATCTTATTTTCGGGCTTGATATTCTTCGCAAGACCGCATGTCGCTCTGTGATATTTGCCGCCCTCTTTTGATGCTACAAGAAGCTCTGCTTTCTTTTGAACTTTCTTGGAAGCATCAACAGTTTCGGCTGCGAATACCGGTGCGGTAGTTTGAAGAAAAAGTGCGGCCGCCAGAACCAATAAAGTATTTGCGAACATGATTTTCAATAGTTTCATCGGATCTCCTTTTTTCTATATTATCGGCGCTTTTTTAAGCGTCGATAGTACAAGCTTATAGCAAACTACCTATCGCTTGCATGAATTTTGGATTACAAAATGTTCATGTTGAGCGGCAGTTCCGCCAGGAACAGGCCTGTGGATTAGCAAAAATCAATTACCTTTTTCAGAGTCGCCGACGGCATTCTCCGCATCTTTCTTTGCTTTTTCGATCATGTCCTGCACAGATGAAGTGTTAGTGCCCTGATACATAGACGCCATGTTAGGGATCGCCATGGATTGATAATCCGACGGGACCTCAAATAACGATTCCGGCTGCGGGTTTGCGCTGATATTTTTATACTCCACGCTCCATTTCCCGTCTTCGGACGCCACCTTGACCGGAATGCCGTTCGAATCGATCCACTGGAATACCGTCGTGGTCCCTTGTCCATCTTTGTAAGTCACTCTAAATTTATCGGTATCTTTCCCATCGATCGTCTCTTTACCCATGGCCACACGGTCGACTTCCCCTTCGGATTGCACAGCTGTCTTTGCCGCCGCCAATCTGTCGATCGGATGCTCCATATACATTTTCTCGGACGGCATTAAAACATAAGATACTTTACGGTCCAGACGCGAGATCGTGATCGCCTCCGGCATCTCAAAACGCATTTTATCCTTGGACACGAACATTTTTCCCGACATTGTCTGACCGTCAGCCTGAGTAATCACATCGGCTGAAAATTCCGGCTGTTGTGCGGCCAAGACTGGCACGGTAAATATCGCCGCTGAAATTAAAATCGCCTGGATAATCTTGCGAATCATGAAACACTCCTCTCTTTTGTTTTCTAAAAAAATCCCCCGCTTCCTTTTCAGAAAGCGGGGGATGTTCAGAACTAACGTCTTCTTATGAAAGCTTAACGACGTTGGTGGCTTGCTCGCCCTTGGGGCTGCTCACGATATCAAAAGATACCTGCTCGCCCTCTGCTAAGGTCTTAAAACCCTCGCCTTGGAGCGCTGAATAATGGACGAATACGTCCTTCTTACCGCCCTCGGGGGTGATGAAACCATAGCCTTTTTGGTCGCTGAACCACTTGATTGTTCCTTTTGCCATTTAATGTTACCTTCTTTTATTTTACTTATTGTGACTAATGTCTTTGGCCCTACAAAACAAAAAAACCGCGAATTAAGTAAGGTCCGCGGCTTCTATAACATATTCTGTGTAAGCTTCAAAAACAACCTATACTAACTACGGTCTGAAGTATAACAGAATCCGACGGAATGTCAAGCAATCGATCTCATCCTCTGTTTAGGGCCTTGCCGGAATACTCCAACATCTTCTTTTCCGTCCAGCGGACAGCTTCATCGAACTTTTTCCGGTCAATCTTGAAATCCCTGATCTTTTGATCATGGCTTTTCTGCAAGTAAACCAAAAGATCATTACTTAAGATCTTAACGGAGCTTTCGATCTGCGATTTTATGGTCGTTTCCGGAAAATAAACACGTTCTACTTTCCGGCCGGGCATTTCATCCACGTGAATGTGATAATGCCCCCGCCCCTCTCCGAAGCAATCGCACCGAATAACCTCTCTATCATGGATATAAAGAGAAGCTGCGGGTCCCGCGCCAATATCGAGAACTTTCCAGAATACATGAATGCAGGCGCCTTTTTGGATAGGACGGCAAACAAGATCTTTTCTTACTTTGATAAAACGCCTTGCGATCCTGTTTTTAATGATCCGCAGGCCCGCGAACATTATTTTTTAAACCATTCACCATAACCGAGAAGTTGCGCTTTCAAAGCTCTTAATAACTTCCGCGGAATGCCGAACCAGGATTTTATCTGATAGCCGCATTCATCCAAAAATAATCCGAACCGCGACGGGAACATTCTAGGCACCAAGCCAAGCTTGGCATTCAAGATCACTAGAAAATCAAGCCACCTTCCGCCTTCGGTGATATCAATGTTCCATTTTTTCTTGAAATGCTCATAACCCGCAGCGATCGCAGCAGTGTCCCATTTGAATAAAAAAGGAGGGATATCTTCAACGTGCGTGATACGGACCGGATAATAAAAATACACGACTGACGCCGGCTCGAACCACATCGTGCATCCGGCCTTCGCCCAGGTGAGTCCGGAATCAACTTCTCCCACTTCCCGCAATTTTTCATCGTAGACGCCGAGCTTTCTGGCTGTTTCCGCGACGACCAATTGACAATGAAGCTCGCCGTAGCCGGTCGGCTCGCGTTTTAAATTGCAATTTTCATAAAAAGCCTGCCGGCCATAACGCAGTTCTTTGCAACCAAACGCCTGTCCATTCTTATAAGTAATGTAAAGATCGTTCCCGGCTGTGTGGATCTCGTTTTCTTCATCCAATACGATCGGCACGACCATCGCAGCGCCTGTTTCATTCAGGCATCGGATCAAAGGCGCAAGCCAGCCGGGCCTGACAAAAACGTCGTTGTCCATCAGCATAGCTAGCCGCGTTTTGACTTCACGTAAACCCACATTGCGTGATTCGGAAGGATTTAACAGTCTTGGACCAAATAAGAAACGAACCTTTCCTTCAAAATCCTTTTTCAATTCGCTTTGGACATTCGCCGGCGCTCCATCCATCACCGCAATAAACTCGTAAGGCTCGGGAGTATTTCGGATGATATGATCCAAACATTTTTTGGTCGTCGAAAAACGGTCTCTCACCACGACGACAATCGTGCATTTTTCAATATCGCTCATATCAGATATCAACCCCAAAAATTTTTCTTACAGCCATACCGATAAAGAACGTGATCGCGGCGATGCTGATGCTCAAAATAGCCATTTCGAAAAACCGTTTCTTGAAATCCAGACTTTTAGCTACTGAAATGTAAAAAGTGAACACTAAGATCAATACAAGCGCACTGCCAACTGCCAGACCTAGACAGATAAAGATATTTGAAAAGAAAAAATAAGGCGTCACCAACACGACCACTGTGCCAATGTAAGTCAGTCCGGTATAGATGCCGGCTTTCAATGGATTTTTATCCGCCTGCTCCTGTTTCGTGGATAAATATTCTGAGGAACCCATCGACATCGAGGCGGCAATGCCGGTAATGAGCCCGACGATGCCTATGAGCCGTGTATTCTGCAAAGCCAATGTAAAACCTGCCAAAGTCGCCGTCAACTCCACCAATGCGTCATTCAGGCCTAGAACTATCGAGCTGACGTATTTCAAACGCTCTTCATTGATCAGATCAAGCAAAGCGCGTTCATGTTTTTTCTCCGCCTGCACTATCTCCTCGACCTTAGGAAGCACTTCCTTCAGTCTGACATAAGCATCCTGCGCGATATCTTCGCCTTTTTCCATCAGCTTCAACCCAAAATTCAATCCGAAGATCCTGGATATGAGCGAATAAACCATGATCTTAAAACGGTCAGGCCTCACATTCGATCCGGTAATGCTCTTAAAAGCTTCGTAGTGCGTCAATTCTTCTCTGGATATCTTATCCAAGATCACCGCATGATCGCCAACATTGACTATCTTGGATAGCTTTTTGTAAACAAAATGTTCGGTGATCTCGTTCCGCTGGTAACGCAATATTTCCTGCCGAAGTTCCGGACTTAAGACTTTGTTTTCCATTTCGTTTATTGAAATATCTCCGTAAAAAATTGTTTCATCGCTTCCCAGGAACGTTTATCCGCAGAAGCATTGTAGGCGGCTCCCTTTGAGGGATCGTCCCCAGCTTCCGGGATCGTAAAAGAATGGACCGCGCCTCCATACAAGTGCACTTGATAATCAACGCCAGCATTCCTCATTTCATCTTCCAGGGCCAGTACCTGCTCTTTTGGAGCAAAAGGATCATCGGCTCCGTGCAATATCAGAACTTTACCTTTAATATTTTTCGCGTCTTCAGGATTCGGTGTGTCCAATCCACCATGAAAACTCACAACACCGCGCAGATCCGCCCCGCTTCTGGCCAACTCGAGCACCGTTGTTCCTCCAAAACAATAACCGATAGCGGCGATACGGGAATCGTCCACATTTTTTTGGCTCAAAAGAACTTGAAGACCCGCTTTGGCGCGGTCACGCATCAACTGACGGTCCTTCTTATAGATAGCGGCTTGGGCGCCGGCATCCTTAGGATCGGTCGGACGAATGCCTTTGCCGTACATGTCAATCGCGAATGCAACATAACCCAATCCTGCCAACTGCTCAGCGCGTTTTTTCGGATTTTCGCGCAGACCCGTCCAATCATGGACTACTAAAACGCCAGGACGCGCGCCGGATGCGGCATCGTCGTACGCAAGATAACCCTCCAGAACAGCATCGCCATGTTTGTATTCGATCGTTTGCGTTTTGATCTCTGCCCACGCATTGATCTGGAATACAAATAAGGCGGCGATAAGCAAAAAAATGCGTTTCATATAATCCCTCCCGGCTAATTCTTTAAATATGCTTTGATGATCTTCTGATCGGATTTAGGTTTATCCGAACTATCTACAGACGCATTTTCTATTTTTTGAACCACATCATAACCGGAGACGACTTTACCGAATATCGTATGACGGCCGTTCAACCATGGAGTTTTGATTGTCGTGATAAAAAATTGGCTTCCATTAGTTTTTGGGCCCGCATTTGCCATCGCCAATATTCCGGGGCCATCGAACTTAACATTCGGATTGAATTCATCTTCAAAAGGCCTGCCCCACACTGATTCTCCTCCGGTGCCGGTACCTGTCGGATCCCCGCCCTGGATCATAAAATCTTTTATGACACGATGAAATATCAAACCGTCGTAATATTTTTTTTCGGCCAATTTGATGAAATTTTCGCAAGCCTTCGGCGCCACCTCCGGCATCAGTTGAAGCTCGATCACACCTTGATTTGTTTCTAAAACCATTATCTTGTTCATACCTGATTGGTCTCCATAGATATTCGTGCTGGTTACTACGGCTAGCGCCGCTATTGCAATGATCAAAGATTTTCTCATAAACAGCCATCTCCTGTTTTAATTCACTGGTCATTAAGCTTACCTAGCTTAAAAGAGATAGATAAAAAACGCCAATGATTTTTTACCTACTTTCTCCGCCAACTCTATCTCCAGTTATCATCTAATCTTATGTGATGCAAAACCTGTTAATAGTATAAAAATTAGATACTATTGATAATTTTTAGTTAATAATGTATATTTTATAATATGGTAAAATCTGCACACTTTTTTTGGGCAAAGACAATAAATAGGGCTCTAGCCACTTGCTTCTTGGGCTTAGCAGTGATAGCCCCTTTTTGTTTTCATTATGGCTACCATCGTGTATTTCCGCTCCGCGGGGAATGGGTCGATCAGACTGTGGGACAAATACTGAGCGAGAAATATGGCGATAAAGTAGTGGTGAAAGATACCGAGATCGTCAGTTGGCGCGATATTCGCTGTCAGACCGTCAAAATTTATGCAAAAGACAGCATGCTCCTTGTCAGCGCCAATTCCGGCAGGATCGTTCTAAAAAATCCCAGTCTGAGTATAAATCACGATTTCATTACCGAGATAGAACTCTCAGGCGTATCACTTTCCAAACGTTATTTTGAAAATACCAAAGGCATCAAACCTTGGATCCATTTAATGCGAAGGCCGATACACATGAAAAATCTGCTGCTCAGCATCTCTCAGGGGAACAAATCCACCACCGTCCGTGTCTTAAAATGCAAATCCAACGACATCATCTTAAGCGGCAGCATGATCTTCAATGACAAAGGTGTTCTTAAAGACGATCTATTTGTCTCAATGTCTCCGCTTAAAATGCTCTGGATGATGATTTGATTTAAAACCTATAGGACAGCTTTGTCGCCCTTTTCGCCTGTGCGCACGCGAATAAGATCGTCCAAAGGAAGTAGCGCTATCTTTCCATTGCCAATATCGCCCGTGCGGCAAACCTTTACGATCACATTGACAAATTCATCCGCTTGCTCATCCGTACAATAAATCTCGATCTTGATCTTCGGTAAAACCAGATAATTGTCCGGCCGGCTTGTTTGAGCGCCGAATCCGCGTACATCGGATATCGTCATGCCGCCTACACCGGCTGTGCGCAGTTCGTTTTTCAGCTCTTCAAATTTTTCCGGCCTTATGATGCATTCGATCTTCTTCATAAAATTCTCCATTTGATCGGTATAATCTACAGGAATATCATTTCAAACAAGTTACAAAAAATGAACAACGATGAAAAAGCCTTGGATTAAAAAACTGCGGTCGATCTATATTCTGAAAAACAGATACCAAATAACAAAAAAGATCGGTATCAGTATCGGGAGACTATATTTATAGAAATACTCAAAAAAATGTGGCGTCTTGGCTTCAGACTGATCCGCTATCGACTTGACCAAAAAATTAGGCCCATTACCGATATAAGTAACGGCTCCAAAAAAAACTGAGCCGACGCTTATGGCTCGAATAAAATTCGGATAGTTTGAAAGAAGATCGACAACCCCCTTATTTCCAGCAACTCCTTTCCCAAATAAGCCCAATGCAGCACTAAAGAAACTGAGATACGTCGGAGCATTATCCAAGACGCTGGACAAGATCCCGCTGCTCCAATAAAACTGTCCGGGATTGTTCAGTCCGAGTTGAGGGGCGTAACGTTCAAGCCATTCCAAAGCAGGGATCATCGTAATAAATATTCCGGCGAACAAAATGGCCACCTCTTTGATGGGAGCGAAATTAAAATCATTGCTTTCATGAACAGACTTAGCCGTCGTTGTATAAGATAAAAATGCCGCCAATACCATTATCGCCTCTCTTAAAAAAGGCGGATGGTTGATAAAAACTGAGCCGACGATCATCGCCAAAAAAATCATGTTATGCATGCCTAAAAATTTCCATTCCTCGTGGGTCGTTTCTTTTTGGCGGATCTCCAAAGGCGCTTTTTTGAAATCCAGCGTATCCAAAACAAAGAACACTGCCAGCAGTACACCGATCGCAATAAGCCAGATCGGAAATACATTATTCAAAACCCAAAAAAACGGCACACCCTTCAAATATCCCAGAAAAAGCGGCGGATCGCCTATCGGTGTCAGCCCTCCTCCTATATTACTGACGATGAAAATAAAAAAGACCGTATGATACGCCGTGATCCTGTATTTGTTCATGCGAAGCCATGGGCGAATGAGCACCATTGATGCGCCGGTAGTTCCCAGAACATTCGAAAACAACGCGCCGATCAAAAGAAAAATACAATTGGCCAGTGGCGTCGCTTCGCCTTTGACGTTGATATGAATTCCGCCGGATACAACAAACAAAGAACCGATCAGACAAATAAAACTGATATATTCGACGCCGGTATGGACAAGACTGGCTGTATACTTCAATTGAAAAAGATAATGGGCTGTAATAAGAAAAGCCGGTCCCAATGAAACAAAAATAAAATTTTTCTCCCACCACTGCTTATTGGCAAGAGGCAGTACGGCAATCAAACCTAAAAGAAGAATAAAAGGCAGCGTCCAGAGAAATTCTATTATCATGCTTGTTGGCCAGTGATGGTCTTAAAAAGTTCTGTCTGTTGAAACTTTTTGATAATTATACCAAGATAACCGCGAAATCAGACGGAGTTTCGTCTGGGCAATGATACCCGTTGATAAGGAATCTCAGACCCGAATCGGAAGGATCACGAACGGAATTCCCTGCTTGTAAAATTTTCTCTGCAATACAAAAACCGTGTGATTGTGAAGGATGCGGGTGAACACCGTCTCTTCCGGAAATACAAGCTGGCCTCCGAAAAAAACAGCGTTAGGGTAAAGTTTTAAAAGTTCAGGCGCTATCTTTTCAGCTTCACTGACAACATCGATCCCGATATATGAAAGACCTTCGGCATAACAGCCCTGGCTCTGCATAAAATCCACGTAGCGGTTCACTTCTTTATTTATCTTATTCTTTAAATGGTCCACTTCGTCCGCGCCTTTAAAATTTCCTGCATCAATGATCCCTATTTGAACGAATACAAAATTTTTGAATGCCGTTCCAAAAAGACGGATCGAATTAAAAAGCGTGTGAAGTCCGAGCCCGTTAAATCCGTTCACCAGAAACACAGCCGTTTTTGCATCAGGCGACGTGTCCTTCGGTGTCGCTCCTTTGGGGAATTCCACTGATGCGGCTTCTTGAAGCAGGTCATTCAGGCGCCTGAGCATATGCGCGGTCTTCAGATAATGCCGTTTGACGATCACGGCGACCGCGATCAATGATCCTGTTATCGCAATAGTGATCCATCCGCCGTCATGGAACTTCAAAATCACCACTGTCACAAGAATAAAGGTCGTCGCAATGAGGCCCAGACCTGCGATGATAAGCTTTCCCCACCAGATCCGGACCGTCTTTCGCATTTCCCACCAATGTTTGACCATTCCTAAATGCGATAAGCAAAAGGTAATGAACACATTGATGCTATAAAGAACAACGAGGAACCGGACAGAACCCTTCGTTAACACGATCGTTACCAATGCTGCCGCACCCATCCACAAGACGCCGTTCTGCGACACCAGACGGTCGCTTAGCATCGCGAATTGGGAAGGAAACCAACGGTCAAGCGCCATATTTGAAAGTATTTTCGGTCCGCCTAAAAATCCGGTCTGTGCCGCAGTAAAAAGAAGTAACGCCTCCGAGATTAATGTCACCAATACAAAAACATAACCCCCGTGTCCCCATCCGGCTGTCACTTGTTCGAATAAGACTGCATTCAGAGTCTTGCCATGTATATGCTCAACGTGGAATAAAAGATACGCAAGCATGAGACCCATAACGGTAAACGCAAGAGAAAAAGCCATGTAACGCATCGTGCTTTTACCGGTCTTTACTCGAGGTTCTCTTAAGATCGCCATGCCGTTGCTGACCGCTTCGATACCGGTAAAGGTTCCCGCGCCCATACTATAAGCGCGTAAAATCAAGAAGATCATCGCGAAAAGTCCTATCTGGGACCGCGTGGTATGGATCTCATTAACGGTCGCATGCAAGACCCCTGAAAAATTTCCGGAATGAACGATCAGTGCGTAGACAATAACCAACACGTGGGTAAATAGAAAGATCATAAAAATAGGCACTAGAGGAATAACGGATTCTTTGACTCCGCGTAAATTCAGGATCGTAAGCAATAAAACACCGAATATCGCGAAAAAAAGCTTATAACTCTGCCACTCCACCGGCAGAAAACTGTAAATGGCGTCCGTGCCGCTAGCGATCGATATCGCGATAGTCAGAACATAATCAATCAGAAGTGCACATCCAGACACTAACCCGGCATTCGGCGACAAGAGTTTGCTTGCAACCAGATAGCCGCCGCCGCCCGCTGGAAACAATTCGATGATTTGAGAATAGCTGGCACTGATCAAAAAAACCGTAAGCGCCGAAGCTAGAGCGACAAAAATACTGAGATAATAGTGCCCGTGTAAAGCTAAAAAAGCCTCTTCGGGACCGTAACAAGATGAAGATAAGCCGTCCGCGCCTAAACCTACCCAGGCAAAAAAAGCGATCAGCGATAAATGATGGAAGACGCTTTGGTCCAACGGGCTTTTGGCCTGGCCGATCACGGCGTGTTTTATTTTTTTCGTAAAAGATTTGGAAGCAGGCATAAAATTTTCTTTCGCTCCAATAAATGAATTAAAGATATTTATTACAAGTAAACGCCAGCGCAAAATTTTTACGCTGGCGTTTACTTTCTAGATGGTTATAACAACAGGGCTTAGATAGCTTTGTCTCCCTGCTCTCCGGTACGAATACGAATCGCGTCGTCAATGGGGGCTATAAAGATCTTGCCGTCCCCAACTGCACCCGAACGGCAAATTTCCATGATCGCCTCGATCAGTTTTTTAACCTGGCTATCGGCAACCACGATCTCTATCTTTATTTTCGCGAGGAACGGCGTCTTGTACTCCGTGCCTCGAAATTGATGCGTCACACCCCCTTGTTTACCATGACCTTTTATCTCTGTCACCATCATGCCGGGATAACCGATCTTTTCCAGATGTTGACGTAAAACTTCGAGTTTTTCAGGTCGGATAATCGCTTCGATCTTTTTCATATATCCTCCCGATTAAGCTGTCGGAAGTTCGGGATAAGCCGAACCGCCGTGTTCATGAATATCAAGACCCTGTAATTCCCCCTCTTTGGAAACACGCAGAGTTCCTGTCAAATTCACTAGCCACATCAAAAGCAATCCACCAAAGAAGGCTCCGGCACCGATGGAAGCATTGCCAATGACTTGCGCAATGAATTGATCCCAACCACCACCATAAAGCAACCCTTTGACCACCGCGGCTGCCGAATTGTCAGCTCCGGTCGGTGTAGGCGCTCCGAACTGTCCTGTAGCAAACAAACCAAGACTCCAAGTGCCCCAAACACCGCACAGGCCATGTACCGGCCAAGCTCCGCACGGATCATCAACGCGAATATGTTCCAAAAAATCCGTGCCCAAGATAACTAATACGCCGGCCACAAGACCTATAACGATTGCACCACCGGGAGAAACCCAGTAGCAAGGACATGTGATCGCGACGAGGCCTGCTAAAATTCCATTGCAAGTAGCTCCGCAATCCCATATCTTGGCCCGAGGATAAACAAAGAAAATGGCTGAAAGTCCTCCGGCGACAGCGGCAAGCGTCGTGTTGCATGCGATACGGCCAATTCCTATCATATCCATTGCCGAAAGCGTGCTTCCGGGATTGAAACCGTACCATCCAAACCATAGAATGATCGTCCCAAGTGCTGCGATCGTCATGTCATGGCCTGGCATGGGTCCACCGCCATCCCTTTTGAACTTACGACCTAAACGAGGTCCTAAGACTATCGCACCTGCTAACGCGATCATACCGCCGATCGTGTGAACTACTGTCGAGCCTGCGAAATCATGGAACGCCGCCGGCTTGATTGTATTCAACCAGCCATCCGGACCCCATGCCCAATGACCCAAAATCGGATACATCACGCCGCTGACTACAAAACTATACAATAGGTCGCCGATGAATCCTGTGCGTCCAAGCATCGCACCGGAAGTAATAGTTGAGGTGCAATCCGCAAACGCAAACTGGAAAAGGAAATAGGCCAGCGTGGCCACACCCGTACTTCCATAGGTCTCAGGAATGCCATGCAGAAAATAATATTGATTTCCGATAAAGCCGTTGCCCGAGCCGAACATCCAAGCAAAACCCCATGCCCAGAACAAAATGCCGCAAAGACAAGTATCAATGACACCTTCCAGCAACACATTAATGGTCTCACGCGTACGGCCAAAACCCGCTTCCAGCATCATGAAACCGGCTTGCATGAAAAATACCAAAAACGCCGTAATTAGCACCCACATCGTATTGATCGGATTAATATAAGGTGCCGGTGCAGCAGCGTCTTCTGCCCAAACCTTGGCTCCAAAATAAGCAGGCACAGCATAAATTATTGCAATGAGCAAGCCCACTCCAAGCATCTTACCGCCGAAGATCGCATAAAAGAGTTTCCTCTCTTTTGGATCCCGCATCTTTTCAAAAAACTTCTTAACTGACCTCATAAACCGCCTCCTTTTCCATTTCTCTCCTCCCTTTCTTTTATTTTCCCTTTAATTAATAAGCCAAATCATGGTTCATTAATCTAATGACTCCGTAACACCAATCAATGTCAGATTCCCTGACCCTGACAACCGACTGCTTAAGATCAATGGCCCGAAGAATCTTTGTTTTATTCTCGCTTGAATAGATCCGACACATCGGCGGATGGCCTTTTACTTTAATCACCACCAATTGGCCATCCTTTATCCGCTCCATCGACTTTCTGATATCGACCAGCACGATATCTCCTAACCGGCAATTGGGCTCCATGCGTTTATCGGTGATCTCAAATCCGAAAATAAATCCTGGAAAAACATCCGACGGTAAAAAACATCGTCTTTGCGTCCACTTAACGGGATTTTTGATGGCATCTAAAGGAAGGGATCTTGTCTTGTCGTTCAAAAGAGGCGCATAGTTAGGCCCTGAGATCGAAACAACCGGATCTTTCGATCCCAAAATCAAATCTCTTCGATATTTTGTTTTTCGTATGCCTTTAATCTTCATAACTTCCGTAAAAGGAATCCGGAAAATACCGGCTATTTTTTTTAGGATGTCATTCCTTAAAGGAAAAGAGCGTTTGTTCTCCCATTTGGAGACCGCCTGCTTTTTCACTCCGATCTTCCGGGATAATTCCTCTTGCGTCATTCTCAGTCCGGTCCTTAGCTCTTTTAATATGGAACCAAATTCTTCTACAGCTATGCTCATACTGTGGTTGGGACTATTTAAAGTGTCTCTGTTTGTCATCATTTATTCATCAACTAAAAGCTTATTAATATCAAAATTCCATCAATTTATGTAAAAATATGACATTTAAATGTTACAGCGAGATTTCAGAGTTATTAATTGCGGGAAAACAGGGGGTTACTAAAGAAGGATTTTTACGACTTAAAAATGAGGAGGAGAAATTATAAAATTGTTAATCTTTGTGATGATCACTCATCAATTCGAAGACGATAACCCACGCCGGGCTCGGTAAGGATGTATCGGGGTCTGTTGGGATCAGGCTCGATCTTATCTCGAAGATTATTGATCGTAACTCTCACAATGTGTGAAGCATTCGGTGTCTGATCGGATTTGTTCCAAACCTCCTCCAAAAACTGGCGGTGAGTGATCACTCTGCCGGCATTCATCACGAGGATCTTTAACACATCATACTCTGTAGGAGTCAGCCGAACAGGACTTTCATTAAGGCTGGCCGTATGCTTGGCGATGTCGATGGAGATCCCGGCCACATTGAAAACTGTTTGTTCATTTCGAGGTGTAAGGCGCCGCATTACGGCTCTTAGCCGTGCCAGCATTTCAGCGGCGTCGAAAGGTTTGGTCAGATAATCATCGGCACCCGCATCCAACGCGGCTATCTTATCCGACTGATCCTTCCTGACTGATAAAATAACTATGGGAGTCCTTGATCGCTTGCGGATCTGGCGCGTCACGTCAAGTCCATCCATATCCGGCAGCCCAAGATCCAGAATAATCGCGTCGGGATGAGATGAGACAGAATTTTCCAAGGCCTCAGCACCGTCAGAAGCCTCAAAGACTTTGTAGCCATTCGAAAGAAGCGTGGCTTTTAAGAATCTGCGAATGGTTTTTTCATCATCAACCACAAGCACCCGAAGATTATGGGACACATCCATCATAGCGCCTTCGCCTCCTCCAATGGCATCAATATCGTAATAACAGCTCCGCCCTCCGGGTTATTGCCGGCATAGATCTCCCCTCCGTGCGCTTCCACGATCCCTTTGCAAATAGATAAGCCGAGGCCGGTCCCTGTTACGCGTTTCGGATTAACAGCTCTGTAGAATTTATCAAAAATACGTTTCAGATCCTCTTCCGGAATACCGAATCCGCTGTCCTTAATTTCGATCTTCACTTTTTTCTCCACGAACCTGGCTATAATCTCGACCGGCGTATAGGGTGATGAGTATTTTAAGGCATTATCTAATAAATTCATCAACACTTCCATCATCAAAGTAAAATCCATCGGGATCAAGGGTAGATCTTTGGGAATATCCACACGGATCTGGCGTCTTTCTATCTTGTTATTAAGCTGTTGGAGCGAAGCTCGGACAATATCGATCAGTTCACAAGGCTCGGATCTCACTTTCAGCGTTCCGGCTTCCACTCGCGTCATTTCAAGAAGGTCATTCACCAGATGGTTCAAACGTCCCGAATCCTCATACGCCGTTTCTAGGAGCTCTCTTCGGGACTCCTGGGCCTTAAGCGTCGGATCCTGTAGAAGAACGCTCAAAGTGCCCTTGATCGAAACAAGCGGCGTCCTCAAATCGTGAGAAATAGAATTAAGAAGCGCTGTCTGCAGTTTTTCCGTCTCGCGCATTAATTCCAGCTTACGGGATTCCTCGTCCAGTTTTTTCTGAAGATTGTACATCGCGACCGCTTCGGCCTCTCTTTGCCGGGCCTGAATGGCTTGCTCCCTGGCTTTTGCGGCCAAATTGCTCACCACCAACCCCACAGCTAAAAGACCGACAAAGGTAAATATATTTCTGACATCCGCGATTCGGAAAGACATATAAGGGGGACTTAAGAAAAAATCGAATGCCACAGCGCTTAAAATAGAGGTAACAATGGCAGGGCCTATGCCCCATCGGACTGCCGAGAAAACAACGATCAATAGATATACCATCACAAAACTTGCCGGATCAAAGTTTGCTTTCAGATAAATCCCGAAAAGAGACGTGAGGATCACAAGTCCCGCGGCGAAAAAATATTGATAGAAATTGCCCATTAATCTTTTTTGCATGAATTATGGTATTTTAACTCCAAATACTCCACCAACAAGGATAATCCTAAATAACAAAACCCAGTAAAAAGCCGCAAGGAGTTTTTTCCTTGCGGCTTTTTATACCCGAAAACCGGAAATGCGTGATCTTTAATTAGATCGCTTTGATTCCGCGTTCGCCGGAGCTGATACGAACAACATCTTTGACATCATAGACAAAGATCTTTCCATCGCCGGGCTGGCCGGTCCAGGCAGCTTTGGAAACCGCCTGAATGATCGACTCAAGGTTAGCCTCAGGCACCACGATCTCGAGTCTCATCTTTGGAAGCATTTCCATTCTGAAACTCGTATCCTCAGACTTCTTGGACAACCCTTTTTGGTTTCCATGGCCTTCAACCTGTGAAACCGTCATACCAAAATAACCGGCTGTCTTAAGCGCCTGCTTTACGGCGTCGAGCTTTCCCGGCTTGATGATCACTTCAAGCTTTTTAACGGCTGAAGTGCTCTGTCCGGCACCTGTTGAATTATTAGACTTTGTTAAAACGTCCGACATGATTATTTCCCTCCTCCATCACTTTGATATTCGTTTAAAGCGCGTACACGCCTCTTTCGCCGGTGCGGATACGCAAAGCGCTCGATGCCTCAAGCACGATAATCTTACCATCCCCTATTCCGCCGGTACGCGTTGCCTCTGTGATCACTTCCATCGTCCTATCCACATCCCAATCCCTGACGAGTATCTCTACTTTGGATTTAGGAAGAAATCGAATCGTGTCTTCCGAGCTGGCGACCCCATTTGTATCACCTTTCTGGCGGCCAAACCCACGCACATCCGTCACGGTCATGCCCATTACCAGATTGTGCTGTTTGAGCGCTGAGACGATATCACCCAACTGTTCGGGACGGATCACGCAAGTGACCAGTCGAACACGGTAGGTTTTCTGCAAGCTGGTAACTGCGACATAAAGCAAGCTGATCAAAGCCCAAGCGCCCGCGATCACAAAGCAGATCTTCGCTTCATTTTTGGCATCGGCATTTCCAATAATGTAAAGATAGAGAATTGCCCCGGCCATGATAACGTTCGTAATGACTCCGAGCGCAGGAATAATGCCGTGTTTCAAAAGATTAAAATCTTTCCGGCCTTTGAACGCGACTATTGTCCAAACACAAGTTAGTCCATATAGAATAAAGGTGCCCAAGTTCGAAGCCAGCGTAATTCCAGTCAGACCCACGACTGATCTCACACCGACCGCGGCGATCAGTGAAGAAACCACCACTAATACCCAAAGCGCTGTGTGAGGTGTGCTGAATTTTCCGTGCATAAATCCAAGGAATTCGGGCAACTCCCTATCCTCGGCCATGCCGCAAGTTACACGAACCGCTGTATTCATACAGCTTAGTGTCGTGCCAACGATCGCAATGGCGACGGTAATAGCTATGGTGATCATAAAGCCAAAGCCAATACCGGGAAGCACATGATCACCCAAAAGTTTGGCCAAGTCACCGATCGGAGCGCTCGACGCAGCGGCAGCGGCCATTCCTGTCACTGCGGCTGCGGGAACCGCTGCTACCGCGGGTGTTGTAGCAGTTGCTGCGACTGCGGCCACCGCAGGAGTGGTACCAGTCAATTTCTCACTGAGCATAAAACCTGTCGCGAAGTATTCGAAAAGATAAGCAATTGCACCTTGAACAATAAGAGCGAGAATGATGGCTTTAGGAATGGTTGTTTCGGGATTCTTTGTTTCAGCAGACAAGGCCGTACAGCTCTCAAAACCGACCAAGATAAGAATCGCAACAGTCGATTGTACCAAAACACCTTGGAGCGAATGCGGTTTAACAACATCCCAAGCACCACTGAAAACCCACTGAGTAGCATGCTCAGGGTTCGCAAAACGATAATAAATCGCCAAACCGCTGAAAACCACCAAACTCACCCATTGGATCACGTTGATCCAAATGTTGGTGACCGTGGATCCTGTCACTCCGCGATAAGCAATGTATCCCGTGGCTAAAGCGAACACTCCACCGATGATCGTCAATTCCGTATTTGATAATGTTTTGCCGGTAAATTGGGTATAGATGTATCCGATCAATGTTGCCATGAAAGCAACCATAACGCCTGGATAGACCCAATAGAACAGATGCGCGGCCCAACCAGTGAAAAGTTTGCTGACGCGGGCGATAGAAGTGGGTCCGTGATCCTTTACTTTACCTTGGCGATCCAAGAAAGCTTTTTCGGCAAAATATGCGCAGCTCGCAAAACCCGCTTCTGGATAGATCTTCGCGAGTTGAGCATAAGATAAAGCCGTAAGAAATGCGACCGCCAACGCAGCAATAATGCCGAACCAAATATCGCTGGCTACTGAAGCGCCGCTTGGAGCTGTCGCAGCCGCCTGCAACTGATATGTGATCCACAAAAACGCCCCTGGCGCGATCAACGCCATCGCATTCATTGTGGCGCCCATCAATCCCAGGGTCGGTTTTAAGGTTCTTGAACTAACTTCTGTCTGTGCCATTTAATCCCCCTTTTTTGTTTCCAATCCATTCGACTTTCAAATAAAAACCTAACGATTATTTTGATGGGAAAATGATACCTTTGAGATGTTACAGACACATTTCAGACAATTTAAGGGTAGTGAAAAATTGAGTTATTAAGATATTATAATTTTAGTTAATATTTTTAAATTATAGTGTTTATTAAATATGCCGCTTGATGACCTGTAAGCTCTTTTTATGTGTCTTGTTACATTTCAAAGCTCTTATTTTAAGATTTATGAGATCAATTTTTTCTAAATTTTAATAACAAGATGTGTTCTTGGGCAGGGAGTTTTATTACCTATTCATCGAGAAAATTAACTTAAGATTTTTCGTGAAATGAATACTTTATCTATAATATCCGTAATCTGAGGGGTACTTAGGCTAGAACTTTACGGTCTTTCAGCATGTTATCATAAAATCCGGAAAGCGCTTGATAGAGATGTTTGGCCCTGAAAATTCGCGCCACCATATAACCAATAAGCGCTGAAAGCATGATCGGAAGAAGCATCTGATGATGTCCGGTCATCTCATAGATGATCACAAATGAAGTAATAGGCGCCTGGATCGCTCCGGAAAGAAAAGCCGCCATACCCATCACGGCGCAAGTCGCGATAGGTCCGTTTTGCCAAGATGCCGCCCATGCTCCGATAGCTGAACCCATCGATAGACATGGGGCAAAAATACCTCCCGCGATGCCGGACCAATAAGTAAAAAGAGTCGCGCCCATTTTGGATGCCGCGAATAAACCTGGCGCGTTCTCGGTAGTCCCGTGCAAATAATTTTGCGCTACCAGATTTCCCGGTCCCATGATCCCTTTCATTCCGGTAGCAACCGCCAAAAAAAGGACCGCCCAGGCAAGAAACGTGATGAACATATACCGCTTCCATCCTTTTATCGCCATCAAACGCCGCCTTCCTTCTACTAGAAACACCGAAAAAAAAGTGCCCCCTGCCCCGCCTATCACGCCAACGATAAGAATCATGATGATAGTAACAGATCCTGGTTCACTGAGATGTCCAAAATAGATATATTCTCCAGTCAATGTCTTTGCAGCAAGGCCGGCAACAATAATCGCCATTAAAACCATATCCTTGATACTGGCGAAATAATCCGATGAAAGCTCTTCGATCGCGAAAGTTACCCCTGCCAATGGCGTGTTAAAAGCCGCCGCCAATCCGGCTGCGCCGCCCGCCACCACAGCTGAACGCATATTGAACGGCAATTTTAAAACACGGTGCAACGCCAAAGTGATCCCAAAAAACAAACACGCCGCAATATGGACTGTCGGGCCTTCACGTCCCGTAGAAGCACCGGCCCACAATCCGATCAAGAGAGCTGCTATTTTGATCGCCATCGTCTTGAACGAAACCAGGGGTTTTAAATCCTCAAAGTTCGAATCATTGATATGTTTGGCCGCGAAAATAGTCTGCGGGATCCCGGCTCCGTCGGCACAAGGTGCCAAATATCGGATGAGTTCAATGGCCATAACAAAAAGGATGGGTGTCGTCACCCAACACCATAGCCCTATCCGCTGAGGATCCAAGCGATGGATATATACAAATTCAAAGGCACGCATGAATAGCACACAAACCATGCCTGTTAATACGGCCGCCCCTAAGTATATTCCTAAGCTGAGACCATAACGGTGGGTGAATAATTTCTTATAAAATTTATCGACTATAGCGAATGAGCGGGTCATTAATTGTTAATTTTACCATATTTATGTTAAACCGACATTCAATAATTGGGCTATATGGATATTCGCCTGGTATTTGACTTTTGAAAGCAAAGGTGTAGAATACCGTTTTTATTTGCAGCGCCGAACCGGCCATAATATCCGGGCGGGGAACCCAAAGATTTACCGGGGCGAATCACTCATTCAAAGGTGACAGGTATTAAAACTTTTCGACCTGAGCCCGGCAGCTAACCTCGCAGGCGGACGTAAAAGGAGTATTGAAAGCATGTCTTCTGAAAACACTTCCGAGAACGTTCCTCCACCGGCTTGGTCTAACTTAAAGAAAACGCTTTTCGGCCCAGCCAGAAATCTTAACGATCCGTCGCTAGGCCACAAACTATCATTGATTGCTTTTTTCGCCTGGGTAGGCTTGGGAGCCGACGGCTTGTCTTCCTCAGCGTATGGACCTGAAGAAGCTTATCGGGCTTTGGGAAGTCACACGTATCTTGCGATATTCCTTGTTCTCGCAACAGCCCTTACCGTTTTTGTTATCTCCTACACGTACGGCAAGATCATTGAACATTTTCCGGTCGGCGGAGGCGGTTATATTGTAGCCACAAATCTGCTTGGAAAACCGGCTGGCGTAGTTTCCGGGTGTGCTCTTTTCGTGGATTATATCCTAACGATCACTGTTTCGATCGCTGGCGGCGGCGATGCGTTATTCAGCTTGCTTCCGGCGGAACTTCGGCCGTTAAAACTACCGATCGAATTCATCGCGATCATTTTTCTGATCATCATGAACCTGCGCGGCGTCAAAGAATCGGTGACGGTTCTGATGCCGATATTCCTCACCTTTGTCGCGACCCATTTTATTTTAATATTCGGCGGCATCTTTGCGCACACTTACGATATTCATGCTGTGACTGACAATGTGCAGCAGGGTCTTCAGTCAGGCGCTAAAGAACTGGGAATACTTGGCTTGTTCTTGGTCTTTTTGCGCGCCTATTCGCTGGGCGGCGGAACTTATACGGGTATCGAAGCTGTTTCCAACGGTGTCAGCATTCTGCGCGAACCGCGGGTCAAAACCGGAAAACGTACGATGCTTTATATGGCGCTATCACTCGCTTTGACCGCCGGCGGACTTTTGTTGTGCTACATGTTGGCCGGAGTAAAACCGACCGAAGGCCAAACGCTTAATACCGTTCTTTCGATGCAGCTTTTCTATGGACTAAAATGGGGCGCTCTGCCTCTTGGACACTGGTTCGTCCTGGTCACAATATCTTCCGAAGCGATCCTTTTACTTGTTGCGGCTCAGACAGGTTTTATTGACGGGCCGCGGGTCCTTTCGAATATGTCTCACGACGGCTGGGTGCCAAAAAGTTTTGCCGCGCTATCCGACCGTCTGACGATGCAGAACGGTATTTTCCTGATAGGACTGGCTTCTATCGCTACTTTGGCTTACACCAAAGGGCATATCGGGATCCTCGTCGTCATGTACAGTATCAATGTGTTCGTGACATTTTCTCTTTCACAGCTAGGCATGATGCGATTTTGGATATCGCACCGCGAGAATGAAAAAAAATGGCTGCGCGAGTTAACGATCCACCTGACAGGATTCATCCTTTGTTTTTCGATCCTTTGGGTCATGATCGTGGAAAAATTCATGGAGGGCGCATGGATGACACTGATCATCACGCTGCTCTGCATCGCGCTCTGTTTTATCATCAAACGCCACTATGATAATGTGCGCCGGAAGATCGTGGAGATCGACCGTGTTTTTTCACATTTACATTCACTGCCCGACGCGCCTACAAAACCCGAATTTAATCCGGAAAAACCCACGGCCGTGATCCTCGTCGGCGGCTACAGCGGTCTGGGTATCCATATTTTCCTGAACATCTTCCGCCTTTTTCCGAACACGTTCAAGAATGTCGTCTTTGTCAGCGTAACAACCGTCGACTCTGATTTTTTCAAGGAAAGCGGCGAACAGCTCCACCATATGAATGAAAAAACGTATGCGATGCTGGATAAATATGTCCGTTTTTCAGAGAAAATGGGCATTCCGGCGCGGGCTGAGTACAGCGCAGGCACCGATGTGGTTGAGTCCGTTTCTCAACTTTGCGTGGAAATTTCGAAGAAATATTCTCACGCTGTCTTCTTTGTGGGTGAGCTTGTTTTCGAAAGAACCCAGTGGTACCACCGGATCCTTCATAACGAAACCGCGAACGCCATCCTTCGAAGGATCCGCTTTGCGGGTCTTCCGATGGTGATGATCCCGGCAAGAATTTCGGACAAAAAGATCTTTTCTAAACAGCAGGTGCCGTCTACGCCTATTTCAGCATAGACTTCATTCAGACAAAAATTCAAAAGATCATTTCGTAAAAAACAGCACTTCCACGTTCAGATATTTTTCATCATAGATCCTGCGGTAACGCGCCAACAAAGTCTTATCGATCAAACCTGATCGATCCTTGCTGTGTGACAAGATCACCCAGACGCGGTCATGCCCTTTGACCAATGATTCGAGTTCGCTCATCTTATCAGGCGTCACGTTCAATGAATCTTCCACAGGCACGAACCGCGTAAGCATTTGACCTTTTGGAAAAGTTTTTTTGATCAACCCTTCTTTTTTGGAATAGTATTCGAACAGCAAAGTAAAATCCCTGTGGAACACGATCAAGTCACCCGGTTTAGAGTGTTCTTCTACAAAATGAGCTGCTTCGCGGAACTGAGTTTTTTGCGGATGACTGAAGTAAATCGTCAAACCGTAGACTGAGCACGCCAAAACAACCAGCGCCAATACCCATCGAACATGGCGTTGGCCTATGTCACAAATGCCTTTGGCGGCCAGAAGATAGAATGGAAACGTAGCAGCGATCGTATATCGCGGAGAAAAAATAGGCATCCATATAAGCGACACAACGATCGGCAGTCCCATTGTGACCAAAGTCCACAATGATAAAAGTGCGAATGAAAAAAAATAGTCTGATTTCCCGGATCGGAATGCTTTGTAGACAGAAAATGCCATAAGCAGTGCGTATAATTTCAAGAGCATGAAACCAGCATAAGAGCGGAATGTCACCCAAACAAGCTTCAATGTCGGTGTCTCGATCCAAAAATTATGATTGATCATGCCAGCATCTTTTTTAGAGATCAGTATCCACGGCAGGTATAAAAAGAAGAGGGTGGCCTGTAAAACAATCCAGCTCTTTATTTGCTTCCAAGCAAAGTGCTTGCGCAATAAAAGCGCGGAAAATAAAAAAACATTCTGGACGATCACCGTAAAAACAGCGTAGGTATGCGTATACAAAAGAAACGCGCTGAATACGGTATAAGCCGCGCGACTTTGCATGGTATTTTTTTCTTCACGCAGTATCTTTACAAAAAAATACATCGAGACTAGAGACAAAAACGCCATCAAGCTATAACTTCTGGCTTCCTGCGAATAAGCGACATGGAACGTGTTGAGCGCCATGATAGCGGCGGCTAAAAGACCGGCGCTTTCATTAAAAAGGATCCTGCCCAATAAATAGATCCACCAGATCGCAAAGACGCCGAATATCACCGAAGGAAAACGAAGCGAAGCCTCACTTTCCCCGAAAATACTTACCCATATATGCATGATGCAGGAATAAAGCGGCGGGTGAATGTCTTCCAGAGAGTTTTCCATGATCCCCGCAAGATCATAATGGGCGACTTGCCTCGTGCAATCTTCATCCATCCAAAGACTTTCGTGGCCGAGATGATAAACGCGTACAAAGATCCCCGCGCAGAGGATCAGAAAAAATATCCAACGGTACTTTGTTGAGGCGCTTTTAACTGAATGAGTATTTTCCAGGCTCACCTCTTGATCGCTCCCAGACATTCTTCGGTATCGTTGGCCGGAGAATTTACTGCCCTAGAAACCGGGTACGCTTCCATCTCTTCGCTTGAATAAGGTTTAAGAAGCTGGGTCAAAACCGGTTCATCTTTATTTTCCGGATCAAGCCATATCTCTCTGGCCTCGCCATCCAAAATAACCGGCATCCGGTCATGGATCGGTTTCATCAATTCATTCGCGCCGCAGGTAATGATCGCGCAAGTGCGGATTTCCTGATCTTTAGGATCTTTCCAATGCGACCAGAGCCCCGCAAATGTGAAAGGTTCGCCGGTTTTTAGATGCACAAAATACGGTTGCTTACCGTGCGGCGACTCTGCCCATTCATAAAAGCCATCGGCAAGAATCAGGCATCGATGCTTATGCAGCAGGCCTTTGAAACTGGGTTTTTCCGCCAGCGTTTCAGCTCGCGCGTTGATCATTCTCTGACCGATGGCTTCATCCTTCGCCCAAGATGGGACAAGCCCCCATCTCAAAGGTTCGATATGCGGCTCTTTTTCATTGATCACAGCGGCTATTTTTTGAGAAGGCGCAATATTAAAACGCGGCTTGAGAAGATCGATTTCTTCCTGTTTTATTTTTAACTCTTTGGCTTTTATGTTTTTTGGTTTGGATAGACTAAAACGTCCGCACATCGGATCAATACCCCACCGGGCATATCATCGGGGGATCCTGGGATCCATTTTTTCTAAAGTTTCGGTAAGGACTTGGGAAATAGCCGCGTTCCTGACCCATTTGTGATCCGAAGGGATAACATACCACGGCGCCCAACCAGTCGAGCATTGGGTCAACGTTTCTTCATAAGCGCTCATGTATTTTTTCCAAAGCTTGCGCTCAAGCTCATCAGCTTTGTTGTATTTCCAATGTTTGGATCCCTCTTTCAGGCGGTCCTTCAGGCGTTGACCTTGTTCTTTCCTGCTGATATGCAGAAAAAATTTGAGGGTCGTCACACCGTTCTCAAAAAGGTACCGTTCAAAATCATTGATCTGCCTGCACCGGAGCCGGAGAGTTTCCTTAGGCAAAAGCTTATGCGCAAAATTCACCAAAATATCTTCGTAATGAGAGCGGTTAAAAATACCGATCATGCCTTTCGACGGAATATTTGCGTGCACACGCCAAAGAAAATCATGGGACGCTTCCTCCTCAGAAGGCTTCTTGAAAGAAACGACACGGCACCCTTGAGGATTTACCCCTGAAAAAATATGGCGCACCACACCGTCTTTTCCGCTGGTGTCCATTCCTTGCAGTACGACCAAAAGTGCCTGCTTATGTTCTGCATAAAGCCGATACTGGAATTTCTCCAGTTTCTCCAGACGATCATCCAGCAGCGCTTTGACATCATCCTTTTCGAGTTTTAACTTATCCGCTGGGTCGCGTTGATAAAGGCGGGCCGATGATCCGGGACGCACTGTAAGATTACGAAACTTTTTATCTGATTTGCCAGACATATGAAAATGTATCGATACGGCGGTCTGAACTATTGCTTAATATAATACCCTGCCAGACGCCACTGACTGTCATTATCCTTCATAACGGTGACAGTTTCAAAAGCCGATTTCTTGTTCTCAAAAAAAGTATAATAACCCAACACATAATATTCGCCATCAGGAGCACCCGGTAATTTCGTAGTAAATTGTCTTGTGCTTAAATTACGGGATACCAAACCTCCGAACACTTTACGAGCGGCCGAAAGCTGCGTAATGAACTTATCTTTCTGGGCCATTGTTTTTAAATACACGCTGCCGGCATCCCAAGCTTCTGCATACTGCGCTTTATCAATAGCTGTTAAAGCTGTCTGCGACGCAGTAACGGCTGCCTGATCGCGAGTCTCGGTGTTTGGGACTTCCGCAGCCGACGCCTGATTAAAATTTATCAAGAAAAGAGCCGCAAAAAACAAAGCCAACATAACTTTTTTCTCCATCCACGTCCTCCTTTGATTTTATCTATAATTAGACAGAAAGATTTTATGCGCGCTTCTTTGAAAAGCGGTCTCTCACGAAAACTCTAGCAAGTTCTTCGGTCACAAGAGGGATACTTTCTTTTCTTGGCATGGAGGTTTTAGTCATCATTGTTTTGGATCATTCCTCGAAGATAAAGCCCTTCCTCGGCCAACTGCCGCCTGATCTCATAATGACAATCAAGCCAGTGGCGCAGCTTCTTGGGATCTTCAACGGACAACAGCTTTGTAAGCTCATCCTTCGGGACATCCAATAAGGCTACGATAGCCACTTCTTCTTTTTCTCCTTCGGTGTGCACATGCTCCATGAGCTCAGTGGTCGGAACATGGTGAATAAAATGCTGCTGCACAAGATAAGCTAACTTTTCCCTAGGAATATCACAAAAACATTTATTCGTATGGACAACCTGATCCATGCTCTATTCTCCGGACTGATGACGATGGGAGCATTTTACTTCGGAATAGATAAATAGTCCACTTCTCATTATAAAGATCAAAAATTAAGCATTTTTTATCAGAATATTTTACTTAACCTTTAAGCCAAGCCATGATATGATAAAATTTGTAATTATTGATTATAAATATATACAAAGGAGATAAAATGCGTAAAAGAATGTTCCTAGTAAGCGTCCTTCTTATCTTAGCGGTCGCATGGTGCATCAATGCATATGCCGCAGATAGCGGGACAACAGCATGGCAAGGATTCTGGAATTCTGTTGGCGGATTTCTTTATAATGCGCTGCCCTGGAACTGGGGCAGCTGGTGGGGTAAATAAGACCTTATTTGATTTAAAAAAGAGACGCGTTTCATTACGCGTCTCTTTTTTATGTCCAAAATTCGTTAGCCTATTTTCTGCAAAGTAATATATTAGCCTGCTTCAAAAGTGTTTGCGGTTCATTAAAACAAAAAATATCACGGATGCCAAGTTTTTTACACAAACTTTGAGTGACTGAATGATTCAGCGTGTCGTATTGACGCGAATACAGGATCAACGGTATCGGAGCTGATTCCGTAACTAAACGGAATTCAAATGCCACGTCATCACCCGCCATGTCCTCTAGCCCTAATTTTATCATGACGATATCAGGCCGTTCACCCATTGCACTGGCGAGCAAACCGATCCCGGCTTTGTAATGACGCACCGCGTAACTGACGCTTTCAAAAAGAGGTTTTGCTTGCTCTACAAATTCATCGTCGTCATCCGCCCAAAGCATTTTCCAGGTAGTTTTCAGTGTTTGAGGATAATCTTCGGTTGGCTCTGACGAACGCACAAGTGTGTGTTCTACCTGCCGGATAATGTCCTCGAATTTCGCCGGCTTGACAATAAAATCCAACACATCCTGTTCTTTTAAAATATCGCGGAGCTCTTCGCGCGCAGAAACGACAAGCGTCGGCACATCCATCTTACCTTTATCGTTCATTGCTTTATTGAGGAATTCGAGACCGTTCATGCGGGGCATTGTGATATCCAAAATAATAAAGTTAGGCTTATGTTTCTCCAAGGCCTCTAAACCTTCGCGCCCATCGTAAGCCGTAATGATATTATAACCGCGGTAATTTAGAGTGCTTCGCAGCGCATCCACGAAATCTTTTTCATCATCGATGATCAGCACTGATTTAGTTTCGGTCATAGCGATAGTTTACTCTGCCGTTTTTTTTCTGTCACGCAAATCGTTTTATTAATTGCCGATTTTTAAATATTGCTGTCAAATAGATCTATATTGACATAAGCTTGTCTATTATTTTATATTGATGATAATATTTGATGCACAATTATAAGGAGATTTATGGGCGTAATAAAAGATGTATTCTTCGGAGAGTCTACTACGGAACAGGCGATGAACGACACGAAATGGATACTCTTTTTTATTGCAGGCAATATCATAATGATCGGTTTTGTAAGAGCTATCGTTTCCTTACAGATGGGTCTGATCCCATTGGGAGCCGGCTTGCTTTTTCTGGCCCTCGCATTTATCCCGCAATATCACTTGAGACTTCTGACTTTTATCGCGTTCACCCTTTTATTGTGGGCTGACTTTTTAATACGGCACAATCCGTTCTCGATCGTTTACAGCGTCATTGGCATCTATCATATCTATCTTCTCCTGCGCTGGAAGCCTCAAAGTAAAAAAGAGGGCGCGACGTCATCATGAAGAAAACCCCCATAATAATTTTTTTCTTTCTGGTTTTAACTTTAATGATTAATGGTTTTGCTTTCGCCGAAGATTACATTGAAGCAAAAGGCCGTGGCATTCTTTCCGGAAAGATCATCAGCGAAAATGAAAAAGAAGTGATTTTCCGCGATTCTCACGGTATCACGCTGACATTTCCGAAAAGCGAGATCACGTTACTAGAACGGGGTAAGTCGGAAGAGCCTGCCGCCGCATCCAATCCTTTCTCGCTTTCAACGCCAGCCTCTGCTTCGCGTCACTACGACGCTTCCGTTTCTTCTTCTCCGCAAGTGAGAGATGCGATGCAGCAAATAAAACGCGCTTTAAAAGAAAGGGCTGAAACCAGAGCGGCAAATAAAGACATCATGACGAAAATAAATCTGTTTATCGAAGGTGTCTATCAATGGCAGGTGGCCTTTTTCGTGCCTGACACCGAGGCGCTTACAGGCGCTTTCATGGAAGCCGTGAATCAATCACACAGAAAGCAGGGAAGCCCTGCTATCGGTATCGCTGGCATCATCATTGTGATCGTCGGAGCGATCGGGCTAATGGTCTGCGGATTCAAAGTTTTGACCGCCTCATTCCGTCAAGGCGCTACTTGGGGCTTTTTGCTTTTAGGCAATAGTTTTATGTTCTACTTGATTCGATTCGGAGAATCGGCGATCTTCATTTCCCATGTGCTGAATATCTTTGTATCCTATTTTTTCATAACGCGCTTCAATGTATTCCGCAAATTAATGATATTCGGACTGATCTGTTTAAATCTTATCCTTGCAGCGGTCATGGTTCTTCGCTTAGGTTTTACGACATAGGGTGTCGAAAAATTTCTTATTCATTCCGGTTATTATACTTTCGATCGGCTTGAGTTCACATTATATCCATGCCGAAGACATCCATGCGGAAGAAAAAGAAAATTATTCGAATGTGTTGAAAACCGCCGCCGCTTTGCAAACCAAACCCTACCAATATTATGAAAAGATCGTTGACGATCTGGAATCACACGGTCATCTGAACGAAAATATGGAAAGTTTTGAAAGATCCGTATCCGGACTTTTTGGTCCGATGCAAACGGAAGATTACCATCGCCTTTCGATGGCGCTTTACTCCAGAGGATATGCGGAACAGTCTGAGCTGGTTTACAGAAAATTCGTGGAGCCTTCCAAAAAACTGTCTCCTCAGGAAGCATTGGAAAAAGCTCAAGAAAAACTTCATGCATATGAACAGGCGCGCGATCGTTTAACTGGAGACCAGTCCTCAACATCAGCCACCACAACTTCAATCGCAGATACAGCTACTCCGCTTAACAAACAAACCGCCGCCGCCAGAACGCCTTCAACACCCGCAATAAAACAATCATCATGGGAAAAAGGCACTGTATTTCACCGGCTCATTTTGACAAACGGCCAAACTATCGAAGGACGGATCACAGAACAGGATGATAAAGGATTATGGCTTGAGACCGATCCTGGTTCTAAAGTTTATTTTGCGAAATCCGAATATAGCCAAGTTTCCCCTATTCAAACGGATAATTCAAAATAAGTCCAAAATTTCCGACTCATCATTTCATTCCCAATAGCGGAAAATTCGTTGTGCGAGCCGGTTTTTCCAGATATCAAGCGCAAGTGAGGTTTTGGAGGGCCAATGGCGCGTGAAAAAATTTACGCGCCGGTTCACAAAATCGAAATATTTTTCCGACATACCGCGATGGTTCAGGCTTAATCCCCATTTTTTCTCGAAATAATCCATGCTCTGCCGGATCGCTTTCATGTCCCACTTCCAGCAATAGATCTTCACGTCATCAAGTTCCTGTAAACGATCCGTATAGTGGAGATAAACCATGGAATTCGGCTCGAACATCATCTTGCATCCACCCTTTGAAAGCGTCAGTCCCGAATCCATTTCATGAAATTCTCTCAAATTTTCATCGTAAATGCCCAATCGTCTCGCCGTGTCGGCAACGACAAGCTGACAATGCACTTCGCAAAAATCCGATTCCTGGCGCTTGATGTTCGTATCCTGTCCTACAACTTGATTGGCGAAACGAAGCTCCATTGATGCATACGCTTTGCCGTTCTCATGCGTAATGAAAAAATTGTTTCCGGCCGTGTGGATACGGTTCTGACGATCAAGCACAATAGGCGCGACCATGTCCGCTCCGGTCTCGTTCTGACAGCGCACCAAAGGTTCATACCAGCCGGGGCGCACAAAAACATCCGTATCAATAAAGATCGCGAGCCTTGTTTGGACCAGTTTCAATGCTTTGTTCCTCGCCTGGGCGGTATTTAGAAATTCCAGTTCAGATATCCATTGAACACGCGATCCGAATTTTTCCTTGAGACTCGTCTCAATATGCTTAGGAGCTCCGCCTAAGACGCCGATCACATCAAAAGGTTCTGGTGTTTGATTAAAAAGATTCGCGAAGCAATGTTCGGCTGTCGAGAAACGATCCCGGGGGGTTACGACGATGGTGGTTTTTTCAAGCGCCATACGGTGTTATTGCTGATCTTAAGCGTTCTTTTCGGCCATATCTCCTGCGATCGGCAATTTGAATTGTTCGCCTTGATAGGCTTTTACCATCAGCACGATCCACGCGATCAATTCCACGACGGACACAAGCGGGATCAGTGACCAGCCGACGACAGGAACAAACATCAGCACGAACGATAATGCGCTCAAAGCACCAAAAACAACTATCGATTGGAATGCATGAAAACGGACATACTTATTATCTTTTTCTATGAGATAAAAAATAAGGCCTGTTATCCAACCAACCAGATAGCACAATAATGCAGCGACATTGGGTTGCGTGCCGGTGGAGGTCTTTCCGAGATCTTTGGCTTCCATGCATTGTCTCCTTTTTGAGGGTCCCGCAAAAATATTGCGGGACATGGTTTAGAGTATTCTAAACAAGCAAAGCCGGACGTTCAAGCAAGTTAGTTCATTAACGAACCACGAGAAGCAGGATGATCGATGCAAAAATAAACGCAAGCAACAGGATCCCGGCCGGGTTTTTAAGAAAAAATCTTTTCAGTGCTATCAAAAATCCTTCGGGCATTTCGGTGGGCGCTCCGCAGTGCCGGCAGGACAGGTCTTCTTTGGTGAATGTCCAGCCGCAAGACCTGCAAACCCCAGCCCTTAGACCTTCTTTTTCTTCGTCACGCCATCTTTTCTCCAAAGACGCGGGGATCTTTTCTTCTTGCAGCTCCCATTCCGGAATCTCATCATCTTCTTCATCTTCGAACAATGGAATCAGATCCTTTCAAAAAACAAAAAGCTACAGAGATCGGATCCTCTGTAGCTTTTTTGAGATTTAAAGATTACTTGCCTTCCCTTTCTTCCATTTCATGCTTTTCCATCTTCTCATGCAGCGCCTTCATCTTCGCGATCTGATCGGGTGTGAGAATGCTTTTCAGCTTCGCATAAGCGGCAAGATTGGTCTTCGCACCGGCCGACGCGGACGCAAAGCCTTTATCGATCAGCGCGCTCGTGGCTTCCACATCCACCTTGTCTTCAGAAAGATTGGAATCAAGATCCAGCATGAAAGTCTTCATATCCGCCGCCTGCATGATACTGTCCTTCTCCGCTTGAAGCTTCAGCTCCTTGATGCTCTTCACCTGATCATCGGTAAGGCCTATATCGGATTTATTCTCAAGCAGGAAATGCGATTTCATCATCAACTTATTCGCGATCGGGCACTGACTTTCACTCTGATAACCTCCCCGTTCCGCCATATGAGCAAAAGCTGCCGAACCGGCACACAAAAACATCAGAACAAACATCATGGTCTTCTTCATAAAAAAATTCTCCTTTTAATAGTAACTATGGATAAATATCGAACTTCTATATTTTACCTCGAAAAATAAATAAGCTACAGAGAATTAACTTTTTAAGGCGGATTTCGGATGTGGCGGAAGCTTCACATTCACATCGATACCATTCTCGGCAAAAACCCTCCTCAAAACCCGATGGATCATAGGGACATCAGGAAGCGGTTTTAAGAGTTTTTCGAAATCCAAGCCTTCCTTGCGCTGCGCGCTTTTGACCAGCGCTAAACCCAAATTGCGCGCCGCGGGCACATAATAGGGATCCAGCTGCAAAGCCCGGACGAATTCGCTGATCGCCGCTTTGTAATTTGTTTGGCGGGCCAAAGCCAATCCCAGATTATTACGCGTGGGCGCGCGGTCCATGATCTCGGCGCTTTCCCGGAAAAGTTTTTCGGCTCTCGGCCATGCCGACCGTTCGTATGCCGACAGACCCTCCGCGAAAAGGAGCCACCGGCTGTAAGGAACACGGTTATGATAATTGTAAAAGCGATCTTCGTTCAGTGACGTCCATAAGTGATGAGCGCTGCTGCTGCCGTACCATAAGAACAATAGCCCGAAAAAAACTAAGACCGGTTTTTTTAGTGCAGGCCGCATCAGGGAAATTTCGCTGAAAATGACCATTATTAAAATGATGCTGACTGCGAGTAAAAACTGAGAACGTGTCGGCACGATCTCAAAACTCAAGCTGCTTCCAATAACAAGTTCCAATGATGCGATCAGAATGCACCATAGAAGCAACAATATCTTTGGTTTTTTTCTGGCGCCGATCATGATCGAACAAAATACCAGAAAAGATGCCAGTGTGAGCGGCCACCCGGGTCCTATCTGTAATTTCTTCGCGAAGATAAAATTGCTTCCCGACAGGATGTTCGCCAAATACTGCTTGACTATCCAAGCACCGTGGCTCAAAAAATGCAGGAAATTTCTCAAATGAAAACTTTCTTCAGCGCCCAAAGCCGTATGACGCTGAATAAGAAAAAAGATCCCTCCCATGACGCAGGATAGCCACAGAACAAAAGACCTCGGGATGTCCTCCTTTCCGGAATAAAAAATAAACGGAAAAAGAGCCGGAACGATAAGAAGCGCGCTGTCTTTACAGCATGCCGCAAGATACACAGCTATTCCCGCCAGAGGGATCCAAAAAAGAAACTCGGTCTCAGACCTTGTGAGGATCCATCTATAAAAAAGCGCTGTCGCCAGCATCGCCGGCAGTTCAAGCGCATTAGTAGCCCAGGCGCCTTGGATATAAAACCAGCTTCCAAAAGGATGGGCCGCAAAAAAAAGCGACGCGGCCAGCGCTTTAAAAGGAGAAAGATTTAAAATTCTCGCGAATAAATAGACGCTGTAAACGGCCAGACCGAACATCAGAGCTGAAAAAAAGCGGAAAGGTCCTGCTTTTTTTGCCCCATAAATACGCGCCAATGTTAAAAGGGTCAGGTTATTCGCCGGACGGAAGTAACCTGTTTCAATGCCGGATTCAAATTGAAAGATCTTGGACTTGATCGATCCTTCCGTTAAAAAAACCGAGTTCAGTTTGATCTTTTGCAGATCTTCACTGATAAAAGGCCCGCAAGAAGTCACGATCGCCAGAAAAAACACAAACGCCCCAATGATCGCTAGCGCATGAGAATTTTTAAGAGAAGTCACAATAGATCTTCTGACATCGATTCGTTCATCAACCAAAGAATATGAGGCGTCATCATCAATTGAAGCCGCCCACAGTCTGCAGAGCGCGCGGATCATTTTGATCCGAGACCCACGCAGAAATTGCCGTTTTCTTTACCGAAAAACCGTCGGGGATTTTCAATCGCACTTTTGCTTCGAAGTGCCCGTCTTTTTCGGTTTCCGATTCTTTTTCCTCGTAATCGATCACCGTAAAATCATGCCTGATCCGTCGGCCCGCATTCTCGCCTGCCTTTACATCAGACACCATGTCAAATCCAAGCAAAGCCGCATGGATCGTAAACGACTTCGAGGACAGATCTCCGGCAGGTAAAAAAATTATTTTATACGAGCCTTCCGCTTCCTTTTCGATGGAAAGGATGCCTGCACTTTCTTTCGGATTGAGATTGATCGATTCATAACGCGACCAATCGCGCCACTCTTTACCATCCAAAACAAATCCCGGCGTATAGATATCCCGACTTCCCCAAAGTGTGGAATATGCTTGCTGTCTCTCGGTAAAACGCGCGTCGGAAAATTTATCCTTCCATCCCAGACGGTCCCAATAATCGACATGAAAAACGACCGGCACATACTCTTTCCAGAGATCCGGATCTTTTTTAAGACGGCTCACCCATTCTTCAGCCGGCGGACAGCTGCTGCATCCTTCGGAGCTATAAACTTCCAAAAGCGCGACTTTCTCGGGACCGCTTTGTGCAAGCACAGAAGCCCGGCAAGGGATTGTAATAATAAACGCGGAAATGACAATAGAAATAATGAGAGTTTTCCGCATAAAAAACCTAACGCCCCATTTTATGCGCGCTGCTTTTTCATGTCAGCGTATTTTTTCTTGGCCTCCAGAACTTGCGGATGATTCGGGCCGTAGTAATCTTCAAGAACTTTGATAGCACGCTGGGAATATTCGTCGGCCTTCTTATAATGTTTCTGAGAATCATAGTACATGGCGAGGTTATTTAAAGGCACCGCAAGATCCGGATGGCCTGCCGGTAATATTTTCTCGGAGATCGATAAAGCTCTTTTATAAAGAGGTTCCGCGGCTTTGTATTTCTTCGTCTTTTTATAAAGCAGAGCGAGGTTGTTCAGCGCAAGCACCGTTTCCCGGGAATTCGATCCATGATCAGATTCCGCGACATCCAGCGCTTTTTGCGCCACAGGAATGGCTTTCGTGTAATATTTGTTCTGGTACATCTCGATCACCTGCGCGTTCAGCGACTCCCAAGTTTCGGTCGCTGCCGTCGAAATGCCGGGCATACAAAAAGCGGTCAATGCCAATACACCGATAAGTTTCCTCATATGCTGCCTCCTATGCTTTGAAATGATCTACGATATTTTTTTCAACATTCTGACACCGCGGCCGCCGTTATAGAATTCGACGCTATCCATCATTTTTTTCATCAAGAAAATGCCGCGGCCGCCAGGCATATTCTCCGAATAACCGCTTTGCGTCGGATCAGGCACGGTCTTCGGATTGAATCCGCCGCCTTCGTCAGAGACGTCCAAACAAACCTGACCATGATCCAGCGTGACACTGACTTTCACTTTGCGGGATAATTTCAGGATGTTGCCATGACGCATTGCGTTCGTGAGCGCCTCTTCTAAAGCAAGTTTTATATTGAAAAGAGTTTCTTCGTCTGTGATGCGAGAGCGCAGCTCTTTGAAAACGCGGTCAATGAACGGATTGACCTGCTTAAGGTCTGTAGCGAGTGTTTCGTGAAGCGTAAAATTATTTTCCAAACTCATGAAGGACGGATCTTCGGCTTGATCTTCCCTTTTTGCACACCGTCGAGAAATTTATCCAAGAATTCATCAGCCTGTTCTAGGCTTGCAAAAAGCTGAGGGCCCATGAATTTCGTCGACTCAAACACCAGCTGCACCTGCGGCTGCACGTTCACGAGCGCGATCGTCGCGGCTTTAGCTTCCAGCTCGATCTTCGCACGGAAAAAAGCGCTCAAGCCCATGCTGCTGATATAAGTGACCTGCGCCATATCCATCACCACCGCTTTGGCTTTGGGAATAATGCTCTTAAACTGCTCGGTTAAAGCTCCATAGGTTTCCGTATTGATCTCGCCTTTCAAAGCTAGATTGTAAATACCGGCTTCTTTCTCGCTGACCTGGATATCAAGTGCCACGGACACTCCTTTGTTTTTTAATAGTTGGCGGTAATATTTTATCTTTTTTGATAAAAAAAGTTTAGATAAAACAGTTTCACAATTTTTTGATCTGCTCGGCGATTTTACCCGCTGCCAATTCGCGGCCCATCGGGTTAAGATGCGTGTCAAATTGATAGTAAAGATATTGCCTGTTCCTTGCAGCATCCTTAAAAAAAGGCGTGAAACTTAAGAACGAGATCGCTGACCGGCCGGCCAGCTCGCGTATTGCCGTCTCTTGGTTTTCTGCCGCTTGAAGCTGCTGGGTACGGATCTTGAGCCACTTGGCTCCGCTATGCCCGGTAGAATAAGGACCGTAAATATGCACCGTCGACGGAAAATAAGCGATCAGCGGTTTGATGTGATAGTCATGACAGGTCTTGGTCCATTCCTTAAAAACCTGATCCAATATCTTGCCTTCATTGGAATTCAAAATATCTTTCACCGTCCGCGTGTCCGATTTATAGGAAAATACCGTGGGGAACGTTCGATCCCCTATCTTCACTTCGACAAGTTCGTCGCGTACATCCGCCTCATAACGGTTCTTGATGCCAAGGATCCCTAAGATCCGCTTTTTGAAATATCTCCAAACATCCCGGGACGCGATCAGATATCTTTTGAAAAAACTTTTGGATGATAAATTAAAATGATAATAATTCCCGCCGGCTTTCCATCGCTGATACTGAACGACGTCTTCGAGATCATTTCCTTCAAAAAAACACATCACGGCATAGCGCGGCAACTGTTTTAATCCATAACGCTCAAATACTCTCAAATACTGGCATGGTCCCCACCATTCGGTCCCAAAATCGCTGGTCTGAAGGCCCGTCGCCTTTTTTATTCTGAACCGTAGAGAATCTTCCAGGCTTTCAGAAACGCCGAGAAAAGAATCTCCCAAGAGAACAATATCGGACCTCGATGGATTCTCGTTGCGGAAACCATCCGGTCCTACAACAAGCTCGAACGGGAACGGTGCCGGTTTTACGTGAAGACCGGGACGGTAAAGATCGCCAAGACCGTCCTTCACGTGATAAGCACGCGGTCTCCAATGAAAAACAAGATCAGGGTCTTCTATGAATCGACGGCGGAGCGCATAGTAATGGATCTCGTCGGAGAAAACTCGCGACGACATCATCGGATTTGCTTCGAAAAAAGCAAAAATGATCAGTGTGGCAATTAAGAATGTCGCAAAAAATATCGCTAAACCTGCGAATATCTCATTTCTCGACATGCGGCTCTTGGTGCCTAGCTTTGGTGGACGGATGTTTTCAATGACTAATGCGATCTATCTGCTTCGCTTCTTTGCGATCGGCCATGAGCCATACTTTCAGCTTGTCATTCTTTTTGTAGTTGTTGATCATGCCCTGTTTGACAAGCACGCGGTATTCACGCCTGCCGATCTTGTTGTCCAGCTCATTCTTAACGATTATGATGCTTTTCGTGTAATCAATATTGATAATAAGCCCCTGCAGATCCGGGTCTCCTGCCCACGCGACAGCCGTGGTCAACATCATCCCGAGAAATATCCCTGCGATCGTTTTCTTCATCGTCTCTCCTTTTTTAATATTACCGATTGACGGCCTGCATCGCCTGCGGCGAATAACGCTCACCTGCAGTCGAGTGAATAGGGAATGTTTTCTCGATGCGTTCGAGGTCGTTTTTGGAAAGTTTTATTTCAAGCGCTTTGAGGTTTTGTTCAAGATAAACGCGCCGTTTGGTTCCGGGGATCGGTATGATATCCTGGCCTTTCGCCAAAAGCCATGCAAGCGCCAATTGCCCGGATGAATATTTTTTTTCGCGCGCGATATTTTCGACTTCTTTCACTAATGCGAGGTTTTTCTTGAAATTCTCACCTTGAAACCGCGGATGAAATCTCCGGTAATCATCGACAGGCAAGTCTTCAAAACTTTTAAAACGTCCTGTCAAAAATCCGCGTCCCAACGGGCTGTAAGCAACAAAACCGATACCGAGTTCACGGCAAACCGAAAGCAAACCTCCTTCCGGATCACGACTCCATAAGGAATATTCGGTCTGAAGCGCTGTGATCGGATGCACTTTGTGCGCGCGCCGGACTGTCGCAGCAGACGCTTCGGACAATCCCAGATACCGCACTTTTCCTTCTTTCACGAGTTTCGCCATCGCATTGACAGTATCTTCGATAGGGGTTTGTGTATCCACACGGTGCTGATAATAAAGATCGATCACGTCGATGTTAAGGAGCTTCAGGCTTTTCTCGCAGCAGGCGCGCACATAATCCGGTTTGCCGTTCACACCGAGAAATGCTCCGTCCGCTCCGCGCACATTCCCGAATTTCGTCGCGACGATCACTTTATTCCTGCGCCCCGCGATCGCTCGCCCTACCAGCTCTTCGTTCTTTCCCATGCCGTAGATGTCAGCTGTGTCGAGGAAATTAATGCCAAGCTCGATCGCGCGATGGATCGTCGAGATCGATTCTTCATCATCGCGTCCGCTGTAAAAATCTGACATCCCCATGCAGCCCAGGCCCAATGCAGAAACTTTCAGCCCGCTTTTCCCTAATTCGCGCTGTTCCATTTCTCCCTCCGGAAAATATTTATTCTTCGATCGCGTAGATCAGATTGTCTTCGATGCGGTAAATGAAAGGTGCGACTTCTATCTTTGGATATTGGCGTTTCAGACGCTTGGACTCGCTCAGCACAAAATCGATCTCATTGCCGATCTCATGCTCGTCGACGAACTGATCAAAATGTTCTGCCGCTCGCTCACGGCTCCATCCGGCGCCTTCGACCATGCCTTGGATGAAAAGTTCCTGCCTGTCCATGAGGCGCGACATGCCGCACTGATTGTGGCCGACAAGCGCGATGTAGCGCACACCGCCGATCGCGATCGCATAGGATACCCTGAATTCACTGTAGCGCAGATTGGCGCCTCCGGTGCGGATGATGAACGCAAAATTTTCAGGAATATGCAGATGCTTGCGGTTGTCCATGCACATGCCGATCAGAAGCCGTGCACTGGTGTAGGCCTCATAAGGACGGTTCAGATTGTGATATTCAAGAAGTCGCCCGATCGGTGTATCCCGAAGCTCAGACGCAATGTCATTGACGGACTGTATCTTTCTGAGACGATCCAAAGAATTCATCCTCCGTAATTTAGGTCATATTCTATCTATTTTGCGGGGAAATGGTTAGGAAAATTTTGAGCATAAACAAAAAGCTACGGCAATTATCCACCGTAGTTTTATTAAATCAATTCCTATAAAAAATCGATCAGGCCACTGCTGTATCGTAATGCCAAAAATACTAAAAAAAATTTTGGTTAAAATATTCCGGAATTTATGCAAAAATCAATGTCTTATTGACTGGGATATATTTGGATCATGACAAACCTTACTGTACAAAATACGGCCGATATTGACACACGCCGCGAGAAAGCTTTGGAGCTTGAAAGAAAAGCATCCTCACTGCAATCCGACGGCAAGATCCAGCAGGCGTTTGACGCGTATGATGAAGCGGGCAACACATTCCGTGATCTCGGCGAACATTTAAAATCATCGATCTGCTATTCCGCGGCCGCGACATGCTGGAGTATCTACACAGGGCGCCATTCGCAGGTGCAGGCCGCAAGCCGGACTTATCTTGCCGCCGTCGAGGCCATGCAGGCCAAGCAATACGATTACTCGCGTTCATTATTCCGCGACGCGGCGATCCTTTTTGAGAGTGAAGGTGATGCCGAAAATTATTCCAAGTGCTTCATCGGATCGCAGCGCGCAGGACGTCAGCGTGCTTTTGAATTATGGCTGCACGGACGTGCGTCTGATAGTTTTGACATCAGTTCGATCCTGGATGAAAAAGCGGGCTTCAGGCAACGGGCACACAATCTGCTTCGATGGCTGTTAAATATTTTAAATGATGCGATCTGGGGATACGGTGAAAAACCGTTCCGCACGTTCGCGGTTTTAGTCGTGATCGTGGTCGGCTGCGCAATAGCGTACAGTCTCTCCGGCTGTATCGTCATAGAAAATACGGTGCGGCGATTATCTTTTTGGGAAGGTCTCTACTTCAGCGCGACGACATTCACGACCGTAGGGTTCGGCGATTATGTGCCGACGCATTGGACGCGCTTTCTTGCCGCGATAGAAGCAATGTCAGGGATGGCGCTTGTGCCGGTATTTCTCGTAGGTCTCACCCGCCGGCATCTCAGGATGCATCAATAATTTATCGACTTCACTAAGGGTCGATCAAAAAATCGAATATCATCCCGCTTTCCCGACTCGCTGGCCATACGCAGGCGGAATAAAATGAGGCATCGCGCCCGGCATCAGGTGTCCCAAGTCATCGAATAGTTTCTCTTCATAGGTTTTGATCCGCTGTCTTTCTTCGGCAGAAAGAATACCATCTGCTAAACACGGTTCCAGAAATTGATGCTGATAGTCGGTGTGATCATGTCCGGGCACGATCACCAAATTACCCAATGATCGGCGAAGACGCTGGATGCGTCTGATCGA
This sequence comes from uncultured Planctomycetia bacterium, assembly GCA_964642015.1. Classification (GTDB taxonomy): domain Bacteria; phylum Omnitrophota; class Gorgyraeia; order 2-02-FULL-51-18; family 2-02-FULL-51-18; genus CAZXLF01. Next base: position 105,477 of record CAZXLF010000006.1, read on the forward strand.
ATCGACCTGCTGTTTTTCCAAAATTTTTCCTCCGAACATGATCGGGCGCACATCATCAACGGCCAGATGCCTCAACGTGTACATGATGTCGCCTGTAAGCAATAGATGATAGCCATCCATCCGCACGAGCACCGCCAGATGGCCCGGATTGTGCCCCGGTGTCGGCAAGAGGATCACGCTGCCGTCGCCCACGAGGTCTTGACTCGCGTCGAAACTATGAAAAGAACCCGACGTAAAAGTGACCGACTGCCATTCTTTGACCTTGTCTATCGAGGGCCGATAGACGATCGGAACAAATCCAAATGCTTTCATTTTAAGGGACGCCCATTCCGCCTGCGATACGACGACTTTTGCCTCAGGCACATATTGGAGACCGCCGACATGGTCCTCGTGAAAATGCGTCAATACCACCATGCGGATATCCTCGCACCGGTAACCCAGCTGCTTGACCTGCGCCGGCAGTTCCTGTTCCCGAGTCAGAAGATATTCGTCGTCATCCAGCAGATAACGCATGATCCCTTTGTAATAATTGCGATGTTCATGCGCCTGCTGCCAATTGATGCCTGTATCAACAAGGATCAATCCGGCCTTCGGATGATCGATCAAATAAGCATGGATCGGCACAAGGATATAGTGGCTTTTGTCGGTGATGAATTTCCACATGCCGCCTATTCCTCTCCATCCCTGCAGTCCTCCATAAAATTGTCCGAAAGGGACTTTTGTGTCCCCGACATAAAGAGAAAATATTTTCATCGATTTTCCTCCTGCTTCGATCGGATTATATTGTTCCTAAAACCAAAAAATAACCCGTTTATGAATTTATCTGACATAAATCGTCCGGATCAATAGAGCCATTTTACCCATTTTTGTTAAGGAAATTGTAGTTTATTTTCTGTAAAATGCTTTCATGCACGTTATCCGTTGGATCTTCCTGCGTTTTCTGGGCCTGATCTATCTGTCCGCTTTTCTATCGCTTTGGCCGCAAATTCCCGGTCTCATCGGAAGCCGCGGCATATTGCCGGCGCATGACCTTTTGAACGCGGCCGGCAACCAGCTCGGCGTCATGCGTTACTGGTTCTTTCCGACACTCTTTTGGCTGAATCATTCAGACATTTTCCTGCAAATCATCTGCATAGCCGGTATCTGCGCTTCGATACTCCTCGTCATCGGCATAGCTCCGGTCGTCAATCTGTCCGTTCTTTGGTTCTTTTATTTGTCATTCTACACGGTTGGCGGTGATTTTCTACAATTCCAATGGGACGTCCTGCTTCTTGAAACAGGTTTTCTTGCGGTCTTTTTTGCCCCGCTTCAATGGACGGAAAAACTTTCCAGCCCCTCGCAGCCGTCACCCATGATCGTGTGGCTTTTTAGGTGGCTGCTTTTCCGGCTCATGCTCCTTTCAGGCGCCTCAAAACTTTTGAGCGGAGATCCCACCTGGCGCGATCTTACCGCGCTTAATTTTCATTATCAGACCCAGCCTCTGCCGACATGGATCGGCTGGTACGCGCATCACTTGTCCGGACACTTCCAAAGTTTTTCGGTTTTCACGATGTTTGTGATCGAGCTTGTGATACCCTTTTTTATTTTTCTTCCCAGAAAACTGCGCCTCTTCGCTTTCTTTCCGATCGTGGGCCTGCAACTTTTGATCTTGCTGACAGGCAATTATTGTTTCTTTAATTTACTTGCGATCGCGTTATCTATTTTACTGCTGGACGATGCGTTTATTATGAGATCCTCTTCAGCGGCAACTGAAAGAAAAGAATGGCCGAGATGGATCACGATATCCGTCGCGAGCCTCGTCCTTTTCTTGTCCTTTATTCAGACAACGATCCGATTCAGAGAGCCCGTTCCAATGATGCGGCCGTTCTATATTCTGGGAGAGTTGTCCTCGCCTTTCTGCATCACGAATAGCTACGGCCTTTTCGCCGTGATGACGACGTCGAGGTCCGAGATCATCGTCGAAGGCTCAGATGACGGTGACACATGGCAAGTTTACGAATTCAAGTACAAGCCCGGTGACTTGAAAAAGAAACCTTCTTTTGTGGAGCCGCACCAACCGAGACTTGATTGGCAGATGTGGTTCGCCGCTTTGGGCAATTACCGGCAAAACCGCTGGTTCATGCTGTTTCTAAAAAGACTTTTGGAGGGCTCAAAACCCGTATTGGATCTTATGGCAAAAAATCCGTTCCCCGACAAACCGCCCAAATATGTGAGAGCTGTGCTCTATGATTATCGGTTCACCAGTCCCGAAGAAAAAAAGAGGACCGGCGAATGGTGGACACGCGCCTATCAGCATCCGTACTGCCCGACCGTATCACTGGAAGATTATCGATAAGCATCTGACGATAATTTAAAAAATCGGCGGTGTCCTATTAGACAACGCTTTAAAGTTTACGGCGCGATCGCGAAATCCGCCTTCACGACAGCGTTTACTTTTTTGTCGAGTGATGTCGTATCGTTTGTTCCCCAGTCTGATACATCGTAAGAATTCACCGGCGTGATCTGGAATACACCCATTTTCGCGGAGCGTATGGCTCCGATCCTGTTGCCGCTTGACGCGGCGATCTCTTCGGCGCGTTTTTTGGCGTCCATCGTCGCTTCCTTCAGCATTTCGATCTTAAGCTCGGCCAGTTTCGTATAAAAATACTCCGGCGCTGCGGAAACGAGCTCGATACCGCGGTCGATCAGTTCCGTCGCCTCGCGCGAGATCGCCGTCACTTTCTGGATATCATTGGACCGGACCTCGATCTGCTGACTCAGCAAGTAACCTTCGATCTCATTTGTATTATTTCCCTTCTCGTTTTTCTTATAAAGGATCTCCGTGTTCGTCTGTGCGATGATCAGCTCATTTTCACTGATGCCTTTGGAAACCAGATAATCTTTGACGACTTTGAGGTCCGCCTTCAAGAAATCGAACGCCTGCGTCATCTTCGGATCGCGCTTCGAAAACGTGAGCTTCCAGACCATGTAATCGGAAACGATCTTTTTCTCGGCTGAACCTGTGACGCTGACGACTTCTTTGGAGAATCGCATCGCTTTCATCACTCCCTGGGAAAGAATGACGGTCGAAACGATAGTGGCAACGGCGATGCAGACACCCAAAACAACGATCTGTGAATTCTTGAAAATACCTTGTCCTTCCATGGCGGGCCCCTTTAATTTGGTTTGGTTAGGTGGTTATACTTGGCTGGAATTGTATTATAACACCTTTTTATTTTTTATTTCAAAGAGAAGAGCAAGAAAAGGATCTTTCGATCCAACTTTTTTTAAATAGATGACGTCCGGTATGTATAATGAAGCTGTGAGGATCTTCTTTCGTCTGATAGTTATTGTTTGCGCTTTGATGCCGATCGCATGCGCGACCGTCAACCGGAACAACTGGATCGGTCACAGCGAGTCGGAGCTGGTGTCGACGCTTGGACCGCCGGATGCCGTTTATCCGCTGAATGAACGGCAAAAAGTGCTGACGTACAACACCTTTTCAAATGCATTCCCGCCCGGACACAACACCGAAAGCGAGATCTCTTATGTCGGCCGGGAACCATTCTATCCGCCGTCTTACGGCAAGACACCTCCGCAGAACAAAGGCGATCATTTCAAGACGGATTTCCTCGTGCAGGACGGACAAGTGATCTCTTACTCGCAGAAACAGAGTTTCAAACCGCCGAAAAAAAACGGCCAAGAATCTAAAAATAAACCCGAAACCAAATCGGCTCAAGGTGAGGAATCAAAAAAAGAACCCGATTGATCCCTCCTCTAGTTTCCGTCATTACGAGGAGTTCTTTTTGCGTATTTCGTAACCCGATCTTCAAATCATTTCCCCACATACCGAAATCTCGGCACAGACTTTCCTTTGACGGAAACTTTTTCCTGAAACATCGCAAGCGGTCGCACCCAAAGCGAGCCTTTGGGAAACTCTCCTTTATATAGCGCTTTATAGACCACCATGAGCTCAAGCGTCTCGCTATGCCGCGCGACACCGAGCACTTCATAGCGTTTGCCTTTGAAATGTTCGTAGAGGCCTTTTTGGATGTTGTTCATAAACTAATTAAACACATCTGGTTTTTCCCCTAGTCTTTTCCGAACTCTCCCTAACCCTCTCTTTGAATAAAGAGAGGGGAAGTTCTGCACTTCTCCCCTCTTTAGTTAAAGAGGGGATTAAGGGGAGTTGGTATTTGGGACAGTGTCTGGTTTATAAATTATTTAATCCCGATCACCATCGAATCAGGGCCCAGTAGATGCTCGATGCGCGTTTGTTTGAAGCCGGCTTCTTTGAGCCAGCCCTGACAATCCGCGCCGGTATAATCAAAACCACCCGGCGTCTCGATCAGCATATTGAGACTCATCAGGAGTCCAAACGCGTTCGTTTGTCTGGCATCGTCGATCATCGCGTCAAATACAATGAAAGCACCACCTTTAGGGAGCGCCTCGTAGGCCTTTTTGACAAGCATCCGCTTCTGTTCTAGGTTCCAATCATGCAGAATGTGCCCCATGATCAGCACGTCCGCTTTGGGAAGCGGTTTATTGAAAAAATCCAGCTCATAAAACTTTAGTCTATCCGCGACCCCGAAAGACCGGACATATTCCTCAAATATCGGTCTCACCTGTGGAAGATCCGCTCCTCCGCCTTTAAGGTGCGTATTCTTAAGCGCGATCTGCACGGGCATCGCGCCCTGGGCGCATCCGATGTCGATGAAGGTTTTATATTTTTTCCACGGGAACTTTTGCGCCATTACCATCGCGGAGCCCAGCGTGATGCCGGTCATCGCCTTTAAGAATTCGCGCAGATGTGCGGGAGTATCATAGAGTTCTTTGAACGGATCTCTCCCGTCTTTAACTTCATTCAGAGACTTGCCTGTCTTTAACGCTTCGCTCAGCGAACCCCAAGCCTTGTAAAGACGGTCGCCGCCCATCTCGAGGATGCCGCCGACATAGGAAGGCTTTGCTTTGTCCAAAAATTTATCCGCCTCGGGCGTATTGCGGTAGACCTGCCCTTGTCTTTGAAGAATGCCGAGAGCCACCAGCGCGTCAAAAAAATCCCTGGCACCGCGCTGATGAAGCCTGAAATGTTTACGCAATGATTCATACGGCATCGGCCCTTTGGCCAATTCGGTGAATACCCCGAGCTCTACTGCGCTCAGTAACGTCTTCGATCCCCAATACGCAAGCCCGACGGACAAAATTTTTTGTGGTGTTAATTGACCGGTTGATTTCTTAGTTTGTGTTTTCATGTTTTCTCCTTAATTTATTTAAAGCCAATTTTAGCACATCTGATTAAACTCACCCTAATTGTCATCCCGAGAAGCCTAGTTTTTAAACTACGCAACGAGGGATCAAACGTTTGATCCCTCCTCTTTCCACTTGAAACTCGAATCGTCGGGATGACAAATAATCTCATCAGTCATATTTCGTATTCGAAAAAAATTCATAGCCCTTCAAAACACTCATCGCGGTCATTTGAACGATATTTCGGTAATCACCCAAGTCAGCGCGGCCAAGCGCCATGTAGTAAGAATAGCGGTCTTCTAAAGTAACCAGCGCCGGCGCAAAACCCTGCGTCAATAGCTGCGTGAGCATCAAAAGCCGTCCGACGCGGCCATTACCGTCAAAAAAAGGATGAATAGTCTCAAAGTCATGATGATCGATCGCTATTTTGCCAAGCGGATCCTTTCCGTATCGATTGGCGCCCCGCAGGAGTTTTTTCATCTTGAGAGGCACCTCCTGAAAAGAAGGCAGTTTTTTATCAGTATTCGTAAGATTAACGGCACCTGTCCGATACTTGCCGGGCAGTTTATTGCCGAAATTGTACAGGACGATCTCATGAAGTTTCAAAACAAAAGCTTCGTCGATCTTAAAGCCGGGCCGGACTTTTTCAATTAAAAACTCAAGCGCGTTTTTATGGTTGATGGCCTCCATCACCTCAAAAGGCTCTTTGCCGCGGACCGTTTTTCCTTCGATCGCCCTTTGGGTTTCCCGCATCGTCATACGGCTTCCCTCGATCGCGTTGGAATGATAGGTCATCCGCAGAAAAAATTCTTCCCGGAGCGTCCTATTTTCTTTGAGCATTTTTAGAGGATTCGGCCATTTGGCACGCAGGTCCATGATCAGCCGCCGCAGGTCCGCGTGTTCTTTAAAAAGCTCATCAATATCTCTCGACTGGGCCGGATGGGGCTGAATCCCCTTTTCAAACCACCGGTAGACGGTCTTGTACGTCACTTCAAGGCGCCTCGCCAACTCTGACCGGCTTATCCCGGCTGTCTTGATAATAAGCTCTAATTTTTCTTTATCTGAGGGTAGGTATTTTTTCATATTTTTATATAGGACATATGTCCTATTATTAGGAACATATATAATATACCATATGTCCTATCAAATATGCAACTCTCCCTAGCCTTGTCTAAACGCCCCCTGGATTTATCTAACTCACCCTAACCCTCTCTTTAAATAAAGAGAGGGAAAGTTCAGCGCTTCCCCCCTCTTATTTTTAAGAGGGGGCTAGGGGGCGTTAGTCTACCGTATCAACCAAACATAAATAAACGCGAATATCCCAAGAAAGAGAACCGACAGGCCCATGATACGTGTGTTTCTTATCTCCTTGGCCATAGAGATAGGTTCCATCCGCCAATTAATGAGCCGGTAAAAGGCTATTTGCAAATCGATGACTTTTTTCGGCTGCCAGGCCACCAACGCTCCAAATGCTATCGCGATCACCGCCACGGTGAGCCGCATGCAATACGAGCATATCACTCCACCAAAACAGGTGCACTTCGCGAATAAAGACGGGAGTATGGGATTCATGGCTCTATTCTAACTCTCGCTAGCCATTTTGTGAATCTTGCTTCCTGGTGCGTTAAAAAGAGGATTTAAGGAGTGATTATTTCAGAGCTTCTCGGATTGCATCGAGGCGATTTTCGGCGACTTTCAATAAAATTCGCGCTGCGCCATCAGGATAAGTGCGTCCCTGTTCCCAATTTCTAAGTGTAGCCGGACTTACGCCTATAAGTTCTGCAAACTGCGTCTGGCTAACTCGCCACTTCTGCCGTATAGATTTTATATCCATCGGCTTAACATCAAACACTCTAGAAGCTTTCCGTTTACCGGCATGGATCGTTCTCGCTTGATCAATACTTCTCAATAACTTCCTAAATGCTGCCTGCTTCATAACACTCCTGTTTTGATATAAGCCTGCAATTCCTTTAACTGACTTCTAGATAAGTCCCCATGACGAATCTTATCATACGCAAAGATCATATATAAGTTATCGTTTGACTGTATATAATAAATGAGTCGAATACCGCTTCTCTTCCCCTTTTGTTTTTGGCGGGAGATCCATCGAACTTTTCTAAGACCTCCGCCGCCCGGGATCAAAACACCTTTTTTTGGATCACGGACTAACAACCATTGAAGCGCTCTATATTCTTCATCAACAAGCAATGTCTTTATGACAGATGTGAAAATGGATGTTTCAATAAATACCAACGGCGCCTTTCATTTATAAGTATACGCTATTAGCGTATGATTATACAAGTCTAAAGTTTGACTATAATAAACGATCCTTTCTTTCATATTAGAAGACGACGATACACCTTGAATTCGTTCAAAAATCTTCTGGATTTTTTTCGACTAACAGCGGGAGTTACTAATTGTCATTCTGAGTCCTAATGTCATCCCGAGGAGCTTATCTTTAAATCCGCGACGAGGGATCAAACGTTTGATCCCTCCTCTTTCCACTTGAAACTCGAATCGTCGGGATGACAAATAATCTCATCAGTCATATTTCGTATTCGAAAAAAATTCATAGCCCTTCAAAACACTCATCGCGGTCATTTGAACGATATTTCGGTAATCACCCAAGTCAGCGCGGCCAAGCGCCATGTAGTAAGAATAGCGGTCTTCTAAAGTAACCAGCGCCGGCGCAAAACCCTGCGTCAATAGCTGCGTGAGCATCAAAAGCCGTCCGACGCGGCCATTACCGTCAAAAAAAGGATGAATAGTCTCAAAGTCATGATGATCGATCGCTATTTTGCCAAGCGGATCCTTTCCGTATCGATTGGCGCCCCGCAGGAGTTTTTTCATCTTGAGAGGCACCTCCTGAAAAGAAGGCAGTTTTTTATCAGTATTCGTAAGATTAACGGCACCTGTCCGATACTTGCCGGGCAGTTTATTGCCGAAATTGTACAGGACGATCTCATGAAGTTTCAAAACAAAAGCTTCGTCGATCTTAAAGCCGGGCCGGACTTTTTCAATTAAAAACTCAAGCGCGTTTTTATGGTTGATGGCCTCCATCACCTCAAAAGGCTCTTTGCCGCGGACCGTTTTTCCTTCGATCGCCCTTTGGGTTTCCCGCATCGTCATACGGCTTCCCTCGATCGCGTTGGAATGATAGGTCATCCGCAGAAAAAATTCTTCCCGGAGCGTCCTATTTTCTTTGAGCATTTTTAGAGGATTCGGCCATTTGGCACGCAGGTCCATGATCAGCCGCCGCAGGTCCGCGTGTTCTTTAAAAAGCTCATCAATATCTCTCGACTGGGCCGGATGGGGCTGAATCCCCTTTTCAAACCACCGGTAGACGGTCTTGTACGTCACTTCAAGGCGCCTCGCCAACTCTGACCGGCTTATCCCGGCTGTCTTGATAATAAGCTCTAATTTTTCTTTATCTGAGGGTAGGTATTTTTTCATATTTTTATATAGGACATATGTCCTATTATTAGGAACATATATAATATACCATATGTCCTATCAAATATGCAACTCTCCCTAGCCTTGTCTAAACGCCCCCTGGATTTATCTAACTCACCCTAACCCTCTCTTTAAATAAAGAGAGGGAAAGTTCAGCGCTTCCCCCCTCTTATTTTTAAGAGGGGGCTAGGGGGCGTTAGTCTACCGTATCAACCAAACATAAATAAACGCGAATATCCCAAGAAAGAGAACCGACAGGCCCATGATACGTGTGTTTCTTATCTCCTTGGCCATAGAGATAGGTTCCATCCGCCAATTAATGAGCCGGTAAAAGGCTATTTGCAAATCGATGACTTTTTTCGGCTGCCAGGCCACCAACGCTCCAAATGCTATCGCGATCACCGCCACGGTGAGCCGCATGCAATACGAGCATATCACTCCACCAAAACAGGTGCACTTCGCGAATAAAGACGGGAGTATGGGATTCATGGCTCTATTCTAACTCTCGCTAGCCATTTTGTGAATCTTGCTTCCTGGTGCGTTAAAAAGAGGATTTAAGGAGTGATTATTTCAGAGCTTCTCGGATTGCATCGAGGCGATTTTCGGCGACTTTCAATAAAATTCGCGCTGCGCCATCAGGATAAGTGCGTCCCTGTTCCCAATTTCTAAGTGTAGCCGGACTTACGCCTATAAGTTCTGCAAACTGCGTCTGGCTAACTCGCCACTTCTGCCGTATAGATTTTATATCCATCGGCTTAACATCAAACACTCTAGAAGCTTTCCGTTTACCGGCATGGATCGTTCTCGCTTGATCAATACTTCTCAATAACTTCCTAAATGCTGCCTGCTTCATAACACTCCTGTTTTGATATAAGCCTGCAATTCCTTTAACTGACTTCTAGATAAGTCCCCATGACGAATCTTATCATACGCAAAGATCATATATAAGTTATCGTTTGACTGTATATAATAAATGAGTCGAATACCGCTTCTCTTCCCCTTTTGTTTTTGGCGGGAGATCCATCGAACTTTTCTAAGACCTCCGCCGCCCGGGATCAAAACACCTTTTTTTGGATCACGGACTAACAACCATTGAAGCGCTCTATATTCTTCATCAACAAGCAATGTCTTTATGACAGATGTGAAAATGGATGTTTCAATAAATACCAACGGCGCCTTTCATTTATAAGTATACGCTATTAGCGTATGATTATACAAGTCTAAAGTTTGACTATAATAAACGATCCTTTCTTTCATATTAGAAGACGACGATACACCTTGAATTCGTTCAAAAATCTTCTGGATTTTTTTCGACTAACAGCGGGAGTTACTAATTGTCATTCTGAGTCCTAATGTCATCCCGAGGAGCTTATCTTTAAATCCGCGACGAGGGATCAAACGCTTGATCCCTCCTCTTATCGATTTAAACTCGAATCGCCTGCCTGCCGGCAGGCAGGTCGGGATGATAAATAATTACTCTGCCGTTGTAGGGTCTATCATTTGGCGAACAGCAGCAACCGAGTCGGCGGGAAACCCGCCTTGTTTTGCATGTTCGCGTATCATTGCCTCATTCGGCGAGATATAAACACAGTAGATCTTATCTTCCGTCACGTAGCTTTGAAGCCATTGTATTTCCGAACCAAGCTTGCGAAGAACTCCGCATGACTTCTGGGATATAGCCTTGAGATCCGCTGCGCTCATCTTCCCGGCGCCCGGAATATTTCGTTCGATTACATACTTTGGCATATATTTCCTCCTTTTATAAGGTTAATGGATCAAAGTGAAACTGTGACTCTTAGGAACGTGGCCGGTATGGAAACGCCACCGTTACTACTCTTATTCTGCGCTTTCGCCAGTTCCAATATTTGTTTGTGTAGCTCTTCTACTTTCCCATTCTTTCGTGCCGCTTCGTAGGCATTCATGGTCGGGCCATAGTATCGGCTTAAAGATTCGACGATATCCGCCGGGCCTTTGTCGGGCGAAATAAAAGAATACGTGTCCTTGGTCATGGTAATTTTCTCTTTCGGCACTCCGGCCTGGCCAAAACGCTCCACAATATGAGTTTCTACACCCCATGTCATCGGACTGATAAAGCCTTCAGGTGGCGGAGGTGCGAATGCCGCGCTGATCTTCAAGAGCTGTGAGACAAATGAGGTAGTGTCATTCGGGATCCAATTGCCCATCACGATACGTCCGCCCGGTTTGGTAACACGGACCATCTCTTTGGCGACGTCAAAAGGTTTGGGAGCGAACATCGCGCCGAATATGGAGATCGTCAGATCAAAAGATTGATCGCCGACGCCTTGTAAATTGCACGCGTCCCCTTCTTGAAATTTCAGCCGCTTGAGCCCCGCTTCCATAGCTCGTTTATTTCCTGCGTCAACGAGGTTCTTGGCGATATCAATTCCGACCACTTCGGCTCCCAATTTAGCCATAGGGACCGCTGTAGTGCCGTCTCCGCAGCCAAGATCCAAAACCTTCATTGATGGCTTCACTCCAAGCGAATTGATGATATCTTCAGCGGATCGGCGCATGTAGGAAGCGATCTTGGTAAAGTCACCCTTCTCCCATAGCTCTTTATTTGGATTCATAGTATCTCCCTTCAATAAATATATAATGAGACATAAACTGTCATCCCGAGCGTAGCGAAGCGAAGTCGAGGGATCTAAGAAACTCTTTTAGCATGCTAAGAAATTCTTTAGATTCCTCGACTCGGCCCATTGGCCTCGCTCGGAATGACATACTTCAGAGCCCTGTACCTAGCAATCTTGACACGCAGCGTCGTTTCATTCATCCCTCTACTCCTGGCAATGCCAAATATAGATTTTCCACTTTGAGGCGCGCCCAGGGAGTCTTTCGAAGAAACGTGAGACTCGACTTGATACTCGGATCAGATGTGAAACAACGGATACGTATCCTCTTCCCCAGCTCTTCCCAACCATAATGTTCGACGAGACGCTCAAGTATCGCTTGAAGCGTCATCCCATGCAGAGGATCACTCATTTCTACTGTGAATCTCCCTTTATTTTAGAAACGCCAACGACCCCCAACCCAATATAAATAAAATCCCGCCAATCGGCGTGAGAGCGCCAAGCCAGCGCGTGCCTGTAATGGATAAAAGATACAAACTACCGGAAAAGATCACGATGCCTAACGCGAACGCGAAGCCCGCTATGCGAACATGGGAATTATTCGGATATTGTGAAGCGGTCCAGGCCACAATGAAAAGACCCAGCGCATGAATGAAATGATACAACACTGCCGTATGATAGACATCGAGGTATTCCGGAGTAAGACGTGCCTTAAGCGCGTGCGCACCAAAAGCGCCGAGCGCTACGCCTGCTAACATAAAAATCGCCGCGATCCGAAACCAGTTATTCGACATTGTTAAATATGATACCGCGACAGAGGAAGATGGTCTAGGGGAGGTTTGAGTGTGGTTCTGCCCTCTTATTGATGCTGATGAATCCCAACAGATGGAGGGCAGTTTACTATTTTTGAATCGGAGAGGGCTTTGCTAGCACTCGCTTTTCTATGGCTACAAAAAACTTATCTGCAATTTCTAATAATAAATTGGTGTTTCCAACCATATCTTCACGTTTTCTAGGGAATCTTCTTCGATTACTTTGATTAAAATCAATGTCCATGTCATGACTAATACGGTTACGTATTTCAAACACTTGATCGACCTTTTTAAAATCTGACATTAATTCGTCAGCTATTATCCCAAAATGAGCTGCTGCCGATAATAGCTGGCTTCTTGATTGCATGCTATTTGAAGTCAATTTTTTTACTAAAGTAGATAAGAAAGCATCCCGAGGCGTCCTCTGAGAAAGAGCAGATGCTAACATATTAAAATCAATTGTAGGTAATTGAGATCCTGAAACTGGCATCTTGATCGCCGTTGAAATAAATGATTCAAATTGTTGAAATGCGCCTCTATCACAATTAATTACGATCCCTAATGCATCCTTTACTAACTGCTGAACCATAGAATCCAAACCGGCTGATGCAAAGATTAACATTGCTCGAAGCAGATCTTGATCCTGATCAGTCGGCGCTCCCATTTTATTTGGACGGCTATCAAATGACGAAAGAAATGAGCCAGAAGTTTCATGAGTGTGCACTAGTATAAAATATGCCTTTGCTAATTCTTGATTTTTAGGTTCTTTTTTTACAGATGGAGACTTGATTCCTGTCTTCACGGTGTTAACCCTTTTTTAATTGAACATCTTCTGCGCCTAGCGGAAGTGGGAAATATCCAGCATATCCCGGATAGCCGGGATAACCAGGATAACCAGGATAGCCGGGATAACCAGGATACCCTTTATATGGTCTATTATAAAAATAAAGTAATCTATTTTTATGGTAGATGCTGCCCAAATATTCTCCATCAGTTGTAACGACATCTGATTCATCCCAAGGCAACCAACCTATCCATTCGCCATCAATGTCGTATACATATTTACCCCTACGGAAGGCTATCCAATTGCCTGATGAATCAAATAAATACTGCAATATTTTACCCTCTAACGATTATCACTTTTGTCCAACTAAAGCAGCCAGTTTATATGAAAACCTTCAAAAAAATTATGCACATTTATTTAAGCGGCTTTATTTTCTTAATAATTTTTATAATTTGGTTTTCAGATTTTAAGGAATGCTCCCAAAAGCGTTTAACCTCAAAACCTCGTTGCTTCAAAATACGGTTTATTCTTCTATCTCTCAATTGATTTCGTTCAATCTTTGTTTTCCAATATTTGCTTCTAGTTTTGGGAATATGCCCACAATCATGGCATCCATGCCAAAAGCATCCATCGACAAAAATAATAAGTTTTGTTTTTGGGAAAAACACATCAGGGCAACCAACCATACCTGCGGGATGCAAACGCCATCCTTTCAACCCATTCCGCATGAGCGCAGATCTGAGCTTTCTTTCCGTAGTCTTATTATTCTTTCCACGGATAGCTTGCATGGTTTTAGATCGAATGGTGCTTACTTTTATAAACTTTCCATATCGTAGGGTTCGTTTAAGTATTTTTTCCATTTAAACACTTAAACTTAATTCAAGCTGCGCCTCAGCAGGTTCCTGAATTACCATTGTCTTGGAATCGAATTTGCCGCTTAACATGGCTATGAGGCAACGACCTACATAGTAAGCCAAATTAACAGGAACAGCATTTCCTATCTGCTTATATTGAGATCCCATAGATCCCTCAAATTTCCATTGGTCAGGAAAAGATTGAATTCGCGCAGACTCTCTTATAGTCAAAGGTCTTGTTTCTGTGGGGTGGCATCTTTCAGTCTGCCCCTGTGCGGGTGTACAAACCAGAGTCAAACTTGGCTCATCCCATGCCAGACGTCTCGCCATTCCTGTTTTACCACCTCCCAGGTAAAAGCTCCCTTGCATATATTCTTTTTGCAGCTCAATTGGTAAATCCCTCCAGTAACCTCCTTCGGGAACCTTTGACATAATATAAGCTTTTCTCTTCGGATACGTGGCACCTTCTGATTTTGGACAACTCTTTAAAACATCTCGTAAAATAAGGCAATGGTCTCTCCCCTTAGGAAATATAAAAGGCATCTTCAAATCCTTTCTTATACCCAGTATGATCAGCCGTTCTCTCTTTTGAGCGACATCGAGATATTGAGCCTGAAGTAATTTCCACGTAACGTCGTATCCAAGCTCACTCAAACGTTCTATCATGGCTTTTAGGGTTCTGCCATTATCGTGTTGAATCAACCCTTTAACATTTTCACCTAATGCTATCTTAGGTCTTATTTCTTCAACGCATCTAGCGAATTCAAAAAATAGGGTTCCTCTTGTATCAGTAAATCCTCGCCCAGCACCTGCATAACTAAATGCCTGACAGGGAAAGCCGCCCGCGACAACATCTACCTCATTGTAATAAGGCTTAAAATCGACGTTTTTTATATCGTCATGTATAACTGGCCATTTTGGCCTATTTTTTTTCAAAGTTGCAACGGCGTCCTTATCGAATTCAACCAGCAATCGTGATTTGAATCCAGCATTTGAAAGACCTAAGGCTAGTCCACCTGCACCTGAGAATAGCTCGATAACCGAATATTTAGTGGATTTGGAAACGTGGACGTGAAATCTATATTGCGATCTCTTGCTCTTTAGTCTTTTCTTTAAGTTCAAAATTTGCTGCACATCAAATAGCCTTCCATACAAACTCGACCGCTCTGATTTAATCAAACATTTCTTTTCCCAATACAAAATCTCTTTTGTAGACGTCTTTGTCTTTTCAGAAACTAATCCAAGCGGCAGTTTGTTTGAATTTATATTATTAAGCATATTGTTTACCGATAAGTTCTCCAAAAGATCTTTTCCAATTCTTTGGCATCTTTAAGATTATCAATTTTTATTTCACACTCTTTCTCTAATATTTTGGGGATAACGTTAAATACTTTGAGCAGCCCATCTTTATCTCCCGTAATTAACTCATAGAATTTAAAACCTGATATCTCCAATATATGGTCATTTTCAGGTCGCCTTTTGTGTGTCGTTCTATCAGATGGCACAAAAGATTTAAGATGGTTTTTGTCCTTTGTTATCATCATCACATGATACGCCATAAAACCTCTATGCTCATTCCGTGATAAAGCCTCTTCCAATTCATCGTAAATCTTGATTAAATGAATGCCAGTGACTGTATTATATTTATTTTTTATTTCTGCTATTATTTTTTTACTCTTATTGCGTACATCAATAAGGTTCCCTTTCCCTAAATTCTCCCACCCATCTATTCCTCCAATCACATCTTGATGGAATTCACCTACAGCATTTTGCATGGTCTTTTGAGCTTGGCGAGTAGCTTCTAATTTAAGCCATTCGCCATATGAGACGCCACCAACTAGCGCCTCATACATGGCTGAAAAAGCATCGAGAATATTTTCATCAATATTTGTATGTAAAAGAGCGGCTTGAGTCTTTGAAACTACTGCTTTGACCGCAGCTACAAGCTTTTCATTAGAAATAAACGGAACTAACCTCTTGTCTACCAACATTTAATAGTTACTCCTAGAAGGAACATGTTAGATTTATTAGATTTTAATAGTCTACTCCCCTCCCTTTTTGCTGTCACGAAAATCGTTTGCCCCGCACCCACCCCCGCGCTCACCCGCGCTCTCGGCGGTTTCGACAGAAAACGCCGTACTGCGTCAGCAGTTTTGCGTTAAACCTACCCGCACTCAACGCAAAGAGAGCGCCATTCTTTTATATTTTATGTTTTTACTATTATTTCAAGGGAGCTGTGGGGTAGTCCAAGCGGCGAGTTCCGCAGGACGCGAGCATCCACAGGTATTTTCTAAGCGCGAGCGCCGAGGACCTGTCTGAGCCGTGGACTACCCCACAGCGACCGTACATTTACGGAGAAGTCATGCAGCGTGATCTGAGAAACAGAGTGAGTCAAAGCTTTGAGCCGCGGACTAACCTACAGCGACCGTTAGTTAAACGTAAAAAATTCAGTAAAATCCATGAACGAAAACAAGGGAGTTCGTCGTCTTGTATGGTTAAGGAGGACAGCTATGCCTAAAAATATTGTCTCGGTTATTCAAGGCTCTACAATTTCATCACGGATCTATCTGATACGCGGGAAGCGCGTACTGCTTGATTCGGACCTAGCGGAACTCTACGGAGTACTAACGAAGAATTTAAATAAAGCTATTCATCGCAACGTGAGCCGTTTCCCTGAGGACTTTATGTTCCAGCTCACTTCTGGTGAGGCAGAATCTTTGAGGTTCCAAATTGGAACCTCAAAAAAGGGTCGTGGTGGACGCCGTTATTTACCCTATGCATTTACCCAAGAAGGCGTCGCTATGCTCTCAGGCGTCTTGAATAGCCCGCGGGCCATCCAAGCCAATATCCTTATCATGCGAGCTTTTATAAAACTCCGTGAGCTAGTAGCTACAAATGAACTCATCCGCCAAAAAATTGAAGAACTTGAGCGCAAATACGAAAAACACGACAATCAATTAAAGGCTGTTTTTGAGGCATTGAGAGACTTACTCGAACCGCCGGAGATCCCTAAGAAAAAACCCATCGGTTTTCATGTGAAATATGAATAGACTTGATATCCCAATTTGGGACATCAAGTTGAGCAGCATCCTATTTTGCAGACACAAGGCTCTCTCTCGCAGCGTATAGCTGACGCGCATATCAAAAGTCCGGCAAAAATATGATCCTATTTTCACAAGTCGTCCACGCCAAGAGAACATTTGTGTATTTCAATCAAGCGGCAGTAGCGAGAGAGATGGCCTTGCGGGAGCGACATTATGACTAACGCTTATACCCCATCATTTATAGAGAAACCATGCATCCGGAAATCCAAACCCAAATCGAGTCAAATCCCCACAGCAGCTGCGCTGCTGAGATTGCTACGCCACGCCTGCCACAAAGCTTGGCAGGCCACGCTCGCAATGACGTTTAAATGTTGATCCCCGATAAAAAATTTCGGGGATGACAGAAATAGTTTGAACGAAAATCGACCCCCTTGTCGTCTTGTATAGCGAGAAAGCTTATGTAAAGAATACAAAAAAGGAGCCTGAGCTATGCCTAGAAAGAAACATATTCCTATCGCCACGTTTGTCTCATATGAAACCATCGAACGAAAGATCTATCTTATCCGAGGCAAGAAAGTCATGCTCGACAGCGAGCTTGCCGAGCTATATGAAGTTCGTACAAACGTCCTAAGCAAAGCTGTTAGCCGCAACCTTGACCGCTTCCCTGAGGATTTTATGTTCCAATTATCCAAAGAAGAAGCCGAAAACTTGAGGCTCCAAAATGGCGCCTCAAGTTGGGGTGGCCGCCGCTACCTGCCTCGGGTATTTACTGATTACGGGATCCTAATGTTGTCCTCGGTCCTTAGTAGCCAGCGAGCCGTTCAAGTTAACATCCAGATCATGAGAACTTTCACAAAACTTCGGGAGCTTCTCAATACACACAAAGACCTAAGGATAAGGATCGACGAACTTGAAAAAAAGTACGACAAGCAGTTTCAGGTCGTTTTTAAGGCGATTCGTGTGATATTGGACAGCTCTCAGGACAAGCCCGGCAAACGGTGGTGAACTTGATGTTCCAATTCGGCACATCAAGTTTGGAACCCTGGGCAAGGATATCACAAATTGTGATATGTTGCTTTGATTCAGAGGTGAAAAACAACACCGCTACGCGGTGAGATTGCTTCGCCACGCCTGCCACAAAGCTTGGCAGGCCACGCTCGCAATGACATTTGAGTGCTGATCCCCGACAAAAAATTTCGGGGATGACAAAAAAATAGTTTGAACGAAAACCGACCCCCTTGTCGTCATGTATAGTAAGGAGGGATTATTATGCTAGAAAAATACATCTTCACGATTAGAGGTCACAGGGTCATGTTAAGCAGTCATTTAGCAGAGTTATATGATGTTGAAGTAAGATCTCTGATACAGGCTGTTAAACGAAATAAAGATAGATTTCCAGACGATTTTATGTTTCAACTAACAAATGATGAGTACATAAACTTGAAATCACAAATTGTGATTTCAAGTTGGGGCGGCATGCGAAGGGCAAATCCTTACGCTTTTACCGAACAAGGAATTTCTATGCTTTCAAGTGTCTTGAAAAGCAGACGTGCAATACAAGTGAACATCACGATAATGCGAACGTTTGTCAAAGTACGTGAAATCCTTTCGACTCACAAAGAGTTGGCCGCAAAACTCCATGAGCTGGAAAAGCGAGCTGACAAACACGATAAAGAAATCCACGCGATATTCGAAGCTATAAGAGAGCTTATGAATATTCCTGAAAAACCCAAACGGCAAATCGGTTTTCATGTGAAGTATTAACAAGCTTAAGGTCACAAATTGTGACTTCAAATTGGGGAAGATTTGATCCCTCCTCTTTCCGTTTAGAATCCGATTCGTCGGGATGACAGGATGCTGAGGGTCAAGCTGCTCGGTAGCGGGATACGTACTTATCCAGAAGCTCACGGATCATTTTTTGATATTTGGTGCGGTGTTTGCGCGCTTCATGCTTAAAAAAATCGACACTTTCTCTGTTTAATAAGATCGTGATCTTGACCGTGTCATCCGGCATGGCCAACTCATGCGGCGCCGGCAGATCGTCCTTGATCCGGGTCAATTTTCCTATAGGCATATCATAGTCGCTATTTTTATTCTTTTTCATAATACTCTCTTCCCTTTCTCCAGTTGCCGGCGCCATATATCCTTATCTTGTTCCCTCGATATACAAACCGGACCGTCAATATCCGGTCACCGACTTTGCCGATGCAGATGAATCTATCTTCTTTATCGGAATGCGAGATATCTTCATAAATTTTTCTTCTCGGATCCTTAAATACTCCGGCGGCATGCGCAAAATCAATGCCGTGTTTTTGAATATTTCTAATCTCTTTCCCTATATCCCGAATAAAATCACCGGCAATTCTATCTATCAAAGTATCCTATAAAAATGGTCTTTTGTCAATATAATTATATGTATTTATATACATATATTTAGGCGCTAGCAGCTTGGTTCTGTCACCATACAAGACGACAAAGGGGTCGTTTTTCGTTCAAGTTATTTTATGTTTTTGTATTTGCTTATGGATAAAGAAGTTATGAACTTGGGGTCAAAAATTGTGACCTCAAGAGTCAAAAATCGATCCCGCGATTCTTTGAAATTAAACGCCGTATAGGATATGATATAATTGATAAGTAGGAGCTTCCTATGGCTACCGAAGAACGGCGCAAGTCTCAAAGAGTGCTCTGCAATATTCCCTCTTCTCTCAGGGATTTCGACAGTGTGACATCATGGGTCTCCCAATTCGCCTCCATCAAAGACATCTCTTCAGGAGGTCTTCGTATCCGAACCCACGCGAGCATCCGCATGCCCGATAGACTGGGTTTTTCATTTCAACTGCCTGATCGCGAATCCCCTATCGAGGCCAAAGCTATACCGGCCTGGATCTCGGAGATCAGAAAAACCAATATCTTCAATATAGGAGTTCGCTTCATCGAAATCAGCGATGAAGACCGGGCCGCGATCGAAAGTTTCGTCGGGAAAGAATCCACGACAATATAATTGAGATCCCTCCCTCATAAATGAAGCGAAAGACATCTCAAAATTACGCTGTATATGCATTGATAAGCAGCGTATCCGTGTTGATCGCTCTGATCATTTCCGAAGTGATCTTAAGATTATTTTTCCCGCTGCCGGATCCTTATAAGGACCTGAAGATCGGGCCGCAATATATCGTTTCCAAATTTCCTTTGAACATGAAACTGAACACAGAAGCAGAACCCGGCCTGCCGGGTATAGAAGGCCGTCACGTATTCACCACCAATAACGTGGGTTTTCGAGGCGGTTATTTGCAGATCCCAAAACCGGAAAAAGAATACAGGATCTTTATGGTCGGCGGCAGCACAACAGAGTGTTTATATTTGGATGATAAAGACTCGATCGATCATGTCCTGCAGGATGAATTGAAAGCGCTGAAGATAAAAAAAGACATCCGAGTTTACAACGCGGGCAAATCCGGCGACAGGACGGATGATCATATTTCGATGATCGCTCACCGCATCGTCCATCTGGAACCGGATATGATCATCATTTTGTGCGGCATCAATGATCTGCTGGCCTTTAGGAAGCATTACGACTATTTGCATTTGGCTCCGAACAAGGAAGGGCAATTCTTTTATTTCAAGATGCTGGTATCAAAACTGCAATTATACAGACGCGCCGATTATTTACTGCAGAAATGGTTTAGAAGAATGGATATTTTCGAAACGATACCCTTAAGATCGGATTATAAAGTAAAAGCAAGCGCGGAGCGGGCACTTCCGAAATTGGGATCAGATCCTCCGCTGAATCTGAAAGCTTATGCGGAAAACTTGCGCACGCTGATCGGCATCTGCAAAGCCCATAAGATCACGCTGGTCCTCATGACACAGCAGACCACCTGGGCCAGCACAGTAGACCCGCACGTAAAAGAGTGGCAATGGCGCCTTTTTGGTTACAGAGAGGACAGGATGGACCGCGCGATAAATGCGGTGAACGATGTGATGCGCCGATCAGCCGCCGAGTTCGGCGTACCGCTCTTTGACCTGGCACAATGGGCGCCAAAATCACTGGAATTTTTTTATGACGATTTCCACTTCAATGTACGCGGGGCAAAGCTGACCGGCAAGCAATTGGCTGATTTTATCACAGAGAAAAAACTAATACCCTAGTCCGCCGGCTTTCTCACATAAAAAATATGATGCTTGATCCGTGCGGCGATCCGATAGACATCCGCCCAATAAGGATGAACGGACAAAGTGTGATAATCCGTCGCTTGATCCGTCAGATGGCTCTGTTCTGATTCCCTCCACGCCAAAAGCGCCAGCGGATAATAACTTTCATTTTGCTGTAAAAATTCCCCGGCCCTCTGCGTGTCATCCCAGCAGGAAAATTGTTTATACATGAGACATATCGTCCTAGGATGGTGGTGAAAAAGTTTCATGCGGTTGCGAATCACCTCACCGACAGCAGTCATTCCGTCGAATCCTTCACCGACTGCTTCGAGAATGATCGTTTCTACCGCGGCCTGATCGTCCGCATTGTAAAACATTTTAGATAGTGGGCAAAACAAAAGCGCGTCTTCCGCCGCGCATAAAGATCTTTCATACGTTTTTTCAAAAACAGAATTTTTCATGATCGGTATCGCGGGGCTCAGAGGAATATTCAAAGCCGGCGGATCGGCCATGTGGGCAAGTGCGGAGGAAATTGTCAGAAGAGTGAAAAGTAAAAAGGCGGGAATTATCTTCGGCATTTTGCCTCTCCTGAAACGAAATATACATGAAGATCCGAAGAATACAATGCATGGGAATATTTATTTTAATTATTTTAAAATTCGACGGTTAAATTTAGATTACTTCGGTTGAAATGAGATATCTCAACTCCCCTTAATCCCCTTGATTCCAACTCCCCCGGCCCCTCTTTAATTAAAGAGGGGAGATTTTTCGCACTTCCCCTCTCTTTATTTAAAGAGAGGGTTAGGGAGAGTTAGTGCGAGTGCCCGTGCTCGCCGTGAGCATGACCGTGCGAGACTTCTTCGGCGGTCGCCTCTCGCACATCCATGAGTTCGACATCAAAGGTCAGGTCCACGCCGGCCAAGGAATGGTTGCCGTCAAGCGTCGCGGTGGTTTGAGTCAATTCCGTCACAGTGTACACCGGCGCGTGCGGTTCATGGCCTCCGCTGAATCTGTCCCCCACTTTAACATCCTTAGAAGGAAGCTCATGAACGGGAACTTTGAAGACTTTGCTTTCGTCGCGCAGGCCGTATGCGTCTTTGGCCGGCACCTCGATCTTTTTTTTATCGCCTTTTTTCAGGCCTGATAACTGGCTCTCAAGGCCCGGAATGATCTGCCCCGCGCCTTCCATATAGGACAGCGCTTCCTGGCCCTCGGAAGAGTCAAGCACCTTCCCCGAAGCATCCGTCAGCTTGTAGTGAAATGAGATGACCCTCTGCTTCATGATCTTTTCTCCTTATATTTTTTGGATAGTTTCCGGCATTCGGCGTGGCGGAAGCAGTTGACCATGTGGTCATTCACCATGCCAGTGGCTTGCATGTGCGCATAGCACACGGTGGAGCCGACAAAACGGAATCCTTTTTCCTTGAGGTCCTTGCTCATCGCGTCGGACTCGGTCGACGTCGCCGGAATATCTTTCAAACTCTTCCATCGATTGACGATCGGCTTGCCGTCTGTGAATTGCCACAGATATTTATGAAAACTTCCTTCTTTTTCCTGAATATCTAGAAAAGCCCGCGCGTTGCTAATGCTGGCCTGGATCTTCAGGCGGTTGCGGATAATGCCGGCGTCATTCATGAGCTTGGCGACCTTGGCGCTTCCGTAGCGCGCTATTTTTTCGGGGTTAAAATCGTCAAACGCCCGGCGAAAATTCTCCCGTTTATGGAGCACCGTGCGCCAACTCAAACCCGCCTGCATGCCCTCAAGCACAAGAAACTCGAATAGCTTTTTGTCATCATACAGCGGCACACCCCACTCGGTATCGTGGTAGGCGATCATCAAAGGATCGCTGGCCGGCCATGGACAGATCTGGATCTTCTTCATAGATTTTTTCGGGCCCTTTAAACCGCAATAGTGTACTATTCTATTTTTTCTCTGTCACGAAAATCATAAAGGAATACTTTGGCGGACAGCGATCCGGATCAAAGTAATGGTTTCTTAGAAATAATGAGGAGGGAATGATTGACGGGCACTTCAAAGAGGTATATACTTTGTTCCACCTTTTAAAAGATATCGCGGGGTAGAGCAGCCTGGTAGCTCGTCGGGCTCATAACCCGAAGGTCGTTGGTTCAAATCCAACCCCCGCTACCAAATAAGTGCAGAAGCCATCAGCGGTTACACGCTGGTGGCTTTTCTGTTTTAGGCGTAAAATACCCTATGTAAGCAGAAATGTAAGCATTTTCACCTTGGAAATCAGGTATAGCATGAAATCAAAAGAGCATTGGGAGAGCATTTACACCACGAAGCAAGCTACCGAAGTCAGTTGGTATAAAACCCATTTAGACCCTTCCCTCAAGGTTATTTCCAAATTAAACCTTACACCGAAAAGCCCTATCATCGACATCGGGGCGGGAGCTTCCACGCTTGTGGATGACCTTATAAATCGAAAATTCGAGGATGTGAGTGTTCTTGATATATCAGGCAAAGCCCTCAACATTGCTAAAAAACGTTTAGGTCGGAAAGCGGACAAAGTGACTTGGCTGGAAGCTGACATCACCGATGTCAATCTCCCTAAAAATCACTATGAGCTGTGGCACGACAGAGCTGTGTTCCATTTTCTGACCGATGCTATCGACAGAAGAAAATATTCGGAAGTTTTGAAATCATCACTTAAAATTGGCGGGCATCTGATTATTGCAACATTCAATCTTAACGGACCTTCAAAATGTAGCGGGCTTGATATTGTCCGATACAGCCCAGAATCACTACTAAAAGAATTGGGTGTAGGGTTTGAGCTAATTGAAAGTTTCGACGAAGCCCACCAAACACCGTTCAAGACTATCCAGAATTTTGTTTATTGTAGATTCAAAAATACGACTTAATTTCTCGCAGGAGGTCGTTTGTTTAAATCCAACCCCGCTACCAATAACTGCACAAACCACCAGGACTTACACCTGGTGGTTTTTTGTTTCCAGCAGTAAATTGCCCGATATAAGCAAAAATGTAAGCAGTATGCCCACTAAAAGCCGCTTAACCTAGGCTATAAATAACTAGACCAACTCGGTCAGCAGCTCCTCGATAATCTTTGGCATTTCGGATAAAACTCTATGATTAGGAAATCGTAAGATTTTCCAACCTTCCTTCTCTCTCAAAAATTTGTCTCGTTCGATATCCTCTAAAACAGGCATGCCGCCAATAATTTCATGCTGAGTTCCATCTATCTCAATATTAATTTTTTTCTTTCCAACAATTGCAAAGTCTAACGTGTAACGTTTTGCAACAAGCTTGGGTATTAATTTATACCCACGTTTTTCCAATTCAACTTTCTGCAATTGCTCAAAAAACACTCTTTCTGTTGGGGTGTCAAATCTTGCATGTAAATTGTGTTCCTCTAATTTTTCCCCGTCCTTAATATTCTGGTATGCATCCTCAATTTTTCCCAAAACTCCTTCTCGATTTTCGCAATAATCTTTATCCCCAACAATATACAGAAGATATCTTGCCCTGGAAAGAGCCACGTTTAAAATTTGCGGGTAGATGTTATACCATTTATCGCTATTCCCATTTCCCTTAGAAGAAACGACGAGTGAAAAAATAACAATGTCCTTTTCCGAGCCTTGAAATTGATGAGCTGTCAGTATTTTTACATCGTGCTTTTCTAAAACTTCCTCAGACGTTTGAGCGGTTATCTTTTCATGTAATGCCTGTCGTTGTCTCGAATATGGGGTAACGATGCCAACACTCAGATTCGTGCCTGAAATTTCCCTGAGAACTTTTTGGACTACTCTAAAGACTTCATCAACTTCAAGACGGTTAATACGACTTCCTTCAGGATGTCTATAGGTCTCTCCCTTTACGTCTTCCCATTGAATACCTAGCGGCAGAGTTTTTGGAAATTTTTGATAATCAAGAGTGCTCAATATTTTTAAACGGCCCTCATAGAACACTTGGTTGCAAAGCGAAATAATTTGGTCTTCTGAACGGTAATGATTTGTTAAAAGTATCGGTGGATGTTGCAAAGAATTTTCTGCCGCTCGATATAAAGAAACGTCACAGTATCTAACCCTAGCAGGATAGACTTCTTTCATTTCCTTTAAGCCACACATCTTTGCTAGTTTTGAATCGGTTTCTCTGGTAATCCCCGCTATATGGGTTAATTGCATGGGGTCGCCAACAATAATCGCTCTCTTTGCCCGATACAGCGCAGGAGCCGCAGAAGGCAAATCTATTTGGGACGCTTCGTCGAAAATTACATAATCAAAAATACCAGCTTTGAGAGGAAAAGTGCCTCTTAAGGACTTAAGCGTTGAGGACCAGATTTTAAGGACTTGCAGAGCGTTCACAAATGAAGACTCGTCAATTTCTTCATCACCATGTCGCCGATTGGTTACCTTGTTTAGAAAAGCATTTACTAGCCCCGTTTTGTTCTTACTCTCAGCGATTTTGCGTAGGTAAATGCTCGTCACGAGGTCCTGACAAGAACCATAAAATTGGTCTCCCAGCTCTTTAATTTTTGATTCAAGGTCTATTCGGCTGGGTAATCTGTTCAATTGACTTCGTTTTACTTTCAACTTAAGCCCAATAAAAATTAATTCAAAATATACCGTGATTTTTTTGAACAATGAGCCTTGTATCTTTAAGAGATTCTTCAGTTCCTGCTGGTAAAAATATTGCTGCTGAAAGTCCTGTTCCAATTGGTCTTTTTTCAGCAAAGTTTTTCTGTATTCCAAAATCGTTTTCCAAAGAGAATGAACATACGATATCCCAACTGTTTTGCCATTTCTTCTGGAAGAATCTGTGAGCAATTCGTTAAATCTGCCCGTCAGTTCCTGTCTGTTTTCTTTTCTCCCAGTACGCAACATCAAATTCTTAAATTGGTCATTGATTCGGGCATTCACGATATTTACGGCTTCACCCGTATGACTTACGAATAAAACTGATTTTCCTTGAAGAAAGAGATTTACTATCAAATTGGAAATAAATTGGCTTTTTCCAGTGCCAGGAGGCCCCGTTATAACGCTGAGTGAAAATTTAAAAATGTCCTGAATTGCCGTTATTTGATATTCGTTAGCAGGGAAAGGCAGTATCGGGATAACTTCATTCTGGGCGTCGGCAGAGCGAGGAGCGGAGAAGAACGATAACGATGTTTTCTCTAAATCATTTCTATTTTTAAGTTCCAATAAATCCTTTACGAGATGAATATTAAAGGCCGTGGTTTCACCCGTAAAAATCAGGCTTTTGTTATACAAACCCGCCGTCATTCCATTTGTAAGTTTTTTAGAATTTGAAAGACTAGAAGGCCTAATATCTTCATTCATTGCAACATCTACTTCTTTTTTGAGAATCTCCAGGACCTGTCTGGAGAGCTCTTCTTCCGATATATTTGGATTGCCAGCAAACAAATCTTCTAATGCCTGATTTAGACTGGCTATTTCTTCCGTCTTTAAATCCAATTTCGTTAATGCCTGAACTCCGCATGTGGGATACGTCTCATCTTTTGAGACATAAGTCTCCGTTGCGTCATACTCGAACTTTATTTTTATAATAAATAACGGAGCGACTAATTCTTTGTTGGCTCGCTGGTCTCGATAATATAAAAGCGGATACCCGTAGAAGAAATCCAGCCCCTGTGTCTTGGCTTTCGAGAATTTGATTAATTTCTCATCGGTAACTTTTATACGAATCTCCCTTTTATTAAATATAAAAGGGTCATCATCGAAAGGGTATAAAATTGCTTGAGTTCGGACATCTATCGAAATATCCTTTTCGAGTACATCTTCATTTTTGATGCACTCATACCAATATGAGCAAATTCTATTTAATAGGTTCAAGGTGCGGGGGCGGTTGCCTGTGATTCGTCGTTATAAAGCTTTTGGGATTCTCCTTCATTTAACCATTCCTTGACCAAGACGTCCATTGGCATACCCAGAGGTTTTTTGGACCTCGTTTTCTTTCCAGTAGCCCATTGAATACCCTAAGCTGATTTATTATCTAGATTCTGTATGTTCAAAGAAAAAATATAAATTTTTTTAGCTGTTTCTATCCAAAAATTATTTTCCTTATACCCGCATGTTTTTATGGAACTATTGAATTTCAATTTACTAATTACTAACCCGCTGTCATCGTAAACCACTAACGATTGTTTGTCCTTGCTTAATAGCAGAAATCCTTTGTCCCACCACTTAATATTTGTATCTCCTACAGCAATCACATTAATTGGTTCATCATCGTTGACAATATAAAGATAAGAATAACTTAGAATATGAAGATACGGGGTTCTATCAAAGATAAAAGAAATTGGGTTATGCTCTCCATGAAATCCATCGCCCGTTTTTGGCATTATAAACACTTTTTTTACAACACCATCGTGGCCTACTGCATACGTCTTTCCAGAATAACACCCTAAGTAATAGGTGCTACCATCTTGCGATATACCAGCACCATAAATCCAATCATTGGGGTCCATCGATAAAGAAGCGGTAAATGTAAATTCTAAGCCACCCGCTTGAAATGTATGTCTGCTTAATATTTTAACCCAATGCTCTTCTTCTATTTCTCCTCTAAAGGCATTTCTTGCGTCTTCGTGCATTACAGCTTCATATGCTTCTTTGAGAGCTATCATTTTCTCGTTAGCATTTGGGTCATCAGGATTTGTATCAGGATGGCATTGCAAAGCAAGCCTTCTAAACGATTGTCTAATTTCTTCCTCTGAAGCCGTCTCAGAAACACCAAGCATTTTAAAATACTTTGATAGAAGTATGTCTTGCTGGCTGGTTGGCGTACCCGAATTTTCATCTTTTGTAAGACCCTCCTTGATTGGCACCCTCCATTTCGCAATTGGTTTCAAATTGAAATCATAAATATAAGCCTTATCAACAGCAGTAATGAGAATTCTAGTTTGGTCGTTTGATATTCTTAAATTTCTTATCTCAGTATGATTTTCTGCCAAATGTGACAAGTCAAATGAGGATAGAATATTTAAATCCCTATCTACATGAATGAGATTTTTGTTACCTTTCGTAACAATAAACAGTGAGTTCCTATCTGCCGTTTCGTCGATTCGCCAGGGTGTTTCAGAAAGTTCAGGCAAGGTATCAACTACATGAAAAACCGCTAGCGAGCCGATAATTTCGAGGTAGGGCAATTTATTCGGAAGAAAATTAGACTCAGAAATAATATTCAGAAACGAATAATTTATAGGCTTAGGTAGCTTCCATCCTTTTGGTTTCGTTGATTCAGAAACAAAATTTAGGAATGTTGACTCAAACACATACTCAGGTTCTTCAGGGATGGCTTCTCTTGGTTTTCTGCCAATTGTTGATGATTGGTTTTCAGCAAGAATATTGTTGTATTGTCTGATGTCCTTATTTGTATAATTTGAACATCTTAAGAACAATTCGTCATATAGAGCTAAACTAGCTACAGCATCCTTATTAATAACCTTTTTTATCAATTGTCTATAAACACGTAAAAGATGAGTGTAGAAAGCTCCCGCATGCTCTTTGCTGTCATATATTTTTAAAAATTCATCCTTCGCTTTTTGATACATGTGTCGATTGTAATAGGAATATGCTTTGTTATAAGTCCTCCAATAATTTGTCCAATTTTGGTCGCTTGGTTGTCTATTCGCCCAAGGGTCCAAATTTCTATATGGCAGCGATATAACGGTAGCCTGACTAGCATCTAAATCAATAGTGCCGTCTTTATTGCTATTTTGATTGCTATTCTGCTTTGGAGATAAGGCGGCTATATTTTTAGGATGACTGTCTTCTTTGGACTTTCCGAATAAACCGAAAACTAACTTCATATGTAGACGTTATTTATCATGACGCTTTAGCAAAATCAATTATATGTTTACACAGCTTTTCTAGCATATCGCTTTTAAATCCTGTATCCCACAATTCATTTAAAGTCGAAGCTATAACTAAAATATTTTTTCCACCAACGCCCTCCCATTTATTCTCAGTAATAACTTTATTCTTTGCTTTATTCCACTCGTTATTTTCTCCAAAACTAGCCTCGATGACATCTCCAATATTAGTTGGCCACATCACTAAATTCCGCTCCCAGATTGTTGTTTTGGATAATGGGTCGGCCTTAACTTTACAAAGATTGAGAATACACTGATTGTCTCTTTTCTCCTTATTAATATCTTTATCGTTGATGTCTCCATCAAATAAAATATATGTGGGGATGTTAAATGCATTGGCAATAGCCAATGGACGACTAAGATTAGTCTTTCCACCAGCCACCACAAAATGACATCCATACATTCTAAAACTAGACCACATACCCATTAATTCGAGATATGTTGAAATGTATGCAATATCTTCAACTCCTTCAACCAATATAACAACCGGGCAAAAAAATAATTCTTTTAATGACGGCTGCATGATTTGTTCAATCCTTGCTACAAGAGAACTAGGTGATTTCCTCACCTCACCTAAAGCATCTGAAATTGATTTTTCAAGTTGAGTAATTGATAACTCAGTAACTTTCGATTCAAACGTCTTTAAATCTTTCCGCACCATCCTCACACTTTGGAATCCTTTTCCAGGAACAAAATACGGGCTATGCGTCGTAATAATTGTTTGGGTATTTTTATTTGACATCATCTCTAGCAAGGCAGACATGTGCTTTGCCTGAGGTGGATGTTGATATATTTCTGGTTCTTCGAAGCCAAGTAATAGTCTTGGTGCGTTAGGGTTATCTGTTTCGCACAGTTCTTCAAGAAGAGCTATTAAAAAAGAACGTTGAATACCATGACCCAACCGAAAGATTTCTCCTATAAAATTAAATTCTCCAATTGTAACTTTTGCAGAAGGCTCCGACACGGACACCGCTTTTTCTCTATCATAATTCCAATTGACATCAACCACTGCAGATGGATGACTCCAGTTTTTCAATCTAGACGATAATGAATCCGATAGTCCTTTCAACGCAGCTTTTTCTTTCTGCACCATACCTTCGTATTCTTCAATTAATTTATGTTTTAACGTTTCAATTTCAGTCTTGAAATTAATCTTGTTCCTTACATTTCTTTCAAGTAATTGCCCTAATGCGGTTTTTCTATTTTCTTCTTGTTCCGTTGAAGCATCTTTAACCGCAGGAACATATACCCATTGAATATATTTGGCTAAGCGGTCAGTACCTTTTGTGAAACCATAAAACTGCTGAGTGCTATCCTTTAGGACGCATTTATCTAAATGAGCTTCCTCGTATGCTGAAAGAGCTTCACTCATTTTAGATTTAGTGCTTGCCGATGGAAGGTCAGGATATTTTTCTCTAATTTTTATGTAAATTTCTTTTAACTCATCAGCCGGAGCTCCTCCAGTACTTCGACCAAAATAAATTGCAAAATCTTCCATTACCAACCTTGAACCGCACTGAGAAACTGGTGCTAATTTTGAGGCTTCATCCCACGAAGCAATGGCAGATACGATAAGTTTTCCATTTCGAAAATACTCTTTAAAATCTTCTTTAGCGTCGTTACTTAAATCCTCAAAGGTAAGAGTGATTCGAATAGGATTAGATGTATCCCCGTGATGAAAATCATCTTTTGTTAAAGCGGTCAAATTAACATT
Organism: uncultured Planctomycetia bacterium; assembly: GCA_964642015.1. GTDB lineage: Bacteria > Omnitrophota > Gorgyraeia > 2-02-FULL-51-18 > 2-02-FULL-51-18 > CAZXLF01. The sequence continues at coordinate 135,974 of CAZXLF010000006.1, forward strand.
AGGTACGCTATTTCTGAAAAAAACGTTGAGACCCATTAAGATTGTCGATTTGCCACATCCATTCGGCCCGACAAGGCAAGTATAATCATCTAGATTCACTTCAGCAGATTTTATAGAACGGAAGTTTTCTATATCGACTTTTGATAACTTCATGACTTTTCTTCAGGCTCGGATATTTCGAGCATTTTAATGGAAGGCAAATTCGTACCAGATATGCCTTCCAAATCTCCATACATGCCAAGCATATTTGCGATAACTTTTTCAATTTGTTTTTCTCGTTTAGCCCAAATTTTCTGCATAGAGTTTTTTTCCGAATTTAGGTCATTTCTCATTGAGTTTATTGCTTCAACGATTGCTTCAACACGGTTGCGGAATTCATTTCCTGTAAGATAGTTATATACTAACTCCATTTTTTCGCTTTTGCCCGCTAAGGCTTCACGAGCCTTAGCCACTTGAGTCAGCATGACTCGCAGGGCGAGTGCTAAACTAATAAATGAGGGGTAATCAGTTACCCAAACTCCTTCAATTTGTCTAAATTTATTAAAACCTTTGGGCAAAGCTTCTGAAATTAACACAGCAATATCTGCCTTAGCTTCTCTTTGGTCATCTTTGAGCTTCTGAATCCAACCGTCACTCCACAATTTTGTGCGTTTCGTTTCCCAAAGAATCGTTCCACAGAATTTCGCTGATTGTGTTTGAACTTTTTGTAATAAATCAGCTCCTTTCGTACCTTTCTCAACTGGTTCAAAAACGTCAAACGAAAATTCGGCTTTTAACATCTCTTCTAGCTCAAGCTCAAGACTCTCTCCTTGAAGCTGCTGTGACCTCTGCTCGGCCCTACGCTTCATATCTTCCATTTGTTGAGATAAATCTTTTATTAAGCGGTCCTTTTCTGAATCCTTTTGGCGATGTTCTTCCAAAATCTTTTTAGTCGTAGCGTCCTCGATTTTCTTTCTCTCTTCGTCAACTTTACGGACGACTTCTAATTCAAGAGCCGCCTTACTTTCTTCCAATTCTCTTTTTTCTTTACGTATTTGTAATTCAGTATCTCTGGAAGCTTTTAACTTCATATTCTTTTCATCTAATTCTTTCTGTAAGGCGGTTAAATCAGCTGAGATTTCTTCACGAGCTTTTGACTTAATTTCTTCTTCGAGCTTCTTTTTTTCAATTTTTACTTTTTCAACAACTTGCTCATTGATAGATGCTTTAGCTTCGATAAGTTCTTTTTCTTTCGAGACAAGTTCCTTTTGTTTCTTAGAAATTTCCTGCTCCTTCTTAGCTATTTCAGTCTCAAGCTCACTTCTTAAATCTTCCCGAATCTTATTTGAGATTGCATCTGTAAGAGGAATTTCGGCTTTGCATTTAGGGCATTGAATTATTTGTTCGGGCATAAAAGTTCTCCAAAAGCAATGGTGTCCCTGTGGTAGGAACATGTAAAAATTGAGGTGACTTGCAGACAATGAACCATCTCTTAAATATGGTTATTCTATTCTCAAAGGATACTCAGGGAAAGAAGAATCTAGAAGCCCTATTAGGTAAGTTATAAAAAGCATAAATGCCTCCTAGAATACCCTAAATTTCGTATTAGATGAGCTAGGACAAATATATTTCAATAAGCGGGTAAACTATCTATGGCAGCTTGGAAATAATTAAGAAAAAACTCAGAAATAATTGCCTGAAATAGGAATTAAGACTGTCCCCTATAGAGGGAAAAAGCTCATTCGCATGCTAAAAAGTACACCCTTCGAACTTGGCACGATTTGTATGTCCTTTTACGTGTCAGAGTTAGAAGTTTTTTAAAAAATGTTGATTTGATGCATGTATAAAAAGGCAAATATTGGACATAATATATGACAGGGCTATAAAGATAAGGTCAGAATGTTAACTGTATAAAAATGTGGATTAATTTGGTGTATAAAAAGCGGAAATAATGACATAAGACAAGGAAGGGTATTTTATGGTAGTCAAGGTCGGATTAATTTAAATACAAATAAAAAAGAGAGGATGAATATTATGTTCAATGCAGAAAAAATGGAAACAGTTCCAAAAGGCAAACAGCCAGCATTTCAATTCTATACTGGAGATTTTTTAAAAGACCCTGCGTTAAGGTCAGTTTCTGTTGCGGCGAGAGGTCTCTGGATAGATTTAATGTGTATTCTTTTTGAATCTAAATCCAAATACAAATTGGAAATTTTGGGAGACATAGATGAATCCACAGCAATATCGAGAATGACAGGTGTGCCTAAAAAACAAGTAAAGAAGCTTGTTAGAGAATTAGAAGTCGCACGAGTGTTCGTAAGAGATGTGTCAGGAAATATATACAGCAAACGGATGCAAAGAGATGAAGAATTGAGAAATATCAGAAGAGAAGCAGGAAAATTAGGTGGAAATCCAAATTTGGTTAAACATCAGAGTAACCAAGAACTAAGCAAGTTCTAACCCCTTCATCTGCATCTTTAATTTCAATTTCTGTTTCAATTACTAATTCAGAAATAATAAATTAAAACACATTAAACATTGAATACATTAAATGATTTATATTTTCTACGTATTAAATATTTTAAAAAAGGAGAAATGATTATGTTCAAAGAAATTCCATTAAAAAATAGCAATTATGTAGCTCTAATAGACGATAAAGATTTTGCTTTAGTAAGCAAGTATTTATGGCGAATAGTGACTTCAGGGAAAGGTGAAGGTTTAATTCGTTATGCTTACACATATTCTAGCGATTTTAGAAAAGTGGATGGCAAATTTAAAATGGTATTAATGCATAGACTTTTAAAACATGACGTTAATAAAAATAAGTCAGATTGCATTGACCATATTAATCATAATGGATTAGACAATAGACAATGCAATTTAAGATTTGCTACTTATAGCCAAAACAGAGCTAATGCTAAAAAACACAAAGTAAAAAAATTAAGAAGTTCTTCTGAATTGAAAGGTGTTTACTGGATTGAAAAAAAACATAGATGGGAAGCTGGAATCACATATTCTAAAAAGCGAAAATATTTAGGACATTTCAAGAACAAGGGAGATGCAGCTGAAGCATACAATAAAGCAGCAATATTTTATTTTAAACGGTTTGCTGGCACAAATTAACGCTAAGAAAATCAATATGAATTTCTATAACAAGAAAATGAAAGGAAGTGATTGGAATGGTAATTAACGAGAACGTTCAGTTGTTCGATATGAGGGATACAGCTGAGTATTTAAGTCAGACTTACCGCTGGCTACAGAGAAACTACTTAAAGCTCATGGAACACGGAGTCAAAGTATTTCGTATGCCGAGGGACTCAAAAAGGGGTCATTTGATGTTTAGCAAGGACAGTTTGGACGAGTATTTAAAGAACTGCCAAGTTAAGCTTGATAAGACAGTTATAAACGACCTTTGAGTAATTAACCCGAAGGTCATCAATTAATGACGTGTGTAAGTACAGTATTTAAAGGAGGTTATGAAAACAACAAAGTGAACGATGGAAGATGTGAGCAGTTGATGTAAGCAAAAAAAGACAAAAAAAGCGAAAAAAGGGTTCTTATAACCCCTTTTGGAGGGCTTTGATAACGAGCATTTCCACCTCTTGAGAGATGCTTCGAAATCCCTCCTTCGCTCTTTTGTCTAGTCGCTCTTTTATAGACGGCGTAAACCTCACCGTAACCACCGCAGTCTTCTTCTCTTTAGAGTTTTTCATAGCATTATATTAAGTCCCAAATCTTGTATATACAATAGTTACATTGTATACTTTAATAGGAGCATTGTCAAATGGCAAGCATTTATAAACGAGGTAGAAATTACTTTATTAGTTATATTTCAAATGGGCATCGGAAGGTCAAGAGTTTAAAAACTTCTGATGAGAAGATGGCGAAGTTTTTAAAAAAAGAATACGAGGTAAAACAGAAAAAAGGTCAACTGCAGGATACAAGCCAGAAATCAACTGAGGCGTACTTTGCGGAATACCTTGAAGATGTCTCGTACCGTAAAAAATCAACGAACCGCTCGGAACTTTCTATGGTTAAGCAATTTCTTGGAATGGTGCCTAAGAAAACAATAAATGGATTCAATCAGAAAGACATATTGGTTTACTTGAAGCTCTATGAAAGCAATCCCCCAAAAACATATAACAATCAATTGATAGGAATTAAGAGATTTTTTCGTCCTGCCGCTGAAAAAGGATATATTCTTAAAAATCCAACTGATGGAATACATCTAAAGAGATTACCGCAGGCACTCCCAAAATTTTTCACTGATGAAGACTATTCAAGAATTGAAGAAGCCGCCAAAGGTCATTACCTCTACACCATGATTGTAACGGCTCGATACACGGGACTTAGATTGCGAGAATTAATTCATCTGGAGTGGGAGGATTTTAATTGGGATACCAAAACTGTTAAGGTCCTAAACAAAGAAAAATATGGTCATACTGTTAAAAACTATCAGATAAGGGTTGTGCCTATCTCAGATGAATTGAGAGATAAACTTCGACCGTTTATTAAAAAAGAAGGGCTTTGCTTCCCTGCAAACAAGGGCTTCAACAAAGGCACGAAATACTCGGAAGGCGGACCAAAAAAAGCACTAAAAGGAATATTTAGACAAGTGGGATTGGATAAAAAATGGTTGGGTTGGCATCAGTTCAGGCATACCTTCGCATCAAGATTGGTTCAAAATAATGTCCCTCTTTACAAAGTAAGTAAATGGCTTGGTCACTCCAGTTTAGCTGTAACTCAAATTTACGCTCACTATGCTCCTACTTATGATTTGGATATTGAAAAATTAGAACTAGTGCATCATTCTGAAAAACATAATTCAATACATATGAATACAAACATTATCTCGGGAGGTTAAGAAATAAAGGATTAATAATATGGCTAGACTGGCGTTTCGAATTCCCCAAGGGCTAGAAAAGTGTGAGATGTGCGGTGAATGGAAAGGCATGTGTCTCTATCGTGACTATGTGATTGAAGAATACGTCTGGGGACGAGCTTATTGCCAATGCGAAAACGACTCCATTTGCAAACGCTGTGGACGACCATTTTATAGGAGAAAAATAGGGGCTGATTACTTCACCGAGGAAAGGGGCTTGGTTCATGTCCCTTTTTTTGTAGCGTGGTTTCATAAGTGCTGTGAAATTGAAACTAACGCAATAGATAATAATGAACAGGGGCTTGGTTGATATGAGTCGGGCAACAAAGCTTAATATAAGCCCCGCTATCAAAGAACGTTGGTATATTAACAACTCAAACATCCTTGATTCAAAATCTAAAGCTGGTGGGTGTTTTGTCTTTAAGTTTTGCTATTACCCTGATACAGGGGAATTTCTTTGTGATGTTACGCCATTCTGTCATCAAGAAATCATCGAGAAATACGGAAAGCAGCAATTCGATGACTATGTTCGTGGAATTTATTTCCGAGAAAAAGGAATTGTATATTTAAGACAACACTTCGAAGAGGAATATCTAATTCAAACGAGAAGTTTCCTAAGAAAATATGGTGTAAAAAGTAATATCCGAATTATTTGGGGTGTAGATGCCGCTCGTGAATTAGCTTATGACCTTAGGGGGTTGTGATGTACAAAATTGCCTTTAACCCATTAAATACCCCCAGAATACGTATTAGACTCGATTTCGTAAATGTTTTATCAAAAATCATGAACCCCCCCCCTTGCCCAATTGATAATTATATAAACACGAAGAAATTAGGGCTATTTGAAGCAAAAATGCTATAAAGAAGGGTGCGAAAAAACTAAGGAAAAAACTCAGATAAAACTGCCAAAAATGACGCCATTATCTCATCCGCACAGAGGAGAAAGAGTCGAAAAGCGTAAGAATGGGCTCCCTTAATAAAATTAGGGTGTAAACGTCCTTATGATAGCCAACGCAATTAGAAGCAGTCCAAAAGTGCAAACTACACTTGCTCCTGTAGGAAAATCAAGAAAGTAAGATACCGCCATACCTAAAACGCTTGCCAAAAAGCCAACAGTCCATCCTATTGTCAATCTCGTTCCAATGTTTTTTGAAAAAAGAATTGCCGCAACGGACGGCACGACAAGAAACGAGAAAACAAGTAACACCCCAGCAATTCTAACCGAGCTTGTAACAACAAAGCCGAAGGACGCATAAAATAAAAAGTCCCAAAGCCTGACGTTGATTCCTTTCCGAAAGGCTTCATCCGAATTTTGAGAGATAAGCAAGAACCTTTTTCTAAACAGATAATGAAATAATCCAATCGCAGAATAAATCCCAAGAATCTTTAAAACTTCGGCATTACGAATAAGCAGGATATTTCCCACCAAGGCTTGCTTGATATGCTCATCTCCTTCGCCTGACCTACTTAAAATAAGAATTAGGAGAGCGGCTGAAACGGCATAGGTAATTCCGATAATCGCTTCCTGAGGCACTTGCTGTTTTTTAAATCGAGTGAGCGAGAATATAGCGGCTCCACAAATAGTAAAACAAAGGGACATCCAATATGATTGAACACTATCGAGACCAAATCCGAATACCAATGCCACACTTGCCCCTAAAGCAGCTATTTGAGCAAGGGCTAAATCCACAAAAATCACTTCACGCTCGATAACATGAAGTCCTAAATAGGCGTGTATTCCCGTCAATATTAAACAAGCAGTAAATGGCAAAGCCATGATGTGTAAAAATTCATTCATAAAGGATGCCCCCCTTTGTTTTTATTTCAATGCTTCGCTAATCTGTTTAACGTTGTAGTCAAAGAAACTAAAGATGTCATCCGTTCCTGGTAGTTCGCCAAGATTTTGGCAAATCGTTACGACCTTACCGCCAATCTTTTTAGTTAAAGATTCTGCGGCATCATGCGGAAAATAAGTTGGCATGACGATGGCTTTGATGCGTTTTGATTTTACGTATTCCTCCAAAAACTCTAAATGTTTTGGAGTTGGCGGTATCCCTGGTTTTGCTTCAAGAAACTGCTCTACTTTAAGCCCGAGAAAATCAGCAAAGTACTCGATGTCCTCATGGTAAGAAACAATCTCTTGCCCCCTGAAACTTGCACAGATGCTTTTCCATTCGGAAATCTTGCTGTCCAGTTTTAAAATAAACGCCTTTTTATTTTCTTCATAAAACGAAGCATTGGTAGGGTCGATACTCTTGAGTTTCTCAAGGACCGTTCCTGCCATGATTTTTGCGTTTTCTGGATTCATTGTGAAATGAGGATTCCCGAACAAATGGATATCTCCTTCGGCACGTGAAAGAGGATGGTCAGGAACTTCTAATATTCTGATACTTTTTGACATATCAACGCTTCTTTCACGCCCAGGAAAGAAATCAGGTTTGCCAGCCGCTTCCAAAAGCGGTCCCCACCATTCTTCAAGGTCTAGCCCTGTCCAAACGACTAAATCCGCATGAGCGACATTACGAACATCACTAGGCTTTGGCTGAATAAAGTGAACGTTGAATTTTGGAGGAGCAACAAATTTTACATCCACCTTCTCTTTACCAACTTGTTTTACAATGTCAGCGTACATTGCTTGAGTTGTGACCACTTTAAGAAGTTCGGCAGCAAATAGTGGCTCCATCGAAAAGAAGCTGCAGAAAAGAACTAAAACAAAAACGCTTTTTAATCTGGTAAGCATGCGATTAATCTCCAAATTTTATTGAAGTTTGTGTTTATGGTCGCCAATTGCAAAAGTGCCTTGAATCCATAATTGGTTATCATCTTTGCCGTTGGCTAAATCAATGTGATTGAATTGGAGTCTCCATCTTGCGAATTCGCTCTGGTAGAAAGTGAGATAGCCGACATAGCCTATGTCAGCGTCATGTGGATTACTTAATGGATTGTCCACTAGCTCTACGTAATCAAAACGAAAGCCAGTAGCCCATTGTGAGTTAATCCGAAAATCAATGAGACCGTATCCTCCCCAAAGATGTCCGTCAACATCGTTTCTTATGACACTTCCAGTCATTGGGTCTTCGGTATCAAGGAATGAGTCTTTACGGTCTAAATAAAACGCTTCACCCTGAAGTTTAAAATCTTGATTAGCATTCAAGTGATGAATCAGTGTTGCATCAAGCCCCAAGACATTCACTTTGAAAGTCTCTTCTTCGTCTTTATGTCCAGCTGCATAAGTCAGACCCAAATCAAGATTCGTGATGTCGGTAATATCAAGGTAGTTTTTCAAATGACCATAAAGTGTAGGGCGTTTTCTAGTTTGTCCAAAAACAGTTCCGCCCTCACCAGTACCACCCTCAAGAATACCGACAGTTATTGAATGAACAAAAGGCGATGGAAAATCTAAGAGCTTGGTCAAATCCACTCCTGATTTATTCATGCCCTCTACACCAAAATATCGCTGAATTACCAAAGGTTCGTCTACAGTATCGAGACTATCTCTGTGGACAGCGATAACTCTGCCAATTTTTGGTTTGAGTCGTCCAATTCTTGCCGTCGTATCGAATGGAAGTCCAAAACGAGTCAAATAGGCTTCTTCAAGCTCAGCTGTGTTGTCCTCATTAAAGGCGATGGTGGAATCGAGCCTAGAGTAAGGGTCAACATTGCTTCCCAAAACAAGCTCTATCTCCCGCAAGGAGACACGATTATTTCCATCCGTGTCTTCTTTAGAGCTTGTAAGCTTTGTTGCTACGTCTGCGACGGCACCGATTTCAGGCGTGAATTTACCAGATGGCTTAGGGGCTTCAGGAACGTACTGCGGAGTAGGGGTAGTCGGCGGTGGAGTTTCCTTAGCTTGCCGTAAAGCATTGATTTCCTGTTGTTGCTGCTCAACGACACCTTTGAGTTCTTTGACCATTTGTGTAAGCTCACTGACTCTTACTTCTAAGCTGGGTATGGGGTCTGCTTGAGCTTTTACTGCAGATATACACCATAGGCACAAAAAGAGAATGGGAATTTTTTTCATAAAACCTCCGAGATTCAGTTGTAAGGAAACTACCGAGAAGAATTAGCTGACTACTGGAGGCGCTCTAAGGCAGGCAAATAAACGTGAATAGGCTGTAGCGTTGCTCTTTTGAAGCTCAATTAAGAAACAAAATAGGAAAATCGCAACGACGATTTGGAAATGCGAGACATCTGCATGAACATTGCCAAGATTAAACTGATGAACAGGACAAGTTTCATGTTGGGAGTGATTGACATCTTTGCCGTGGACGTGAGGTATAAGAGCCAGAGCCCCAACAATACCAAAGAGTAAAACAGATAATATGACAGTGACCGAAAGTGTTTTTTTCATGCTGAACGATATTGTAGCAGATACAGCGGATATGTAAGCACAAAATGTAAGCACTTTTGATGGTAAATGTCAGATAATGGCGGTAAATTAAAGTAGTTTATTTTTTGGACTTTTTGATTTATCTCATTCTTAGTGGATATCTTCGGTAAATAAGTTGTGTGTTAAGACAATGTTTTCTTAAAAGCTCATAACCCGAAGGTCGTTGGTTCAAATCCAACCCCCGCTACCAAAATTAGAAGCCTCCACTCAAAAAATGGGGGCTTTTAATTTTTCCATAGGGGAAACGTGGTTTCCCCTCCATGGCGCTGTGGTACTCGTCATTTAAAATAATCTGCGCTCCTCGCTGTCACCCCTTCCTCAGTCGAAGATTTAAAAAATCGCCTTTGGAAGGAAAGGGAGGAATCTCTCCTCCCTTTCCTTTAAATCCATACCCTCCTAAATGGAAAAGGTTTTTGGTTTTGGTGGCCTCAGTTGGATTTGAAGGGAGCGCGCCGCCGGTGGTGGTGGTGGAAAAGCCGACTCTTCGGCGTCAGGAGCGCAATCGGAATCCTATGGCGCCTTAGATTAACATGCGGTAGAATACGGCCTTAAAGGTTAAATTTAGATCTATGAAAGTTGAACAAATTATGCTTGAGCCTTCCGAGGCTCAGTCTGTTAACCCGGCCGATCAAAGAATCCAGGATTTTTTGAACGATTATTTCGGCGAACTTGGTCCTGTCCCGCTACCCGCGAAAACGCTGGTTCTCGACAAAGCAGGTATGGCGCGTATTTTATCGCTGCCTCCGGATCACGATGAGTTCGTTTGCGAGATCATTCATTCTTATCGGGTGAAGCAGGGCGTTCTGCATAATCCTAAAAACGATCGCCGGACCACGCAGGGTGTTTTTCATGTGGCGGAAGGTGGTTTCCCGATCCCCGACGATAAATTTGCCGTACCCAAACAAACATTCCGTAGTCTTTTGAAGGCCGCGTTCTCTCCGCCGGACAGCTTGGCTGCTTTGCCCTATGCGCCCACGAATACATCTCCAAAAAGAACGTTCGTATCTCTTTTGCTGCGTCCGGTCGTTTGTCCGGCGATCGAAGGACATTCTCCGCAGCGTACGATGGAGATCCGTTTTTTTGCGCCAGGCAATTTGATCAGCAACATCGATTTTGTGGAAACAATATTCGGCAACGCGGGCAACCCAAGTCTGGAGCTCAATGACTCGGCGCTGGACGCGGAACATTGGACCGGACATACGGGCTGTGTCATTTTAGCTCCGCATCTGACCAGATTGCGCAAAAAAGATCTCGGACTTCCTTCCTATGATAAGGCGACCGAAAGACAGCGCCGCGACGGAATGTGCTGGAAATTGCCGGAAGAATTGTATAACGGGGGCGAGGCGTTCAAAGTCACCTGCCGCGATGAACGCGGCGTGATCGTGACCGTGATCGCGGATAATTATTTCGGATATTGCAAAAAAGAGGTCAAAACACAGATCAGTTACTCCGCCAATCTTTACGGCGCGGCGGAGGAAGAGCATTCGGGAGGAGCGATCGCTTTCGCAGCCTACGATCTGGGCGAAGAATTTGAGCTCGAACGCTTATTGTCCCGAAATGACAATACGTTCGAAGATGCACTGGCGCTTCTGGGCCCCGAGGCCGTCCTGAAAAAAGAGGGGCATGCCGTTCACCGGGATATGCCGAATATAATTTTTGTGCCTGCGTCCGCACGATTTAATCTCAACGACCGCTCGGTGAGCTGGACCGAAAACGACAAAAAAATCTCCATACGTCTTCTGGCTGAGCACACCTACATCTTGCCGGGAGGTTATCGGATCTACATGAAAAAGCAAACCGGCGGCCATTCCTGGCATTTGGTGGGAACGATCGCCGAAGGGGTGCATTGCCATAAACCCTGCACGGTTTCCGGCGGAGGCAAATCCGAAATATCCAAATCCATCGCGGATGCGATGATCCAAGGCCCTGTTTTCACGAGCGAATTCAAAGAAGACCAGGACGCCGTCGACGCGATCTTACAACGGGATTATTCGGACAGGTTTAAAAAGGAATACGCAAAACCGGGCCCGGGCCGGCCATTGTTAAGCCCCAAAAGATCATTGGGGTCTGTGATTAAACTTTTGACTGTTTCGGAAGAATACACGGACGCGTATAACGCATGGCTTCGCTCGATCCCCGATCATATCAAGGAAATCGTTTTCGTCGTAAAAAGATTTTATCAGCAGGAATGGGACGGTCAGTGGCGTCCGTATTTTTCAGTCGACATCGTCAACGGGCATATGGGCCATGAATTGCGTTTCAAGGGCCGCAGACTGGTCGCCAATTACCTGCGGGTGGGCCGCGCGGAAGACGGCGCGTGGCGGATTTTCCGCGTGCGGCCTGATTTTTGCGCCGCCGAGAAGATCCAAACGGCCGACGATATCACGGTCAGCGTGACGGTCCCCACGGGATCACTGAAAGGTCTTGCACCCCAATTCGACCATACGAGCGTGAAACTCATCACGAATTGCGAAATGTTCCTTTTCCAGAGGCCCGATGACGCGATCTATCATGGTTACGACAAACAGGCTGAGGCGGACATTGCCGCACCCAATACATTCCTGTCCAATTTCGAACCGTTGACCCGGAATGACGTGCGCCGTATCGTGGAAGACGCAGTGGTGTTCGACCTCTACACCGAACCCATGAAAAAACTTTTGACTGATTTTTTGAATCAGGGACAAAGCCCCGTTTTTACCGTTTCTTCCGCGCACCCGAGAATGGTGGATGGGAAGCCAACCAAAAATCCCCGTTATCTTCAGGCGCGTCCGGACCGCGTGCGGCCTGATGTCTCACGCGTCGCCAAGATCTGCATGCGACTTTTCCGAGGATTGGATTCGTCACAACCTATGTATTGGCCCGTGAACGCGGTTTTGCTTGGAAGACGCAGCAATCCGGCCGATCCCCAAAGCGGTGTGCCCGCACTTGCCGTATACAATCCGATCCATTATCAAGAATTACCGGAATTATTTTTGGACCTGATCTGCTCGCTTACCGGAAAATCGCCGTCCACAACAGGATTCGGTTCAGAAGGCGCACTGACCAAGGGCCCGTTCAACGCATTATGGCCGATCGTGGATCTGAATAACGCATTTGTGTCTTACGCGGTGAGTGGCTATGAAGGGTTCAGTTCCGCGGCCGGGTACGTCGGCCCCCATGTCCGCGTCGATCACGATATCAGCCTGCTCGTGCCTGAGATCTGGTGCCGCATGCGCCCCGAAGAGCAAAAAGCGGATGCTTTGATCCGCAACGGGCATCTTGAAAAAATGCGTGATTTTGAATATCGCGGCCGGGTCGTGCGCGCCGGGATCCTGGGATACCGCATCACACCGCGTTTCGTGAACACCTTTTTGGGAAGGATCTTTAATAATCCGAACATCGTCTTTACACCGGAGATGCTGCGGCCGGAATTGCAGGACCTGGACGCTTTTGTGGAAGCGATCGAGAATATCCTGATCACTCAAAAAAGAGTGGCGGAGCATTACTTTAATGACGGCAGTGTGGAATCCGCTATCCCGCCGCTCAAAGCTCTGCTCCACATCATGCGTGACGGCCATTACCGGAATATGGACATTAACCATCCGGAGATCCGCTCCCTTTTTTCCAAAGAATCCGTGATGCACAGCGATTGGTACGCCCGGCGTCTTCGGAACCGTCAAACCGTAGAAGTCAAACTTCTCAAGCGTCATCAAACCTCGCTCGAAAAAGCGCTTGCTCAGAATCAGAATGGCAATCATAAAGAATTCGAAAGACGTCTATCGTGGGTGAAAAAAGAATTTGCGCGTGTAAGTTCGCCTGAATACCTAAAAAGTCTGATCGGCACTATTGGCGTTGATTCTGCCTGTGAAGACTGACCAAGCATTACGCTCGGCGGACCTTTTTGAATTTGGTGTAAAGGTAGTCTTGCTCGCCGCAAAATCACGCGCAGAGTCGACCCAGAACATATCCGGTTCACTTGATGACACTCATACCCGCGAACACATCTAAAAAAACCATTCTTCCGATCTCGGCGGTTTTGATGTTTTGGGCAACCGTTTGTTCAGCCACTCCGCAGATCACCATCCGGACTGAGTATTACGACGTGCAGGGCCTGACGGATTCCGAGATCCGCGCGAACCTGGACGCGCACCAACGGAAGACGCACGGTTTCGGAGGACATGACGGGATGACGACCTCAAATTTTCATTGGTGGGCTTCCCCGCCTAGGGTCCAAGGAGAGATCGTCTATCATATGCCCCATTGGACGGACGAAGAGCGCGCGCCGGCAACACTGCGCGAAAAATGGGGCCGTTTTATAAAAGCACTGCAGATCCACGAGGATGGCCATCGGCAAATCATCGAGAACGAGACGATCGCGATTGAACAGGCGCTTTTATCGGCTGATCGCTCCAAGCAATCGCGTCTGTCGCACGATATCAATATCCTGATGGGAAGCTTCGACCGCAAACAGCTTGACTACGATAAAGAGACCCAGCATGGGAAGACTCAAGGCGCGGTCTTCAATTCAGAAGGCCCTCCGGCAATCTCACAGGACGCAAAAGACGCACGAGCCGAATGGGAGCGCCGCCACGAAGCGCTCCGACGTCAGCAAGCTAAAAACCAATAGAACAATAACCGCGTAGGCCTCAGAGGTAAAATTATTTTCACTTGACATGCAACCAAATAGTTGCATAATAGAGCCATGGTCACACACGA
>CAZXLF010000006.1:150019-168803 GCA_964642015.1 uncultured Planctomycetia bacterium
TTTTCACTTGACATGCAACCAAATAGTTGCATAATAGAGCCATGGTCACACACGATAGCAAAGTGTTCAAAGCCCTTGCCGATAAGAGCCGCAGAAAATTGCTGGACCGTTTGCACCGAAAAAACGGGCAGACCTTAAGCGAGCTTTGCGAAGGCCACAACATGAGCCGTCAGGCGGTGACCAAACATCTTGTTTTGCTCGAGGCGGCGAATCTCGTCGTCACGGTCAGAAGGGGGCGCGAGAAGCTACATTACTTGAACCCGGTGCCGATCCAGCAGATCTATACGCGCTGGATAGGCAAGTTCGAGCGCGGCCGGCTTCAGGCGCTTCAAAATCTTAAACAGGCCTTAGAGGAGAAATAAAATGAGCATACCTGACTTCGTTTACACCATCTACATTCAATCAACGCCTGAAAAAGTTTGGCAGGCGATCACGAACCCCGAATTTGCGCGCCAATACTGGACGCACGGAAACTATTCGGACTGGAAAAAAGGGTCGAAATGGGAACATGTGAGTCCCGATAAAAGGGTCCTCGTCACCGGCAAGGTTCTGGAAAGCATGCCGCCTAAACGTCTGGTCATGACCTGGGCCGCGCCCGAAGATTTGAAAGATGACTCGCAGGTGACATTTGAGATCGAAGCGATCGAATCTGGCGAAAAGATCGTAAAACTTCAAGTCACGCATGGCGGCTTCAAAGCCGGTTCCCAGATGGCGGGCAAGGTCGCGATGGGCTGGCCGCGAGTGCTTTCCAATCTTAAATCGTTTTTGGAGACCGGTAAGCCGCTTATTGATTGGGCTAAGTTTAAATCCTGCGAGCCCGCAAAGGCGTGAACGTTAGAATCCGTTTTAAAAAACCGTCGGCTGAAATGCCGGCGGTTTTTGCGCAAAACAATTAAAAGATTGTTGATTCAAATCCGACTCGCTAAATTTAAGGCCCGTTTGAACTTTATGTTCAGCGGGCTTTTCAATTTAGGCGTAAAGATAATGTGTCATGATCTTGATTGCCGGATCAAGGCTCTTGAACACGGGACAATTATCGCCTGCGCGTTCGTATTCAATGCGTTCATCTTTAGATAATGTGCCGGGCATATTCACGGTGACCGTAAGCTTCGCAATGCGTCGAGGAGCGTCTATGGACATTTCTTTGATCACCTCACCGCTCACGCCGGAAAGCTCTTTTCCTTGACGCTTCGCATAAATGGCCATCGTGGTGAGCATGCAGGAAAGAAGCGACGCGGCCGCAAGGTCTGTCGGAGAGAAAGCCTCGCCCCTGCCCATGTTGTCTTTCGGTGCATCGGTCTCGAGAATAGTCCCGGACGGTTCATGCTTGAGCTTACAATGCAGATCGCCCAAATAAGAGGCGGTGATCTTTACCATGTGGCCCTTTTATATCTGCCCCTCGTCCGCTTTGACTTCGTCATTCCTTAAATAGACTTTCTCATCCGGCGCTACTTCGATCCAAAAACCATTCTTGTCCTGCTCGCGGATCACACCGGTCATGCCACGGCCATTCTTAAGACGTATCAAATGGGCGCCGGTCATCGGTGGCATATCTTTTTTGACTGGCTCCGTGAGACCTGGTGCGCTAGGAGCTGTGGTCCGAACGGATTTGGCGGACTCATCAAGTTTTTGAGAAGGCTCGGGCTTTGGCGAATTCGCAGAATCAGGTTCTTTCGGAGTCCCCGTGAAGATCTGAGCGATCTTGGTTTTTGCTTTTTCATACTTATCATATTTGCCCTTGGCTTTTTCGAGCGCCTCGGCAGCGGTCAGTGAACCAGAACCTTTTTTCATCTCGATGCCGAGTTCAGCATCATCTTGACCTGTCGCTAAAACCGGTCTGACCAAAAAAAGCGCAAGACCGATCACGAAAAATATTAAACCATATTTGGGATAATTTCTATTTTTCATCATAAGATGGGACTATTGTACCGTAAGGCAAACGATCTTGGAAGAAATTCGCCTACTTCCACTTGTCAAACACTCTCTGATATACTAGCCCGCTATGGCCAAAGTCTTATTACAGCTCAACGACATTCATAAAAGCTATGGCGCGCATGTGATCTTTGATGGCGCGGGTGCGGCATTCATGGAAAACCAGAAAATCGGCGTGATCGGCCGCAACGGCGCCGGCAAATCAACGCTTTGCAAGATCATCACGAACCAGGAAGAAGCCGACGGAGGCACGATCTCCAAAAGTCAGAGCCTTCGCTTAAGCTACCTCGAACAGCACGATCCTTATAAGCTCGATGAAACCGTGATGGCGTTCCTCATGCGCTATACCGGTAAAGAAGAATGGCGCTGCGGAGAAGTCGCCGGGCAGTTCCAGCTGAAAAATGAACTGCTGACTACGCCGATCGGATCGCTTTCAGGCGGTTACCGCACGCGTGTGAAGCTCACATCGATGCTTCTGACCGATCCTAATTTCCTTATATTGGACGAACCGACAAATTATCTTGATCTGAAAACGTTGATCCTTCTCGAAGATTTTCTGCTCGAGTACAACGGCGCTTTTCTCATCGTCTCGCACGACCGAGAATTTTTGAAAAAAACCTGTGAAGAAACGCTTGAGATAGAGAACGGTGACATGACACTTTATCCGGGTACCGTCGAGGAATATCTTATTTTCAAAGAGGAACAAAAAACACAAACGATCAACATCAACCGCAACATTGAGGCAAAGAGAAAACAGCTGCAGGAGTTCGTCGACCGCTTTCACGCGAAGGCCTCAAAAGCCAGTCAGGCACGCTCGAAAATGAAGCAGATCGAAAAACTGAAAACGATCGAAGTCGGACACCCTCTCAGTAACGTCCATATCAAGATCCCGCCCGTCGAGCGGCGAAACGGTGTCGCTTTGCTTTGTGAAAATCTGTCGATCGGTTACCCTGAAAAAACCGTCGCGCGCAAGATCAATATCGAGATCGACCACGGCTCGCGCGTGGCTGTATTGGGAGACAACGGCCAAGGCAAAACCACTTTTTTAAGGACACTCGCAGAAGATCTGGCGCCGAAATCGGGAAACTTCCGCTGGGGACAGAATCTCAAAGTCGGGTATTACGCGCAGCATGTTTTCGCGACACTTCATCCGGGGCAGGATGTTTACACTCACCTTTCAGAAAAAGCGGCCCCCGGAGTGACACGGCAGGAAATATTGAATCTGGCCGGCAGTTTTCTTTTCAAAGGCGACGATGTCAAAAAAATGGTCGGTGTGTTGAGCGGTGGCGAGCGGGCGCGCGTCTGCCTAGCGGGCCTGCTTCTTTCCAAATGCCAGGTCATTTTGCTGGATGAACCGACGAATCATCTGGATTTTGAGACTGTCGAAGCGCTGGGACGCGCGCTTAAAAATTTTTCAGGCACGCTTTTCTTTGTCAGCCACGACAGGACTTTCGTGAATCTCGTCGCAACACAGATCATCGAAGTCAATAACGGCGCTGTGATCAAATATCCGGGTACTTACGAAGATTACGTTTATCATTTAGCGAACCGCCTGCATCATGAAGTACACCCGGAGCTGCCGGAGGAAGAAGATGAGCCGGAGGAAGTCGCTCAAGCGCCTGCAGTAGATCCGGAGGTAGAGGCCAAGGTAGCTTATCAGCGCAAAAAAGAACTGCAGTCCGAGAAAAGAAAAATTTCCAACCGCCTCAAAAAAACCGAAAAACTGCTCGCCGAGTATAAGGAAGAAAAAGACGTTACTGAAAAGGATTTTGCCGAAGATCCTCAAAGCTGGTCGGCGCTGCGCAGCAAGCGCCTGGCATTTTTGGTCAAAGAGATAGACGCGGAAGAAAAAAACTGGCTTGAACTTTCCGAGAAACTCGACGCCGTTGAAAGATCGCTAAACGAGCTGAAATAACCCCAAAGCGATTACTGATTCGCCGGCTGCTTCTCCCCTTCACGCACGATCTTGTAAACGATCTCGCCCTGCTTGGCCTTGTTGAATTTCTCTCGGGCGACTTTTTCGAGGTATACCGGATCTTCCCTTAAAAGTTTGAGCTCTGTCTCGAGCTGCTGATTTTCGCGCCTGATCTTTTGAAGCTCGGCTTCAAGGTTCGCACTGCGCATCTTCAGATTTTCCACTTGAATCATACGCGGCGCAAGCAGAATGGCAAAAATAACGAGAAGTGAAATAAGAAAAATCGTTGGTGTCGGTTTTCTCATCTATCTCTAAAGGTTAACTTTCTCGTACTTATGCTCCGTAACGCGCTTTTTTTCCGAGCTCTTCTTCGATGCGGAGAAGCTGATTGTATTTGCAGATCCTGTCCGTGCGTGAAAGCGAGCCGGTCTTGATCTGTCCCGCTCCGGTCCCAACCGCCAAGTCAGAAATAAAAGCATCTTCAGTTTCACCCGAACGATGCGAGACAATGACGCCATAATCCGCTTTTTGCGCCAGACGGATCGCTTCGAGCGTCTCGGTAACAGTGCCGATCTGATTCACTTTGATCAGGATCGCGTTGGCGGCGCCCATTTTGATGCCTTTTGCGAGACGCTCAGGGTTCGTCACGAAAAAGTCATCACCGACAAGCTGCACTTTTTTGCCGAGCATCTTTGTGAATTTCACGTAGCCATCCCAATCATTCTGATCCAGCCCGTCCTCGATAGAATAGATCGGATATTTTTTGATCCACTCCGAATAAATGGATATCATCTCGTCCGAAGAAAAAAGTTTTCCGGGATTGGATTTCCAAAATTTGTAGCCTTTGCGGCCGCCTTCGTCAAAAAGCTCAGAAGACGCGCAATCAAGCGCGATCTTGATCTGACTTCCCGCTTTATAACCGGCCGCAGAGATCGCTTCCATGATGATGTCGATGGCTTCTTCATTGCCAAGATTCGGCGCAAATCCGCCCTCATCACCGACCGCGGTAATATGTCCCTTTTTCTTTAAAATCGTCTTAAGCGCATGAAATATTTCGGTGATCCAGCGAAGCCCGTCGGAAAAACTCGAGGCGCCTGACGGAGCGATCATGAATTCCTGAAAATCGATCTTGTTGTCGGCGTGCTTTCCGCCGTTGATGATGTTTGCCATCGGGACCGGCAGGCATAAATCCTTGTTTTTATGAATATTTGCGATGTATTTCCATAGCGATAATTGATGCGACACGGCGGCCGCGCGGCAGACCGCCATTGAAACGGCCAGGATCGCGTTCGCGCCGAGACGACCCTTGTTCTCAGTACCGTCAAGATCGATCATTTGCTCATCGATCGCATTCTGATCGAGCGCGTTCTTGCCTTTTAAAGCTTTTGCGATCTCGGTGTTGGCATTCTTGACGGCTTTTAAAACACCTTTGCCCAAATATTTGCTTTTGTCGCCGTCGCGCAATTCGACCGCTTCGAATTCCCCGGTCGACGCTCCACTCGGCACTGCCGCGCGGCCGAATGAACCGTCGGATAGAAGACAATCGGCCTCGACGGTAGGATTTCCTCTGGAGTCCAGAATTTCACGTGCTTTGATCTCTTTGATAGATGCTTTTGGCATGATATTAAACCTTTCAGAAAAAGTGTGTATGAAGATCTTCTCGAATAAAAACGAGGTCTAATTGTAGATTATTATTTTTTATTTATCAATCGTTTAATTGCGAGCGGGTAGATTTTATGCTCGACAGCGTGGATCCTTTTTTCCAGTGATTCAAGGGTATCGTTTTTGCGGATCTTCACTTTTTTTTGAAGCAAAACGGGTCCCGCGTCAACGTCTTTGGTCACGTAATGCACGCTGACACCCGTCTCATTTACTTTCGCATCGAATGCATCACGGATCGCGTGAGCGCCTTTAAAAGCCGGGAGATAAGACGGGTGGATGTTGATGACTTTACCACGATAGGCGTTGATGAAATAAGGCGTTAAAATCCGCATGAAGCCGGCCAGCACGACCAGATCGATCTTTTGGCTTTTCAGGATGGTGACGAGGAGCTTTTCATACTGTTCGCGAGTATCGAAAAGCTTGGGGCTTATGAGAACAACCGGAATTTGGTGTTGATGCGCCCTTTTTAGCGCATAGGCCTTGGGATTATCGCAAACCATCAGCGCAATATGCGCTTTTAATTTTTTCCGTCTTACCGAATCAATGATGGCCTGGAAATTGGAACCGAAGCCGGAACAGAAAACCGCTAAATTCACCCGGCAAGTGCCCGATCGATCTTTTTTTGAAGCTCTGCCTTGCTCATCGCGCCGACAATACGCTCGACCTCTTTGCCGCCTTTGAAAAAGATCATCGTCGGGATATTCATCACGCCGAACTTGGAAGGCGTATCCTGATTGTCGTCGACGTTCAGCTTTCCGATCTTGAGCTTTCCTTTGTAAGCAGGTGCCACCTCGTCGAGGATCGGGCTCATCATGCGGCAAGGACCGCACCACTCCGCCCAAAAATCCACGAGCACCGGCACATTGGACTTGGCGACCTCACTATCAAAATTGCTGTCCGTAACCTTAAGTACTGCGTCTCCCATTTTATTCTCCCTTCTTGTTCAAAAATTTTTATTCCTAAAAACTGAGCTGGAGACCGGGATTGAACCGGTGACCTGTCGATTACGAATCGACTGCTCTACCAGCTGAGCTACTCCAGCGAAATCTTTCCTTGCCCTGCCGCCTGCCTGCCGGCAGGCAGGGCATGCGAAGTAGGGGCTAGTTAAGCACAAAAACTATTTTGCGGTCCCTATCCGTTTTGCCCAGCGCGATGAGTATTCGTCAAGCGCGGAAGCCAAATCTTTGGTCGAGGGCTGCACTTCGACGGCATTGCCCAGCAAAATATCCTTCGACGTCAATGATTTTCCGTAATAAAGACTATTGGAATTGTTGTCCTGCGTCATCACAGCGCCGTCAAGAGCCATGCCGGCAAAAAGCCCGCGGCTTCTCGAGTAAGAAATGATCCCCGCGCGAAGCGAAAGGTCTGTCGCTGCTTCGGAATTACGTCCTACGGGCCCCGCAGCCACTGCCGCATCGGCACCTAAAGTAAAGTTGTCGGACAATAATCCTTTCAACCCCCTCTCATTCATGATGACCAGAATAAGATCTGTCGCCGAACCGCCGATCTGCAAGCCCCAGCTTCCTCCACCGATCGTGGAAAACGCCACCGGGCCCCATTTACCGGTCTTTTCATCCTTCTTAAGAACCACGCCTTTGCCAAAACGTCCGCCAATGATAAATCCGGCTTTCAAAACATTCGGATAGATCGCGATCGCCTTGCATTTTGCCAATAATTCCTCAGGGATGCTCTGGTCCGGCGTCGCCATCACTTCTGCCATCACTTGCCGCGACTCATCGATCCTAGCATCAAGCTCCGGACCTCCGGCATAGGAAGCGGATGGAACGGTTAATAGTACCGCCATAGCGATTAGAGAAAAGAATGCGGTGGTCTTCATCCTCATGGATTATCCCTTTCTGGTTTCAGTAACGTTTCTCTTTGTGAAAAAAATAGCCCCATAAAAAATTATGGGACTATTCTATCACAAAAATATGGAAAAAATTAAATTTTAGGATTCGCTCGCGACACGCGGCAGAAAAGCCGTCTTTCCGCCGAATTCGATCACCGGCATCGTGATCCCGCGCTCAGCCGGCTTGACCGGCAAATGAATATTCGTCGCAAGGCCCAAGACCCACAAAAGCTGTATCGCACGGTACGTCAGATCGATCTCCCACCATCGCATTCCGTGACGCGCAGACCTTTGGAACGCGTGATGATTATTATGCCACCCTTCGCCGAACGACAGGATCGCCACCCACCAATTATTCTTCGACATATCAGTAGTTTTGAACGAACGATAACCCCAGACATGCGATGCGGAATTGACGAACCACGTGCTGTGATACACGATCACTGAACGCACAAAAATGCCCCACACCACAAAAGACCAGCCACCCCAAATATACAGGATGAACGTCAGGATCACGGCCGGAAGCATATGATAACGGTCCAGGAACACAAGAAATCGGTCATTGGCCATGTCGGGAGTATATTTTTTATATTCGTCGAATTCGGCGAGATTTTTTTCGCGGCCAAAAAGCCATGTCATATGAGCCCACATGAAGCTTTTCAGCGGGCTGTGCGGATCTTTTTCCATATCAGAATAGGTGTGATGATAACGGTGCGCCGCGACCCATGAGATCGGACCGGCTTCGCCTGCCAAACAACCAACCACCGCAAGAAGATATTCAACGGGTTTGGGTGTCGCAAAACTACGGTGCGTAAAATAGCGGTGAAACCCCATACAAATGCCGATACCGCCTGTGAACCAGTAAAGGAACATGCAGACCGCGAATGCTTTCCAGCTGAACGTGAAAAATCCCGCTAGCGCGCCCACGTGCATGAACACGATCCACGATAATACGATCCAATCATCAGCTTTGCTGAAACGGGCTCTCCTTAAAAAAGATTTTTCGAGTGTTGCTTCGCCGGCTTTTTTCAGCGATTCGATCAAGTTGGATTTATGCGACGATTTTGCTCTCATTTATTTTTTCTCCTGCTGCATTATACCTTAAGAGCCCCTATTAATTCATCTAAATGTTGTTTGAGTACCGGCAATACCTCATGATACCTGTACGAACCGATCTGTTCCGACTTGTGTTTCAATGTCACCGTGCTCGGCCCGCACCACAAACCGAGATCCGCGTCATCCGTTTCCCCCGGCCCGTTCACGCGGCAGCCCATCACCGCGATCGTCAGCTGATGCTCTTTCGCGTAAGAAGTCATTTGTTTAACTTCCATCGCGAGTTTCACAAAATCGCCGTTCTCGACTCTCGAGCACGAAGGGCACGAAATAATGTTCAGCCCTTTTCCAAAATCCGGCACCGAAATAAATCTGTTCTCGCGGATATCTTTCAGTATCTCGCGGCCCCAAACGATCTCCTGATACTTTTCCGCGTTCGGAAGCGTCAGTGACACGCGGATCGTATCGCCAATACCAAATGGGATCAGCTTTTCAAAAGCGATCCGAGTTTTGATCACCCCGTCCGGCAGAAGGCCGGCTTCTGTAACGCCCAAATGGATCGGCACATCAGGACGACGCTTCGAAAATTCCTGGTTGCAAATAACGACTTTCGCCGGATCCGAATCTTTCAGGCTCACGACATAATTCGAAAATTTTAATTTATCCAAAAGCTCACAATGCCACGCAGCGCTTTCGACGATCGCTTTCACGTGATCGCCGTGATAACGCGCCAAAAAATCGGGGTCCACCGAACCGCAATTCACTCCGACGCGAAGCGCATTTCCATTGGCTTTCGCGATCGACACGAGCCATGCTACTTTTTCAGCGATCGGCTTCTGCCTGTCCAGATGATACAAATGGCCGGGATTGTAGCGTATCTTATCGACATGCGGCGCCACACTCTCAGCTAAAGGAAAATTTTCCTGAAGATCGACCACAAGACGCGCTTTTGTGGATTTTCTAATTTCAGCAAGCGCCGCGACGTCTTTTTGATTATCCACGGCAATTCGGATCAGGTCTGCGCCGTATTTTTCCAAAGAGCGTATCTGTTCAAGAGTGGCGTCAATATCCTGCGTGTGCGTCGCGCACATGCTTTGGACGGCTATCGGAGCTCCGCCGCCGATCTCAAGATCTCTGACTTTTATTTTTCGTGTAGCGGAACCCATGCGGTATTCTTGATTATTTCCCCGTATCCGATGCAGACATTGGGCATCCCATTCTGGCTGCGGCGATCGGGCATCCGTCTCTGTGCATCATCGAACAAGACGAGCTGCCGTACATACACTTGAACATTCCGCAGAGAATAGCCAACATAGCCGCGATCATCACAAAAAGCCCGATGACCTGACCCAAGAGTTTAATACCCTCTTTTTCCTTATGGGCGTCGGCAAACGTTTTGTAACCTAACGCAAGAGCTATAAGTGCAACAGCTGCATGCATATACACACCCTCCCTTAATCTATAAATCTATATAGTATAAGTATACCCTATAAAGCCGATTTTTCCTAGCAATTGTAAGCATTGGAATGAGTTACAGGCCTGCGATCAATGAAAACGGGGTTCGGTCGTTCGCGCCAGACTTTCCTCTTTATGCAGACGTTCGTCTAAACCGATCCGCCGGAAAAGATCCGCCAAACTTGAAAAGCGCCCGTAATCACCGGCGAAATCGCTTTCAAAAGGCTGAAGCGCCAGATCCGGATTCTCGCGGACGAATTCCATGTATTCGTGTTCGGCGTGATCTTCAAAATCAGCGTTCAGATCATAGCTCCACGCGGGCTTGATCACGTAAAGCAGCCAGCTCACATGATAATAAAAGAACGCCACGAACTGAGGCAGGATCCGATACCAGAAAAAATTTTCACGGATGTTCTTTTTTTGAACAAGCTCTTCCAGGATCAAAAGATGCCACTGTTCGTTGTCCTGCTGGGTGCGGCTTTCTTTGATAAATTCAAAAATGCGCCTGGCAAAATTTGGTTTCGCGTAAGTGTGGGTCATCGCGATATACGCCACGTGCTCCCAGGATTGGTACGGCACGCGCGCGATCACTTCAAGCACTTTGAATTTTGAAAGCGTGCGTTTCTTCCCGTAAAAAAGATCCATGGAAATAAAAAGAAGCGCGGCCAGGAATTTGTAGCGCCGGCGAGGCTCTGAGAGCGTTTTTTGCTGTTCGGCTTTTAAGTCGATCGATAATGTCGTCATGGTATTATTTTGCTCCGAAAATGCAAAAACCGCCAGCGTTTCTAATTTACGTCCGCACCTCCTTTGAGGAGCGGTGTTATACTATTGACCATGCTCTCGGACAAAAGTGAAATGACTGACACAGCCGAAAAGAATGTGCGCGATATCCTTTCGATCGCCGTCGAATATTCGGATAAGCAAAACGCCGTCGTCATTTTCGATGCGCAGTGTGAATTAGCGGCGATACTGACCGATGCCTACCGGCGATGCATCCCTAAAGCAAAGTTCATCGATTTTGATAAATCATCTCCTCAGATAGTAATAGAGATCTTTGAATCTCTACAATCCTCGGACCTTGTGGTGCTGATCCAGTCCACCAGTTTCCGCCTTGAGACGTTCCGCATCCGGATCAATCTGTTTAACCGCTCGCTCAAAGTGATCGAGCATCCGCATCTGGCAAACATCCGGGGAAAAGAAATGTCCTACTATATCGATTCATTGGCCTATGATCCCGAATACTACCGCGGCACCGGCTCAGCGCTTAAAAAGCTCATTGATCGCGCGCGGACCGGCGTGATCAACAGCCGAGGTGCGGAACTAGTATTTGCTTCAGGCTTTGAGCCGGCCAAATTAAACGTCGG
Organism: uncultured Planctomycetia bacterium; assembly: GCA_964642015.1. GTDB lineage: Bacteria > Omnitrophota > Gorgyraeia > 2-02-FULL-51-18 > 2-02-FULL-51-18 > CAZXLF01. Next base: position 161,250 of record CAZXLF010000006.1, read on the forward strand.
TGATTACAGGCAGATGAAAAATGTCGGCGGTCAATTCCCGATCGGAGAGGTTTTCACGGAAGCGAAAGACCTTGAGATGGTGAACGGCCGCGCGAGGATCTTCGCTTTCGGCGATACCTCATTCATGCTGAATAAACCGGCCAAGCCCATTAAGCTCGGCATCTCCAAAGGACGAGTGACGGATGTCAACGGCTCTACTCCTGAATTTGACCGCGTGCTCGCCAACATCCGCGCTGACGAAGGTGAGATCTGGGTGCGTGAACTTGGCTTCGGTATGAATCGCGCGTTCACGCAGGAACGATCTGTCAGTGACATAGGCAGTTATGAACGCATGTGCGGCACGCATCTGTCACTCGGCGCCAAACACGCGCTCTATAAAAAGCCCAGGTTCACACGTACAACAGCGCTGCATCACGTGGATGTATTTATGATCACAGAATCTGTCACGCTGGACGGAAAGCCGATCTATCAAAACGGCGGTTGGATCATTTAGCCGGCCGCTAAAGCTCTAAAAATCTCGCCATCTAAACTGCTGGATTTTTAATTTAAAGTTTCACACCCGCTGAAAAACAGGATTAACCCAAAGCCAATTATAAACGGGCATTTTCTTTCCATTAGCTTCTTTGGATAGGATTAAATCTTTGAGATAATCCTGAGTTATTTTTATATCTTTCTCTAATACCTCAATGTTTGCTTTTGTTAATTCAAATTTAAATCGTTCAACGTGTGGCTTTTTTATTGTAGTCTCGTAAATAAAAAAGTGGGCGGTATATTTGCCTTCTGTCCAATAAAAGCCACTTTTTAAATAATCTGATATATCAAGAAATTCTTTGGAATTCGTAGCTTCTTGCAAATAGTTTTCTGGTTTGGTTCTGGCAAGATATGATTCCTTTTCTTGATAATTTCCAACAAAAGTAGTGAGCCTGTTCTGAAATGCAATATCCTGAAAGCCTATTTTTTTCTCAACTAGACCAAGTGTACTTATTTTTAAAGCAATCGCTGGCTGATTCTTTCGCCATTCAGCTTTTTCTCCTGTGTTCTGACTTGTTATTTCGGGGCCCCTTTCATCTAAAAATTTCCACCAAAAATCATGTCGTGAACCATTCTCATGCACAATCGTCACAGCTATCCTTTCAACCAAAGCGTCCTTATGACTGGTGGATATTGCAAAAAATTGATTGAAAATCGGTCCAAATGACGTATACCCAATTTCGCAAGTTCCTTCAGGTACAAAGCGTAGTTTTGGTTTTGAAAAAAATCTATAAATTCCAGAAATAATTGGTGGGAGCCACGCTAAAGCTCCAATTAAAGCGAGAACAAATGTAGTATCAATATTATTTTGCATTTACACCCCCTCCAATAATTTTAGTTTCGTCAAATTACTTTTCTATTTTTCATTAAAATTTTTGTAGTAACGCTTGAAAGTATAGCGGTCGTTTTAAATGACGCCGAGACACTTTCAAGCATTCTACTTTGATTAATAAGCTATAAACACTCAGGTAAACTTAAAAGATTATCTGGAGAAAGTCCATCAGGCCGTGTTTTTAAATATTCACGTCCTAAATGAATTGCTATTATTACATCTGCGACAGCACCGCCGCGAGAAACATAGAACGAATGCTGACCTCGCTTGATATATTGTATAGCTTCTTGTTCCGTACATTTCCAACCACTACCACCTATCATTTCAATACGTTCGTGCGGATTGTACCTATTGGTTTTATGAATACACGTCACCTGTAGCCTACTCATGTTCCTTTTTCTCCTTTATATTGCATAGAGAAGAATAATAGGCTAAAATAAAGAAGTACGAAACAGCCTAAATTCCTCTACTGGGGTTTATGTTGTCAGGGCGATTACCAGTTACAGCTGGTAGTCGTCCTTTTTCTTAATCACAGATTCATAATCAGCCCCTTTTCAAGTAACCAATCGAGTATCCGTTTATTAAGTTCTTCATTTAATTTTTCAATGACCGACTTATCTTTTAAATAATCATCGTCATTAATTTTTTTTTCAGCTAAAAAATACTGTCTCAAATAAAATGCTTTTTTGACACTTTTCCAAGAAATAACTGGTGGTGAAATTTTAATCTCTGTGCCAAATCTTTTGGCGGTTATAAGCTCATCATCTGAACATATAAAAGCGTATCCTCTTTGAATCAGATAATGATTAAATTTTAAAAAAACTCTTATTTTGTTCATTAAACTAATTACCTGCTCCACCTTCCAAAATTCATTATTCATAATTGCTTTATTTAAAACCGAATCCACATCCTCTGGTAAAGTATTTATAGGGTCATTATCAAAAAGTGTTGGATTGTGACGATTTGGCTGACGTCTAACCGTTTGATATAACTTGACCACCAAAGATGCTTTTTCTCTCCCAAAGCACTTTGACCCACTCAACATTAAATGAAGTAAAAGAACATCAGATACCGAATATTTTCGATGCCCTCCCGGTTTTCTTTCTGATTCTGAAAAGATGAAATCATAGTCTCTTATTTTTTTTAAAGTTACAGTTTGGTCAGAATGAACAAATAAAAGAGCTTTTACCTCTGAAATTGAAAATTTAGGTTCGTCGGGAGGAGTGTTAAATTTTTTTCTTTGTTCCCACGCCCAACGAAATATATTTGCATCTGAAGTAAAAGGTTTACTGTCCATATAGGTTACTTTAGCTTAATAAACTACCATGCTAGGTTAGATTTTTCAACATTTATGTTAATATTTTTAAGTTATAACTATTTTTTAAGTCTATTAATTATGGAAGGATATTCTCTGAAGGTAGAAATGGGTGGATTGTATTAGTTCATCTTCAAAGAGATATGGCTACAGTAGAGGGTGATTTGGTCAAAAATCGAGATTTTTTAATTCAGGACCCACCGGGGCAGCTTAGTAATTGAACGTAGGAAGAAAAATCTAACACCCCTCACCTGTCAATCGCCAGTCCGGCACAAGACGCAAAGAAACGGGCAGTATATTTAGTGCGGAAACGGCTCTAAACTGACCGATCCGAGCACTTCTTTGATGACCTTTTCAAATGGTTCGCGGCCGGCCTTCGGGCACGCCGTGAATATCAAGATGTTGAACTCGCCGCTCATGAAAATATACGTGTCGCAGGAGACATCATTCTGCTTGCCGTTCAGCGTGGCATAATGAGTGACCGATTGTCCGCCGGCCGTGACCTTGTCCAGGCTCAGGATCTTCGAGCCCTTCTCGTTCTTTTTTTTCAGCATCGAATCGTAGATGTCCTGATCTGATTCGTGAGAGGCGTTCAGGAAAACAAAAACGGTAATATAAGGATGATGCTCGCTGTCGATGATCCCTGTCGCAAGCTCCGGCTTCGGGTCCACGGGCATGAAAACGGCCCGCTGAGGGTCCCTATCGCTGTCGAGCCGTTTGGCCATGAACCAGCCCTCGGGCGCGGAGATCCGGAAAGGAGGCCGCGTAAGGCCATAGCTGATGCGCTGCACAGACTTCGGCGAGACGATCGTAAAGTGCTTTGTCATGTCTGCCGCTCCGGCGCGCGCCGCGAACGCGAAGCCCAATATGATCAGCAGAAAGATCCTTTTTGCCACGCTCACTCCTTTCAACCGCTAGGGTTTATTTTCAGGCATGCCGTATGCTAAGGGAAAAGGTTAACTCCGGCGCGCGAGATTGTCAATCAGAGGAAATTAAATGGAATTTTTTTGCGAAGCAAAAAAATGGTGCCGAGGGGCAGAGACGTTTTCAGCCTTTTATCGACACTTTTAGTTATTTCGAATTTCTTAAATTCTAACCGTTATCCCTCTAAGAATCAAGAAGTTGTGGGTTCTATTGAGTTTGAGCAGGATCATGCTGTTCCACCAGAAATGGTTTTTCGTGGTGACAAAATGGTGACAGATTAAAGTTCTTCAGTTTTTTTATTTTGGAGACTAAAATATTCACTGTGAACATGATGAGCGATTATAAAAGACTATTGTTGAGCGCGATCGGGGTTATTTGCACTCTGGTCGCGCTTTTTGATTTTGGCATCATTATTTATTTGATGGCTTTCGCGGAAGTTCGCTCTTCATTGTGGATGACTCTCGTCGGAATTCTCTGGATCGTTGCAAACCTTGCCACCGCAGTCTTAGGTATTTTGTTGATCAGCCGTCGCCTGAAGAAATGGATGCTTTGGTTGATAATTCCAACAATTATAAGCGGACTCTTTTTCATTTTTTTTGGTAAGCAGATTTTATTTAATCCATCCGCAATGATGCGCCGAGGAGATGTTCGTGGAGCGATCGAGTTTCATGAGCGCGCGGCCGCTCGTGAGGGTCCGGGTTCAGAAGAGTATGAAATGCTCGGTTATTATTACTACGCGAGTGGCGAGTACGAAAAGGCATTTGATAATTTTAAACGTTATGACCGAAAGCCGCCAAACTATAAACAATTAATTTTAGCAGCCTTACATGCAGAAAAATTTGATGCAGCTTTAAGTTTGAGCGATGATTTTATTTCTCACTCTAACAATGAGATATTATTCAGCCAGGCAATGGGGCTCAAAGCGTCGACATATCTGAGAAAAAAGGAGTATGCTCAGGCAGCCGAAGTTTATGAGCAATTGGCTTCGAAGCTTCCCAGTTTTAAATATTTCAAGCCGGAGGACCTATATTCGATCAATTCAGAAATAGGCAACTGTTATGCAAGATTAGGAAATAATGCCAAAGCGTTGGAGGCTTATCAAAAGGACGTCTTGCTATGGAGTCTAAAAAAAGCAACGTTGGAACCGTGGGCTTATGTTCATCTGGGAGATTTTTATCTTTATAAAGCGTCGTTGGATGAAGCCCTGAAATACTATACTCTAGCACTTGAAGGCCAAAAAGGTTCTATTGTGGATTTTGCGTTGCTTGGCCGCGCTGCTGCTTTGACCAGAAAAGGCGATTACGAAGGTGCATTAAAAGATTTGTCACATCACTTCTTGTCTGACAGAGAGTCTTGGGATGCCGAGATGTTGAAGGTGTCTATCCTCCAACGAAAAGGTGATCCAAAAGCCGCTGAAAAAGCTCGGAAGCAAGCGCAAGATATCCAAAAAAAGATGATGACTGACGCTATCATGTTTTTTGAGTTCGATGCTTCGCGCATAGGGCCATTTCCGTCATTATTTGAATCGTCGGAAGACAGACTTAAATAAAAACCATCCGCCATCGGCGGGCAAGGACTCCATAGAATTTTTCTGCGAACATAAAAATGGTACAATCCACTCATGAAGCAATCTGATATCGCCAGATTTTTTGGGTTCTTATTTTTGGTCGGCGGTTTGCCGTTTTTTGGATGGTCGGTCTGCTATGCTCTTCTGGCATCAGGCATGACTTCGAATCCGATCGCCGCGATTGGAATCGGACACCTTATCTTGTTTCCATTAGGCAGTTTTCTTCTTGTTTTTGCCTCTGTCGGCCTACTTTTTAAACGATGGAATCGGCTCACGTATATTTTCTTAATAATCGGACTTCTTTCAAATTATTTCATTGGGTAAAGATGTGGGTCATGTTCAAAGGGCCATTTCTAGCCATTGCTGCCAAGCATGATATGAATGTCAGTTCGTACCGGTCGCCTAGTCATCAATAAAAAAACCGTCTACCATAGGTTTTTATTTACAGTAGACGGTTTAATTATGTGGTGCCGAGGGGCAGAATCGAACTGCCCACGCCTGCCTTTTCAGGGCAGCGCTCTACCACTGAGCTACCTCGGCACTTTAAAGACGGAACTAAATCTAAAGTTAGAAGTTTATCATCTTGCCATTATTTATCAATACTAAAATAATCGGAAGAAATTCGGCGGTATTCTTGCGGAGAAAACAGCGAGTTGTCGATCAGTAGATATATTTGGCCGTGATGATTCCGTTATGCGCTTGATAACCCTGCTTGAGTTCGAGGTCATAATTAAGGTCAGCGGACCAATTGGTATTAGTGATAAACTCGATCCCCGTGCCCAGATCAAAGCTGTTCCGCGCCGGCGACGCACCGTAGGTCGCGAACGCGTTGCCTCCTCCGGCGAATGTCGATGTCGTGTGGACATTGTCCCCGACAAAATCGTAGAGCCATTTGATATGCAGCTCCGGCACAAGCATCAAAGACGGATCCGCGATGAACGGCTTTGAGATCCTTACTCCCAATCCCGATTGCACCACGTTATAATTTTGTTCGGCGACGCTCAGATCAAGAGAATCCGCGCCGGTTTCAGTATAGCTGGGTAAATGAAGATGAGTGATCTGAAGAGATGCCAAAGGAGTTATTTCGTAACCGTCCTTTTTGAAAATATATCCCCCGCTCAAATAACCTACATATTGCTGGCCGTCATAATCGGCGTTGGCCTGGCGATTGACCGAATTGAATGAAATTTGACGTGAAGCGGAGTACTGGTTCCAGAGAAAGGAAAGCGCGACGTCCACATACCAGTTGTCTTCATTCCAGCTCCCATAAACAGAGCCTTCATAACTGTCCATATTCGTATCGGCATCCTGGTCGCCTGTGGCCGTGACCCGGCCGTTCCCATAACCAACGAACGCGCCGATCCTGAAATTATCCTCCCAAAGTCCGTCAACGCCTACCGCAGTCCCTCCTGTTAAAGCTTTGTATCCGCCGATACCGGAACGGGCGTTTTGCCTGACAATGTTGCCGAATGCTTTAGCCCAAATATAAGAATTCTGAGACCGGTCTTCGTTCATCACTTCGGGATCACCCGTCGATACTCCCGAAACAGCGCCGCGGGTTTCATTCAAATGCGTCGTCAAAACGCTCATCGACTGATTCGCGACATTGTAGCTTGCGTTGGCAACGCCTGCATCAACCACAGGATGCAACTGGGAATACGCGCGGTCCAAGCCGGACGCTGAATTAATATTTAAAAGAATGTTCTGTACCGCTAAAAAATCACCCGTGGCCGTCGATAAAGTGCTGTTAAGAGCTTTGGCAACGTTCAGATTGTTGCCTGAAGTAGCCGCGTTCTCGTTAAGCTCCACAAGCGACGGCGTGATCACTAAGCTTCCCGAGGACAATGATCCTGAAAAATCATACCGGCTGCTGTCATCCGTGATCGTCACAGCCTCGGTCGTCCCTCCGGGAGCATTGATGATCGTCAGAGACGCGCCCGAAGAAAGAGCGCCGGTGACGTGAATATTCAATGACAATCCGGCAGCGGCTGAAGTATTTCCCAAAGCGACGATATTTCCATAGGTGCTGGCGCTTTGCACGGTAGTATTGATCACATTACTGGATGTCGAAGTGGTCAATATTCCTGTCCCGTTTAGACTCAAAGTCGTAGTCCCGAGGTTTAGCGCGCTTGAATTGAGGAGTGTAAGATTTCCGGTGATCGTACGTGCTGCACCGCTCATAGTCATCGTGCTCGTGCCTTTGGCCTGAGTCACAGTGGAAGTGATATTATTCGCTACCGTCGCTGTGCCGCCGTTAAAATCCACTTCTTTTAACGCGTTACCGACTGCGCCGATATTGCCTCCTGTCGTCGTGGAGCCGGCATAACTTAACGTACCCTGATTATTGACGCTAGTCGTTACGGCTGCTGTGACATTTTTAGTATC
>CAZXLF010000007.1:0-158359 GCA_964642015.1 uncultured Planctomycetia bacterium
CAAGTTTTTTCGCGATGACCAGCAACTCTTCGCCGTCCAGATTTAGAACTGACTGAACAGGATGAAGCGCCCACTTTTTTATTTGATCAGAATCATACGGGCAGCTCATGATCTGATAGGAGACGGAGCGGAATGCTTTTTTGTAGAATAACTCATCGATGTGGTTTGGATGTTTTAATCCCCAGGTCGATTGCCAAACAAACGCGTTTTTTTTGCGATAATCCAAAGAGCCGTTAGGGGTAGCCGCGATAAAATAGCCACCGGGCCGCAACAGTTTCCAAGCAAGATCTATGGCCGTTTGTACCGATGGGAGATGCTCCAAAACATGCGAGGAGAAAAAAACATCGAATGGCGGCTTAAGATCAGCAGTCCGTGAGACAACATCGATTCCAAGCTGACTTTTAGCATACTCTGCTCTCGAACGAGATATTTCAAAAGCCTGAACTTGCAGACCGTACTGCATGAATTGCCAACTCCCATATCCCCACGAACATCCAAAATCGCATAGTCTATCACCGGGAACTATGCCTATTGTCTTAAAGATTTCCGAAAATCCTTTGAAATCTTTGGGACTGCCCGCAAACAAGTTTTTCTTCAACTCATGGAGTATCTCAGGTGCGGGCATCTCCGTCGTGAACCCTTCCTGATATTCTTCTTGATAAAAACTGGTGTTTTCCTGGGCAGTCGTGGTCGGAGTTCGAAACATCAAATTGCAGTCCGCGCATCTTCTAAGCGAAGTGACCAGCCATTTTCGGGATATAACGGTCGACTTCGAGCAGCCGCAAGAAGGACATGAAAAACCTTGCCGAAAAACCGTTTTTCTGGCTGAAGAAAGAAGATATTTAATTTTCGTATTCATTTACAGATCGCATCGGTTTTCTGATATTCTGCACCTAAAAACAAAAGGCTAAAAGAGTTGATTTTCTCGTCTTTTTTTATTCAGCGTCTCTTTCTAAATCATGCTCCTTTAAAAAACAGCAATCCTATTAAACCCGCCACAGCAATGATGACCGGCTCCGGTACCTTCTTTGTTTTGAACAATATTCCAAAAGTTACCAATGCGATCAGTGTAGTTGGCACATCTATAATAGCCCGCCTAGCTAATACCACACAGGCTCCAGTGATCGCGCCTGTCGCGGCTGCAGTAACTCCTTTTACAAAAGCGTTCAGTGAAACATTTTTCACGTTTTTCTTGAACCACGGACTTGCGATCACCACGAACAAATAAACCGGCATAAATACCCCGATCGCCGCCAGAGCCGCGCCTGAAACTCCTCGGACCAGATAGCCGATGAACGCGACGGTAATGACCACAGGTCCCGGAGTGATCATCGCTACCGCGACCGCGTCCATAAATTGACGTTCGGTCAGCCAATGATAATCTTTAACCACTCCGCCATAGAGGAACGGCACGATCGCCAGCCCGCTACCGAATACCATCGCACCCGCTTTGGCGAAAAAAATCGATATCCTTACTGCGGATGCAGACGCTGATTTCGCAGCGAGACCTGCTCCGACTTCTCCGCCGACCATCGGCGCGATAGACAATACAGGAAGCTTCTGGCTCGTCTTTTTAGGCGGAGTCTTGATAAACATATAAACAAGACCTGATCCGATAAAAAGCCAAGCGATCTCAGATTGAGTCACCGCCGTCACGACCGCAAGGACTAGAAAGATCACCCACAAAATTATGTTTTTTTCTAACGTCAGTTTCATGAGTTTTTGCGCAGATCTAATGACAATGCCTATAACCGCGGCTCCAACGCCATAAAATAGCGCCTGCATCCAAGCCAGTCCGCCAAATCGGACATACAGCCAAGAGATCCCAAGCACCATCAGAAATGACGGAAGTACGAATGCCGCTGCCACAAGTGTAGCTCCCATGACACCCGATCTGACATAACCAAGGTACATGGCAAGCTGTGTGGCAAGCGGTCCGGGCGCCAATTGCGCGAATGCCAGACCATCCAAATAATCCTGCTTGGAAACCCAACCGCGCTTTTCGACGAGATCCCTCTGCATATATCCTGCCAACGCGATCGGTCCGCCGAAACCGAACGTGCCCAAATAAAGAAAATAAAGAAGAAAATCTTTCAGCGACGATTCGCGGTTTTCATTCATGAGGAGACAGTATAAACACGGATTTGGGCAGGTTGGCTATTTCGATGAGGGACGGCCACAAAAAGCCGATTCAGTTCAGGTACAAAAAGTGAGGTGCGAGCGCCTGAAGATGTCTGGATCTTGTCAACGGTCCGGTACTTGTCTGCGCCTTCTGAGGCAACTACCTGCAAGGACCCTTGTCCGCCGGAAAGATACACCCTTTGACTTTTGGCATCATAAAAAATATCGTCCACGTCACCGACAGCGTCCAATGTCGCGATCAAATGTCCGCTCTCGGCATCCATGACCATCAACTTTGCCGGAGCGCGGCAGCCGACAAATAAACGATGATGCTCTTCATCAAGAGCTAAAGGAAAATTAGACCTGGCTGTCACAGGCCAAGATGTAATAACTGTTCTTTGAATTTTATCCGCGACACTGATCTGTTCTGTATCAGGAACGTTCACAAAAATTTTTTTTCCATCCCGCTCTATTTGAAATGATTCAGGATGACCTTTCAAAGAAATATCACCTAAATGCTTGAGACTTACAGCATCGATAACGGCGATCGCTCCTTCTCCATAACCGACATAGATCAGCTTGTCATGAGCATCATAACGCAAGTTATCGGCATCACTTCCCAATGAAACGGTACCTTTAACTTGAAACGACTCAGCGTCGAAAAAAGTGCACGTACCGTCCGGTGCGCTTGTCACCGCCAGTAAATTTTGATCTTCGATATAAAGCGCACCTTGCGGTTCATGTATATTTTTCAGAGGCGGCAGCTGCTTTCCGGCTTTCAGATCAACGATCTCGACCGAATTATTACCGAATGCGGCTATAAATAACCGCTGATTTTTTATATCAATAGAAAAATGATCCAGGCGTCCTTCGACGTGTTCCAATGGGATCTGCTGTATCAACTGTAATGGATGAGCCGCTTGAGCGTAAGCAAGCGATGTAAAAAGAAGGAAAAGGGCGTAACAAAAAAATTTTCTCATTGGTTCAATCCTTTTTTCGCAGCTCTTTCTTCCAATCGAGCCGCATCACAGGAGCCGACGAATCGTACTGCCCCCAATCTTTTTTCGGCAACAGCACCATCAACTCGAATTCATTCCCATCAGGATCAGCGCCGTAAACAGATTTTGTCGCTCCATGGTCGCTCTCACCTGTGAAAGCACCCGCTTTGATCAGTTCCTCACGTGCGGCGGCCAGCTCTTTAATACCTGGAAGTTCCCAAGCCAAATGATAAAGGCCGATGCTGCCTCTAGCCGAGCGCGGCGCATTCACGCCCACTTCAAGCAGCCCCAGATCGTGATGATTGTCAGACCGGCTTGCCCGAAGAAATGCCATCTGTCCTTCCTGAGCGATCACCTTGAACCCAAATACATCACGATAAAACGTGACCGCTTTTCCCAATTGTGAGACAAAAAGAACAGCATGATTGAGACGGCGGACAGGGATCATTCAGGCCATATTTCCTTTATTTCTCTGGATTGAAGTTCTTGGCTGAAGCGTTCCCAGACGATCCCGTTGATATCTTTTTCCTGCGTAAAATGCGAAGCTGAGGGGTCTTCCCAGCCGAGATGTCTTAGCTTGCCCGCGTTTTGAATATCCCTCCGGATCGAAAAGTTAACAGAATCAGTACGCCATAAAGCGTACTCATTGGGCACAACTACAACAGGCGGACATCCCAAACGATGGGAATATTCTTCTATAGACCGCGCAATATCCGAAACCCCAATGGCAATGTGGATTTTGTTCATGGTTGTTATCAGCAGGTTCAAATCTAATTTGAAATAATTTTACGTATTTTTTCAAACATATTAATCAGGATATTTTCAATTTCAGGATTTTTAATCTCCATTTTTAAAGTTAGAACACTACAAAATGGAACAATAAAAATATTTTTCCCTTCTGTTTCTCTTATCACCTCTCGAATACTATTATGATTCCAAAATTCGACAAGATTTTTTGAGCAATAATCATTTATTTGTTTTTTAAGTTCTTTTCTTGCGTCTCGATTTAGATTTCTTTTACACGCTTCGCTTGCTTGGACAATATTTTTGTCTTTGAATGTTAATAAGATAGATAAAAATTTAGCTATTTGTGGTTCATATAAAAAGTAATCCAAATCACATATAAATACACATTTAATATTAAATTCGTTGCATAAATTAGTTAATATTTCTAATCTGCCCTTATGATATCCTCCCATTTCATAAAACTTCTCTATAGCATTTTTAATAAGAATTTCTTTATTCTCGATGAACTCAAGATAGAAGTCTAGATCATCAAAACCTTCTACAAAAATGACTTCTTCCATAAACAACAATTCTCTAAATCTAAAATTTACTATTCTGTCATTTTTATCACATATTTTTTTTATAAATTCTTCATTTTTTATTTGAAATATCTTTGCGGGATTATTTTTTTCTTTGGCAATTTTATATATATTGTTCGCACGAGATAAATCAATAAAATAAGGAGAGTGGGTCGCTAAGAAAAATTGTTTGTTCTCAGTAGTCGAAATTGTCTTTATTGCTTCAAATAATTCTATTTGAGCTTGTGGATGGAGTGAAATCTCGGGTTCATCTATTAAAACTATATTTGCATCATACATAATCATGTTAAATATTATATTGAGAATCTGAGAGTAACCATATCCGGAGCCATCTATAGGTATAAGGGTATTACCTTCTTTAAAAACTATTTCTATTGAATTATCATCTTTATTAAAAGTTGGTATATCATAAACTGGCCTGCCGGTTATTTTTTTAAAAAGATCCAAAATTTTGTCATACTTTTTCTTTTCGTTTAAATCTCCATGAAATAAGCGAAAAAGCTCTCTTTTTAAATAAGAGCCTTTGATATCAGGATTTGTTATTACAACTGTAGCATTGGTTTCAATTCTTCGTTTGGAGTGAATGTAAACCGAGGTAAATTGTTTTAAAAATGAATGATAAATTGGTAATAACGTACTTTTGTAAAAACTGCTATCAAAAGAGTCATTATATTGAACCTTTTGATCATCAGTATGAAGGTAATGCGGAACATTGAAAAGCTGCTTTGAATTGTTATTTAACTTTAGATTCCCCCAATATAAAGCTTTAATATAGATGTCCTGGCCATTATTTAAAAACTCAAAACATATTTTTAAACTATTCAAATCCTTTATTTCACTTAATATTTTACTTTTGGAAGTTTGACGGATTATTGATTCGAAATATTGTTCAAGTTTATTATTATTTGTTTTAAATGCCAATTCTATTTCTATATTTTCTGAAGAGTTTCTATTATATAGAAAATCAATAACCTTTTGCCTTGGATTAATATTATTTACTTTGTCTAAATAATTTCCAAAATGAGGAGCATTACCTCCATGAAAATTAGCTGGTATATGTTGTTCTTTGATTGGTAATACCTCACCCATTATCCACAAGGCTTCTAAAATTGCAGACTTACCAGAATTATTTTGCCCAGTTAGAATATTTATGGAACCAAGATTATCTAAAGTTTGTTCATCACCTATACATTTGAAGTTTTTAATTTTTAAACTTTGCAACATATTGTTTTAGACTATCTCTATTTTTGATAAAAGAACATCTTAGATTTCAAAATTCTAATCTCAAAAACAAAAAACCGCCAGCAACAAATGCTGGCGGTTCTAAGAACTAAAATAATAAAATTCTCATCTCCCCTTCGCCACCTTTTTGAACAAGGCCTCGAAGAGCTCCATCGCAAGGTCCATTTCGTCTTCGGTAATGTCAAATGCCGGCGCGATCGTGAAGACGTTCTTATAATAACCGCCGACGTCAAGCACAAGTCCAAATCGGCCTTTGGAGGTCTGGATACCGCCTTGCATGCCGGCCGCGAATATCTTGTCGGCAAGCTCGCGATCCGGCGTGTAGCCGTCCGCTTTGCATATTTCCATGCGCAGCGCCAGGCCCATGCCGTCCACATCGCCAATGATCTTAGGATAGCGTTTCTTCAAGGTTTTCAAGCGCGAAAGGAACGCTTTGCCTTTTTCATTCACCTTCTTTTCATAATTTTCCTCTTCGAGCATCTTCATCAGCTCAAGACCGATGGCGGTGCCGAGCGTATTGGAAGAAAATGTCGAATGCGTCGAGCCCGCCGGAAAAACTTTCGGATTGATCAGCTCTTCGCGCGCCCAAATGCCAGAAAGCGGATTCAAACCGTTCGTCAGCGCCTTGCCAAAGACAACGATGTCGGGTTTGGTGTTGAACTGCGAAAGCCCCCACAATTTGCCGGCGCGGTGGAAACCCATCTGAATTTCGTCGTCGACAAGAAGTATTTTATGCTTCTCAAGGATCTTTTTAAGATACGGGAAATATTCTTTTGGAGGAATAACATACCCTCCAGTACCTTGGATTGACTCGACGTAAAACGCGCCGAACTCCGACGAGCCGAATTTGGAATCCCAAACACCATTGTATTCGGTCTCAAAAAGTTTTTCGAACTGCTTCACACAATACATGCCACAGTCTTCATATTTTTTTCCGTATGGGCAGCGAAAACAGTAAGGATACGGGACAAACTGTGCGCGATCGGAAAAATGGCCGTATCGACGTCGATAACGGTAGCTCGAAGTGATCGCCGACGCGCCGAGTGTTCTTCCGTGATAACCGCCCATGAATGCGAAAACAAAATTTTTTCCGGTGTGGTTACGCACAAGCTTCAGCGAATCCTCAACGGCCTGAGAGCCGCCGACGTTAAAATGCACACGGCCTTTTTCACCAAACGCTTTTTCCATCGATTTGGCGATCTTTTCGGCAAGCTCTACTTTTTCGCTATGCAGATATTGGCACGCAAGCTGAGGCAATTTATCGATCTGTGCCTTCAGCGCGTCGCCCAAACGGCGGTTCGCATAACCGAAACTCGCCGCCGAATACCACATCTGAAGATCAAGATACTGATTGCCTTCCCGGTCATAAAGATAAGTGCCCTCGCAGCGGTCGAAAAATTTCGGTGGCTCTAGATAATGCACCGTGTCGCCCCACGAACAGTATTTTTTCTCTTTTTCCAGAAGTTCTTTTTCGCTCAATGACATTTTGTTTTCCTTTTTAATTTCTTTCGACTAAATAATGTTTTAACTCGGTCTTCGGTGCGGCATCGTAGTGATGCTTCAGAAGCCACTCTTCGATATCCTTGAAACTCGAATATTTTTTATGGTTAATGTTCTTTTCTTCGCAGAATTTCAAAAGTTTGCCTTTCGCGAACGTGAGGTCCGACGCCGAAGCCGCAAAACGGTCCGACAAACCGTCGCCGACGAAAATGATTTTTTCAGCCGGCTTGCGGTGCGTACGGATCACGCGCGATTTGCAATTGGCACAATGATGCTCGCAGACAGCTCCAGAAGGGAATTTGACCTTTATAGAAGAATGCTGCCATTCCAGGTTATTCGAAAAAACGGGCAGCGCCATTGAAAATCCGGGATTGTCGTTGAAAACTCTCCGCAAGACTTCCTCGATGACGATCTGAAAACCATCGCTGACGATCGTGACTGGAATATGGAATTTCTTCGCCGTCTTTAAAAATGAAGCAAAATGTGGATCTACTTCCACCTCAGTTACTAGACGCATCAATTGTTCCTTCGTCGCCGATACAAGCGCTAATTGCCTTGTCAGACATTCGCGCGAACCGATCTTCCCGCTCACCCATTCTTGCTCAACTGTTTTCCACTCATTTGACGCGAAGCGCTCAAGGATCATGTCCACAACGTCACTTTTCGTCACGGTGCCGTCAAAATCCAAAAAAAACTGAATGTCGTTCATTTTTTTATCCTTTAAATTTCGTCACGATCAATGCCACGTTCTGCCCGCCAAAACCAAAAGAATTACTTAACACAGTTTTAACTTCCTTTTTTCTCGCCTGGTTCGGCACATAATCCAGGTCGCAAGATTCGTCCTTATGTTCATAATTGATCGTCGGAGGAATGATCTCTTCACGGATCGTCAAAACACTCGCGATCAGTTCAACAACACCGGCTGCCGCGATCATGTGCCCCAGCATCGATTTGATCGAGCTGATAGGGATATTCTTAGCGTCATCTTTAAAAACCTGCTTGATCGCCTGAGTTTCTATCTGGTCATTAAGCTGTGTCGAAGTGCCATGTGCGTTTATATAACCGACATTGTTTGGTTTGACCGACGCGTCCTGTATCGCCAAAAGCATAGAACGGATAGCGCCGCGTCCTTCAGGATGAGGATCCGTCATGCGGAACGCGTCCGCTGTGACACCATATCCGGTAAGTTCTGCGTAGATCTTTGCGCCTCTTTTTTTGGCGTGTTCCAACTCTTCAAGTATCAAAACTCCGGAACCCTCTGAAAGTACAAAGCCATCTCGTTCTTTATCAAAAGGCCGGGAAGCTTTTTTCGGTTCATCATTATGTGTGGAAAGCGCTGTCAAAAGATTAAAGCCCGCCACTCCCAAAGGATGGATCATCGAATGCGTCCCGCCGGTGATCATGATATCGGTCTCACCGCGCCGGATGATCTCCATCGCTTCGCCGATGGCCTGGCTCGAAGCCGCGCAGGCGGTAAGGCAATTTGAAACAATGCCTTGAACTTTGAAAATTTTCGCAAGATGATTCACGACCTGGCATGGCTCCTGCTCCAAAAGCGTCACAGGTTTAATGCGGCTTGCACTATTTCTGAGATAATCTTTCTTATTCACCTGCGATTCGTTTTCCGAAATGGATTCGGAAACAACCATAGCATATTCAGGAAAATCAAATCCGCCGTCGCCGGCGCCAAAATAAAGACCGAGCCTTGTAGAATCCGCATTGGTCTTCTGAAAACCCGAATCTTTTACCGCTTCCTCAACGGCTTCTAAGGCAAAATGGCTGTTCCTGCCCAGAAATTTCATACTTGGGTCTTTGGAGACCCATTTTTTGAAATCAAAACCTTTGATCTCACCGGCGATCTTTGTCGGAAATGTCTCGGCATCGAAGATCGTGATCGGGCCGATGCCTGAATTTCCTTTGCACAGGTTCTGCCAAGTGTCCGCGACGTTATTGCCCAGCGGCGTCACAGCACCCATGCCGGTGATCACGACTCTTTTTCTTGTCATCTCAATCGCCCTTATAAGACCTGGTGACCATCGAAACGCACTGGCCGTTGAACCCAAACGCATTGGTCATTGCGTGGTCGATCGTTTGTTTCAACGGCTCATTTTTTACCACCTGAAAACCAAGGTTTTCCGAAGCCGATTCAAAATTCATCGCCGGAGGGACGATCTGGTTCTTCAGCGATAAAGTCGAAATGATCAGATCGATCGTTCCTGACGAAAAACCTGTGAAACCCATGACGGGCTTTGAAGCGCTTACTTTCAAACGGGAAGCGGAGCCGTCGAACACATCCCGGATCGCCTGAGCTTCTAGTCGGTCTTCTTTATCGATACCTAATCCGCAGGCCTGCAGGTACTGTAATTGCCCTTTTGTGATCTTCGCTTCATTCAAAGCGGCCTGCATCGCTATTTTTTGTCCCGAATAACCCGAAGAACCGAAACCGGTTATTTCGGCGTAAATTTTTGCGCCTCTTTTTTTAGCATGTTCTAATTCTTCCAAAACCAAAAATCCGGAACCTTCACCGATCACAAAACCATCCGCTGAGGCATCAAAAGGTCTATACATTTTTTTGGGATCGTGTCCGTTCGGTTTGCTCAAAACGCCGAGGATCTGGTATTCGCTAATACCGACAGGATTCAATTTAGATTCAGCGGCTCCGGCCAGCATCAGATCCGCCGATCCGCGCTGAATGATGCGGTACGCCTCGCCGACCGCCTGAAGCCCCGCCGAAACACCGGTCGTGATCGTGTTGTTCGGTCCTTCAAAGTTGAATAAGATCGAAATATGGCACGCCGGCATGTTAGGAAGATATTTCAAAAGCCAAAGTGGAAAAAGTGCGGATATCCCGTCGCTTCCGAATTTTTTTAAGTTGAGCTTTCCATCCTCGCCCATCGAATTCTGAACGCTGTAAGCCAATTCATCCAATTCATGGTTCAAAACTCCTGAGCCGACGATCACGCCGAAGCGCTCGTGGCTTTCGGTCAAATTTTTCGCGTTGGCGTCATCGAGCGCCAAGCTCGCCGTCGCGACCGCAAGCTGGATATCGCGTGACATCACCTTCAGCGATTTTTTCTGTGTGACAAATTTTTCAGGCTCGAAATCCTTAATGTAACCGCCGATGAATTCCAAAGTCTCATCCACGCGAACCACATCGATGCCTGATTCATTTTTAAGCACGGCGTGCCACAACGGCTCGGCACCTTCGCCGAGGGCCGTGATCGCGCCTAAACCCGTGATGACAACGCGCTTACTCACACCCGCTCCTCGCTTGCTTTCGCGATATTGTAGACATCGTAATGCTGTAAGAAATCATCGTTGAAAACGATCTTTTTTTTGTTCTCCAATGAATCGATCGTCACAAGAAGTATTGACGCTTCGGCGATCACATCGTCCCCCCGTTTCACCGTGCCGGAGATCCATGCGCCTTCTTCGCGTTCGTCGTCAATGCGCGCTTCGATAATGAAACTGCACGGCGGACGGACAAGCTGTGAAAAATTGGCGTCCATGATCTTTGCGAGGATCACTTCCTTCTTGAAATCAAGTCCTAACCCGTAAAGCACACCGCCCGCTTGCGCGATCATCTCGATCAAAAGCGGCTCCGGGACAACAGCATCGCCCGGATAATGCTCCAAAAAAAAATCCTCATCGCCCGAAAAACTTTTGAGAGCCAAAGCGCTCTCGCCTTTTTTTAAAAATTCGAAACGCTCGATCAGATCCCAGCGCATTGGACGATGATATACTTTCTTTTTTTAAACACCGAAAAATTAAACTTCGCCTTCTCGGTCCTATTTTTGAGTTTGAACGAAAATCTCTGACCCGCTCCGGGGATGATCTCGATATTTCTGAATACCGAAAGACCCGTACCAACATTCGAAAACGCTTTGAATACTGCCTCTTTCGCAGCGACCAATACCGCAAAATTCTCATACGGCCTGAGACCTTCTTTAATATAAGAAATTTCTTTCAGAGAAAAAAAAGAACCGAGGCGGTTCTTGTGGTTTTCGTAAAGACGCTTGGCTTTTTTTATTTCTATGAGATCAATGCCGTTAAAAGCAGAAAGGGTATTATCGCGAAGGGATCTTTTCATTTTCGTAAACCGAGCGGGCTGATTCTATTTGTTGGCTGTCGCAAGCTTTTCCGAGAGATAATCCACGATCATACCGACCGTGAATATGTCCCCAAGATTGGCGACCAGAGGATTTTTCAAAAATTCCTCCCAACTGGCATTGGGGATCCTCCGCTGAAGCTCTTCGATACCCGCCGAAGTGATCTTGCCGTCCTTGACGAACCGGGCATCAGTCAATAATTTTTCAGGAAAAAGCTCTCCCTTGGGGATCTTGATCTTGAATGTTTTTTCAAGACGGAACACGATGTCCAGAAAATCGATCGATTCCGCCCCCAGATCCTTGATCAAAGAGGAATTAAGCTGCACTTTACTTTCATCGACTTTTAGAGCTTGAGAAATAATGGCCT
This sequence comes from uncultured Planctomycetia bacterium, assembly GCA_964642015.1. GTDB lineage: Bacteria > Omnitrophota > Gorgyraeia > 2-02-FULL-51-18 > 2-02-FULL-51-18 > CAZXLF01. The sequence continues at coordinate 11,663 of CAZXLF010000007.1, forward strand.
TGACGTTCTTGACTATCTCAGTGTTTTGATTCTGCATATTTTGAACTAAGACTCCCTTTCGCCTAATTTGCGGATTACCTTCGGCTCATCAATCCTAAACCACCATCAACCGTAATGACTTGTCCTGTAATATAGCGTGCTTCGTCAGAAGCCAAAAAAGCAACTGCGGACGCGATCTCCTCCGGCTCCGCAAAATCACCGACCGGTATTCTTTCTTTGATCTTGTCGCCGAATGCCGAACGCGCCGCGCTGGACATTTGCGTATTCACCATGCCCGGAGCTACGGCATTCACCGTCACTTTCTTTGAAGCCAACTCCGTAGCCAGCGAACGGGTAAAGGAATTTATCGCTCCTTTGGACGCCGCATAATTCGCCTGGCCAAAACCGCCTAGGTCCGCAACAACCGAGGAAATATTGATGATCCTTCCGCCGCCCTGCATGACCATCTGTCTGGCGACCGCCTTGCAAAATAAATAAACGCTTCCAAGATTGGTATCGATCACTTCCGACCAATCTTCATCCGGCATCGTCAAAAAAAGTCCGTCGGATATGATGCCGGCGTTATTCACCAGAATATCTAAAGAGCTTTCCTTCTCAAGGATCTGTTCGATCGTCTTCTCGACGTCTTCTTTCTTCCGGGCATCACAGGCTAAAAAAAAGACTTGGCCCGTCTTACCGGCCGATCGAGCGACTGCTTCAGCATCCGCTTTCGAGGAATGATAGGTAAAATAAACCTTCGCCCCTTCATTTGCAAAACGCCTGACGATCGCAGCACCTATTCCGCGCGAACCTCCGGTGACTAAGACGACTTTACCCTGGAATTTCATACTTGCGTCAAAGCCAACGTGGCCGTCAAAGTCTTTCCAAAAGGCGGAGCCATCAGATCGATACGACCGTCAAAAAAATTCTTTGTAGCCTCGCGCCTTAATAAACGGACCGAAACCTTAAGCTGGGTACCCGGCTTCACGAACTGCCCGAAACGTGCTTCTTCAACGTCGGTCAACCGGTATTTTTTGTCACCGGAACCGTCCGATAAGTGAAGAAGCGATACCGCCGCTTGTTTTACTGTCTCCAGGAGCAACACTCCCGGCATTACAGGAAAATTTTTGAAATGGTCCTTTAAAAACTCTTCCTTGCCAGTCAGAGTGTAATAAGCCGTTAAACTATCGTCCTTTTTAAACTCTGCGACTTTATCAATAAAGCCGAAAATGCTCAAAAAAAGGTACCCTCTATGCCATATAACGTGTTGGCAAATATAGTGTAACAATATAGCAGAACCGGCCTAAAATGCCAAGCGCCCTTTTTAAGCACGACGCTCGGCTCTAAGGTCACGTACCGGATTACCTCCCCAGATGCCTTTTGGAGGGATCTTAGTACCTTTTGGCAGGAAACTGCATGGTGAGATCGAAGCTCCGTCTCCTATTTCACAATCCGGCATGATCACCGAGCCCAAACCGATAGAAACATTATTTCCTATCTTTGTAGGGGCAAGTCTTATGAAGCCTCTCTCCGAAGCATGGCAGATCAGAGCGACTCCTCCGCCGATCAAAACATTATTGCCTATCTCAAGCATGGATAAGTCGGCTAAACCGGCAGTGTTGATATTAACTCCCTCACCGACTTTTGCACCCATTAGGCGATAGAAAAGCGTTTGGAAGGGTGAAAGTCTTAAAACATCCAGAAAAGCGCTGTTGGCCAATAAGATCAAACTGTTATAACCCATCCACCTGAGACATTCTTTGGAATGGATAGTATAGAGTCCCGGCGCTATCTTAAAACCGAAGAAATTTTTCGCTAAAACGCAGAAAAATATAAGTGCCGTTCCAAAAATGAAGTAACCGAACGCGATCGAAAAAGATAAAGCCAGGATCTTCATCCACAGCGGATAAATAGCCATGACCTTCCATAGGCCGAAAAAGAAAAAAAGCATCGGGAAAAGACTGAATGCCAGCACCCCTATTGCCAAAAAATGCAAGAACCATATCCACAATCCGAAGCGTGTAGCTTCCCATTGGGCGCGTTTTGCCTTTTCTTCCTTGGTTTCCATGCGCCACATCTTAACATATTTCACTGCTTGCTTCTATTTTCCAATGATGATAAATTAACCATTTATGAAAACTAAAGAAAGATGCATATTCATCAGCGGGGGTTCGCGGGGCATCGGCAAAGCGATCTCGCTTTCCCAGGCTGAAAAAGGCACAACGCTCTTCGTGAACTATCTGCGCGATGACGAATCCGCTTCAAAATTCAAAAAAGAAGCCGAGAAAAAAGGCGCAAAAGTTCATCTTCTGCCGGGCAATATTGGCGACCCGGATACCATTCTCTCGATATTCAAATCGATCCATGAAAAAACAAATCATCTGGACGTGCTGATCCACAATGCCGCATTAGGAGTATTCAAACCCGTCTACCAACTGCGCGAAAAGGACTGGGATATTTCACTGGACGTGAACGCCAAAGCGCTTCTATTCTTAAGTCAATCCGCACTACCGCTGATGAAAAATCACGGCGGCAAGATCATCGCCATTTCAAGTCTGGGTTCCAATCATTTCACGCCCAACTACGGAGCGATCGGCATTTCAAAAGCGGCTTTGGAATCCTTAGTAAGATATCTGGCTGTGGAGTTCGCTCCTCACAAGATCCATGTCAATGCGGTAAGCGGAGGCCTTATCGAAACGGATTCTCTGAAAATGTTCCCTGAATTCCATGAAATGAAAAAGGAGTTTTTGCGCCACACGCCTGGAGGCCGTCTGGGAACGCCCGAAGACATCGCGAAAGTAGTATCATTCCTGCTGAGCCCAAATTCCGACTGGGTGTACGGACAGACGCTGATCGCCGACGGTGGCTATTCTCTCTTTTAATTTCCTCGTAACCGCTTCATTGATCTTCATCTTTTTAACTTGGTTGAAACGGATCATCTGGATGGCTCTTTTCCGAAAAGCGCATCCTCCTCTCACACCGATCCAAAGATACGTTTCCGGCCTTCCGAAAGTCTCGGTGATCATTCCCGCGAAGAACGAAGAAAAGAATATTTCAAATGTCCTGATCCATCTTTTCAGGCAGAATTACAAAAATTTTGAGATCATCGTCGTCGATGACCGGTCAAACGACAAAACGCCTCATCTGCTTGAAAATTTTAAAAAATTATCCCCGGTAGACTTTAAAATCATTAGAATCGAAAAACTTCCGGAGGGTTGGACAGGAAAAAATTACGCGATGTTCACCGGTTCAAAATCGGCTACCGGAGAATGGCTGCTTTTCACAGACGCAGACACCACCCACAAACCGGAAAGCATAACGACAGCTTTGTCATGCGCCATGGAAAATAAGATCGATTTTCTGACCTTGGCACCTGAAGTGGAATCACGCACGTTCTGGGAAAAAACTGTACAACCTCTGGCGATCTCAAGTCTGGCACTTTGGTTCCAGTCCGACAAAGTGAATGATCCTAAAAGCGGTGTGACACTCGCGAACGGCCAGTTTCTCCTTATACGGAAGGAAATTTATGAAAAAACCGGCGGCAACGAATCCGTAAAAAATGAAGTAGTTGAAGATGTGGAATTGGCGAAAAAAATCCGTGAAAATGGTTTTACGGTACAGTTTTTGAACGGGACAAGTATCTATTCAACGCGCATGTACAGCTCTCTGAAGGAGATCCGCATTGGTTGGACAAGGATATTCACGTATCTTTTTAATAAAAACATCCCATCGATCGCTCACAAGATCACATTATTTTTATTTTTTTCGCTTTTACCTTTCGCCGTTTTACTGTCGGAAAAGATATTTTTTATACTCAAATCGCCCCACTTCAGCATGAAACTTCTTATTTTAAGCGGGATCGTATCCTTATGGATCGTTCTGATACGCTCTATCGGTAATAAAATATTAAAAACCAGCCCTTGGTATGCATTCCTCCATCCGCTGGGATCCTTGGTGATGATCTGGATCCTTTCAGCATGCATCGGAAGAATAATCTTCAACCAGCCCTCCGCTTGGCGCGGAGATCTTCATCAATAGAACAAACTTACTTTAATAAACGTTATTTCGTTGAACGCGTAGCCTGGTTGGATGACCGCGTTAATTCTTCGATCTTTCTGACATTTTCCCGGATCTGGTCATCATGAGGATCTATCTTCAAAACTTCTTCCCATATAGCTTTTGCTTCCAGAAGCCTTCCCGAATTTCCATAAAGAGAACCGAGATTTTTCATGACCGGTACTGAACCGGGATATTTCTTAAGATATTCCAGGAATGTTTTTTCGGCATGAGGAATATCTCCTGTTTCGGCGTAAGCAAGCCCCAGATTAGGCAATATGTAGTCAACAAGAGGGTTGCAAATCAGCCCTTGATTGTACATTTTAATGGCCTGTCCGAAATCTTGCTTCCTGAAATACCAGTTACCTAAGGAGACCGCTGTTTCCCATAGACCAGGATCTAAACGCAAAGCCTTGATGTAAGCCTCATGAGCTTCATCAAGTTTACTTTCGTTCTCAAAGCAAATGCCGAGATTATGCCAAGCTTTCGCGTAGTTTGGATTCAATGAGATCGCCTTTTTGAAATATCCCTCCGCTTTCGACCGTTCATTCAGCATATTATAGACAATTCCCAGATTATTAAATGCTTCAAAGTCATCGGGTCTGATCAGCAAAGCGGCCCGGTAATCGGCGATGGCTTCGTTGAATCTTTTCTGAGCCTTGAATTCATTACCGCGGTTAAGATAAGCCGTTTCGGCCCTAGGATAATTTTTCAAAACATCCGTCCACAAGGCCAACGTGTTTTTCCAGACCTGACATCGCTGCCAGGTCAAATAAAAGCAGGCGCTCGAATAAGAGATGAGAAGTATAGAAACAACTAGGCTCAAAAAAGCGGATCTTTTTTGATAAAGATACCAAAGTAATTCTCCCATCAGATAAAAAATGCCGATGGAAGGAATGTAAGTATAACGATCAAAAACGACGCAGGGATTGATAGGGATCAATTCAATAGCCGGTATAACCGTGAATAAAAAAAATAAACCTCCAAAAAGGACTTTTTTCGAATATTTAGACAATCGATGAACAACAATGATCAAAATCATGAGAAAGCTTGGCGAAGCAAGATACAATGCGGGGAGCAAATTTCCTGTTTTTTTAGGAAAGGGATAAAAACAAGAGAGTTTCAACGGTATAAATATTTTATAAAGGTAAAAAAGAGGCGCATAGGCGGCATAGAAAAGATTATCCCAAGTAAAAAAGCCGGCATTATTCATGTGCAGGATATTTCCGCGCTGTCCCTCGATGCCCAACAAGCCGAAAAAAAGAGCGGTGATGAAAAATGGGCTTTTTTCAAATAGGTGTTTTTTAACAAAACGATCTTCTTCCAAAAAATCGAAAAGCAATAAAACCAAAGGTAAAGTGATCCCGCTCGGTTTCGTCATAAGTGACAAAATGAAAAAAATGAAGCAAATGCCGTAATATTTTTTCCCGCCTGTCCTTCGATAAGCAAGATAAGCGGCGATCGATCCCAGAAAGAAAAAAGAACAAAGCACATCTTTTCTTTCTGTCACCCAAGCGACGGACTCCACATGCATCGGATGGATCCCGAACAATAAAGCGGTGAAAACACAAACAAAGAGATTTTCCGTCAGAAAGGATACGATCCAAAAAACCAATAAACAGTTCAAAAGGTGAAAAATCAAATTAGTCGCGTGATAAGCAAGAGGGTTGAACCCAAAAAAATGATATTCAATGCTGTAGGAAAATAGAAAACACGGCTGATACATGTAACGGAAGAATGAACTGAAGATGTGCCACACATTACCAAAAGATAATGTTCGTATGAGCGGATTTTCTAGAAGATTAAAGCCGTCATCCCAACTGACAAAACCATTCTTTAATGAAGGGACGTAATTTAAAACTGTAATGAAAAGAACTGTGAATAAAAAAAAGACATATTTAATATCTTTTTTTTGGCCGGTCAAACAGATACTCTAAATCTTAAGATGCAAAACGCGTATAGACTCATCACTTCGTCGTCCAACTCCCGTCCGCGTTTTGAACGGGTGTACCGCTCGAAAGACGCTCACGAAGCTTTTCAGCATAAATTTTTTGGACTTGATCGACCGACGATTGACGTTTTGCGGCGATCGACCGGTAAATGATCATGCGATCATTATTCTCATCGTTCATCAATTGGCTCGCACGAGCGTCACCCGCACCGCGCATCACGACAAGTGCTGCATTGCTTTCCCCTAAGATGCCTTTGGATTCCAAGGAAGACAATTCGGCACGGCGGTCACGGCGGCGGTAAGCCGCCTCTTTCGATTCAGGGCTCCAGCTATCTTCGTCCGCATATGCGTTAGGAATAATAAGTGCGCTGAGATCTTTTTTTCCGCTGTCTTTTCCTGAAACGATATTTTCAATATCATCCGCGTCCTTTGCGACATGTTGATAAACATCGAGGCGCATGGAAATATCCATCTTGATGGGATCTTTCGGCGCTTCTACTTGTACGCGTGCGCAACCGACCATAACAACAAACAAACCCGCAAGCATCCAACTGACTTTTCTTGTCATCCCATCCTCCATTTCAAAGCAGATCGTGCAGTTTGATCTCAAAATCACGTTTGCCCTTTTGTCCGTTAAGGTTCACTAAAAAATTGATGTCATGTCCTTCCATTGCCAGCGATAAAGCTGCGGTATCAAAATGATATTCTTTAAAACCCGCTTCAACAAGTTCGATAGGCTGATGGACATTCTGCGCCAGATAATTGAGGAAATCCTGATCTTGGATCACAAGATCTCCGCCTTTTTCCGAAGCGGATAGATCGCCTGAAAGCGATTTAAGCCCCGAAAAATCGCCGCTTAGCTTTATTTTACCAGTTAAAAGTCCGTTCGCGGTCATTTTCTTTTGCAACTCGAAATCCTTGGTGAATTTATCCATATCCAAGGATAAAAGGTCAAGCGAAGCCTGATAATTGAAGCCATGGGCGATCTCAATGTCGCATGAACCATTTAAATTTCCATTCACAAGAGAAGCGGATAATGGTTCTACACGCAAAGAGTCGTTTTGCGCCGTTATCCTGCCTTGAATATTGTCTATCTTCAATTTATTAAAAGTGAGCTTTTCGATCGACAGATGACCATCACTATTTTTTGGTATATTGATGATCACATTCTCCAAAGAAAGATCCCCCGTTTTTATAAAAGATGCCGAAATATCTACCGAATGGATCTTTCTTTTCAATAGGTCTACATCAAGAGAGCCGTGCATTTTTAAAATGAAATCAAACGCCGTGCAATCAATATCCAAATTATGGATCTCGATAGCACGAAGAAAAGTATGATTCAAAAAATCGTTATTTGAAGTGCCGTTTTTTCGGGACCATGCTTTAGGTATTGCGTTTATTTTGATATGAGGATCTTCGAAAATAATTTTCAAGTCTGGATTAAGCATCGATCTTTTGACCGAGATCTCATAAGATGGATTTTTGATATCCACATTCGAGAAAATAAGCGCAGGAGGTAATGCGGTCGTGACCGATCCTATGGAAACATGAGCATCTTTGAAAAAATGCCGGAATCTGACTTGAGCATAGGATTTGATAGCTAACGGCACCGAAAACGCAAAAAATAACAAGATAAGAAAAAATATAGCGATCTTTTTCAACATATCAATATCGCCTGGCTGTGTTTTTCTTCACAGGCCCGGAAGATTTCCTCATGGATAAAGATATCCGGTTGCGTGCGGTATCGATCTCTAAAACCTTCACGCGGACCACTTGACCGGTCCGCACAACCGTATGCGGATCTTTGATAAACTCATCCGCAAGCTCTGAAATATGCACTAAACCGTCCTGATGAACTCCGATGTCAACGAATGCGCCGAAATTGGCTACATTCGTGATCGTGCCCTCAAGCATCATGCCGGGCTTTAGATCCGCCAAATTATTAACATCGTCTTTGAATGTGGCTGTTTTGAACTCCGGCCTTGGATCGCGGCTAGGTTTTTCCAACTCCTGAAGAATATCTTGGACTGTCGGCAAACCCACTGTTTCCGAAACAAATTCTTCCGGCTTTAAAGAAGATAAGAGATTTTCATTGCCCATTAATTCATTGATCTTCTTTTGCGTTTTTTCCAAGATGTGTTCCACCACCGCATAAGACTCCGGATGAACGGCTGAACAATCCAAAGGATTTTCACTGTTCCTTATCCTTAAAAACCCGGCCGCTTGCTCAAAAGTTCTGGGCCCGAATTCAGGAGCGGTCAAAAATTCCATGCGGTTCTTAAAAAGGCCGTTTTTTTCGCGGTGGGCGATCAAATTTTCAGCAGCAGAACGGCTAAGGCCTGACACATAAGACAAAAGAGATGCCGAAGCCGTATTCACGTCGACGCCGACAGCATTTACGCAGTCTTCGACGACAGCGTGCAACATTTTTTCCAATCGGCGCTGGTTTACATCATGCTGGTACTGGCCAACACCGATCGACTTGGGCTCGATCTTGACCAACTCCGCGAGAGGATCTTGCAGACGTCTGGCGATCGACACAGCGCCTCTCAATGTCACGTCAAGAGTAGGATGTTCTTTGGAAGCAAGTTCTGAAGCGGAATAAACCGACGCACCGGCTTCAGAAACCACAACTTTAATGACTTTTAGATCCGGATTTTGTTTCAAGACATCGATCACCAGCTTGTCTGTTTCGCGAGAGGCCGTACCATTTCCAATGGCGATCAACTCAACGCCATATTTTTTAATAGTGGATTCGAGCGCTCTCATCGAGCGCTCACGGTCACCTTCGGGAGGATGCGGGAAAATCGTTCCGGTGGCTGTGACTTTACCGGCTTCATTCACAACCGCGACTTTTACGCCTGTTCGATAACCGGGATCAAGTCCCATCGTCACACGAGGCCCGGCCGGTGAAGCTAATAGTAGATTTCTCAAATTTTCAGCGAACACACGTATCGCTTCTTCGTCCGCTTTTTCCCGCAGTTCGCTCAAAATATCGATCTCAAATCGCAGCTTCAGACGGTATTTCCAAGTCTGTCTGGCTGTTTCAAAAAGCCACGTGTCAGCCGCGCGACGATTCAGCGATAAATTGAAATGTCTAAGGATGATCTGGATATAATCATTGTCCGTATCGATCTTTTCGTCTCGGTAATCTGAATAACCGTCGGTGGTAAATGAAAGATCCAGCACATTTTCTTTTCGTCCGCGCAAAAGCGCCAATAAGCGATGAGAACGGATCTCTTTGACAGGTTCACGATGATTAAAATAATCCGAAAATTTTTCCGCTTCGGGATTTGACTCTTTGTCATCACGCCTTTTGGAAACGATCCACGCCTCGTTCCAATATTTGGCGCGAAGCCTACCGTTCAGAGACGCATCTTCTGAAAAACGCTCTTCCAAAATATCCCGGGCTCCGGAAAGCGCGCTTTTAGCGTCCATGACCGCTTTATCGGGATCCACGTATTCCTTCGCGACAACTTCAGGGTCCAAACTCTGATCGGCCAATAACCTTTCAGCCAAAGGCCCGAGCCCTTTATCGCGTGCTGCTTGCGCCCTGCTGTTTTTTTTCGGTTTAAAAGGAAGGTAGAGATCCTCAAGTTCTCTCTGAGTCGATGCTTTTTGTATAGCCGCATTCAAGCTCGGCGTGAGTTTACCTTGATCTTCAAGACTTTGAATTATCTCAATACGCCTCTGCTCAAGGTCCCGGTAAAATTCCACACGTTCAGATAACATGCGCAGATGCGTATCTGTCATTCCTCCGGTCGCTTCTTTTCGGTACCTGGCTATGAACGGCACGGTCGCGCCGCTGTCCAATAACCGGATAGCCGACCAAACCTGTTCACGCGTGACTGAAAGTTCTTTTGCTAAGATCTGCTCAATGCCTGATTCAGCTTGCTCAGTCTGGGTCATTGCTTAAATAGGGAGGTCAAAGTTGGAATTCTTTTCTTTCGGGAAGCGGTTTTTTGACGGTGGTTATCAACTGCGAAATATCATCTATATATTCTCTGGCTTTCTCGTTGACTTGGTTCCAATAAAACTCAGTATAGCTCTGAATGTCCATCTGTCCTTCATGGACATGCAGATACCAGCCCCAAATATACGTACCAAGAAATATACAGACAATAATGGTCAATAGAAAACGCAGCATAAAGCGCCTTTCTCTTGATGGTTACCAGTTGCTATTGCCGGATTTTGCGCTGTCATCGGCGGACTTTTTCATCATCACCTTCACCATGCCCGTTGAGTTAACATGTGAAAAATTTTTCACCGCGTCGAACTGTCGAGTTTCCGATCCTGGATAATATTTACTCTGCACAAAATTGATGATCAAAGCTGTCACCACAAATGCCATCATCAAAAATAAAAAAACAGGGCCTATCTTCAGCAATGCTTCGTAGAATGGCCCTCTGGGATTCCGACCCATTAGCATGATCTCGTCCGATCAAAAATCATTCCTTATTGTAATAAATCTTAAGCAGATATCTATTGATCTGCTTTTTAAATTCAGGATCGTCCGAACCGATATTGAACTGCAAATCTTTATAAGTATAAATACCCATCGGCTGGTTTTGCCAATCGAAAAGTTCCATTTTCACGGGAAGATTCGTGTTTTCATCAAAGAGGATCTGCACACGGTAAGCCAAATATCCCGAATCAGCTTTGCTGTCAACAAAAGTAACCTCAATCTGGTCACCGATCAAATCTTCGTCGGTTTTTTTCCCAAGATAATCCACCTTTAATTTATTTTCTCCGGATGCTTTGATGACTTCGGACGTAAAATCATACAAAAAACTGCCGATGCCGGCGTCTTCAATGTTGTAGGAAGCACTGCCTTCGCGTATCCACGGGCTATTCTGCTCAAGAAAAACAACCTGGGCCAGGCCAAATAAAAGCCCCGGCTTATGCACCGCCAATTTTCCCTGATTCCTGCCTCTTTCATAAACCACTTCTACGCCCTGTTTTTCTGTGTTCAGCCAACGCATATAGATCTTGAATGTTTTCTCAAATTTGATGTAAATCTGCTCAGTCGGACCTAATGTTCCCTTTGCTTTTTCAGTCTTGAAGAATTTCGTTTTGTAATCAGTCAATGATTGATAAAAACTCAGGGCTTTTTCCAAAGTGTTCGCCAGATGCAATTCATCCGGAGCTTTTATTTCAGAAAGTCCAACAGCAAGCTCATGTTCGGTCATGCCAAAACATGCCGTACTAAGGCCAACAAACATCGTGATAAATAAAAATAATTTATGAAAATATTTTCTCATTTGCCAATTCCTGATAAACTCGTTACAAAATCGCTGATGCTTTTCCTGTAAATGTCGGCACCAAGCACAACGGCCTGGTTATGTTTGGCATTTGGAATGACCAAACGGCGCAAGGCATCATTTTCACCGTTCATTTTTTCCAGATATTTTTGATGCGAGCCGGGCACATAATCGTCATTCTCGCCGTGGATCATCAAAAGCGGTTTGTGCTTCTTTTGCAAAAGCCCTTCGACCTCAACGAATTTTTTGCCTGTTTTTTTCTGGCAATACCAAAAACCTAGTTCCGTGAAAATATTCACGACCCAAGAAGGATAATTTTGGCCGAAAAGATTAGGTTTTACAAGGATCGGAGCCCATTTTCGGATATAGTCGCGAAAGATCTCCTTCATCGAAAAAAGACCGTCTGTAACGACACCAATGATGGACGCTTCTTCAAACGACGCAGCAAGCGCAAGATCGGCGCCGTTGGAAACACCAAAAAGCACGATCTGTACGTGAGCTCCAAAAGCCGTTTTGGTCCACCGTGCCGCTGTCAATAAACGCTGCACATTCTCCCAAAGCGGCCATTGGTTTAAAGCGTTGATTTCATCGCCCGTGTTTTTCCCAAAATCGATGCTTAAAACGTTGAAACCCGACTCAGGAAAAAAATAAGCGTACCTCTCCCAGGATTCTTTCGCCGCTCCGGATTCATGGCAGAAAATCACCACTTTATCCGAATTTTTGCTTTCAACCAAAAGCGCTTCTATCTCCTGATCTGAAGAATCCAATATCGTGATCTTCTCGCCTCTTGAAGAGGGTGTGAATTCAAGCTCAGGATCATAGACCAGGCTTAAAAAAATATTGCTGATCATACGCGTATATTTGAAAGCAGAATGGACCACATAAAAAACTACCGGCGCTAAAATCAGAAATAAGAGTATCGTTAACATAAGATCATTATATCATTACCGTTTTTTTCTGTCTTTGTGCCTGATTGTCTCTATGAACCATGAACCTACGATACTTAATTCAAAAAGGACCGTAAGCGGTATCGCAAGCATCAGTTGACCCGAAATATCGGGAGTAGGCGTCAACACAGCCGCTATGATGAAAATAACCACGATGATATGCCGCTGATAACGATTGAGGGTCTTGACCTTAAGCAATCCGGCAAAAACGAACGCCATGATGAATACCGGCATATTGAAGCTGATGCCGAAAGCTAAAAGCATACCGAATAAAAAATTCATATAGCTTTCGATCGATATCATCGGCTTTAAAAAATCTGTCTGCATTCCAACCAGAAACTTGAACGTAAAAGGGATAACGATATAGAAACAGAAAAGAACTCCCAAAATAAATAAAACGGAAGTCACTACGATCAAAGGCACGATCACTCTTTTCTCTTTTGCTCGAAGACCTGGTGAAACAAAGAACCAAAGCTGGCTGATAATGATCGGAGAAGCTAGCAAGAAACCGGCGATGAGCGCGACTTTAAATTTGATCAAAAACGCCACGGCCGGTGAGAAAAAATAGAACTCATGTATTTCCGAAGTCACCGGCTCAAGCAGTATTCGAAGCAAAGGATCCGAAAAAAAACATCCGATTATCGTTCCAACAAGCAATGCGATCAAAGAGATTACAATCCTTTTTCTTAGTTCATCCAAATGTTCAAAAAATGTAAGGTAAGCCGGATTTTTCATGAGAATACGAGGATTTATTTTGTTAGAAGCTGAAAAAATAGTTCATTTTTTTAATAGATAAAAAATCAAGGTTAAAACCACGCTGACTAAAATACAAGTTGTAACAGGAAAATAAAATGAAAAATTATCTTTCTTAATGTAAATATCTCCAGGCAATTTTCCAAACCAGGGTATCTGAATGTTGGAACTCAAGATAACACCTACAATAACGAGAAAAAAGCCGATTATAATAAGAAACTTTCCGTAACTCGGTACCATATTGAGAAGAATATCAAAACCTATGCTAAAACACAAAGAATAAGGTAGATACACTTCGTTGACTTATTTTAGTGGTTCTGCTAGCATTAATTTCAATGCCGCGTATCAAATTCCTAACATTCGACTTTGGCTCAGCCAAAAGAACTGATCCTATTCTCCCTGAGGATAGGAATAGCCAAATCATTCAGAATATCAAGCAAAAATACAGACGGGAGATCCCGAACAGGGACCGTGTTGTAATCGTTCCGGTCGTTCTGCTCTTAGCCGCAGGTATTGCGGCATTTTCATTGATCCGATACGGGATACTCCAAAAAGAAAATTTTTCACTGAACGATGAAGTCAGAAAGCTTAACGTATCGATCGAAGCGCTTGAAGCCGAAAATAAAGATCTCGCTTCCAGAACAGCCAGAGCCGAAAAAGAAAGACAAAATCTCAAAGACGCCATCGATGGATACAAAAAAGAGAACGAGTCGATCAAATTCGAATCTAAAAAGAATGAGGACAAAATCAATTCCCTCACAGAGGAAAAATCTTATCTTGAGGAAATACTCATCAATAAGACCAAAGAAATTGAAAGGTTAAGTGCGGGAGGAGCTGTGTCATCTTCAGTAGCGGCTACTCCTATTTCCTCCGTTACGACCGGATCTGAAGATCTGGTGCAGCGTTTAAACCAAAAAGAAGAAGAGATCCGAAAACTTAACGAACAGAATAGACTTTTGAATGAAAAGCTTCAGAAACTCTACCAAACCGCTGACAGCAAGATGAAAGAGATCAATATCGCAAAGATCGCCTTGGAAGATACGATCTCCGACGCCAAGAAAGTGATCGATAATGAATACGGTTCCGTGAATCTGGGATCGATCGCGGTTACTTCGCAAGCGGCTCAAAGTTCTCAAAACGCAGCGGTGCCGGCAGTTTCCCCAACTGAACAGAGGTCCGCTACGGAAACTCGCACCGCACCCAAAAAACAAGGCCGCGTTCTTGCCATCAATGAAGAACATGGATTTGTCGTCATCGATATGGGAAAAGTGGACGGCATTAAGACCGGAATGAATCTCTATCTCAAAAAAGATGGCGAAACTGTCGCGACTCTTTCAGTGCTGGAAGTGCGTGACGTGATGACCGCCTGTAATATCAGGAACCTCACCGGCGGTCAAAAGATCCAGATCAATGATCTGGTTTCAGTACAGAACTAAGGTGATTTTTTCCTAACCGATAGGCTTGAATATTTATTTCAGCTGCTTTTGGTATGTTTTTGCGAATTACACTCTCTAGTGTTTCGTCCTTGAAAATCTCAAGCGCCTGATTCAATACCCCTAAAAAGATCATATTCGCGCTGCGTTTTTCTTTTAATTGCGTCGTCGCCATGCTCATTGCCGGAATATTGATCAGTGCGTAATCAAATCCCTCATTCTTAATATCAATACCCTGGCTATCAACAATAACAAGGCCTCCTTTTTTAACAAAGTGTTTGCGCTCGAAATACATCTGAGGCGTCATGCAAACAAGCACATCCACTTCACCTGCTTGAGGATTTGGATCCGCATAGGGACTATTTGATAAAGTCACAGCCGCGACAGTCCGGGCTTTTGTTACCTCCGGTTCATACCAGGGGGAGTTGAAAGCGTATTGCGTAACACCTGTCTTCATCAAAACATCCGCTAAGGATTGAACGCCCTGACCTCCTTCACCGCAAAGATAAAAACGGATATCCTTCACTTTTTTAGGTGTTTGATCGCTAGATCTCCTGAGAATTCCTATATCCTCTAAAGATCTAAAGAAAGATGTTAATCTTTTTTCCGCGCTTATTGAGGCCTCGAATCCATTCTGGCCGGTTCCATTATGGTGAAACATCGATTCAATATTTTCGATATCCTCTCCCCAACCCACCGCTGTAGGAAAGGCTTTTGTCATGATCTTCGACGTATATTCTTTCGAAAGTGCTATCTGATGAAGTTTTTTGCCTTCGGTCTGGAAAGCGTCAATAATCTCTTTAGGCGCGCGCTGATGTTCTGTGCACGTCGCCACCACTTCGATCACGCTCATGCCATCACCCTTGATCTGGTGAAGAAGCGCCTGCATTAAAAAATGCGAAAACTGCTGGTTGAGCTCCGGGGTTCCCACAAGCGTGCGCCGATAATAACTCACTCCCTGGCGATGCAATAATTGTGAAATATCGATCGGAAAACCGTTCGAATTCGCGTCGCGGCCTTTCGGGGTCGTTTTTGAAAATTGGTTGACCGGTGTCGTGGCCGATAATTGACCGCCTGTCATTCCGTAGGTGCCGTTATTGATGAGGATCACAGTTATTTTCTCGCCTCGCGCGGACGCATGTAAAAGCTCACCCAATCCGATATCAAGCGCGTCACCATCGCCTTGATAGCAAATGACCAGAGATTCGGGCTTCGATCTTTTAGATGCCGATGCAGCCGCGGGACCGCGACCGTGAGGCACTTGAATATTATGGATACGGTCTTTCCTGAAGAAATCATAAAGGAATATCGAGCAGCCTACCGGCGAATAAAGGGTGATTTCACGGTCTTTAAGCGTATCAAAAATCGCGCCTAATGCTTCCGTGGTGTGTTTATGATCACAGCCGGCGCAATAATAAACATTTTTATCTGTCATGGATTCGATCTTACGGGGTTCAGGGCGCTTCCCCTCCATACCTGCTTGATATTCCGCATCATGCGTCGAGGCATTCAAAGCTATCCGGTTAAAATTTTGTCCCCGGTTCACGCGGAATGGATGAGACCGTGAAAGGAATTTTTTATATTCAGAAAATTTCTGTTGATATTCAGTGTCGCGAATCTCTTTGATCAACAATTCAAGCTCTGATACGACTTCTTTTTCTTCAGCAAGTGTGCCGCCCGGTCTTTGACACGTGCCTACGATCGCAAAATCACCGACTACCGTGCGCACTTTCTCACAAAGCTGGTCGATAGCACCTTCCATCGGATACAGAGGCCCGAATCTTTTTACGATCTCACGGAGCCTTTCTTCGGGAAAAGGATTGAGCGACTTTAAACTTACCTGGCCTATCGGAATGCCTTTTTCGCGCGCTCGATCAACGATCCCGTAACCAATTCTCGAAAAAATACCATAATTCACGAGCACTATTTCCGCATCCCCGTCGGGATCTTCTAAACGGTAAGAAGAAACTTCCATATTTTTTAAAGCAGGGTCTTTCTTGAGTTCTTCGAATCTTCTAAAAAGTTTCCAGTTATGTTCTTCCAAAACACCTTCACGCACGTAGATAGAAGTCCTGACATCCTGAGAAATCGCCGTTTGAAATGGTTTGACGGTATCAGGGATCTCGTACTCTTCCTTCAATTGGCCCACATAGCCATCGCTCAGGATAAACCCAGGGATCTTGTACTGGTAAGAAAGTCTGAACGCAAGTCTTACGAAATCGAACATTTCTTGAGCAGAAGCCGGCGCTAAAACGATGTTTTGATAATCTCCGTGTCCACCACCGAGAACGGCTTGATTAAAATCCGATTGAGCGCCCTGTATATTTCCAAGACCAGGACCGCCTCTGACAACATCTACGTAAACCAGGCCGCGGCCTCCGAGCTCCATTCCAGCCGCATAAGAAATCGCTTCCTGCATCAAACTCATGCCGGGACTCGATGTCACTGTGAAAGCCGGCGTGCCGACGCTCGCCGCACCGAGAACCATGTTTCCGGCGGCTATCTCGCTTTCAGCTTGAATAAACGTCGCATTAACTTCTTGAGCAATACGGCTTAAGTACTCGGTAACTTCATTCACAGGAGTGATCGGATAACCTGCCGCGAATAAAAGCTTCTGATTTTCTTTAGAAACAGGCCCTGCGGATTCAATGGCCCAAAAAATCGCTCCATTGACGAGAGCGAGGTTTCCGTTACTTAATGCTTTAGGCATATTTTTCTACAGAATCTTTCGGTTTTTCTTTTTCAACTTGAATGCTGTGATTTCCGTTGCCATTTACAGAATACCCATTATTCTTTGAATCCAGACAATGATTGATCTCTTCTTTGATCTTTTCAGCGGAAAGTCCCAAAGAATCAAGCAATAGATCCCTTCTGCCATGTTCTATGAAGCGGTCCGGGATCCCTAAAGGTCTTATTTTCGGAAGCGAAATATCTTTGTGTTTCGAGAATAACTCAAAAACTGCACTACCGAAACCTCCTGACAACGCTCCTTCCTCGAGAGTGACAACAAGACGGGTCTTTTGAGCAAGCTTTAGAATAAGCTTTTCATCCAAGGGCTTCACAAAACGTGCATTGACGACTGTAGCTTCAATATTTTCCTTTTGAAGAAGTTCAGCCGCTTCATAAGCGGAATAAACCATGCTTCCCAATGCCAATATCAAAACATCTTTTCCTTCGCGCAACACTTCGGCTTTACCCTGTTCGATAGAAGAAGGGGCCACTGAAACAAGCGGAGATGCTGTCTCCTCTGATACCGCACCTCTAGGATAACGCACGGCAATCGGCCCCAATGTGTAACGAACCGCATAATCTAACATCAGCTTAAGCTCACGCCCGTCCCGCGGCGCCATGACCGTAAATTCAGGCACTTTTCTCAAGTAAGCAATATCGAACACCCCATGATGGGTCGGCCCGTCTTCACCCACGAGCCCTGCGCGATCCAAACAAAAAATGACCGGCAAATTCTGAAGAGCCACGTCATGAATGATCTGGTCGTGCGCTCTCTGCAAGAAAGTTGAATAGATCGCAACAAGCGGCCGGATACCTGCTTCGGCAAGCCCTGCCGCGAAAGATACACCGTGTTCTTCAGCGATCCCCACATCAAAAAAACGCGACGGGAATTTTTTAGAAAATTCCACCAAGCCTGTTCCATCACACATTGCGGCGGTAATCGCGATAACTTTTTTATTTTTTTCGGCTAGCTCGATAGCAGTTTGACCGAAAACTTGAGTATACGTTTTCTGTTTGGAAACTTTTTTCGCCTCTCCCGTCTCGATATGGAATGGCGTGGAAGCGTGCCATTTCGCAGGATCCGCTTCCGCGATCTTGTAACCCTTGCCCTTCTTCGTGACCACATGAAGTAAAATCGGCCCTTTGATCTTCTGTATATTATGAAGAATCTGTACAAGCCCTTCGATATTATGGCCGTCAAGAGGTCCGAAATAACGGAATCCCAGTTCTTCGAATAAAAGTCCGGGAACAAGAAGATTTTTCAAGCCTTCATCCACACGTTTAGCATAGGCGACCATGCGATCGCCGACTTTCGGCATTTTTCTTAAAAGCCCTTCGATATCTTTGCGGACGTGGTTATAAAACGGATTTGAAATGATCCTATTCAAATGTCTGGATAACGCCCCAACGGTGGGAGAAATACTCATTTCATTGTCGTTCAATATCACCACGAGATCATCTTTCAGATGTCCTGCGTGATTCAGCGCTTCAAAAGCCATTCCACTGACCAATGACGCGTCGCCGATCACTGCCACTACTTTGTGACCCTCATCGGAAAGAATGCGATGACCTACGGCAATGCCCAACGATGTGGAAATCGATGCGCCGCCATGACCGGTAGTGAAAACATCGTGTTCGCTCTCATCCTTATTTGAAAATCCGCTCAAACCACCATGAAGCCTGAAAGTTTTGAATGCCTCTTTTCGGCCGGTAATGATCTTATGCGCATGGGCCTGGTGTCCGACATCCCAAACAATAGCGTCTTTAGGCGTGGTAAAGCAATAATGCAGCGCCAAAGTCAGATCGACCGAACCAAGCGCGGCTCCTAAATGGCCTCCGTTATTAGAAACAACTTCGATAATGTAAGAGCGCAGTTCTTCGGCTAATTGGTTTAGTTCCGCCAAAGAAAGCTTTTTGACATCGGCAGGGCTATTTATTTTTTGAAGCAGTGGTCTCATGAATCAATGTTTCCTGGTCAGGACAAATTCCGCAATTTGGTCTAAAACATGTGCCTTTTTACCAAAGCGCTTCAATTCTTTTTTAGCTTTAAACAGCGTATTTTCAGCCTGTTTTTGTGCCGCGGACACGCCAATTGTCTTAGCATACCCCTCTCTATCCATAATGTCATCCACAATTTGAAACAAAAGCCCCACATACTTTCCATATCGGTAAAGCGCTTCCACTTCAGACTGGGTACCTCCGCCCAAATAGGCGCCCACTCTTAGGCAAACAGCGATCAAAGCTCCGGTCTTATGAGTATTAATGTATTCTATGGTCGGCAGGTCCATTTCTTTTTTTTGGTATTCGAGGTCGACCATCTGTCCGCCGACCATCCCGCGGCTTCCGGCAGCCTCAGCGATCCATGACGCCGAGACGAATTGACGCTCCAAGTCTTTGGAATTCTTAAAATGACCATTGGTGTTCAGGATCTGAAATGCCATCGTTAAAAGCGCGTCTCCTGCCAATAACGCAGTGTGTTCGTCGTATTTTTTGTGGCAAGTCTTTTGGCCCCGGCGAAGATCATCATTATCCATGCAAGGCAGATCATCATGGATCAATGAGTAATTATGTATCAGTTCTATCGCACACGCAGCCGGCATGGCTTTTGCCTCATCTCCGCCGACAGCTTCGCAAGCCGCCAATACAAGCACAGGCCGTATCCTTTTCCCGCCTGAAAACACGGAATAACGGATCGCTTCATGCAAAACAGAAGGCCGCTGGTTTTCTTGAGGCAAAAAACCTTCGAGCGCTTTTTCTATTTTTTTAGCTTGGCTGTCTAAATAATCTTGGATCTTCATAAGATAAAATGTGATTATTTCTTCTTTTTATTCTTTGTATCCGTCGATTTGTCATCAAAAGGAACTGTTTTAAATTTTGCCGGATTGGTTTTCATGAGCACTTCCACTTTTTTCTCGGCTTCCGTCAATCTTTTCGTGCAAAGATCCGCCATGCGTACACCTTCTTCATACTGCTTCAAGGCATCTTCAAGAGACAGATCTCCGTTTTCAAGATTTTCAACGATGTTTTCCAATTTTTTTAACGCTGATTCAAACGAAATCTCTTTGGTTTCCTGTGCCATAGCTCCTCCTTAAATATGACTTTCCTTTATTTGACTTATAAAATAACCTTTGCTCAGGATCGTTTTTACAAGATCTCCTTTTTTCAAAACACCTGATGACGTGATGAGTTTTTCTTCGGGCAATTTGAGCGACACGCTGAATCCTCTTTTTAGCACTGCAAGCGGCCCAAGCGCCTCGAGTTTTCCTGTTAAAGCGGAAAATCTTTCTGCTTGAAGATCTAAAAGTGTCTGCATAAATGTATCAAGATTTTTTCTGAATTCATCGAGCCTTTGTGACATGATCTCAAAAATTCCCAGAGGATCCCTGAGACCTTGGCTTTCAATGAGCTGTTTTAATTCCTGGCGAAGCATTTTTAACTTCGCAGTAAATGCCTGAAAGGAACGCATTTTAAGATCTGAAACTTTTAGAATCAATTCATCTTTAAGCGGCAGAACGATCTCAGCCGCAGCTGACGGTGTCGCAGCCCGAAGATCTGCTACAAAATCCGCTATCGTAAAATCAACCTCGTGGCCGACCGCAGAAATAACCGGGATCTTCGAATCATAGATCGCGCGCGCAACGATCTCTTCGTTGAACGCCCAAAGGTCTTCCAGACTTCCGCCTCCGCGTCCGACAATAAGGACGTCCGCGTTTTTTAGTTCATTAAAATCCGTTATCGCATCAGCGATGGATTCGGCGGCTCCGCTTCCCTGTACTTGCACCGGATAAATGATCACATGAACACTTGAAAACCTGCGTTCCAGCACATGAAGAATATCCCGAAGCGCAGCTCCGTCGATCGAGGTAACTACTCCGATCTTTGAAGGAAGATAAGGGATTTCTTTTTTATGAGCTTCATCAAATAATCCTTCCAGTTTCAGTTTTTCTTTCAATTTTTCAAATTTAAGCTGTAAAGCGCCGATACCTTTTGGCTCTATTCTTTCAATGTAAAGCTGATACTGTCCCCGGATCGGATAAACACTCACACGGCCAAAGCAAATTATGCTCAAACCTTCCTTCAGATCAAAATCCAATTTCTGATTATCCGTGCGGAACATCACGCATTGAATCTGTGACGTCTCGTCTTTCAGCGCAAAATACATGTGTCCGGAAGTATGGAACTTAAAATTGGAAACTTCACCTTCGACCCAGATGCTGGAAAAATTTTCTTCCAGCATGAACCGGATATTCCGTGTCAGATCCGACACGGAAAACACACGGCGGCTTGATTCTAATGGGACCGTCTTTAATTCTGACGAAACTTGCGAAGTTGTCATTTAGATCAGCTTTTTATGAACACGTTCTATTTTCACCGCTTTTCCGGAATGCTCATCAACCGTGATGATCGCTCCGGACAAACGGACATCGTTTTTCGCCACTTCTTTCTTTACATTAAGCTGTGTCAAAAATTTCTCAATGATAGGCCCTTTTTCGGCTCCGATCACCGAATCATAAGGTCCCGTCATTCCAAGATCCGTGATGCAGGCAGTGCCTTTTTCAGTGACACGCTCATCCGCAGTCTGAACATGCGTGTGAGTGCCGACGACTGCGGACACTCTCCCGTCCAAATACCAAGAAATAGCCGTTTTTTCACTTGTAGCTTCCGCGTGCATATCAACGATGATTACTTGAGCGTTTTGTTTTTTCAATTTTGCTATCTCTTCATCCGCGATCAGAAAGGGTGACGTAAAGTTATATCTCATAAAAACCTGCCCGGCGACATGGATCACCCCGATCTTGATCCCTTTATGTTCGACTACACAGGAACCGGCTCCGGGCAAACCTGCCGGAAAATTGGCCGGACGGATAAGCCGGGATTCTTTTTTTAAATATTCCTCCACTTCCTTTTTCTTATCAAAAAAATGATCGCCGCCGGTCAAAACATCGCAGCCGTTGATAAAAAGCTCTTTTGCGACCGATTCGGTGATGCCTGCACCGCCCGCTGCATTTTCAGCATTGCAGATCACAAAATCAAATTCACCACTTGATCTCATCGGTCCGACAAAACGCTCGACTGCTTTTCTTCCAGGTTCTCCGTACGTATCACCGATGGCAAAGATCTTGATCATTTGGCTATTTCTTCGACGCGCGTCTCGCGTATCACGATCACTTTGACCTGCCCGGGAAATTTCAGATTGCTCTCGATCTTTTTCGATATCTCATGCGCGAGCGCAGGCAATGAATCTTCCGGAACGCGGTCGGGTTTCACCATCACACGTATCTCACGTCCTCCCTGGATTGCATAAGATTTTTCGACACCGGGATGTTTATCGGCGATGGATTCCAGATCATTCAGACGTTTCACGTAATTTTCCAGACTTTCACGGCGCGCCCCGGGCCTTGCGGCGCTTACAGCATCAGCAGCCTGCACCAGCATCGGCCAGACTGATTTCATTTCGATATCTTCATGATGTGCCTCGATCCCATGGATCACATCCGGATGCTCGCCGTAGCGGCGCGCCAATTCGCCACCGATCAACGCATGCGGCCCTTCTACATCATGGCTGACAGCTTTTCCAAGATCATGCAAAAGACCCGCGCGGCGCGCAAGCACAGGGTCCAGCTTCATCTCGCCTGCGATCACATTCATTAAGTAAGCCACTTCAAGCGAATGCGCCAGAACATTCTGTCCGTAGCTTGAACGGAATTTGAGACGTCCTAAAAGCTTCACGACCTCCGGATGAACATTTGCAATGCCAACTTCTACAAGCGCTTTTTCACCTTCTTCTTTCAAAACATTTTCCATATTCCTTTTGACTTTTTGCACGACTTCTTCGATACGCGCCGGGTGGATGCGTGTATCCTTGATAAGCTCTTCCAAAGAAAGCCGCGCAACTTCGCGCCGAACTCCGTCAAACGCCGACAAGACCACTGTGCCCGGTGTATCATCGATGATCAAATCCACACCCGTCAAAGTTTCAAATGATTTGATATTACGCCCGTCTTTCCCGATGATTCGTCCTTTCATTTCCTCATTCGGAAGTGTAACAGTCGTGACCGTTGATTCCATGGAGTGCTCGGCTGCACACCGCTGAATTGCAAGACTCAAGATCTTCTTGGCTTTTTTATCCGCAAGCTCTTCCGCTTCGGCTTCGATTTGGCGGATCATGCGGCTTGCGTCATTACGCACATCGATCTCAAGACGCTTAAGATACTGTGTTTTGGCCTCTTCGGGATCAAGACCTGAAATCCGTTGTAAAATCTGCCGCTCCTCGGAAAATAACTTTTGCAGCTCGCTTTCTTTTTCTCCGATCGTTTTTTCTTTATTTGTCGCTTCCTGAAGTTTAAAAAGCGCCTCGCGTTCTTTTTTTTCAACAATGTCCAATTTCTGATCTATCGTTTGTTCTTTATGCTTGAAGATTTTCTCAGAATTTTCAAAGTCTCGCATCCTCTGGGAGACTTTATTGTCGAAATCCGTCTGGATCTTGGCGAAATATTGTTTGCTCTCCTTTTCGGATTTTTTCACAATATCTTCGGACTCGCGTTTGGCATTGACCAATATCTCACGTGCCTTCGATTCGGCCGTGCGGATCAGACGCTCGGCATATCGTTTTCGAATGAAATACCCCAAAGCAAAGCAAATACCGGCTAAAAATATTCCGCCGATGACCAATAAAAAAATATCGTTTGTGTCCATCATAAGATTAATCCGTCAAAACCATATCCAATTTTACGTCATGAGCCTCTGCCGGGACTGTTTGAATAACCTGGAACGAGAACGCAAGACCTATTTTTAAAACTGTCGGATCAAATTTTTTCAAAAAACGGTCGTAATAACCGATCCCATGTCCGATCCGGTAATTTTTTTTGTCGAACGCAACACCGGGAACAATAATACAATTTACTTCTTCCAATTCCGCAAGCCGCGTCCTTTCAGGACGCGGTTCCATGACATCATAAGACCCTTTCTTAAGATCCTTCTTTGGATCTTTGATCTCATGGAGACTTAATTCTTTATTCATTTCGACACGCGGAACAAGCACATGTTTTTTCATGGCCAATGCCTCGTCAATCATCTCTCTTGTGTCGGGTTCCAATGGCAATGAAACATAAAAACAGACGCAACGGCTTTTTTTGAATTCATCCAGGGAGAAAAGCTTTTTTTTGATAATAAGACTTTTGGCTTTTAGCTCTTTTGGGGTAATAGCTCGAAGTTTTTTTAAAACTTCGGCTCTCAAATCCTTTTTCGTCCGCAGTGTGATACTCTAGTTTCCTTAAAAACAAAAAGCCCAAAACTATAGTCCTTTGCAAGACTATATGGTTATTGGACTTATGAGATTTTGCCTATTGAAATGATCCCTAACCCTTCTAAAGATTAGGGTTATTATAACACGGCGTTTTTTAGGTAGCAAGAATACGTAAGAAGCTGTTTTACAAGCGCTTTAGATGTGAAAAGCGTATTGGGAGGCCGGTTTACTCTTCTTGAATCGGCGCGCCTCATCGATCAGATCTTTTAAAGTGGCGCCGGCCAGACCTGTTTCAATAGAAGATTTGAATTTGTCCCAAAAGATAAAATTAGCGATCGCTACTTCGTCGGTTTCGGGCGTTAATTTTACTTTATTGTTTAATTCCAAGGTATTTTTATTGCTCAAAACATAAAAAAGAGAGTCTAGACGGATCTCGGAAGGTTTTTTCGTCAAAACATATCCGCCCTGAGGTCCGCGCACGCTTTTGACAAACCCTTTTTTCTTAAGCGCATTGAGAATCTGCTCAAGATACGCGACGGAAATGCCTTCTTTCTTCGCTATTTGAGTCACGGAAAGTGAACCCTCACCGTACCGGCTAGCTAGCACCAGGACGGCCTTTAAGCCATAAAGTGTACGGGTAGAAAATTTCATAAATTTTTTTATCTTTGACTAGCTCTGATCTTCACGATCTGAAGCTCGGCTTTCATTTCATCGAGCTGTTTGAGAATAAGATCCTGATTCGCCAGAATTTTATCAAGCTTGACAGAGACCATATCCGTATTGACAGGTGTCGGAGCGGGAGCTGTATTATTTTCATCCGCAAACGAATGATTGACCGCAAAAAACAAAAGCGATCCAAAAAAAATTGCGAGTATAAGATTTTTTTTCATTTTGCTCCTTTACAGATTAATGGGACAAGATCTTTGCTTTATCGGATTTTATCTTTTCTTCTACGGAATAAGCCGAACCTGAAAAATGTTTGCTGAACTTATCGAAGATCCGCGAGATCAATAACACAAAAGCATGCACAAAACATGCGGTTCCCAATCCTGCGGCAATGCCAAAATGCTCAAAAGGATAAGGATATTTTTGTTTTTGAAAAAGTATGTCAGTATAACGGTAAACGAGATAAAAAGCGGCTGCAGGCGCAATGATCGACAAAATAACAAAAAAGATCGAGGGAAGTTTTTTCCTCAAGAAGCACTGTCTCCGGTAACTGGCTCCACCTTAATGCCGAGTGACTCCAGAAATTTGATGCCTTTGACAAGATTTTCTTCGGTGCCTTCGAGCTCAAGCATCATTTCACCAACGGTTTCCGTGACACGCGCTTTGCGGATATTAGGCATGATGTCGTATTTTTTCGCCATCGTGAATACCGCGGGCTTTTTGATCTGGTCAGGAGGAAAAACAAGCGTCACTCTTTTTTTAGACAGCTTTGCTCCACCGGCAATCGCGGGAATGATGGAAATATCATCCCCATCCTTTAAAGAGGTATCCTGACCCTGCAAAAAACGAATGTCTTCCTCATTCACGTAAATATTCACGAACCGCCGCAGTTTTCCATCGCCGTCGCAGAGACGTTCTTTGATACCGGGATGTTTTTTTTCAAGATCCGAAAGCATTTGATTAATGTTGGATGCATCGCAGCTGACTTCGCTCTGGTTGTTCGTCAATTTCTGCAAAGGGGTCGGGATCCTTACTTTGATTGCCATACTTCCTCCTTAAATGAGCGCAGGATTTACGCTACAAAAGCGTAATTCTACATCGCGAATTCCCGCCACAGAACACTGGCGGGTCCGCGGGTCCGCCGCGCTTTTTGGCGGATATCCTGAGAAGATTCCTCAGAATCGACGAAGGATCTCACTTTGAGACCCAAACATCTTCTTTTATCTTTGTTTCATTTCTCAGTGAACGTTCGAACGACTCTAAACTCGGCTTGATGCGGTAAGGTTTTCCGATATGATCGGAAACCGCTTCTTGTGTTTTTAATCCATTCCCGGTGATGCAAATAACACATGATTCATTTTTCGGAATAACACCGTTCTCGATCAACTTTTTAGTCGACGCAACCGTGACACCGCCGGCTGTTTCGGTAAAAATGCCTTCCGTACTTGCCAAAAGTTTTATTCCGTCGATGATCTCTTGATCCGTCACTGTTTCTCCGTTGCCACCGCTTTCTTTCATCGCGTCAAGTGCATAAGGGCCATCAGCGGGATTACCGATCGCCAAAGATTTTGCGATCGTCTTGGGCTTCACGGGTTTTATAATTTCGCTTTTCTGTCTCAAAGCCGTTACGACCGGTGAACAGCCTTCGGCTTGCGCCGCATAAATTTTCGAATTTAATGAATCGATCAATCCCAATTTTTTAAATTCATTGAACGCTTTCCAAATTTTTACCAAAAGCGAACCGCTCGCAACGGGCACGACAACGTGTTGAGGGACACGCCAACCCAATTGTTCCATGATCTCGTATCCATAGGTCTTTGAACCTTCGGCATAATAAGGGCGAATATTGATATTTACGAAAGCCCAGCGATAACGTGCTGCGATCTCGGCACAGAGTCGGTTGACGTCATCATAATTGCCTTCGACGGCAACAAGATTGGGCGCATACGTCAATGATCCGATCACTTTTCCAAGCTCAAGATCCGCCGGAATAAAAATAAAGCGGTTAAGCCCAGCCCATGCGGCTTGCGCACTTACTGAACCGGCAAGATTTCCCGTGGAAGCGCAAGCGACAGTTTTAAAACCAAGTTCTTTTGCTTTCGTCAGAGCGACCGCAACCACGCGGTCTTTAAAGGAAAGTGTAGGATGACATACTGAATCGTCTTTAATGTAAAGTTCTTTCATTCCCAACTCTCGCGCGAGATTGTCTGCACGGAATAAAGGAGTAAAGCCCGCATGAAAACCTACAGTCGGATGCTTGTCGATCGGAAGCAGATCGCGGTAGCGCCAAATACTTTTCGGACCTTTTTCGATCTTTTCTCGGGAGATAACTTCTTTGATCTTGTTATAGTCGTAATCAACTTCAAGTGAACCGAAGCAAAATTCGCAGACATAGATCGACTCGATCGGATAAAGCCGATGGCATTCTCTGCATTTTAAACCTTTGACGTAACCCATTGAATTTCCTTAACTAATAATTATTCAATTTTGATGAATGAATTCATCTATTTGATGAGAATTTTCCAAGTCTATCACTTCTTCTCAGTTGTTTCAACTTTCGTCTCCGAAATCTCTTTCAAGAACCGCGTATCATAAAGGAACTTCAAATCCGGATCTTTTTTAAGAAAACCGGCATGGTAAGCGGCGAGCGCCTGCGCTCTCACAGTGGACGGAAGAGGATCCGTGGTAAATTCCACGCGATTCCATGCCCGGTCCAGCAGTTCTTGAGACAGAGGCTTACCTGTTTCTTTCTCGATCTCCTTTTTAAAAACGACTTTGGCTTCTTCAGGATTCGAACGGATCCAATTCGTGATCTTTACGTGCGTCTCGAGGAAACGCTTCACCAGGGCGGGATGTTCTTCAAGAAACTTCGCACGAACAAGTACGACCGTCGTCGCATACCGGCCATCTTTCCAAAGAGAGGCTTCATCCAAAAATACTTTTCCTCCCGCCGTTTGTTCCAAGATAGAAACCCACGGCTCGACGGTCCACGAAGCGTCGATTTCTTTTTTAAGGAACAACGTCACATGATCTGCATTTGAAACAGGGATCACCTGAACATCGCCACCCACTTCTTTTAACTTCAACCCTTGTTTGTCAAGCCACGAACGAAGCGAAACGTCCTGTGTATTTCCAAGCTGCGGAGAAGCTACTTTCCTTCCGTGAAAATCTTCGGGCTTTGTAATACCGCTATCCGAGCGGATCACCAGCGCCGCACCGCCTGAACTTGAACCCGACACAATGCGCACCGCTTCGCCTTCCGATTTCACATAGGCATTGATCGCCGGACTAGGACCAATATAGGCGATATCCAGCTTTCCTGCGAATAATGCCTCAATGGCCGAAGGACCGGCGTTGAATATTTTCCAGTCTACTTCCGCGTTCGGCGACAAATTATCTTCAAACCAGTGATTCGCGTGACCGATCACTCCTTGAGCGTGCGTGATGTTTGAAAAATGTCCAACGCGGACTTTTGTCTGCGTTGGATCCGCCGAAGCTTTAGTGGCGGATCCAAAAAGGCTGATTGCAACCAACAGTAAGATTAACTGCTTCATTTTCTTTCCAACTCCAAAATTTTTTAACTTTTTTTTCCGGATAGCCAAAACCACCCTGCCCATGTTGATTCTGATCTATCTAATCCCCAAATTCTTCTGACACGCTTTTCCAATAATCCAAAAACCAACATGTCCATGAATACTCCGATGGATATGATCACGATCATCACCGCGATCACCTGACTCATGTCGTTTAATTCTCTGCCCATGTTCAAGAGATGCCCGAGTCCGAGACTCACAAAAAGGATTTCGCCGGCCATCAGCGAGCGCCACGCGAATGACCAACCCTGTTTTAAACCCGACAGGATAGAAGGCAGCGCCGCCGGCAAAACCACGTCGGTGAACATACACATGCCTGAGGCACCCATGTTGCGGCCTGCGCGCAGATAAATAGGTTGAATATTTTTTACACCAGAATCCGTCGCAATAGTCACCGATAAAAGTGAACCCATCACGACCACGAACGTGATCGCCGATTCATTGAGACCAAACCAAAGTATCGCAAGCGGCAGCCAGCAAATACTGGGCAGCGTTTGAAGTCCGGAGAAAAAACCACCCAGCGTTTCATCTAAAAGTTTTGACTTTCCGATAACCAAGCCCAAAGCAATGCCGAAAAAAACGGAGATCGAATAACCGATCAGAATTCTTTTCAAACTCACACCGATCGCGATGAAAAACGTTTTATTTTTAAAACCGTCCGCCAGCGTCTCTAAAACCTGTCCGGGCGAAGGGAAAAGATACTGCGGCCAAAGTTTGAGACTGAATAAAAATTGCCACAACATTAAAAGAAGTAGATAAAAAACAATCTGTCTCAAAATTTTAAAGAATAAGTTGTTAAAATTCAGCTCAAACATTGATTTGATATCAAACGTTGAAATAAGGTTCCATACTCAAGTAGCGCTCTCCCGAATCCGGGAAAACGGTCACTACCGTTTTATTGGATCCTAATGCTTTGGCAATTTTGAGCGCGCCGATACAAGCCGCACCGCATGAAATTCCGGCGAATATTCCTTCTTCACGCGACAAGC
This sequence comes from uncultured Planctomycetia bacterium, assembly GCA_964642015.1. Lineage (GTDB taxonomy): Bacteria > Omnitrophota > Gorgyraeia > 2-02-FULL-51-18 > 2-02-FULL-51-18 > CAZXLF01. The sequence continues at coordinate 41,267 of CAZXLF010000007.1, forward strand.
GCTTGGCTATTTGATAAGCTTCATGGTCATCAACCGTGATGATCTCATCAATAATGTCACGATTCAGCACTTCTGGAATAAATCCTGCGCCGATACCCTGGATCATGTGAGGACCAGGTCTGCCTCCGGATAGTACGTTCGAACTTTTAGGTTCGACTGCGATGATCTTTATTTTTGGATTGTGTTTCTTCAATACTTCACCCACACCGGTGATCGTCCCGCCTGTTCCGACTCCGGCGACGAACGCATCGAGTTCTCCGTCCGTATCCTTTAATATTTCTTTGGCTGTTGTTTTACGGTGCATTGCCGGATTGTCGGGATTCATGAACTGCTGCGGCATAAACGCGTCTTTTCTTGTGGCAATGATCTCGCGCGCTTTTTCGACAGCGCCTATCATACCTTCTTTGGCAGAGGTCAGAACAATTTCCGCGCCGAAACTTTGGAGAATTTGAATGCGCTCCTGGCTCATTGATTCGGGCATCGTCAGGATCACTTTGTATCCTTTGACGGCGCCTACGATCGCAAGACCGATACCCGTGTTTCCACTTGTAGGCTCGACGATCACCGATCCGGACTTCAAGATCCCTTTTTTCTCGGCTTGCTCGATCATATTGAGCGCAATCCTGTCTTTTACACTTCCGCCCGGATTGAACATCTCGAGTTTTGCATAAACAGTCGCCGAATTTTTTTCAACCACCTTTGCAAGCTTTACCATAGGTGTGTTGCCGATCAAATCCAAAATACTAGCGCTTATCTTATTATTCATGAATGCAGGTCTCCTCCGCCCATATAAAAAATGAATTCCACTTTGTCTCCTTCTTTGATCTGTGTCGTTTCATAATCAAGCTTCTGTAAAATATTCTCATTGATCTCTACGGTCACAAGCTCCGGTCTCATGCGCCACTTCGTCAAAAGGTCCGTGACGGACATTCCTGTTTTGATCTCGCTGGGTTTTCCATTCAACGTAATATTGATCATCTCAGTGCTAGGCAATTTGGATCTCCTCTTCAGTGACTTTTTCATCCTGGATCTTAAAAGAACGCAGCACAGGTTTTTTCATGTCGGAAAGTGACACGATCAGGTAACTGACTTCCGGATAGAACGCAAGCCGTATGTCTTTTTGCGAAGGATACGCTTCACTGGCTACGTGCGAATGAAAAATACCGGACATCTCGATACCGAGTTTTCTCATTTCCTTAAATACAACAAGCTGTTCCTTCGGGTCCATAAAATAGCTGATGCTCGCGTTATCAAGATTGGTCATTGGAAAAAATTTGTCAGGCCCCGCCAAAATCCCGCACGCCTCATTCGGAAAGCCTTTTTTCGCGTGACCGATCATCTGCTCGTAAATATCTTTGGAAATTTTAATCATGTCAAATATTACTTCCGACATTTCTATCGACCGGCGTCAAAACCCCGGCCTTTGAAACTTGGTAATCCGTATCCAGTTCCTGACGCGCTACTTTTTCAATTTCATCTTTCAATGAGCTCATGATCTTTGTCTGGATCGTTAAAAGATGCGGATCCTGTTCTCTTCTAGGCCTTGGGAGCTGAATCGCATATTCTTTTTTGATCGTTCCGGGCCGGGCCGTAATTTCAAACACACGGTCCGATAAAAATGTTGCTTCACGCACATTATGCGTCACAAAAAGCACCGTGCATTTTGTCTTCTGCCAGATATCCTGCAATTCCTCCTGAAGCATCTGGCGTGTCTGTGCGTCCAATGCCGCAAAAGGCTCATCCATCAAAAGGATCTTCGGATTCATTACAAGCGCCCGGGCGATAGCAGCACGCTGTTTCATGCCTCCGGAAAGCTGATGCGGGTGCGCGTTCACAAACCGCGCTAAGTGCACGGCTTTGATCGCTTCAAGCGCGCGCACTCTTCTTTCCTGCTCCGGAACACCGGCGACCTTCAAGCCGAATTCCACATTATTCAGCACAGTCAGCCACGGAAAAAGGGCGGCTTCCTGAAAAACCACAAGACGGTCCTTTGAAGGGCCTTCAACTATCTTGTTATCAACGAACACCTGCCCTGAATCCGGAAATTCAAGCCCGGCGATCAAAGAAATGAGCGTGGATTTTCCGCATCCTGATGGGCCGATCACACAAATGAACTCACCTTCTTCGATCGTGAAATTAATGTCGTGAAGCGCCTGCACACGCTGGTCTTTTTGCTTAAAACTTTTATGAACGCGTTTGAAAACAACTCTCATTTACACCTCTAATAACTGTGCTCAGATAACAGACGACAGAAAACAGACTTTATTTACCTTCTGACTTCTGTCCTCTGATTTCTGACTTCTGAATATGTAAACCGCATTCTTTGTGTTCCGGATTTTCCCACCACCAACGGCCGGCACGAATGTCTTCTCCAGGTTTAATGGCTCTCGTGCAAGGCGCGCAACCGATCGATGGATAACCCAGATCGTGCAGTTTGTTATACGGAACATTGTTCTTCCGGATATAATTCCAAACATCCTCATTCGTCCAAGCCGCCAGCGGATTTATCTTAAAAATATTTCCATGCGCATTGTCGACCTCTATTTTCTGAACGTCTGCTCTTGTCACCGATTGATCGCGGCGAAGGCCCGTAATCCAGGCATTTAGATCTTTGAGAGCCCGATTTAACGGCTCGACTTTACGTATTCCGCAGCATTCTTTTCTATTGTCGATTGATTCTCTGAACGAATAAAAACCCTTCGCGCGTTCCAATGCTTCGACTTTTTCAAAATTAGGAAAGTAGGATTCGATATTAATCTTATACCTAGAACGAATTCGATCCATCAATTCATATGTTTCTTCATTGAGCCGTCCTGTATCCAAAGTAAAAATTTTTACTTTCGGCTCAAGTTTCGAAACCATGTCAATCAATACTACATCCTCTGCGCCAAAGGATGAAGCCAACGCAATCTTCGGATGAAAATCCGTAAGAGCCCATTGGAGCAGCTCCTCGGGAGATTTTTTTTCAACGTCTGAATTGATCTTTTTGATGTCAAATGGCACTGAAATATTCCACGCTTTTCAAAATAATCCCTCCCCCGCGGACATCATGGTCGCTAACCAAAACAAAACGTCCCGTTTCGGGGATCAGATCATAGGTATCGAAAGCAATCGGCTTTTTGGTTGAGATAATGATCTCCGCTACTTCGTTTTTGGCAACTTCATGTGCGTTCTTGGAAATTTCCTCGAGCGTCGAAGAATTGATCACTCTGATGATCGATTCGATCACGCATTCCATTTCCTGTGTGGCGATCTTTAGAAGATATTTGCCGCCTTTTTCGAGGTGTTTGTTACCCATCCAGAAAATATTGGCCTGAAAACGGTCAGACACGATCGGTTTCTGCTTGGGAATGCAGCCGATATCGCCGCGTTCCACGAAAATCTGTTCTTCCATCGTAAAACCCGTTGATTCACCCGCATAAACAGCTGTAGGTGTTTTGTCATCCGCAGGATGCCATTTCTCGATCGTTTTTATCTTCGTAGACTTTCCGGACGGCAAAAAAAGGATCTCATCACCCGCAGAAATCGTTCCTGCTTCGACACGGCCTGCGATGATACGCCGTTTGTCGAATTTGTAAACGTCCTGCACCGGGAAACGAAAATACGCTTTTGAACGGTCATCATTGGAAGAGAAATTATCAAGGATCTCCAAAATACTCTCGCCTTTATACCACGGCATTTTATCGCTGCGTTTGGTCACATTTTCCCCGTGATAAGCGGAGATAGGGATAAAAGTCCTAGGTTTAATGTTGATCGTCGCAAGATACTTGCTGTAAATCTCTCTGGTCGTATTGAAAACTTCTTCGGAATAATTCACAAGGTCCATTTTGTTGACGACGATCGCGATCTGCTTGATCCCCAAAAGCGATAAAATATACGCGTGGCGTTTGGTTTGTTCCTGAATGCCTTCTTCCGCATCGATCATCAAGAACGCCACATCGGCATTCGAAGCGCCGGAGATCATATTTTTCAAAAACTCCTTATGACCCGGAGCATCGATTACCACATAATTTCTTTTCTTGGTCTTAAAAAACATCTGCGACACGTCGATCGTAATGCCTTGATCGCGCTCTTCCTCAAGCGCATCCAATAAAAACGCAAACTCAAATCCTTTTCCTTGGTCTTCGCAAACTTTTTGCACATGGCTGATCTTAGATTCGGGAATGAACCCTGTTTCGTGCAATAAACGCCCGACAAGCGTCGACTTTCCGTGATCGACGTGACCGACCATGACGAATTTCAAAGTTTCGGTGGATGTAGGTGATTCCAAAGTCGTTTGCATGTTACATGTATCCCTTCGTTCTCAATTTCTGCATAGCATATGTGTCTTCCTGGTCCTGTGCGCGGCCGGCGCGTTCGGAAGTCTTTCCCTGCTTGAGCTCAGCGATGATTTCATCAACATTGCTTGCCGGCGAATCGATCGGAAATGTGCACGGTGCACAGCCAAGACTCCGATAGCGCTTGCCGTTCTTTGAAAAATAAAGGCTCACAACGGGAATATTCTCGCGTTTGATGTATTCCCACACATTTACTTCGGTCCAATGAAGCAAAGGATGGATGCGAATATGCGTATTTTCATCAAAATTCGTTTTAAATTGATCCCAAAGTTCAGGCGGCTGGTCTTTAAAGTCCCATTCAAAATTTTTATCGCGCGGAGAAAAATAGCGCTCTTTGGCGCGCGTGCTTTCTTCGTCGCGGCGAATCCCTAGGATCAATCCTTTATAATCATACTGCTCCATGATCTGCTGAAGACCGATGGTTTTGAGTGCCGTGCAGCAATTGATGCGGCCTTTCGTGTAATTCATTCCTTCTTCCAGCGCTTTTTTATTCTGACCGACGATCAGATTGAGATTCCATTCTTTCGCATAGCGGTCGCGGAATTCGATCATCTCAGGAATTTTGTAGCTGGTATCGATATGCACCAGCGGAATAGGGACATGACCCAAAAAAGCTTTTCTGGCCAGCCAAAGAAGCACATTTGAGTCTTTGCCGATCGACCAGAGCATAGCCAGCTTTTTAAATTTTTTGTACGCCTCGCGCAAAATGAATATTGATTGATTCTCTAATTTGTCTAAGTGATCCACTTGGTCCATTGCAAAAAATCCTTTCGGTCAACCCGTATTAATATAACTAATTTAGTATTATATATGTTAAAAATAATATACAGTACATAATCTAAATAGTCAAATATAATTTCAAAAAAATTTCAGCCGAAAAGGATCGTCTTGTGGCCGCTCACAAATATGCGATCTTCGAAGGCAAGCTTCAAAGCCCTGGCAAGTACTATCTTCTCCACATCCCTGCCGGCTTGTGCCATGTCAGTGACGCTATGGGAATGGTCCACGGGAATCACATCCTGTGCAATGATCGGCCCTTTGTCGAGTTCTTCAGTCACAAAATGAGCAGTCGCGCCGATGATCTTGACCCCACGGTCGGCGGCTTGCTGATAAGGATTGGCGCCCACGAAAGCCGGTAGAAAGGAATGATGGATATTGATGATGTGATTTTGAAATTTTGCAACAAATGCTTTGGAAAGCACCCTCATATATTTGGCCAACACCAGATATTCGGGTTTTAGATCTGCAAGTGCCTTCAAAATGGTCGATTCATGGGCCTCGCGGGTTTTATTCTCATGAGAGATATGAAAAAACGGGACTTTAAATGAATTCACAAGCTTAGACAGGTGATCATAATTACTGATAACACCCAAAACGTTCGCATGGAGCTCTCCATAAGCATGTCTTACCAAAAGATCTCCCAAACAATGAGCTTCTTTGGTAGCAAAAATAACAGCGTCTTTTTTTCTATCTTTTGTAAGTTCAACAACAGAATCTTTCGGAAGCTCCGACTTTAACTCTTTTGAGATGTCTTTCAAATCTGCGTGGCCTGAAAACTCGGTACGCATGAAAAAACGGTCGCTTTCATGGTCGACGAATTCGGCATTTTGCACGATATTCAGACCGTTTTTAAAAAGAACTCCTGTGATCTTGTGGATCAGGCCTTTGGCGTCCTTGCATTCGACACGGAGTATATGGCTATCTCTAAACATAGGGGTCATTGTGTATCAAATTAACACGATATAGATTACCTATCAATCGCTTTTTAATTTCATAATTAATCTGTGCAATTAACGGGTTGATCGACATAGTGAGGCCACGCGTCGACCCAGCCTGAATTATGACTTGCATTAGGCACTTCGACGATTTTTGCACATAGTGGATGGTTCATTTTCTGTAAAAATTGATGAGCAATAAATGATGGGATCACTTTATCTTCTTTTCCTATAAAGTGCTCTTGCGGAATGGATGATACTTTATAAGCAACATCGATCGGATTCAAAGATCCATGCAAATTACTGACGCCATGATAATGATTCACGGATTCATGGTCCAAATTGCCAGCGATCGTTCTCAAAGAAACAACATCATTTCTCCTTGCCGCAAGCAATACAGCGACCGCGCCGCCGCCCGAATAGCCGATCAAATGGATCGATTTGGCCTGCGCTTTTTCTTTAAGCAGATCAATCGCCTGATCCATAGAGGAGATCACCTCCTCAGAGAACCGTTTGGATGACCAATAATCAGAATTGCACCGCGAATCTTTTTCGGACATACCATATTGGCAAGGTCTTGATAAATATGCCACATTGTCGGAACCGTCTTTCGAAGCCAGAGTCAATACCAAAGGGTTCCGAGGCGTTGGGTCATCGGATAAATTATTTCTTGAAAGCCAAGCCGAACCATCCCCTTCAATATATATCTTCAAAGATGTTCTAGGTTTATTGATCTTGTCATAGGACAGGAGATGAAAGTGAGAAGTGGGTAAAATTGATTTCTCAAAACCTACGCTTTGGGCAATACGATCAGCTTTATTCGTGGAATCTACTGAAGAGGAAACAGTCGCACAACCTACATGAGCCAAGACAAATACGAAAAGCAAAGACCAAAAAAGGAATGACCGCCATAAAAACCGCAGTGTCTGTTCGGTAAAGATCATTAGAAGCTTTGCGATCAAAAGTTATAATTCAAAGCTACATTACCTGAATGACTGACATAACCTGATTTAAGGTCCAAATTATAGACGCCTTCTAACGAGACGTTATTTTTCGATAAAAAAGTAACACCAGTTCCTAAATCAAAGCTGTTCTGAGCAGGCCTGAAACCGCTCGTCTTAAACGATGCGCCGCCGCCGGTAAATGTCGAAGTAACCTCTTCTTTATCTCCGATAAAGTCATAAAGCCACTCGCCGTGCACTTCAGGAATATAAGTGCCATTGTGATCCGTAATAGGATAAGCGATCTTCATGCCAAGCCCAGATTGTAAGAAATCAAAACCTTCGGCATTCACGTGAAGGTCGAGATCTCCCGCGCCCGTTTCGGTATAACTATCAAGATTGAGATGAATGTATTCCAGCGACACAAGCGGAGTGACCCTGAAACCGCGATCTTCTATGTCGTAACGTACGCTCATTTTCCAGTCACATTCCTGACCATCGTAGCCGGCATCAGCTGTACGATCAAGGCCTGAAAAAGCGATCCTTCGAGAATTATCATAGTTATTCCAAGCAAAAGTAAAAGAAGTATCCATCGACCAACGATCTACTCCATAAATTGCATAGAACGTGGCTAAATAATTATGGATATCCGCATCAGCTTCCACATTCTTTGAATTCATAACAGTCCTCGCATATCCTCCGGCAAGACCAAGCCTAACTTGATCAGAAACAAGGCCATCCGCTCCCCAAACCGTTCCCCAAAGACCTGAATCGTAACCATTAATACCCTGGTGGTCATGCTGATCCGAAAAATTGGTGAACCCTTTAAACCAAATCCCACTATCCTTGAACACAGTCTTCATAGATTCATCGCCGGTAGAAATGCCTGTCCTGCGAGAATTTGCTTCTCCGTATTGACTGGATACTCCGGTATCGCGAATCTGGTCAAAATGCATCCCCAGAGCACGCGTGTAATTAGTGACCGCGGAAAAGCTTCCTTGGGTGACACCGCCATTCACGTTTGGGATCAACTGCTGAAGAGCTTTGTCATAATCAGAAGGGGATAATGTGAACAGCAAATTCTCGACAGTACCCATATCTCCTGTTGCCGTGGAAGAAATTGAATCCAACACAGCGCCTACAGCAGCGCGATTGCTGGTGCTCGCAATACTCGAGGAAGGAATAAGCGTCGGGGTGATCATAATATCACCCGCCGTATTAGCAGCGGTGAATGTATAACGATTGCTGTTAGAAGTGACCGTGATGGACTGCCCATTGCTGCCGCCCGCCGAACCGTCCAATATCTTTAACGCTGTCCCTGAAGCCAACGCACCTGTGACAGTAGCATTGACCGTGGTACCGGACGAAATAGATGCATTCCCTGTTGATGCGATATTACCAAAAACCGAAGAGCTGTTAAGTGTGGTTTTGATCACATTGGTTGCAGATGTCGTAACTACACCTCCACCTGCTCCATTGACCGTCAAGGTATTAGCTTGCAAATTCAGCACTCCTGTGCCTGCAAGCGTCAAATTGCCTTCATCCGTTCCGTTTCCACCTACGGTCAAAGTGCCTCCGCTATTCACTGTGGTAGTAGTCGCAAAAATATTCGCGTTATTAATGACTTCCCCACCGTTCACATTGACCGCCGTGAGCCTGTTGGCAACACCCGTAGCGCCTATGGCACTCGATACAGTAGAAGCACCTAGAAAAGTCAAAGTGCCTTGGTTTACGCCACCTGTAGATACGGAGCCGCTGATGCTTTTACCATCTGAAATATTCACCGTTCCGGCCGCGCCAAAAGCCAACGTGGTGGCAGTGGTGTTTCCCTGTAAGTTGACCGTATTGGCTCCGGCCACATTGACCGTGGTAGCTGCGATATCTCCCGTGAACGTCGTAGTGGCATTTTCACCGGCATTAATCGTACCTAAAGAAGATCCAGACGAGATAGACCCTGTAACCGTACCACCCTTTACAGTCAAAGTACCTTGACCTGCGGTGGTCGCTGAAATAGTGGGAGAAGTAAGGTTTGATCCATTGGCCATGACCACTGTGCCGTTACCCCCGAAATTCAATGTGCCTGCCACACCTGTGTCCACGTTGCCATTAAATGTCAACGTGCCCGTACCAGTCGTTGTCGCGCCATTACTGCCAGCATTGATCGCCTTCGCGAACACATTAGCGGTGAATATGTCCGCTGCGCCTGTCGCACCCGCGTTTAAAACCGAGATCCTGTGCGTGTTATCTGAGCCGACCTGACCTGTAACCGTTTGGCTTCCCCCTACAAGGGTCAAAGTTCCGTCATTGTCAGCAGAAGCGGTTACTGCGGCAGTCAAATTTTTTCCACTGCCCACCTTTACTATGGAACTAGCGTTGAAAAGTATCAATGAATTGGCGCTCACATTCCCGTTGAATGTCGTCGTGTTATCGACCGCATATATCGCGGACAACTTGTGGGTCGCTCCGATATCACTGTCAAAAATCGCATTGGCATAATAACCCGGCTTAAGTACTCCTTCTCCGTCAGAAGCACCGTTGATCGTCCCGGTAACAGTCTGAATGGAAGATCCTGACAAGATCAAATAGGAGACCCCAACGTTGTCATCTAATACAAAACCGCCTGTGCTCGTAACCGTTGAGCCGTTGGCATACAACGCAGAAGCAGCCCCAGCACCGCCTGAATTCGCCGTAATGGTCGTGAGCCCGGCGATCTGCAAGTTGTCGCCCACACTCATCGTAATAGACTTGGTATTCGTGGCCTCATTGTTCGTAAGATTCAAATTCCCACCGACCGTGAGAGCATGGGTCACAGCGACTGTAGTATTCAAATTATCATTATTCGCATTTTGTACCGTAAAGTTCGAGCCGACATTGCCTGAATCAATATACACCGTAAGATCGCCCGTTCCGGCGACGCCATTAGGATGAACATTTACCAAACCAGTACTGGCCGTATCTGAAAGAGCGCCGATCACGAATGTATTTTTACCGTTACCATCATCAGCTATGTTATCGTTCGTGACCGTCAGTGTATGTCCATTAATATCAATGGACTGGCCGCTAAACGCATCTGAGGCATTTCCGACATCAGTGCCGAGATGCGTGCCGGCCGAAGCCCATTGGCCATTACCTGTCAAATTCTGATTTGCTGCAAAACCCGTAGAAATCCACAAGGAAGGAATAAATATTGGGACGAACACAAGCGCGAATATTGTCTTTTTAATCATTATCCGTCTCGTTTCATATACCGATAATTTTAGATCGGGTAAAAGACACAAATAATGAAACTACACTTCCACAAATTTTTAGTTTATGAAAGTAATGAACGTGTTTTTATAGATTTACAGTATTATATATAAATATAATACTACAAATAAATTAAAATAGTTTTTATAAATAAAGATTCAGGTTGAGGAGCTCATTTTGAGCGCTACGGTGTTGATACAATAGCGTTTTCCGGTCGGAGGAGGGCCGTCATCAAATACATGCCCAAGGTGCGCCCCACATCGGGAGCACAGAACTTCCGTGCGATGCATGCCAAAATCATTGTCATCTTCCAGCTTCACGTTCAGCGGTGAAATCGGTTCCCAAAAACTCGGCCAGCCGGTGCCGGATTCAAATTTATTGCCGTAGGCGAAAAGGTCCGTTCCGCAGCCGACACATTGATAAACGCCTTTTCCGGATTTCGGGATCGCGCATTGTTTGCTGAAAGGCCGTTCGGTGCCTTTTTGCCGTGTCACTTCGTATTGCTCACGTGTCAGGATTTTTTTCCATTCGGCGTCTGACTTCACCACCGGATCAACCTTCTCAACTTTTCCGGTCGACGCATTATAGATCTCGATCTTTTGTTGTGTCTTCATGTCGGCTCCTAAAATAAAAGGGCTTAACGCGAAAATGAATAATATAAGTTTGAGATTTATTTTCATTTTGACTCTTTATACTTTACCACACCAACGACATTTTTTCGTTTCGAGAAAGTTTTTTGATTTGAATCTCACGTTTTAACGCAGAAGATCGATCAGAATGCGTTTCTTGATAAACCAATTTTACCGGAAGTTTTCCGCGCAGGATACGGCTTCCTTTTCCGCTGGAATGTTGTTTGATACGACGAGCAATATTTTTCGTGATGCCAGCATACAATGAGCCGTCGCTGCATTCAAGGATGTATAAAAACCATACATTTTTTTTGATCTTTTTTAGGCTCTTTTTAACCGCCATTTTTTTTCGCGAACTCATAACGGCAATAAAACGACCCGAGCACGCAGGCCGCTCCACCGATGAACATTGTCCAAGGCGCTCCGATTTTGTGCGCTAAACTCCCGGCAAATAAACTACCGAACGGCATCATTCCCATGAAAGCCATCGTAAAAAAGCTCATTACGCGTCCTCTTTTGTCGTCATCGATCCTGGTTTGCAATAAGGTGTTACTCGACGCCATCTGCACGATCATCCCGAAACCGGTCATGATCATCAGCACTACTGAAAACCATAAAATCCTTGAGAAAGCAAAAATGATCAGACCCGTTCCAAAAAGCGTCACGCTGTTGATGATGATCTTTTCGAATCCTTCCGTACTTTTTCGGGATGCTAAAAAAATACTTCCGCACAATGCACCGATGCCTGACGCTCCCAATAGAAAACCATACGTATGCGGTCCGCCGCGAAGGACGTCGCTGGCAAAAACAGGCAATAAGACGCTGAAGGGCATTCCCATGAAACTGATAAAAGCTACGAGAAGCAACAGATACCGTATTGATTTAATACCCAATGCATAACGGATGCCTTCTCTCAACTGATGCAAGACATGCTTTTGATCCGCTTTTTCCGGTCTCTCGGTCACATGCATCGCAAGCAACGCGAAGATCACTCCAAGATAACTGAAGCCGTCAATCAAAAAACACATGCCTTCGCCGACCATTGCGATCAAAATCCCGGCGATCGAAGGGCCGATAAGCCGCGCGCTGTTAAACATGAAAGAATTCAAGGCGATCGCGTTGCTCAGATCTTTTTTGTCTTCGACCATATCGACGACGAACGATTGGCGCGCAGGAATGTCGAACGCATTGATCAATCCCTGCATACTGCTCAAAACAAGTACTTGCCAAGCTGTGATAACGCCCGACAAAGCCAATCCCGCCAAAAGAAAAGATTGCACCATACCAAGGATCTGAGTGATCACTAGGATACGATGTCGATTCCAGCGGTCAGCCAGCACACCTGTGAATGGTGAAAGAATAAAAGTCAGGATCTGGCTCGAAAAACCGACAAGCCCTAGCCAAAGGGTCGAATGCGTCAAGCGGTAAACGAGCCACGTTGTGGCCACCTGCGTCATCCACGTTCCGATCAGCGAAAAACTTTGTCCGCCGAAAAATAATTTGTAGTTCCGCGAGCGCAGCGCCCGGAACATCGAAGGCAAACGCCTTAATCGTTGAGCCATTTCTATTCGTAACGAAGCGCTTGGATAGGATTCAAATTGGCAGCCTGTCTTGCCGGCCACATGCCGAACACAATGCCGACAATAACAGAAAAAACTGTCGCTAAAATGACGGATGAAATGGTAATTTTCGTCGCCCAGCCGGCGATCATTGAAAAAGAAACGGCGATCCCTACTCCTAGGATCACTCCGATAATACCTCCGCTAAAAGTCATGACAACAGATTCGATCAAAAACTGGCTGATGATATCTGCTTTTCTTGCGCCGATCGCTTTGCGAAGACCTATTTCTTTCGTGCGTTCGGTCACGGATACCAGCATGATGTTCATGATGCCTATTCCTCCGACCAAAAGCGAGATCGCCGCGATCGAACCCAAAAGCCAGGTCATCGTTTTGGTCGTGCTTTCCAATGTTTCCTGGATCTGAGCCATATTCCTGATTTGGAACGAATCTTCATTTTCTTTCGATAAATGGTGACGTTTAATCACAATCTTTTTAATCGAATCTTGGGCTTGGTCCATCAAGGTAGAATCTTTGACTTCCGCATCGATCGAGTCCACATATTGCTTCCCCATCAACCGAAACATCGCAGTCGTCAGAGGTATCACGATTACATCATCTTGATCGTTCCAGCCCGTAGCGCCTTTTTCAGGTAAAACACCGATCACGTCAAAATTGATTCGATTTATTTTAACCGTTGTTCCGACAGGATTGGAATCACCGAAAAGATTTTTAACGACTGTTGTTCCTAAAAGCGCTACTTTTTCGCGTGTTCTAAATTCCGCTTCCGTAAAAAAACGGCCTATTTTCGGAGTGGCTGCGCGCATCGTTTCGTAGTCCACACCCACACCCTGGACCTGAGTATTCCAGTTTTTATCGGCATATACGACCTGTCCTCGGGCCTGCACGTTCGGAGAAGTTCTTCTGATTTCAGGCGCTTTAGCCAATGCTTCGGCATCCTGAATAGTGAATCTAGTGGAAGCACCCGCTTCGAGAGCAACGCCTCCTACTTTCGGAGAGCCGGGACGAATCATGAGAAGATTCGACCCTAAAGAAGCGAGCCGCTGCGCGATCGATTCCTTAGCACCTTGTCCTAAAGCCAGCATCGCGATCACAGCGCCGACGCCGATCAAAATTCCCAACATCGAAAGGATCGAGCGCAGTTTGTTCGAAAGAATAGAATGTACGGCCTCACGCAAATGATCCATCCATTCCGCGCGGCCGACTTTCAGATCTTTCTTAGATAAAATATCATCCACCAAAGGTGCTCCTGCAGCATTCACCGAAGCATCAGCCCGGGATGTTTTCTCATCTGACAACACTTTGCCGTCACGCATGAAAATGATGCGTTTGGCGTGATCGGCAACCTCTCTTTCATGAGTGACCATGATAATGGTCTTGCCGGTTTGATTGAGCGCTTTCAAAATCTTGATGATCTCTTCTTCGCTTTTGGTATCGAGATTTCCGGTAGGTTCGTCAGCAAAAATGATCGGAGGTTCGTTCACTAAAGAACGTGCGATCGCGATGCGCTGCTGCTCACCGCCTGAAAGTTTGTTCGGCTGATGCGAGGCGCGCGCGGCAAGGCCGACGCTTTTGATCTTTTCCAAAGCCGTTGGCTTAAGATCTCGTTTGCCCGCATAGATCAGAGGAAGCTCGACATTTTCAAGCGCAGTGTTTCTTTGAAGCAGATAAAATTGCTGGAAAACAAATCCCGCGACATGATTTCTTATGATAGAGAGCTCATCATCGCTGAGCTTGCTGATATCTTTTTTTCCTAAAAAATAAGATCCGGAATCGGGTCTGTCCAAAAATCCGAGAATATGAAGGAGTGTCGATTTACCGGATCCGGAAGGTCCCATGATCGCGACAAACTCGCCCGGATCGATCTTAATAGATACATCATCAAGCGCATGGACTTCATGACCACCCATAGTATAAGTTTTTTTGATACTCTTGAGCTCGATGATTGCCATGTTTCAAACTACTTTCTTCCGCCACCGCCGCCTGGCATGAATGGATTTGTTTTAGCTTGAGATCCTTTGGATGGTGCGCCGGGTTTTTTAGCACGGATGACCAATGTATCGTTCTGATCGATTCCTGAGACCACTTCAATATTCGTGTCATCAGAAATTCCAAGTTCTATTTTACGTTTTTCCGGCTTCTGGCCTTTGCCCTGACTGACGAATACAAAACTGCCTTCTTTGTCCTTTCCGCGCTTGACCGCATCGAGCGGTATCGTCAGAACATTATCCTTGCTCTCCTGGATAATATTAACGTTCGCGCTCATGCCCGAACGGAACACATCCGGGACTTTATCCGGAAGAATATCGACGTTATAGATCGTGACGTTATTCACAACTTTGGATTCATAATAAATGTGCCCCACCTTCGCATCCACTTTGATATCCGGATACGCATCCAGACTTATGACAGCTTTCTGTCCTTCTTTGACCTTTCCAATATCAGTCTCATCAACTTGCGCTTCGACGATTAAACGATCCGATAACACCACAATATCATCGCTGGTCGTAACTGTCTGTCCCGGTTGGACCGATTTGACGATCACTTCACCATCTATTGAAGCAATGATCGGCGTTGGTTTATAAACATCCTCCCAATAATGAACAGCTTCTTCTCCCTGCGGCTTTGCCGCATCCAGCAGCGCAGCCCGATCGGTAGAACTCAATAAAGCCAGAACGTCTCCTTTTTTGACCGTTTCTCCTTCTTCCACTAAAATTTTATCCACACGGCCCGGTATCGGGGATTTCATCTCAAGGCGATTTTGCGGTTGCACGTTTCCTGTCGAGCTAACCAATTTTTGTATCGTCCCATACGTGGGTTGGACAAACCTGATGGTTTCCTGAGCATTTTTACCCTGTTTGGTCTTTGTCCAAATAAAAAATGCGGCCCCTAACAAAATCAAGATTATAAAAAGTCCCTTCCATTTCTTAAGCTGTATCAAGAGTTTCTCCTTTAACTTGGACCCATCCGGCTTCGGCCAAAAGCGCGGTAGCCTCCGCACTCAAATACGTTTTTTGTGTTGAAACAAGATTATCTTCGATGATGATCCAGTCATTGAAAGTGATCAAACCGGTCGAATACTGCGCTTCAGCGATCTTTGCCCGTTCTTCGTCGGCATCTAAGAATTTTTTCTGAACATCCACTTCCTCGATCCCATCTTCAAATTGGGTCCAAGCCGCTTCCAAAGACACGATGATCCCGTCCCGCCCGCTTTCTTCATCCGCTTTTGCTTGGTGGAATGCAGATTCGGCTTTAAAAAGACCGCTTCCCAGACTCGTTCCCTCGAATATAGGCACGCTCACCGCGATTCCTGCTGACCATTCGTCATTTCTTGGTGGCCATACAGCCAAATCCTTATCCATTGAAGCTGTGGCCGAAATTTCAGGGAAAAAACTCGCTTCCGCAGAGCTGACACTAAAACGAGCTGATTCTTTTTGAACAACGAGCTGACGAAATGAAGGCGTCAGATCCGCCAGTTTTTCAAGATCGGGCTCGGCCGTTTCTTTGTCCGGAACGTTGAATTCACCGTTGGCGCGGATCGAAGTGAATTTCCTTCTCCCTAATTCTTTTGAAAGAGTGCGCTCCGCCAGGTCCAAATTCCTTGTAGCTTGAGCGACTTCAAAATTAGCCTGAGCCAGGTTTGCTTCAGCGGTCAATAGAGAACCTCTATTCTCACTTCCTGAATTGTAGCGCAGTTGTACTAGATCACGGCTTTGCTTTCGCCGTTTGACGATATCTTCAGTAATATGGATCAATTCTTGCGCTTTTAAAAGCCCGATGAACGCCGTCCGCAAACGCAAGCGCACATTCGAAGAAGTAATATCATAATTACGCTCGGATGATTCAATGTCTTTTGATGCCGCGGCTGTGTCAAAATAGGTTTTGAATCCATCAAATAAAAGTTGTTTTCCGCTTATCCCATATGAATAATCATCGCTACGCGTTGTGATCGAACCTGAAGATCCGGTACCTCGCGTCTTTTCCCCCGAAGCTTTGGCAGACACGCTTCCAGTGATCTGAGGAAGCAAATTGCTTGATGTAATTCCATACTGAGCTTTTACCTGGTTTAACTTTTCTTGAGCAGAAACCAGGTCGGGATGGTTTTTTTTGGCTTCCGCGACACAATCCTTCCAAGTGAGTAATTCCTCCGCTCGGACATCGTGACAAAAAAATATTGTCCAACAGCAAAAAAGGGCTGGGATCAGAATTTTATTCATAGGTTTTACCGAATATTGTAACAGAAAAACTGAAGGATCTTTGCGAACTTTCGGATTCGAAACTAAAAACCTTAGATCGTTCCAGGGCCAGTTTCTTTCTGGCGATGTTCTTTGAAACGGGCATCCATTTTTTCGCTTATGACATCGAACTTTTTCTGCTGTTCGGGAGTCAAAATTTCGCGGATCTGAGCTCTCGTGGAATTACGTATCGCTTCGAACTTCGGATGAACCTCTTCACGGAGCGTGGTGATCTTCTTTCCTGTATCATCCAAAATAGCCGATACTTTTTGCTGCTGGTCAGGTGTCAAATTAAGTTTGGAAGTGAATTCTTTCAGCATTCGCTGATGCATTTTTTCGGGGTTTTTCCAGCTTCCTCGCAAACCACACTGAAAACCTTTTATCGTTCCGACCGCACCGATCGCAATACCCAATACCAACGCGACAACGATATATTTCCAATTTGAGTTCATGGTCATCCCTCCATCACGAACTGCAAGGTGTCATCAGCGCTTGGTGCCGTATGGGAAAGTGCCCATGATAGATGTCCGCTGGTTTGCTGCATCAAAAAAGCGTCCATCGTCATTGCTTCCGGCGCCACCGGCATGATCGTCAAGATCATCAATAAAAGTCCAGCCGCTGGGATAAGCCAAGGTATTGTGATATTCCATCTAAAGGCCGGTTTGGGAGTTTCTAATTCATGGATTCGGTTCATCACGCTTCTGACAAAAAACTCTGAGGAAGCCGGTTTTGAGGCTTTGAACAAAATCTTGGATGTCTGGGTCCAGCGCTGATGAAGCTCCCGGCACTCCTGGCACCCCTCCATATGCGCCTCCACTTCCCAGCGCGAAGCCTGATCGAGCTCCCCATCGTACAAAGCGAAAAGTTTGTCTTTCATGTTCCTGTGGTCCATTTTCTTTCTCCTGCCTGTTTAGACGTCTCTGCTCATTGAAAAGTGTCGTGTTTTTTCCTCTATGGTTTCTCTTGCCCGGCGAAGACGCGATTTTACCGCATCTAACGAGCACTTAAGAGTTTCCGCTATTTCCTGATAGCTCAATCCTTGGACTTCCCTAAGGGTCAAAATAAGCCTCTCATCAGGAGATAAACTGGAAAGTAACTTTTCCACCAGATCTGAGGCGCCGGACGCATTCCGGGGATCCACGGAAGGTTCCCATAGATTTTGCACCTCATCGCCCGATTTTTCTATCAATGCGTCCAAAGACTCCGTTTTCTGACGGGACCGCTTTCTCAAAAGATCCTTGCAATGATTGGACGCAATACGATAAAGCCATGTTGAAAATTTTGAATTACCCTGAAAAGAGCTAAGCGCCTGGTAGGCCTTGATAAAGATCTCTTGGGCCGCATCTTCAGCTTGCGTGGCATCGCTTAAAAGAGACGTGCAGAGCCCGAGCACTTTCGCCTGGTAACTCCGCACGATCCCCGCATAAGCGTCCGTATTTCCGGATAGTACTTGTTGAATAAGAGCTTGGTCTTCGATGGAACGCTCCCGCTTATTTTTGCTTATTCTTCCACTGCTCCATCTTGGTCTTCATCAATTCTTTGACCTTATTGAGCTGATCCGGCGTCAAAGTGCTTTTCAACTTCGCATACGCAGCGACATTCGACTTAGCTGCTGCCGTCATAGAAGCCGAGGCCTTGTCTATCATGGCGTTGACCCCATCCACATCTATCTTATCTTCTTCTAATTTAGACCTTAAATCCAGCATAAAAACTTTCGTTTCAGCTGTCTGACGGATATTGTCTTTTTCGACCTGAAGATTCAGATCTTTGATCGATGCGACTTGCTCCTCCGAAAGTCCTATGTCCGATTTATGCTCGAGCAAAAAATGAGCTTTCCGCATGAACTTAAAAGTCACAGGAGATTGGTCGCCATCATGATGACCATATCCACCGTAACCGGACTCTCCTCCGTAAACAGCATGCGCATATAAAGGTGCGCTAAAAACCAACAACGCTCCGATTCCCAAAAAACCTACCAACATTTTATTGATCTTCATCTGAGTTCTCCTTTGTTATTATTCCGTTTATTGCAAAACTTCTTCTTCGGAAACAATATTTCCGCTAGCATCATATTTGCGGATGATGTGTTTCTGAAGCGTCGGGTTCACAGTCGTGGGACTATAAACAGGCTGGCCATAAGTTTGTTGGGATCCATAATAAACTGGCGCTGATTGCTGTGCTGAGGGTCCTGTTAATACATCAAGCAATGCTCCGCCGATAATATTGGTACCCGCCCCGATCAAGGCACCTTTTCCTGCGTTGCCACCTGAAGCGCTGGCGGCAATGGCTCCTGTGCCGGCGCCCAAAATCCCTTGTTTGATGAGCTGTTTATTGGAATCCATTTGCGGTTGGTTATAGCTATACACAGGCGCTGGTTGCGCATAAACAGGCTGAGGCTGATAGACCGACTGTTGAACGACCACCGGCTGAACAACCGGTTCCTGATAATAAGGCTGTACATAAGAGACTTGCTGGCTTGGACCGGAACCAGAATCAGTCAAAAAGCCAAGAAGCGCACCTCCGATCACATTGGTGCCTGCACCGATCAAAGCGCCTTTTCCAGCATTGCCTCCCGATGCTCCCGCAGACAAAGCTCCCGTACCTGCGCCTAAAAGGCCTTGCCTTAAAATATCCAACGAACCGCTGCTTGCTGCAAATGCTTGCGAGTTAAAAAACGAAAAACCCATAGCGGAAATTACCGCTATCATTCCGATACGACTTGAAGTTTTCATCTTGATTTCCCCCTGTTTTAATTTTTGGTGGTTCCGATTTCTTTTTCCTTTGCCATTTAGACGCCTCCGATCACATAAAAGTGTCATAACAGACACGGTATGCGGCTGAAAAACTCCATAACCCTTTCTGTGTTAATATATAAAGAAATGACAGATACCAAACGCCGCGATACGATCATTACGATATTCGTCATTCTCTGGATCGGTCTCTTTTATTACGAATCCGTGCGCTATAATTATTTGAATCCTATTTGTCACCGAGAACTTCCGAAATGTAAATTCCTTTTTCCTCCAGCAGGCTGGATCATGTTCTTTCAGGTTGGCCAAACAGAAGTGCATTGCGAAGTTTATGGGCAAAAAGATGGAAAACTCGAGTTGATCGATCCTCATAAAATTTTCCCGAATCATTGGCTAGGTTATGACAACATCCGGCGTAACGTATTAATAACAGCTCTTGATCCTGATTATTCCGCATCATTTTGTGAATACCTGAAGCGAAAATTTCCGGAATACGAGACATTTGCAGTCACTGAAGCGATCTATCCTTCGGTCACACAGTATAGGGACAAAAAAATCTTAAAGCTGGCTTACAAATGTTAGAAAAAATAAAGATCCTTTGGAATAAAGCTTTTCTGGAAGAGCGTCCGTCGATCAGTCTTTCATTATTCAGACCGTTCGTGGCTTTCACGGTGGGTGCGCATGTTATTCCCACGCTTCTGCATATGCAGGACAATTATCTTGCCGGAAGTTTCCGAGAGAAAAACCCCTCTTTTTTTACAATCGGCGCGCTCGTCCTTGTCGATAAAAGTCCTGATTGGCTAGTATATTTCTTCACGGTCCTTTTCTATGTGTCTCTTTCTTTCTTTTTCGTGGGATTTTTTTCTCAAATTTCGTGTATCCTTCTGATGCTGTGCCTTTACTTTTTTTATGCGCTGAATTCGCTTCACATCGGCACATTATCATTCGATATCTTGCTCGTGACCATGTTTCTCATGTGCATTACCGATTATCCCGGAGATCATTTTTCAGTCGATGCATTGCTAAGCGCAGGTTCTTTAACCTACAAAAAGAAAAAGCCTTTTTTTGTACAGCGGCTTTTGCAACTCCAAATTGCATCTACTTATTTTTTCACAGCGCTCTGTAAATTCACCGCCAGAGGCAATTGGCTCCTAGATAACCCAATCTACTATCTTTTGAACTCACCGCCCGACAGCGTCGTGAAACACTTCCCTCTGCGCGAATTTTTCGCGGGGCAGCCGACCTTATGCTATTTCATTGGAATCTCGATAATCTTGTCTGAAATCTCGATGCCGTTCCTGCTTTTCGCTAAACGTACGAGAATATTTGGAATCATCATGGGATTCTTTTTTCACATCATGCTGATCATCACGCTCCATGTGCCGACGATATTCTTTTTCCTTTTTCCTCCGCAGCTTCTTTTATTCATCGAACCTGAAAAGATCGTTGCTTTCATTGATAAAAAAAGAGAGCGGAACATATCGGAAAAGCAAGATACCGTGATCTTTGATGGTCACTGCCAATTCTGCGTGGGCAGTGTTCAAAAATTACAGTCGCTGGATCTTTTCGGAAAAACAAAGCTATTAGATTACCAGACTTATGAAGATATTTCTTCCTTTGATAATCGGCTCACGAAGGAAAAATGCCACAGTCAAATGCAGGTTGTGACGGCCGACGGCAGGCTTTTCGGAGGGTTTTATGCGTTCAGATATTTATCGCTAAGGCTTGTGCTTCTTTGGATACTAGTGCCTTTGTTCTATTCTCCCGGCTTCCAGTGGATCGGGAACACGGCTTATGATTTTATCGCCAAAAACCGTTATCTTTTTCACCGAAAAGGATCCTGCAATAACAACCACTGCTTCAGATAAACTAATTTACCTTTTATCTGAGGTTGAGAGTAAAACACCGGCAAGCTGCTCGCTTTTTTCTAAGCTTCCATAATGCAGGACAACGCAAGAGCGAGGATCGGAATCTTCACAGATCTTGAATTGATCTTGAAAGATCTCCGGTGAACGCGACAACGCGTAAGCTCCGACTGCGATATTCACCTTTTTCAGATCCCCCGTCTTGATCTTGGCGTTCTCTATGTACTTTTCAAAATCCGGAACATTTTTGGCATAACACATCAGCGTCACAAAATCCACGAGCCCTTTCTCAAGCCAGAATTTCCAATCCTGAAAAGCCTCAAGAGACGCGCGTGAATACGGCATAAGTCCTGTCGTGGAAATCTGAACATCCGGCTGGATCGTGTGGATCTTTTTAGTCAGCGCCCGTAAAAGACCTGTGACCTGTTCATATTTCCACCTTTTCCATTCGGGACTATTTTCCTTGATGGTTCTTCGGCCGGTCGCTTGTTTAAAACGTTCCATGTTGATCTTGGTATATCCGTAAGCCGGATGCATGTCAGGATAGCGGATATAATCGAACTGCATCCCATCGAGATTTGGATAGGTTTGAACGATCTCCGCGACAATATTGGAAAGCTCCTCTCTAACACGCGGGTCTCCGGGCTCAAGGAAATACTGGTCATCGATCTTATAGTCCTTGAGAGATCTTTTTTTCTTCGTGTTCCTTGTAAGGATCTCAGGCCCGTATTTTTTTAATATCGGGGCGTTCGCATTGGCGCTCAGACTTAGCAGGTTCAGCCAAGCATGCACTTCAATGCCGGAAGCGTGGGCTTTTTTGATCAGCAGACGAAACGGGTCTTCTGAAATATCGTTAAAACATTCTTCATAAGGGCTCGGATCCGCGAATTTAGAAGGGAACCACGCTTTGTTGGCGCGATACACCTGCACGAATAGCGTATCCACATGACTTTTTTTCGAGAAATCGATCAGGCGGTCCATTTCTTCGCGGCTTGAAAAAATGACCGGATCTTGGACTACGGAAACAAAAAGCGCTCGGCGAGAACGCACTTCAGGCTGAGCGAAAGCGGGCAAAACAAATATGAGAGAAAAAAAACAGACAGAAGTAATAAAACAAATTAAAAATTTCGAAGAGCCGGAATTTTTCTTACGTTTAAGATCGGTTTGTCTTAAACAAATTCCCACGTCGGATCAGCCCGTACTTTTCATTCCAAAAGCGATACCGTTAACGGTCAAAAGCAGGATCTCACGAATAAGTCTTTGATCAGCTTCTTTTTCAGAAACAAAACTATCTTTCCTGACTTCATCCAGAAATCTAAGCTGAATATAATTAAGAGGATCGACGTAAGGGTTCCTGACCCGGATGGATTCCTTCAGGACAGGATTAAAATCAATCAATTCTTTATGCGAAGAGATCTTAAGCACTTGATCCAACGTGCGTTCATACTCCATCGAAATTTGCCCATGGATCCTATCACGCAGCTGTTGATCTTTGACCAAGTTTCCATATTGCGCAGCAATGTAGAGATCTGTCTTGGCCAGTGAGATCTGCGCATTATTGATCACCGAACGGAAAAATGGCCATTCGTTGTACATTTCCTGAAGTTCGGCGAGCGCAGAATCGCCTCTTTCCTTAAGATAATTCTCCAATGCGTAACCGATACCATACCATGCGGAGATAATGTACCTGGATTGTATCCAACTAAAAACCCACGGGATCGCCCGTAAATCCTCAAATGCTTTTTTTTCACCTCGTCGCGCAGGCCGTGAACCGATCCGAGCGAACTCAAGGACCTGGATTGGCGTGGCTTGATTGTAAAAATCAAGAAAGCCCTCTGTCCGAAATATAAGTTTTCGGTAAAAATCGAACGAATAACCCGAAATGAGTTCCATTTGTGTTTCCCAAACAGGGATCTTCGAATTTTTTTGCACTTCCTGTTTACTGACGAGATTTGTCCAAAGCACCGCCGAGATCAACTGTTCCAGATTCCGCTCAGCGATCACGGCATTGGAATATTTTTGAGCGACCACTTCACCTTGTTCGGTGACTTTGATATAACCATTTGCGGCAGCGAAAGGTTGAGCCAAAATAGCCTTATGTGATTCCCCGCCTCCGCGGTCGATCGTCCCACCTTTGCCGTGAAATATTTGAAGTTTAATCTTGTGCTTTTCGGCTACCTCAACAAGTTTTTTCTCAGCGGAATATAATTTCCAATTCGCCGCCAAATAGCCACCGTCCTTGCTGCTATCAGAATAACCAAGCATCACTTGCTGGCAATGATCTCTGCCGGCAAGATAAGAACGGTAAACAGGTATCGAAAAAAGATGATCTATCACCTGATGACACTTTTCAAGCGCATCGATCGATTCGAAAAGAGGCACGATACCGATATGGGCGTCTTTTACTTTTGATTTTTCGATGCGTATCAGTCCCGTTGTTTTTGCCAAATAAAAAAGTGAAAGCACATCGTTTGGGCCTTCGGTCATGCTGATGATGTAATCATCTACAATATGTTCATCTTCATATTCATGAAGGTCATACATCGTCGAAAGCTGATCCAAAATGTCCTTGGATTCCGGCGATAGATTGGAACGCCGAACACGCTTGGATTTTTTTAAAATCTTTCCTACGATCGATTGTTCATCCAGATCTTCTCCTGGGAAAATTTCCGATATGGTCTTACGAATCTTTTTGCTGTGGTCACGAAAATCCAGTTTTGCCAAATAAAAACCAAATGTGCGTATCTGCCTGATCAGATGGTCTAAATTGCTCGCGGTTGAAAAATAGCCTTTATGCGCTTCAAGACTATGCTTTATCAGCAAAATTTCTTTCAAAAAATCCTCTTCAGAGGAATAACGCGGTTTTTTCCTTAAAAAAGTATTTTCAAGTTTCTGATAGATAAAAGAAAATTTTTTCCGATAAACTTCGCCGGGTTCGAATCTCTCCAATTTCTTGGCTAGAAGACGCATTTGTTTTGCATCGCGCTCAAGGGAACTCAAAAGCTCAGGGCTGACTTTGACAAGAAGGACAGATTGGCTGAAAGTAAGCATCAGTTTTTCAACCGCCGCCTGATAAATCTTAAAAATAAGACGCCTTTGTGTTAAAGCAGTCTGGCGCGTCACCTTGCAGGTCACGCTTGGATTTCCATCCCTGTCCGCCCCTACCCAAGACCCGAAGCGGACAAATGGCATTATCTTTTCGTGGTCAGAACCATAAAATCTGCCGTATTCATCCAGCGCCTTCTTATGAAGTGTGGGAATAAGATCTAAAATGGTCCTTTGAAAATAAAAAAGTGTCTGGTCCACTTCATCGATAACCTCCACTTTCCTTTGACGGATCTCAGTAGTCTGCCAAAGAATTTCAAGAGTTCCCTTGATATTCCTAGTCAAAGCTTCGCTTTCCGAGACGGTGATGTCCGATTGATCATGCTGTGCCAAATTCGATCCAATGGTCAAGAGATGATCCAATACCGTTCGGCGCTTGGTTTCTGTCGGATGCGCGGTCAGAACCAGATTAATCTCCGATTGAGACATCAGCTTCAATATTCTGTCGCCGGATACTCCCTTTTCATGCAGGTCATGGAACAGTTTTCTCAAAGACATGTCCTGAAAAAGAGAAGTGTCTTTTTCATACTGGCGGATCCGTCTGACGCGTTGTCTTTCTTCCGCAATATTGACGAGCTGAAAGTAGATCGTGAAAGCCCTGGCAATTTTGTAGGCCTCTTCGGTTTCCAGAGAATGGATGATCTTTTGGACTTCCGCGATGAGTTCCGATTTAGAATTTTCTCTGATTTCCTTGGCAATCTTCCGTATCTTTTCTACTTTCAGAAAAAGCGCTTCGCCCTCCTGCTCACGGATCACATCTCCCAGTAGAGTCGTAAGAAATCGGACATCCTTTTTTAGATCCGAAAAAGTGTTTTCTTTTTGAGTTTTTTCCTTCATGACAAGCTCACTTGATTTCACGTCATCCTCAAGGATTACATGTATCGTATATTTATTGGCACAACAATAGCATTGTTAATCTAAAATGCCAAATAAATACCGATATAGACAGTTACTAGCGGCGGGCTTCGAAAATTCGGTTGAAAGGTGTTTGTGTCGCGCGGCGAAAATGTCTGAAGCCTCCCGCCAACACGACCTTTTTGATCACCTCTTCGGTCGCTACAGCACCGAGTGCCGGACCGTTTTGAGCCATAGAATTCGAGGTGCAGCAGAGTGTCGAGGCTGCCGAAAAAGTCCGGCCTATCGGATTAAAATTTTCCTCTACTGTATTTCCCGCCATCGGCTCGACGATCAACACACTGCCATCTTTTGCCAAGGTCTTGCAGGCGCGTTTGGCAGCGCTTAGCGGATCACCCATGTCGTGTAAACAATCAAAAAACGCGATCATGTCATATTGATTATCAGGAAAATTTTTTGCGTCAGCCGCTTTAAATGTGACGCGGTTCGCTACCCCAGCCTTGGCTGCTGAGCGGCGCGCATGCTGAATGGAAGCATCATGGTTATCGAATCCAAAAAAATGCGATTTGGGATACGCTTTCGCCATCAGTATCGTCGAAGCGCCGTGACCGCATCCAATATCAGCAACTTTTGCTCCTTTTTTTAATTTGTCTTCGATCCCGCTAAGCGCAGGGATCCATTCTTTAACCAAATGAGTCGCATACCCGGGGCGAAAGAATCTCTCGGTGCCTATAAAAAGATCTGGATCATGCTCACCCCAAAGAATACCGCCGCCTTTTTGAAAATGAGACGCAATACGTTCTTGGGCACGAAGCATCGCTTTGATCACATAAAAACCGCCGGCAACATAAAACGGACTATTTTCATCGGTCAACGCAACCGCTTGTTCATCAGGAAGACGGTATTTGCCAATTTGAGCATCATACTCGACATAACCGCTTGCGGCCTGATTGATCAGCCACTCCCGTACATAACGTTCCACTGTTTTGGTGCGTTTTGCCAACTCCGCAGGAGTGAGAAATCCCGCACCGGCCATAGCTTTGTACAAACCCTGCTTAATCCCTATATACACAAGGCCCGAGCTTAAAGCCGCTCCAAAATCCCCTATGACTTTTCCCAAAAAGGCGTGTAATTTTTCTTGATTTACCGATTGAGCGGAGTTTGCGCGGATTTTTTTGTTCGTTTTAGGCGCTGCAACGACTGTAGCCATGGAAATCTCCTCGTTTGATCGCTTTGATCTTGCATTTGTTTTTTGGCCATTTGACTTAAAAAAGGATCGTGTTTTTGTGGTTCGATAAAATCACATATATATTTCGAGAAACGGTTTATGAATTTATTGCGAAATTTAACATAAATACTTAATGGGACAAACTCGAAACCGAGTCTTTTCTTCGGATCATAATTCGTGCAGCCCATTTCATATGTCTTCATACCGTTGTCAAGACACCATTTCATCATATCTCTAAACCGTACAAAGTAAAGATGATAATTATAAGCGACCGCGTAATCTAACCCCAGGTAATAATCTAAAAAATGATCGCCTGAGATCAGGCAAAAAGCGAACGCAACGAGTTTTTGATCTATTCTCCACAAGAAAAATTTGGTCTCCGAAGGCATGTTTTCAGAGATCTTCGAGAAAAATTCCTTGGACATGACCTCAAATCCCATCTCGTGCCTTGAGATCATTTGACAATAAAGATCATAAGCTTCATCAAGTACGCCGTTCAAATGATCGCGCACTTCAAGCTTAATAGGCACTCGCCCATCTACTTTCTTGAATTTCCTTTTCAGATCATAACGGGTCGGGTAACTCAATGACATCAGATATTCGTCAAAGTCCTTAAAACCAAGCGCTCTCATGGTATTCGGCAGGCTTTCAAACCGGTAATACCCATTGGTTTCAAGATCATGCAGTGCATCCGCATATTCTTTTCCGAATTCTTTATACGCAACGATAAAAGTTTTCTCTTTTTCGGCGATGTTTTCAACGCATTTCCGAATGGCTTTCATTACCTTATCCGTGTCACCGGAAAAACCGATTCTTCCCTGTCCGGTAGGCTGACCGCACATGAGAACCTTAAGATTCAAAAGCTTTGGAAACTTATTTTTTACGGCAACAAAAGCTGACTTCAAAAACCCCCGAAGAGTCGTATCGACCGGATATTCCATCAAAAAGCATGTCGCCGCGCCGGCCGGAATCCCCTCTTGATAAACCATGATGTAATAAAATGAAAATTGTTCAAGGTTTGATTCATCCAATGATTTGAAAAAACGGTAACCTTCCAACACATTAGGGTAAACGGCATTCCAATGCGCCGGATCGATATCTTCTATTTTCCTAAAAACTTTAGTAATGAAGCCGGATGAAGGACTTTGCGTTTCCAAAGGATCTGCATTGATTCTATTGATTGTACTTTCTAAGATAGGCAAGAATAACCTCTAGATACAGAATTTTCCGACTCAATGGACGCAGGAATGTGCTTCGAAAATAGTGCGGGGCCGTTTCGCCCAAGCTTTCCAAAAAACTCATTCATTTTTCTCGCCACTTTCGTTCTTTCCTGGTCGGCAGTAATAATGTGGTACGAATTTTCCAGAAGGACTATTTCTTTCGACAAAGATGAAACCCTGTCATAAATGAACCGGGCATTTTTGATGCTGGTCATATCATCATCTTTGGCTTGAATGATCTGTACGGGGACTTGGACCAAATCCAATTTTGCGGTCAAATGCTTGACCAAAAACCGCAGCTCACAAAGCAGAGTTACCGGGAAATAAGCATATCCGAATTGAGAAACCGATCCCATGTCATGCAACGAAGCATTGCTGAAATATTTATGGACGCGCTCCCTGACCGCTTCATTCTTTATCCCATAAGGAGATTCTTCCTTGAAATAGAAAAAATGTTTAAGCGGGGTGAAATAAGCCAGCGGTAAAAGGTGCCTTGACCATGGCGTATTCCATCCATCATAAAAGAGCGTCGGTGAAAGACAACTCACAGCAGCGATCTGATCCTGAAATTCCTCCGCAAGAAGCAAAGCTAAAAGCGCTCCCATTGAAAGGCCCGCGACAAAAACCATGTCGTTTGGACTGGATTTCTTGACTCTCAAAAAATCCTGCCTGACCGATTCATAACATTCTTGCCATCTAGTTTTCTTGAGTATATGCAGCGGCTTTCCGTGATTGGCTAATCGGGGACAAGAAACGTTGTAACCTTTCTTGTGGAAAAATCCGGCTAAATATTTCATTTCATTCGGAGTGCCGGTGAGACCATGGATCAAAATAATACTGGCGCCTTTACAGCCATTCAGATAAAGACCATTCTCCGAGGAAGGATTAAAAATGGATTTTTTTATCGAAAGAGCGAATTTAACGGACATGGCTGATCAAAAAGTGTGTGTGACTTGCGCGCCGACCATATCTCCATCCGCGATCACGGAAACCTGGTACCGCTTGTCATGATTGAAATGTACGATCTCTCTCCCAACAAATGTTCCGATCAGGGCCCCCGCCAGCACATCCGAAGCCCAGTGGGCTTGTCTCTCCATGCGAGCATAGCCTACCATGGACGCAACACCATAGGAACCTATTTTGATAAGAGGTGAATCATAGTGTTCGGCGATGACCGAAGCGACCGCAAAAGCCTGTGTTGTGTGACCTGAAGGGAAAGAGCCATTGTTGCTGAACGGAGAAAATTTATGCGGATTCGAATCCTGGCTTGGGCGCTTCCTCCCAACGATCAATTTCAATGAAGGAGTAATTATCCCGGCTGCCACAGCGCTCGAAGCAAGTCCATCCTGAGCAATGGCACGGTCGTTATCATCTTTAAAAATAAGACCGCCGGCCTCAAAAGCGCCTAAAACAGCGAAAGAATACTCAGAGCCAAAAGGCTGAATATCTTTTGAAAAATCATCATTGGTCTTGGTCCTGTGTTTTTTAAATTCTTTCTCTATAGGTTTATCGGCCCAAGCACCCACAGCGACCACCGTGCCGGATTCCACACCGGCTAAAATCCAATCTTTTTGGTCCCATCTGGCGGGAGAACTTAAAATATGCCATGAGTCGTCCAAAAGTAATTTTCCATACTCTGGCGAAATAAGATTTTCGACTTTAGATCCGCCTTCGGATGTTTTGGAGGCAGAGGGTGCTGCGGAATCGGCGTGAACTACTAATGACGCCAGGCAAAAATTGAAAAGAAACAGAAGTGTTACGGACTTTTTTAAATTGACTGTCATGGGAAAATAGTAGCAAAAACCACATGACAGAAACCTTACCGGATAATTACATTTTTGTTATCTGCGAAAATACTATGCGGGGAACTTTAAAGTGATCGTCGTGCCCTTGGCCAGAGCACTATCGATCGTGACATCGCCATTATGAAGTTTCATGATCGACTTCACGATCGCTAAACCCAATCCCATACCTTGAGAGTATTCTGATCTTGAAGAATCGGCCCTGTAAAAGCGGTTAAAAATTTTAGGCAGATGCTCCGCACTGATCCCGCTGCCATAATCACGAACCTTTAGTTCTACAAAATCTTTCTTTCCATTTTCAATAAGAATATCGATCTTCGATCCTGGAGAGGAATTCTGAATAGCATTGGACAATAAATTACTCAAAGCGCGGCGGAAAAGACCGAAATCCGCCGATAAAGTAGCATTGCCGCTGCATACGAAATGAATGCCTTTTTCCCTTGCGACCGCATCATAATATTCCATGACGACTTCCGTTTCCCTGCGAATCTCAGAAATGGTTTTTTCGATGACTGTTTCAGGATTTTCAGCTCTCGCCAAAAACAGCAAACTATCGATCATACGGGAAAGGATCGCGTATTCTTCCAGATTAGATTCCAAGACCTCCTGGTAATCCTCGGCGGTCCGCGTTTTTGAAAGAGCCACTTCTGTTTCACCCATAAGCCGGTTGATCGGCGTGCGCAATTCGTGCGCCAGATCGGCTGAGAACTGGGACAGACGGCCAAATGAATCTTCAAGCCGGCTCAACATCAGATCGAATTCATGCGCCAGACTCGAAAGTTCCCTAGGCCATTTTTCACGGCCTATCCTTTCATGAAGTTGAGTAGCGGATATCCGTTGAACAGACTGGGTTATTTCTTTCAATGGTTTCAAACCTCCGCGCGCGATCACGGCACTGATTATCGACGCCACCAATACTCCCCCGCAGAGAACAAGAAATAGACGTTTCCGGTAATCCGCCAAAAGTATTTCGTCATCAGTAATATCTGAAGCGAGTTGAAGAAGTCTCTTATCTTTTCCGTCCGTGCCGACATCTGCCCAAGCAGACATCAGAAGATAGGTCGTGCCATTGGGCGCTTTCCATTTGATGCCATCGAACGGATATTCGTTCACGCCGAAAGGTTCTGGAAAAGGGACCTGACGATTGATGCCGCTTTTGGCAAGACTTGCCGTTTGGTTCAGGATTTTTCCATCTTGGTCCAAAACATAAACATAATATTTCAGGAGTTTACTGGCATTGCCTTCCCAGTTGATCTCTTCTTCAAGCGCTCTCGGATCATCAGCGTTTTCTTTCAGGATCGATCGTAAACCCTGAACTTCGTCAGCTAAGAATTTGTCATCTTGCCTCTCAACATCGGTAGTCAATAAAGCATACAAAGAGATGCCGGACATAAAAAGCATCGCGGAAGTTGACAGCGTATAAAAAAGAGTGAGCTTTGAGGTGATGGATAAGGAACGCTTAAAAAACACAGAATGACTCCGTCAATCTTTATCTTCTAGAACATAACCAATGCCACGCACGGTGTGGATCAGTTTTTTTGTAAAAGGATCATCGACTTTGGAACGGAGCCTGCGCACTGCAACTTCAACGACATTGGAATCGCTGTCGAAATTTATATCCCAGACCTGTTCGGCAATCAAAGTTCTCGATAAGATCTCACCTTTACGTCTGGCCAACAAAGAAAGTAAAAGAAGCTCCTTCTGTGTCAGATCCAGAGGTTTTCCCATGCGCATCGCTTTATGTCTGGAAAAATCTATCGTTAGATCAGCTACTGAAATAGTTTCCAACTGTCTCACAGGACCGCGTCTTAAAACAGAACGGATTCTGGCTAAAAACTCAGAAAAAGCGAAAGGTTTTACTAAATAATCATCTGCGCCTAGTTCCAAACCTTTGACACGATCCTGAACCGAATCCTTAGCTGTTAAAAACAAAACTGGCGTACTTTTATTTTTACGTTTAATTTCTAAAATGATCGACCAGCCATCTTTTTCGGGAAGCATCACATCCAGAATGATCAAATCATAATCATTGGTCAACGCCAAATGCAGACCGTCAGTCCCATTATCAGCCACATCGACGGCAAAACCGTTCTCCGAAAGGCCTTTTTTCAGATACGAAGAGGTTTTTTTATCATCTTCTATGATCAAAATGTGCATAAAAATCCCTTTAAATGCTTAAAACGAAACCGCTCTTTGAGAGGTTAGCTCTTAGAAGACTAATTGTCAAATCGGGGTCGAAATAGGAATAACGCTGGAAATAGAAACTTTAAATTATCGATAATGCAGAATATTGATATTACCTGCTATTGATTTTCAGTAAGTTTTATCGAATTTAATGCTGCCGTACCTTTAGCCGATTTTTGTTCCGTCTTAGGAGTTGTATCGATGGCGTCGGAAGATAAACTGCCTATGCTTTTCGAAAAAGAATCTTCGGACGCTTGGCCAGATCCCGTTGACACAGCGGTCATTCCCGCAGGTTTCGCAACAGTAGCCAATGATGCGGTACTTGTAACAGATGCTGAATGTTCTTCCCGCGTATATTCAAATCTTGTCCTGGAAGATTTGATATCAGATGTTTTGCCATTTTTACCGATCGCTCTAAATTTAATATCGTAATCCTGATTCGGCACCGGATTGAAATTAAAAGACCACTTTGGAGCAGTTTCTATTTTCTGCCAGGTCGAACCGCCATCTAAACTCACCTCTAAATGATCCACAGAGGCCGCATCTTTTAAGTTCCCTGTCAACACAATCGGCTTACCCTTGAGATCCTCGAACGACATGCGATGGGAGACATCTTCAAGATTTTCTCCATCCAGTTTGACCTCTGAAAGCTCGGCAGTGACAGGTTCTTCTGCATGAGGCTGAATACTTTCACTTTGAATACCAACAGGCTTCACAGAATCATTTTGTCCGCTCAAATTACCTTGTGGTAATAGATTTTGATTTAACTTACCTTTTAAATCTGAATTAGCCTGAACGGCATTATTCTGCATTTGTCCATTATCTTGGATCTGCGGTTTGATCATCTGCGGACCTTGGGGTCCACCACCCTGACCGTTTTGAACCGTGACCAATACGCTGTCTTTTTCGATAAGCCCCTGCCCATTAAACATTAGCACTTCAAGGAACACGGGGCCGTCTTGCCATTCTGTGGTATCCCAATCTATTTCATAAGGACTGCCTTTTTGGACATTCTGGCCTATGGCCTTGTTCCCGGCTTGAAATGAAAGATAGGAAAAATCGGCATCGTCCGAAACACTTGCCTTAACTTTCCATGTACTATTAACCGGCTGGCCTTTCTGAGGATCGGTGATCGTGACATACTTATTTCCTGGATTATTTGGGATCGTCATCTGAGAAAGTTTGGAACTAGCCTTATCGATCGTAAATCTAACTTGATCCGGCGGACCAAACATGCCACCGCCATCGTGAAGACCTTGCATTTGCAAAGCATAAGTCCCATCGGGGATATCTTTAGTATTTAATTGAGTTGAGATCTTGTTCGAATTTCCTATTACGTTGACTATTTGCACTAGATTGGTCCTAGGAATCGAAACAAATACGCTTTTTATATCACTAAGAAGGATCTCTCCGGTCACCGTGAACTTTTCGCCTACAACATCATCTTTCAGCGGACTCGTGATCTTTACAAAAGGACTAGTATTAGGTATTTGCTGATGATTAACAATCGTATAAACAATGAAAGCATTTTGATCAATGCCAAAGACATTCGTAGAAATATTACCGGCTCGATCCGTGGCTCTGATCAGCAATGCTTGATCACCATCCGGTGCTCGAGTCGTATCGAATATGAGCGGTTCCGGGTGATTTGTATAAACGGTCGCTATTGGAGTATCTTTGTTTGGCATAAGATAAAGTTGCACCGAATCGATCCCGCTTTCATTGTCCTCGGCAATGTATTTGATCTCTACCTGACCTTTAATAACAGTCCCTGGAGCAGGCCAAGTGACATGAACAGTCGGCGGCGTATGGTCATTCGGGAACTGATGATTTCTAATGAACACAGCTCCTAAGTGCACATTATCAATTTGCTCGATCACCGGGTTTTGAGGATCTATCGTATCATCGCCTATCACTTGAACAGAGATATTGTATTGACCGTCGGGTAATTTTTTAGCGTCCGTGTCCCATTTAAAAACAACAGGATTTGGGACTTGTCCTTGAGGAATACTTAAAATATCCACGTTGTACCGATTGCCGTTCGCGTCATAGCCCTCGATCGTGCAATGCATGTCCTTGATCCGGGCAAATAACTGATCATCTAGGACCTTCACAGTAATATCCACAGTACCAGAAACGGTATCTCCATCATGCGGTGAATATTCGTAGAGCGGATCGGCCATCGCAATCTGTGACCCGAAAAATAAACTTAAAACTAAAATTGTTAGGCTCGCAATTACGACAACCCGGTTTTTTTTCATAGCAAATGCCCTCCAAACTTTTCAAAAATATCTTATGATAAAGCATACATTATTTTTTAATAAAATCAATTTAAATATAAAAATGCTTAATTTTGATTAAATAAAAGGCTGTAGGGATAAACCAAAATAATGGCCAAATCTAACTAAAAAGGAGAGTTTTGTTTGATATCAACAAGCTTGGCTTTTTGTTTGACCTTAAAGATAAATTGAGCATTTCCTTCGCTGGTCTGAAGCTTGCCTGTACGCTGATTTAACATTCTTTTCTGCCAATGCGTATTAATGAGGATCTTATCATGGCTTGGTAATGTATTATCCGTCACAATATTAAGATCGATCGTATCAAAATTGTTAAATTGGCTCGATATATTCGATTTAAGCTCAAGAGAATTAAAATAAGGTTTATCACTGACCTGCTGAAAAAATCCTTCAATGTCCCTTTCGGTATAAGCATACCTCAAAGATTCAAGCGCTTGCCGGGCCCTTTCTTCCATGATAGATGCGGAAGATGACCCATGATCTAAAGCAAAAAGCGGATTGATTGAATAAATTAGCAAGAGTAAAAAAACTACGACGGAACTTATCGCGATATATTTTTTATTCATATTTAAAATTTCCATAGTAATTGTGCCTGTAAATTATTCTCCGAAAAACGCTCAGTATCCAGATCATGTCTTAGGTCCACCATTTGATAGTTAAGTTTCAGCGTCAAATCTTCTTTGACCGGTATTTTATAATCCATCCCGAGATACACATTAAATCTTATAGTATCCGCATCTGGAGCGAGTCGGCTTCCGGTTTCAATAGAATATCTTTGCTCAAGTCTCAGACCATTTTGCAGGTCAATGTTTAGTCCTGCGATCACGCTTTGAGAAAGGTCCCGCCCTTCAAGTTTCGGCAGATAATCATAATCGAATTGATAACGAAGCGAAGGAACAAAATCCGCATTCAAGATCCGCTCACGGATACGCATTCCAAAATAACCTGTGTTAGTCAATATAGTATTCTCTTTAATATGATCGTCATCTTCGGATCGGATGCTCCATCCAGTATTGAAGTTTACTTTTTCAACGCGAAACTCATTTTCGATACCGGTCTCATTGCTTAAAAAATCTGTCTGGCCTGACGGGTCATCGTCGGATGTACGCCGGCGCGCTTCCCAATACAATCTCGAATAATAATCTTTCAGAAGCCAATCATCCGATTGCGGCTGCCAATTTACAGCCGCTCTCGGAGACATCGTGATGGTCCGTTTGTTCAGCGTGCTTTTATCCAATTTATCGAAGAATACGCGGTAACCTGCTTCGGAATTCCATTCGCGGTTGAATTTATAATCAAAACGGCTTGTCATGTTCACGCGGTCCGGGACCGCCGAACCGCTCAATGTACCAAAATCCGCACTTACCCATTCATATCCCAGTCTTGCTCTCGCTTTCTTTGAAAATCTCGTATCACTGTTCAAACGAAGTGCCGTGCCTGTTTTCCGATCCACATTACTTCCAATCGACGTATCCGGATCCAACCAGCTCTTAGCCAGTTCAGCGTCAAGGTCCGTATTGCCCCATAGTGCTACTCGGCTATTCACACTGCCTACACGATTAGACGCATCCGCAACGCCACCGGTAGTGTCTATAGTGCTATGATCGTCTTCTGAACCGGAGAAATTGACGCCCAAAACCCAATCTTTGAATACGCCCGACTCTTTTATGAGTTTTGCTTCCGAGCGTCCTCCGTAAACGTACCGAAGAAAACTTTTTCCGTCATCGTCCCTTTGAGAATAACCGCCCAGACCTTTTAATTCCAAAGTATCTGTTTTATAGACCGCCTGAGCACCGGTCACGGCTTGCTGCATCGTATATTGCGTCATATCCCCAAAGAAATCTCCGCCCGTAAAATGGACCGTCGTGTTATAAAGCTCAGCGGTCCATCCCAAGAGACGCACGTCTTTGTGTTTATCGATCTGAGGATCAGGGGTTTGACGCGCATGCAGATCCGCCGTAAAATTCCAGTTGTCGGGAAGAGGGTCTTCAAATCTGAGCCTTAATTCATTACTTAAAAAAGCGCCTGGACGAAGCAAAGATTTATCACCGCTTCCGCCTACCCAATGTCTCGCGCCTAAAATAGAATATTCCCCATGAACCACTGGAACATATTGAGGAGACGTGGGCGAAGTATCCGTTGACTGCACAGCTGCATTATTCAATTCAGCGGCATGAGCTGAACCAAATGCGCTCTGAATTACAAAAAGTAAAATATAAATGACGTATTTTTTTAATGGTCCCAATCGATATTCTTCTTGCATTTGGAATTCATTAAGCGCTGACATAACTTTCTACATCACGCGCAGTAGTGCGGTCGATCACCGCAAATCGATGTTCCGGATCTAAAACATAGGTAAAGGTACCTGTCAGACCGATCGTTCCGAAAGTGATCGTATCTCTCGTGCGGATCGTCGTCGTTTGGCCTGCATGCAGATCCCCCGTACCGTGAAGCACAGTTCCGGTACGGCTATCTGTGACTTCCATATTTACTCCCATGAGATCAGCAACAGGTGCGTTATCCGCGAGGCGTACGTCGATCTGTAATTTAAGAACGTTGATCGGGGGAGAAGAGGCCGGAAAAGTTGTATTTGTGCCTGTATTGAAAACCTGCGCATTCGACATTTGAAAATTCACCGGTGTAGATTCGCCGGAAGATGAAGTAGCCGGCTGACCCACAAGGCTCAATGCCGCCTGTTTGGACGCACGGGTACCGGTATCTTCGATCGTTTCCAGCGCACGAGCGATCGAAGAAGATGCTCCCGATAACGAAGCAATATCCGGAGAACGCGCACCAAATAGCGGATTAGCGCCACGTTGCGCTTTGAGTTTCAACCTTCCATTCTCATTGACAAAAATGAAGTCAAGATCCGAACCTTTCACATTGAGCTGTTGAGTCAGAGCCGTAGGAAATAACTGTATATCCCAATCGGCACGCACACGGGACTCCTGCTTTTCATTCTGGATCCGCTTGATGAATAAATTCAATTTAATGCCGTCATAATCCCTGAAATCGCGTCTTAAAAATTCTTCCATTTCGCCTCTATAAGGATAATCATCCGAGACGCGGGACATGAACGCAGGAAGGTCTTTTGATTCATAAGCTTTAGCCATTTCTTGAAGCACTTTTTCAGGATCTTCCTGAATCTTCTGAGATGAGGCTTTTATAAAATCTTCCACTTCATCAACATCCTGGACCCTGCCAACTCGTCCTGTTTTCTCGGCGTTTTTCACGGCGTCGTCAACAGCCGATCCTAATTCATCGCCTTTTTTTATTTCTGCATCGGTCATTTTCTGAGGCGGCTTTGGCGGTTCTCCTGATTTTTCTACTTGCGTTCGTTCTGACCGATGAAGGGTCGTTGAAATGGATGAGACGTGTCCCTCGCGATCAATGCCAAAAACGTGAACCTCGGAATCGGAAAAATTAAAAACTTCGGCAGGACTCCCTTCTTTATAGGTCGTGCGGTATTCGGTGCCGCGTACTGTAGCGATCGCTGTAGGTGTATCTACTTCAAAACTTGATCCCTTTGGCAACGCTTTTAATTTAGCAAAAACACCGCCGCCGGACATTTCAAGTTTCGTAGGATAGATCGAACGAAGCGTGACTCTTGAATCTGCTTCTATGCGTGATATATTTTTCCAATTTTTATCATAAGCAATATCCGCGTAGCTGTCCTTACCTACCTCCACGGTTTCATTAGGATTTAAAATATCCCCTTCTTTGACAGTACGTTTGGCTCCTTTCTCATCAATAACAGAAACATTGCCGGTGACATCCAATATTTCGCATTGATAAGATTCTGCATACGCTTTTAAAAAAAATACAAACGGC
The DNA here is from genome assembly GCA_964642015.1 of uncultured Planctomycetia bacterium. Classification (GTDB taxonomy): domain Bacteria; phylum Omnitrophota; class Gorgyraeia; order 2-02-FULL-51-18; family 2-02-FULL-51-18; genus CAZXLF01. The sequence continues at coordinate 79,087 of CAZXLF010000007.1, forward strand.
AAAAAAGACAAAACGACAAAAGAAAGAAAAAATTTTCGGGATAGCAATTTCATTTCCTTTATATATTGGAATTGTACTGCGTAAAAAATCGATACAAACTCAATTTAAGATTAGAACACATAAAATAGTATAAATCAAGTAGAATTTGTTAAGAATATTATAAAGTATTATAAATTGAAAATTTTGGAATTAAGATAGAGAATGAAGCAAATTACAAATTACCGGGGACGATCGGTGTCAACCAATGGCTACTTTAGAGGTTTCGCCTGTCCGAATTCGGATGCATTCTTGAAGATCAAGGATAAATATTTTGCCATCGCCGATATTACCGGTCCTGGCGCCTTGAGTGATCGCTTCTATAGTCGGTTTCACGAATTCTTCATTCACTGCGACCTCAAGCTTTATTTTTTTCAAAAGACTCCCCGCCTCTTTTTGACTGCGATAAACCTGTGAGATGCCTTTTTGCCGGCCGCGGCCCATGACGTTTGAAACAGTGACAAGATGTATCTCTTCTTTCTCAAGACGATCCAATACTTCATCAAGACGGTCAGGCTGGATGATGGCGACTATATATTTCATATTTTCTCCTTAATCAAGGACCGTATAACCGGCTTCGCGATGCTGAGTAAGATCCAGACCAATTCGCTCATCCCGTTCTGAAACTTTCAAATTACATACTGCGTGCACCAGTTTTAGTAATATGAAAGATACGATAAATGAATAACCTATTGTGATCAAAACCGCTATGGATTGAATTAAAAATTGTTTGGGATTTCCGTAAAAAAGGCCATTGGCTCCGGCTGGATTGACATTTTTATTCGCCCATAAACCTGTCGCCAAAGCACCCCAGATTCCGCCAATACCATGCACGCCGAAAGCATCTAATGTGTCGTCGTAACCGAATTTGACTTTTATAACTGCCACGAAAATATAGCAGATCAATGAAACTCCGATTCCTATCCATATCGCATCCATCGGCGTGACATAGCCGGCCGCCGGCGTGATCGCAACAAGCCCGGCCACAACACCCGTGATCATGCCAAGCATCGTGGCGTGTGAATTGAGTTTCCAATCCAAAACAGACCAAGTGATCCCTGCCGCGGCCGCAGCAGTATGAGTATTCACGAACGCTCTGACAGCTAAGCCATTGGCGGCGAGCGCGCTTCCGGCGTTAAATCCAAACCATCCGAACCACAAAAGTCCCGCTCCTAAAACTGCGAATGGAAGATTATGAGGCGGTGATATCTTCTCCGGATAACCCTGACGTCTTCCGAGCACCAGTGCCGAAGCCAAAGCGGCCATTCCGGCATTGATGTGCACCACAGTTCCTCCTGCAAAATCCAAAGCACCTTGTCCGTGCAAAAATCCCTTCACATTCCAAACCCAATGACAGACAGGATCATAAACTAATGTTGCCCATAGCACGGAAAAAAGACAAAACGCACTGAATTTCATTCTCTCTGCATAAGCGCCCAATATAAGTGCAGGAGTGATTACAGCAAACATTGCTTGAAACGCCATGAACGCCAGATGAGGGATCGTGGCCGCATAATCAGGATTAGGTTCTATCCCTACACCTCTTAAACCGGCCCAAGAAAGATCGCCGATAAACCCTTTGATGTCAGGTCCAAATGAAAGACTATAACCAAAAAGGATCCATTGAATACTTACCACACACAGGATCATAAAGCACTGCATCAATATCGATAGAATATTTTTTCTTCGGACCAAACCTCCGTAAAAAAAAGCCAAGCCCGGCGTCATAAGCATGACAAGAGCTGCGCTTATCAATACCCAGGCTGTATCGCCTGCATTCACGATATTCGGCATTTGATTTACCCTTTTGTTCTACTAAGAATTGGTACTTCCTTTATGTTACAAATATGTTACATAAATATAGATTGGATAGTCTCTATATGTCCATCTATTTTTTACGATTTTACGGAATGGATTAAAAAATGACTATCTGAGGATTTTTTCGACTGAAAATTATATTTTAATGACGCGCCGAAGGCGGAAAATCCGGCGCCGAAAGAAAAAAGGATCAATGAATCGCTATCTTTTAACTGATCTTGATCCGTGATCTCTTTTAAAACATACAAAACGCTGGGTGAGGACATATTACCGAAATTCCTTAAAATTTTCCTTGAAGCCGCCATATCCGCATCACGCAATGAAAGAACGGATTGGATCTTATCAAGGATTTTTCTTCCGCCGGGGTGAAATGCGTAGTGATCAAAAGGTTTGTTTTGTCTCCCGGCCAATTTTCCATAAAGTTCGCTGACCGCTTTTGAAGCAATCTCAGGGACCTTTGCGCCGATCACGTTGCGAAGCCGACCGTTTTCATACCGAAAACGAAGATCATCCCTATATTCGGGCCAAAGTATGGATTCAAAAGCCTCAAGTCGAAAGCCTTCCTCTTCGGGAAGATTCCCTAAAATACAAGCGGCCGCACCGTCCGAGAAAATACAATTTGAAAGAACAAGATCTACATCATCGCCCCAGGTGATCGCCGCAGAACACACTTCAACACACAACACTAAAACATGATGACCTGGATGTGTTTTTAAATAATTATCCGCGGCTTTCAGGGCCGGGATCGAAGCAGCACATCCGATACCTACAAGATCAAGCGCATAAATATTTTTTCTTAATCCAACGGCTTCTGAAATATAGGAAGTTAATCCCGGACAAAGGTATCCAGTGCACGTCGTGACGATCAAACCATCTATCGAACTTGCCGGAAAATTCGCTTTTCCGAGACATTTTTTAACTGCAGACGTGCCCATTTCAGTGGCAACTTTTTCGAAACGTTTCGAAGATTCGTCCGCGCTTTCAAGATCCACGATGCCCAACCCATCCATCCCAAAATGGCGGGATTCAATACCCGGATCCAAAAGAAAACGCCGATAAAATGAAAGGATCTTCTCAGAAATGTCTGATTTTCCCGAAACATGATCCAAAGCTTTTTCTTGCAAACATTGAAACGACGGATTCGCCGTTTCTATCGTAAGGATCTTGGAATGATTCATTGAAAATTTATCCTTCTTCGTGTTTGAGACTTTTAACAGTGACACGGTCAATATACGAAAAATCTTCCGTATCCACTTTCACCGTCTCACCGACGTTAACGAATTGCGGTGCTAAGATTTTCAGGCCGTTCTCAAGCTCGACTTCTTTATATGTGGAATTATCCCGCCCTTTTTGTCCCGGAGGGGCGCTTGTCACTTTGAGTTCTACGGTTTTTGGAAAATCAATCGTCAACGCGCGCCCGTCGGAGAAGATCGCGTTCATTTCGGTATTCTCCTTCAAGAACACCTCTTGTTTTCCGATCACCGAAGCCGGAAGTGTGACTTCTTCGTAATTTTCATTGTTCATGAACGCAAATACATCACCGCTTTTATAGAGGTACTGAAGTTTCACATGCTGGATATCAACGTCTTCGGCTTTTTCTTCGGCGCGAAAAGCTTTTTCTATCAAATGGCCATCGGAAAGACTTTTTAGTTTTAGGTGGACAGTCTTTCCGAATTTACCGGTGCCTTTCATTTCTTGCAAGATGACTTTACAAATGGCACCGTCTACTTTGAGTATATTCCCCAGTCGAATTTCAGTCGCATCAATCATATGAGCTCCTTGAAATCAGGAATGGTTTTTAAAGGATTATAGCACAGACCCTGTCCGGTATTTCAAAAGGAAATAGTCACATGCGTGCCGACGATCTGATCGGAAGACCAGTCGTTTGCGCGTTTCAGAGCTTGCAGCATGTAAAAAATCTTGAGACTCACGTTACCGCTTATCTTGAAATCAACGCCGACCGGAATAAAACGGTTCTCAGTGATCTTTTCAGCTCTAAAGTCATAAAAATATTCATCATTTAGATAAAACCCTTTGAACAAAGCGGTATTCTTAAGCGGGAAATATAATTCAAGGAGCTGGCGAAAGCGGGTATTGTCCGAACCTTGATCCTCGATCCAGCGGAATTCCACGCGGTTGCGATTCTTGATATCCAGCCAATCGGTCAAACTCCAATGCGGATTCATTTCAAGTTCAAGACGATGCTGGTATTTGAATTGATCTTCCGTGGTGCTGCTTGAAACTTTGTTCTCAAGGTATGTGTAGTTCAGTCCAAGATCCAAATATTCTAGCCAATGGTAAGCCATCTGTTCGCTGATCAAGTAAAAACGCGCTTCACCAGCGTCCTCCATCATTCTCCCTTCTCCGTAAGTCGCCAGACTGAATTTATCATTATCCAAAGTCTTCAATGTCGCTCTGGACCAATATTGGAAATCATCCGAAGCAAACACGCTAGTATTATTTGAACAAAAAAATAACATGATCCAAAGGATTGGTATGAAAAAAATATGTATTTTTTTAGACACTAAGAACCCGCGCGATGAAAAAATTATAACCCGCAAGGATGAAAAAGACTGCGATCAAAACAATCAAAATCCCTGACTTCAGCATGTCTTTCACAGAAATGGCATTCGTTGAAAATGCCAACGCATTCGAAGGTGTCGAGATCGGCAGGATCATATCAAATGAACATGACAGCGCCACGATTACGGCGAGCAGAAGTTTATTCGCTCCGGGAATGCTCATCGCAAGCGGCACGATGAGGTTCGCAGTCGCTGTATTGCTAATGAAGAAAGACACAAGCACCGTAAGCAAACAAAAAGTTGCCACAAGAGCAAATCCCTGGGTATCAAAAAACGGCAGTCCCACGATCCATTTGCCAAGCTCACTGACTTCCATCGCTCTACCGAGCGCCAGACCTCCCCACATCAAGATCAGGATGTCCCAATGAATAGAGTTAATGTCCTCGCGTTTTAAGAAGCCGAGACCGGCAAAAAGTCCCACTGATAAAAGAGAAACGACCGATTCGGGTATTTTGTGCCAAGTAGAGGTAAGCCATAGGACGATCGTCAAGACCGCAATAGCGATGGCACCTTTCGCGTGCGGTTTCAACGTTTCTTCAGAACCAAATGAGATCAAAAGTTTTTTATGTTTTGCCGGAAACATGAAATAAAGAATCACGCTCGCGATCAAAAGCAGGACAAGCGCCAAAGGGATTGCCATCATCATCCATGAAAGAAAACGGATCCTGATACCCTCTTCAGCCAAAATACCTATCGCGATCGCGTTCGGCGGAGTGCCGACAGGCGTACCTATGCCTCCTATATTTGCCGCAAAAGGGATCGAGAGCACCAGCGCCTTTTTAAAAGCATCATCTTCTTCCAAGCGAGAGACCACCGGCATGATGATCGCAAGCATCAGAGCCGTTGATGCGGTATGCGACATCCACAAAGAAAGAAATCCGGTCGTTAAAATAAAACCAAGCAGAATAAAATAAGGTTTGTCTCCGAAAAATCTAAGAAGCCGGGTCACAAGAACCCTGTCAACTGCGTACTTCTGCATTATTTTCGCCAGCACAAAACCGCCGAGGAAAAGCATAATCACAGGATTCGAAAGAGGCAGTAAGAATATCTGATAACCATTCTCGTCCATCCCCAGAATGCCGCCGGGTTTTGACAATGAAAATATCAAAAGCAGAATCACAACGAACGAGGTCGCAAAAAGCGGAATGATCTCAAACGCCCAGAAAAAAGCCGCTAAAATGAAAACGGCTGCTGTCCTTCTGGCTGCTTCGGGACAGCTTTGAGGAAGCGCCAGATAAACCGCCAATGCAGCGAGACTCGCAAGCAAAGCGATCCATATTTTTTTATTTAGCTTTGGATATTGAGCCAATTTACGACGCCTGCTGATCTGTCGGCATCATTTTTGGGAAACATTCTGCGCAGAATGCGCGGGTGCATGAACAAATTTATTATAAAAATAAGGGGCCGCAAAAATAAGAACGATCAGCACAACGATAAAGATCACCGTCAAACTGCTTTTCCTGGCCATCTGTTCTCCTTAATTGTTTTTTCATTATATCTTAGAAAATAAAGATAATCTATCCATGCGATTAGGCCATGTTTTAACACAGCAAATATTCAAGTCCATTGAAGCGAACGACATCGCGAAATAAGTTTCGATTTATAATAAGATACTTTCTGCGCGAATGGATTGTGGAGTCGATCGGGTCAAAATACCGCGTTCAGGCCGATTGCTTGTTCACGCGACGCCGCTTTTGCGCCACCCAAAACGTAAGGGGTTTTTTAAACATCAAACGTGTCTGTGCATCCAGCGCCGGGAGTGCCCCGAAAAACGTCGCAATGAGCGGTACGAATAACCACTCGACCGCGAAAACAATGCGTCTGAACCAGGGAAACCGTATGTGGCGCTTCGGCAATAAAAGCAGACTAAGGCAGATCGAGACTATGATCGATAAAAGCGATAGGTGAAAAATCGTCGCGGTAGTACGCTGTGTGCCGTAATAAAGCACATCTTTCGAAAACCGTTTCGACGCAAAAAGTATGGGAAGCCAACCGAGAAAGGTCAGCAAAAACGCCCAAGTAGCCCATGCTACATGCCCTTCAAGCAGTTTAAAAGCATATTTGACGCGCCAATGCCATGGTATAGCGCTTTTTCTTAAAAATGCGCGCGCGACGATCGGAAAGTTCTCTACTCCCCACGCCCATCGTCTTTTTTGCTTATAAACGTTAACGATCGTTTGCCACCAATTCTCGCCGGTGACGATATCCATCGATACCGTGACGTACATTGGTACGACTCGGTAATCACCGTCGAAATGGATGAAGGATTTCCAAAAAATAGCCGAATCATCTGACACCATGTCAATCGGCCAATAACCAACCTCGGTTAGCGCTTGAAAACTCATGCTGTGGCTCGAAAACGTCACGAGTTTCCGAGAATCGGTGAGCTCTACCAGCATAAAAAAAGACGAGGCAACTTCAAGCACGCGTGAAAATCCAGGTACCTCCCAGATATTATTGTTGTAAAGAGGGATTGGCTGGAAACTCGCCCGCGCGCGATAAGGGCAAGTCATGAAATGATAGGTCAGGCACGCAAAGTAGTCGCGACTGACTACAGTATCGGCATCAAAACAGGAAGCGATTGCGTTTTCAAATGGAATATTTTTTTGGGTCAGGTAATCGGCGGCTACCTTGGCCGCATAGGTGGCATTAGCACCTTTGACACGCGCCTCGCCCTCCAAACCGTCCGGATGCACGACCACCAAAAAATCCATGAAATAACGCCTATACTTTTCCACGAGAGATTCGGCGCTTTGATGCACGGCCGGTGTTGCACGTTGCTCGACAGCCAAAACGACCAAGATTTTTTCCGTAGGCAAAGATTGCAAAGACAGCGCGCGAATGCCCGGATCCAGAATTTCTTCTGTTTCTCTTGCTATCGGTAGAATCACCACATGTCGAATGTCTTCATACCGAAGAGGCGATCCGTCCAACAAGCGGATTTTGTCCATCCAATTGGTTGTCCGCTCACGCGATAAGATCAGATAGGATATCAAAAGAAAAAAAGTGCTGTAGAAAATCCGTAGAAGCCAGTAAAGGTCAAATGCGATGATCCATACGATTGCCAGCACGGGCTTTACAAACGAAAGCGCAGTGATACCAATAATCGTGACCCAGCTAATCGCACCCGGCAGGATCTCAAAAAAACGCTGCTGCCATTGGGCGCCGTGCCGTGTGGCAGAATAATCAAACTGCATCGTCTTCTCCCTTTTCTGAAATCGAACGAAGTTGTATCCGCTTGAATACTGTTGCCTGCTTGGCTCGAACAGGAATAAAACCGGACCAGGAACGTTTGCCCTCCATCGAAATCCTTACATAATAATAACCGGGTGGAAGATCCGAAATAGTAACCGGTGTTTTTTCAGGATAAAGCTCATCTTGCAGGTAAACGTTCGCACCCGGCGGAACGGTGACTAGGTGAATCACACCGGATCGGACAATGCTGGGATTTGATCCGGTTACAAAAATATAACCGAGCGCGTTTAAAATCAAAAGCGGGCAGGCGATGATATAGACAAGAGCGAACGCGTAAAACAGAACTTGACGAAGACGCATCATGGTCTTGCTATCAGTCAAAGGATACATAACTAAATTGGTTCGTGACCTCCCTAAGTTTAGTTTTGCGTCATTAGTTATTAGATGAGAGCCACCAATTGTTGTCGAATTTTCTCGAATTAAGGCGGAGGAAAATTCGACCTAAGAGATTGTGAAAGTCACATCGAAGCTAACCGGTTGAACAAATGTTAATCTGTCCAATTTCTATTATTTTTGTATCTCTAAAGCTGATTTTAATGCTTTCGCCAGATCGGTTGTAGGCCCCACTCCCCAATAATGAAGAAAAAGTATGCGCGGAGTCTCTCCTTCCATGTGATGGTGGATCGCAACAATGTTTATATTCGATTTCCTGAGAATTTTGAGCGTAGATTGTAATTCAGATTCCAAGACGGCGACATCGCCATCGACAATAGCGTTATCGTCAGACCCCGCAAAAGCAGCCCATGTATTTACTCCCATATCCTTGCCGGCTTCGCATTTACAAGACATCGTTGTCTTTCTGCCTATGACTGCTTTGAACATGCCGTCCTTAGATTGCCCTTTAACACCTAAAATATCTTCTATTGTTTTTGGGGTGATTGAACTTTTTTCGGGTAGATGAGTTGATCCAGATATTTTTAATGGCTCAGGATTCTGTTTCCGTATCTCTTTTACTTTATCTAGGATCTTTCGGATAGCCTGTGCTAAGTTTTCTGGGTCACCCGCACTTGAGATGTGCATGAAATAAACCTTTGGTTCATCGTAAAAGAAATGATTGTGAAGTGCCGTGACTTCAAGGCCATTTTCAAGCGCTACGCTCATTGCGGAATTGACCTCATCCTGGAATAAAACAAAATCTCCCATCACCATCATTCCGCCTTTAGGATCTTTTTGAAACCCTGCCCAAGAGGTTAAGCCCATAAACGGAGGCATTTGCCATCCATCCACCGAGACTTTTACATCAGATCGCGGGTTGGTAACCTTAAAAACACTTTTATCGTCATTCAGCGATCCTTTGAGTCCCGTGATTTCTTCAATTCTCTGATAAACGTCCTGTTTCTCTGGAATAGAGTCTTTTGAGTTCGGTTCCGCGAATGAAAGATTCTGAATTGAAAAGATAAAGGTTGCTATTGTTATTCCAAGTAGAAAACTTTTTTTCATAGATAACCTCCAAGTTTTTTTGAGAAATAATAAGCGCTTATGAAACTTACGATCCCGGCTGAATTGAACTGGAACCACATTCTGCATGAATCAGAGAATCTCTATAAACTTAAAGGGTTAGGATTACCTGCTGAAGGGCATTCTATCATTGCTTAAAAAAGAATCCTAATCTTAACAGACTTCCCTTTGATATTAGAAACAGGATATTAAGTGTCTTTAAGAGAGATCGGATAAGTCCTACGAAGCTAAGTAGCAAGGTTACCTAATAACTTTAATCTTGCTGAATGTTTCACGATGGGATCATAAAATCGGGTTTTAGAAGGACGTTAGCGATCTAGCGTCTTTTTGATCAGTGATAAAAGCTGGTTACTATCTATCGGTTTTGGGAGTATGATGTTTTTCCCGATTACGTAGTTTGTTCTCCTCGCCTCTTCGGGTCTCACAAGACACGTCATAAAGATAACTGGGATACGTGAGGTATCTTCGTTTTGTTGGAGATAGTTGGCTACGTTGTCCCCTTCCATTTTAGGCATAATGATATCCATTACAATCATATCCGGGTGTGTTTCATGTGCAAGCCTCAGAACTTCTTCACCATCATTAGCTAGGACAACCTCAAAACCATTGGTTTCGAGACGTTTTCTTATCATCTTTTGAACAGAAAGCTCATCTTCTGCCAAAAGGATCTTTATGGGTCTGTTTCCTTGTATTTCGGCCATGAATGCTTCGCTCCAACATTATACTTTCCAATAAAAAGACCCATCTGAAAAGATGGGTTTTTATACGATCCTTTCAGATCGTCTTTTTAAACTACTAACATTCAACGAGCAAATATAATTTAGTTCCTATATTTCAAGGTTACACGACAATCAAAGTGGTGTCAATAAACAGGTGACTTTTTTGACACTTGACGTTACCCCAAAAACTGTACCGCTTGAAGCATAGTTTCTGAGGGTATTTAATACCGACCCCAGCTAGACGATTTTTGCAATTGGTTAATGAACGATAAAAATCAGTTTAAAGCTCTTTCGGAATCGTTGGACTCATTTCTGTTTAGCTTAAATTGAATGAAAGAAAGGATCCTTAGAATCAGGCAATACGATTAGTTTTTATGCAGGTCGTTCGAGAAAGTTGGAGTTTCTAAAAACCTAGCTTGGTTTGGATATGTCCCAAGCCATTGCACGGAGCCTTTGTTAATATCATAAACCGCACCGACAATTTTTAGTTCACCTTCTTTAACTTTGTCTCTTATCTCGGAACTTCTTTTTAAAATATCCTCGATAGATTGCCAGACATTTTCTTCAATAGCGTATGGCAGAATATCGTCACCTTTTAGCTCTGGGTGAAATCGTTTTGCGTTTTCAACAGCAGGCATAATATTCTCAAGTAAATTCGGGATACTGCCATGCACTTCGGCATTCGTCGCAGCCGCGGCTACTGCCCCGCATTGAGTATGTCCTAAAACAATCAACACCGGGGCATCTAAGTGGCCAACGCCATATTCCATAGATGCAATCTCGTCTGTATTTGCAACATTCCCAGCCACACGAATACTAAAAATGTCCCCGACACCTTGGTCAAATAGTACCTCTACAGGAACGCGAGAATCCGAACAGCTTAAAACCACACAAAAAGGTTTCTGTCCATTTTTTGCTGTTTCTACTCGACGAGCTTCATCTGAACGAGGATGTATGGAAATTCCTGAAACATAGCGGACGTTGCCCTCTAAAAGCATTTGCAATGCCTGATCCGAGGTGACATTCTTCGACACCGTTTTATCGGCTGCGCAGGCACTGATTGCTACTGAGCACGTAAATACAATCCAAATCAAAAAAACTTTATGAGCGAATATTTTATTTTTCATAATGATAGGATAATACTATAAAAATAAATTTTCGACCCTATTTGTATAAAACAAAGAACCTTCCGTGTGAAAGCGGTCTTACCGTTCTAGCGATGAGCTAACTCTAAAGAGAGTCGGCGAGCTTTAAGGATGCTGAACTCCGGCGCTCGTTTTATATCCCACACAAAACCCAAGAGACTTGAAATCCAGATAAACCACTTGCTCGGGTCCCAGTGGTACCAACGGACACCATTGCGGTAATCATTAGGAAATTTGTGATGAAAACTATGATAGCCTTCTCCACCTGTCAGGAAGGCGCCTAACCAGTTATCCCGCGCGCTTACTTCCGAAGCATACGTCGCTTTGCCAAAATAGTGCGCAAATGAATTGATGAAAAAAACGACCTGAAAAACTACGAACAGCCGGGCCACCACTCCAAATAACAACGCTTCCAAAATGTGGCCACACATAGCCCCGATTGACACGGGCAGAAGGATCCCAAAACTGAACGCCCACAGTTGAAAATGACGGTGTTGATTCATGATCAATTTGGACTTTTCCAGGTCTTTGACATTGGAATAATCAATGGATCGAAGATAAAACAAGATCCAATCCATGTGCGCATAAAAAAACCCTTTTTTGATATTGTAAGGGTCTCTGTCTGTATCCGTGTATTGATGATGTGTGCGGTGCAAAGAAGCCCATTTGAGCGCCGATTGCTGAAAAGTCGAAGCGCCGAACGCTAGCATTAAAAAACGATAAGAGACATTAGCCCGGTAAGTGGAATGAGCATAAAGCCGGTGATAGCCGGCCGTGATGGCGGTCACACCGCATATACACATGCCAAAGAACAAGAAAACGCTTGCTGTATGAATGCCATAAAAAAACAGATAGAGGGGACAGCCGACCAACGCTATGACGGAGATGCCATATAAAAAAATAATGCTCGGCCACCGGTTATGCCGCACGCCGATGGTGCAATCTTTTTGAATAGAAGAAATGGAACTCATTGGTTCTATGCCTCAAGAGCCCGGTCTAAAAACGGCCTACTTTATGAGAACGTTTTGATTCTCTGGAGCAGTTTCTGATTCGGCCGAAGAAATAATCTCCGATTTTTTATTCAACTTTTTGATACGTTTCTCTTCCTGTCTTGATTTTTTGGTTTCTTCGATTTTTCTTTTGTTGCGGCCAAAATTATGTCTCACGCGATGGTCCCTTCTCCTTCGATTCCAACGATACAGACGTTGTATTCCAGGATTTTTCCGGCGAACGGATGATTGAAATTAAGCAACAACGTATCCTTGCGAATTTCCTTGATTGTCGCAAGATACTTGCCGTCTTTGAAAGACTTTATTTCTTTCCCGACAATGTGGTCTTTTTTTGGAAAACGGGTTTTGGGGATTTCAAAGATAGATTTCGGGTTTTCTATCCCAAATCCGTTCTTAGGAGACAGGTAAAAGCGTTTCTTGTCCCCCAATTTCATGCCTTTCAGAACTTTTTCAAGTCCTGTGGGAATTTCTTTCTTACCGTGGGTATACCGGAAAGGCCGGGCCGTGGCGAAACTCTTCACAAGTTTTCCGTCGACGATTAGATCATAGGCTATGGCGACCTTCTTGCCTTTACAGATCATAGGGCCCTCATTTAAAACAACAGCTTTTAGGAAACCTTAATTAATAGGGAAGTTAGGACTAGACATAGTTTAAGCTAATAACAGAGAATAAGATAGGTAAATCTGAGGAAACTTTCGACCCATTGGGGACGCTGGGCGGACTTCACAGCTACAAGTAATATCGTTACTTATAAAGCTTAAGAAAACACGAGGCCACGGATTCGCATTCTATTTAGGAGAAAATTAATCGAAATGCCCGACTTTGATCTACCGCTTACTTTTGTTGAACATTTGAGCAATTGTTTCTTTATCAGTTTCATCGATTAAGTTATAAAACCTGCTTTTATGGTTGAGGAAATCTATTATTGTGATTGTCTGATCTTTCACGGTCTCAACATACATTTTTCCTGTCCAAGTATCAAAAACGACAAAAACATTTGTAGGCACAGACTTTTTAAGTTCTTTACCAGTGTTAACATCAGCCCATGTTTCTTCTAGATTGATAGTTTCCCTACCGTGGTATTGATAACGAAAGGGGCATAATCCAGATTTCAACAAATTATTGATTGGAAATGTTTTTCCCGCCATGAAAATTGTGAACAAAATCAGAATCATTACTTGAATAAATGTTCTCCACTTCATACGTTCCCTCTCATTCTTGTTCGAAGAACAATTAACTAAGCAACCAGCACATTATTCTAGAGAAAAGATGTCCACTGGGATAAATAACCATTAGTAATCCAAAAAATAGATTCTTCTCATTTTGGTTGGGAATATTAAACCCATAAATAAATGCGGCTAATAAGAGTAAAGCAAACGCTGTCAAACTATCCGCTTTGCGAGAGAAGAAATCTGTCTTAGCATTTTCGTTATCACCTGAAATTTTTTCTATAGTTTTTTTACTCCGGTACATATCTGCGCGTATCCAAAAATAAGATGCGGCGAATGGTCCGGCAATTGAAAATATCGTGATTCGATTTGGCCATGGAAACGAGATGCAGAGTAGCCATACGCCAAAAAAGAAAACAATGATACGACAAACTCTAGTGAAGTTAATGAATGCCATGTCTTGGATTACTATTTGCTCCTTCTTCTGAGGTAAAGCCAATTCAGGTTGGCCCGCGCGTCAATAATGCGACCCCATTTGGATAAAACAAAGAACTTTTAGGATCTCTGCAAAATTGCCTTTTTAACTTATTGATCTAAAAAGAATGGTCATTGCTTTTCAGTGATGGCCGCTGAACTAACCGCAAATGTCTTTTTTCTATTGTCTTGATTTGCTGCGGATGCGTCTGGAGTTGTATTGACAAAACCGATGGACTTACCGCTTGGCTGACTGGTCGATAAAGCTGTTGTTGAAGTTATTTCGGGTATTCTAGCCGAAGAAGCAGTATGTGGTGTAGTATTCAAGTTCTCTGATTTGTATTTAAATTTTTTATTGGCTGTTTTGATATCCAATGCCTTGCCGTCCTTGTAAACGGCTCTGAACTTAATGTCATAGTCTTGGTTTGGAGCGGGACTAAAAGAATAAGACCACCGAGATATTCCTTCTATATTATGCCAGCTGAACCCGCCATCCAGGCTTACTTCCAAGTGATCCACGGGAGCATTGTCATTTAGATTTCCGGAAAGCACTGCGGGTTTGCCGTTCAAATCTTCAAAAGACATGGACCGAGAGACGTCTTCAAGATCTTCTCCGTTCAGCTTCACGCTCGAGAACTCTGGAACGGAGATTTCCGCCGGGCCGTCGGCTTTTGCAAAATCCCCCGTATCGATGATCGAATGAGATTTGTCCTGGCCGAGGTAAATCAAGTCCTTATTGGTGGGGGGTTTCGTGGGGCGAATGACACTGTTCTCAACGACCGGAGAAGTATTGTCAATGGTCACGTTGGACTGCGCGTACCCGGATTTCATCTCTGTTGATGCCGGCGGGCTTCCGTCACTGCCATCATCAATGGGAATAAATGCAGATGTTGTGGCGCGGACCATGGCCGGGCCGTCGGGCTGGAGGCGGGTATCCCACCGGAAAGTGTATGTCATTTTTGGCTTTGTAACGGTCACCTTCGGAAATAACTCGTAAGAGCCCGGAAAATCCACCCCAACCGTTAGGGCACCTGCGCAATCACCGGACTGATCTACTAAATTGACCACGATATTCCGGACGCCGTGAACTTGCTCACCTTCTTTGGGGTTGATGGTCACATCCACGCAAGGGGCCAAGACCCTTTCACTCTCATAAAAGTGCTGATACACGATCGGGGTTTGTGTCACTTCACCAAGAGCCTTAGACGCCAGGTCATAGACAGTGGCTTTGAGAGTTACCGGACCGAAGGGACTTTTCCCCCACGCGCCTTTGGGGTCGTATTTCGCAATATCCCATGTCACGTAATAAGTCTTGCCGGAACCTTTCTGGACTTTGATCGTCTGCGGTGGCTGGTTTCCGATCGTGAGCTCTATATGGTCGGCAAAACGGTTGTTCGAAAGCTTAACGCCAATGAAAGTGACGTCGTACACTTTTTCGTCATCGGCGGGGCTAAGGGTTATGGTGCAGTCATGGGCGTCGGAGAGGTTGTTGTTTTGAGCATTGCCCTGGCTTGCCCATGACGGATGGATTTGAATCCCGGAGAGGATCAAAAAAATGGCCGAGCAAAAGAGAAGCTTCAAACAAGAACACTTGGTCACATTTGCCACCTTTCAGCGGACACAAAAATTCCACCTCGTATTTTAAAACAAGTTCGGATTCTTGCCTAACAAAAACGCGGTCGACGCAACTGTACCGCACCTGCCCTGCAGGGACATGTTAGGTTTTCTCGGTTTTAAATCGGGGAAAATTCGACCCTAGTGGAATTGAATTGGAACCACATTATCCATGAATTGGAGAATCTCTATAAACTCAAGGAGTTAGGATCGTCTTCAGAAAGTCATTCTATCATGCCTAAGGCGGAATCCTACTCCTAATAGACTCCCCTTTGGTATTAGAAACAGGTGGAACGCATTTATTAAATAATAGCACCCTGCACTTAAAACAGCGGCTAAAGGCAGGGTAATCAACCACGCTAAAAGAATTGAGCCGATCATTTTTCCGTTGGCACGTTTATTAATTAGACCAATCCCAAACAATGATCCACAAGAAACATGAGTGGTTGAGACGGGAAAGCCTAAACACGATGCCAGAATCACTAAAAACGCTGTGACGAAGTTTGCAGTAAGACCTTGCCCAGGATTAATTGAAGTGATTTTATGAGACATTGTTTCGGCTACTTTCCTAGCACCAATAATTCCGCCAAAAGCCATGAGAACAGCCACGAACGTAATATTAAATCCAAGCCCTAAAGTTCCAAACGCCACTGATAGCGCTACGATCTTTGGCGTGTCATTTAAGCCCCTAGCAAAACTGACTGCGCCTGCACTTAAAAAATGGGTGTCATCTAAAATTTCTCGAATGGATACCCCGAATATTTTACCTGAATGCAATTCGGCTGATTTTGCTTGACAAACTTCCCTCTCCCCGACAAAAACATCCATCTGAGGCAAAGTCAAAGTCGAAAAGGTAATTCCACCTGCCATTGCTAAACTCATTTGTGCTTTCTCGCCAGCACATACACACGATTCCCTGCTAATACCAGTAACTTTACCAGCCCAGCGAAAAAGAAAGTAAAAGATAAACGTAAGACCAAGGGCTAGGAGCGGACTTATGACTAGTGGGATGAAGAAATTTTTTTTCAGTGCGGAAAAACCCAATCTTTCACCGACGGCAACAAAACCCGCTCCCACAAGGGCACCTGTCAAACTGTGGGTGGTCGAAATAGGACTTCCAATCCTTGAAGCTGTAAAAACAGTAAGTCCTGCTCCCAATATAACTGCTACCAGAAATGCTGGTTCCGCTATAACCATATCCGGCACAAGTCCTTTGCCACTAAAAGTCTTTACGAGTTTATCCGCCCAAAAATAAGCACAAAGCGATCCGAGTAGAGTAGTTGCTGTTGCCCATACAAGTGCTTTTTGATAACTGGCAATCCCACTGCCAAAAAGAGTGGCGACTCCTTTGAAGTTATCATTCGCACCATTGACATAAGCAATAAATAAAACGGTGCCAAAAACAAGAATCTCCCATAAACTAACCATTGTTATCCTTCAACGTTTCTGAAAACCAATTTTCTATTTCTTCTATGAACGGCTTTGAGAACTGTCTATAAATCTCCTCGGCATGGGTTCCTTTTTCAAAGATTTTAATCTTTTTGGGCTGTTGTGCTTTTCCGTAAAGCGATTCGCTGTGTTTTGCACTTACGGTAGGATCGTTAGTTGCATGAATAAAATAAATTGGGGCAGATATCGAAGAAATGACATCTAGTGGTTTTATTTTGTGAAGAAAAGGATTTCCCGGTCTTACACCTGCGCCCGGCTCAAGACCCTTCATTCCAAGTTTTATGGCGTCGATTGTCCACCATTTAAACTCGATCTTCTCGCTATCCATTGGAGAACTCACGCAAACAATACTGTCGATATTTTTGAACTCTGCCTGTTCGATAATGGCAATAGATCCGCCATAGGAGAATCCCAACACTCCCACTTTTTTATAACGCTCCCGTGCATAATCGATGACAGCTTTCAAATCTTCTTTCTCCAATGCAGAGAAAGTGTAAAGACCATCGGACTTGCCATGTCCTCTGAAATCCATAGAAATAACGTCAAAGTTTTTCTCTAAATCATGGGCGATGCGTGTAAAAGTGGGGGTAATTTTGCTTTGGAAAAATCCTGGGGCAATGACGATCGCTCTATCTTTTTCGGTCCTTAAATGATGGATTGAAATTTTAATTCCAGATGTGGTTTGGACAAATTTTTGCACCCAAACACCTCTTATCTAAACATTCTTCCACCATTAAGAACCAGCCAACTGGCGCCGCAAGTAAGTCCTGACAATAAGAAAGTAACACCGAAAGCCGTTAAAATCCCTTTTAATGTTTCTTTTCGGTTTTTTCTCTTAGCCACGATTGAAAAAGGGATAACATATATTAATTGGAACAAAAAGACCCAACCTGCCCAGAACCATAAGATAATCGGTATTGTTTGGATAGCTCCGAAAAATCGCCTCGGCAAAGAGACTAAAATCGACAAAGCCAAAGGAATAACTAAAAATATTACGTGGCCCCAAAGAACCTGAGTGATACCGACAGACATTTTGTCATTTTCGTCATTCATTTATTTTTGCTTTTCAATCGCGCTTTCAGCCAAAGAAGCGACGTTTATTTTATTGTCTCGGTAGAAAATGTTGTATGTATCAAACGGAATTATTCTTCCGTCTGGATGAACGATGTGTACACATGACCGCTTAACTGATCTCACATCGAAGTTGTACGGGTCCAAAAATTCCATGATTGTCAGACGAAAAATGTTATCGTAAGAGAGGCCTGGCGCGGCAACCTTCGGAAGACAACATAAAAGATCGTGCACGGCATGAGAAGACGATTTGGGGGAATGGTTTAAAGAAAATAGGCTAAAAACCTTTTCTTTAATGTTGGGTTGCTGCTCATAAAGAATGGTGTTTCTATAATCTTTTAGGAGAATTTGAGGATCCATAAGACCCGTGAGCGGCACTACTTTTTCGTCCAATTTAACAGCATAGGCCATAGCAATGCAGTCGGGATGACACGGGACAGGAATAATATCTTCTGGTTTGAATACTGAGGATTGATTCAAAATCTGTTGCCTGATTTCTGTTAATGTAAGTCGGTCTTTTGCAGGATCAAATTGCTGCAATCGGCCTGCAACTTGAATAGGTTGAAACGTTACGCCTCGAACACATCGTTGTTTCATAGCAAAATCAATGATTTTTCCGATTTCGTTGTCATTCAATCCTTTTTTGACTGTCACGACCAAATTGGTAGAAATATTGAATTCATTTAAATGCTCAAGCGCCTTAAATCTTACCGTTCTTAAATCCAGCCCTCTGATTTCCTCCAGATGATTTTTCTCCATACTGTCGAATTGAAGATAAATCTCTAAGCCGGGCATGTAATTTCTAAGCCGTTTACAAAACTCTTTGTCCTGTGAAATTCTCATTCCGTTTGTGTTAATCATGAGATGTCTAATTGGTTTGGTTTTTGCCAAGTCCAGCACTTCAAAGAAATCGGGATGAATAGTCGGTTCACCACCGCTTAATTGCACGATATCAGGTTCGCCCTCGTTCTTGACAAGCTCATCCATCATGAATTCAATTTCCTGAAGAGAACGGTGGCGGCCATTTGTAGGAGAAGACTCTGCATAACAAATCGGACATTGAAGATTGCAGCGATCCGTTATCTCAATTAGTGTTAGACAGCTATGTTGTTCATGATCTGGGCAAAGCCCGCAATCATAAGGACATCCGTGAACTGTCGCTGTATTAAATCTCTTCGGCAACTGACCAGGTTTTAGAAAAGCTCGGCACTTTTTGTAATACTCAATATCTGTCGAGATTAAGACTTTTTCAGTTGTGTGTTCCAAGCAATTCTTTAATAAATAGACTTTCGCATCTTCAAAAATAATCTTTGCCTCAACTTTTTTCAGACATTTAGTGCATAGGCTGTTTGTCAATTCATAAAAAATATAAGATCTTTCGGTGATATTCATTGAACTTCCTTTCTGGTATAGGCGAATTGAAACATGGGCTTGATGGATCGCACTATGACCAATAATCCAATAATGGCTATCACTTGGACAATATCCATTCCGAAGTAAAAACGTGGGGTTGGTTTTATGAACTCGACAAAAAACCGAAACGTTAAATACCCAATCATGAAGAACTTAAAAATATCTCCTTGAGAAAAAGGGTATTTTTTTCGAATTAGGATGAAAGAAAGCAGAACAAGCATGAAAAGGATCTCGTAGACTTGGGTAGGGTGCCGGGTAATACCGTCGCCAAAATCAAACCCCCATGGAAGACTAGTGGGCAAACCATATGTTTTGTCATAAAACCCTGTCACAAAACAGCCGATCCTTCCGATAATAATTCCAATGATAAGCGGTATGACAAATATATCTCCTGTTGGAGTGCTTAAGCCGATCATTTTCTTAGTAATTTCTACGCCCAACCAACCTCCTGTTAAGGCTCCTACAATTCCTTTTCCTGCAATGAGCTGATGCATATCGGATAGATTAAGCATAAACGATATGGGATCATCAAACCAAACAACCAATTTTGAACCCAGCGCAGCTCCTAAGATGCCGCCGGCGATGACCCAATTTCTTTGGGATGATTCAATAGAATCCTTTTTTCGCATCCATAAGAAAACTCTAAATCCAACAAAATAAGCGAGAGCTTCAAAAATCATGTGGTATATTGGTGGAAACATCCCGAGCCTCATGCTGTCTCCTTTTTTGCTAAAAGGTATTTAATAAAATAAAACCCTTCGAACAATAACAAGAATAGAGTAATACCGGCGGTTACAAATCCTTGGATAATGAATTGCCTAGGCATATCAAGAATGTGGAAAGATAACGTTGCACCCTGATGGATTACTTTACCCGACTCAATCAGAGCAACAATCAGAATCGCACCGCTTATAAACATGCTCAGCATGTGGACGAGATATTCAAACGGAGGTAATCCTCCGAGCGAAGACCTACTTTGCGGTTCGAGATACACATCAATCAACGAATTAATAAAATCTAGTATTAATAAGGCAGGTAACATAATGGCGTAAGCTCCTTTTGGCTGGGCAAACAAAATCCAGAGAATGATACAAAAGAAAAGAAAGGTACGAACAAGGTGTGTTAGGTGTTCTAAGCGGCTAGTAGTTCGTTTATAGATTTTGAACTTATAAATGTGGAAATAAATAACGTCCGCGCTTCCCAGAAGGGCATAAAAACATAAAAGAAAAAATAATATAATCATTCGGATACCTTCTCATCTAAATTTCTCACATGTTTAGCCGGCATACCCGCAAAAAGAGTTTTTTCAGAAACCATCGTATTTTTAGGCAGTACAGATCTCGCGGCAATCAAGGCTCCGCTTCCGATAGACGCGCCGGGCATAATGACAGCGCCTAATCCAATGGTTACTTTTTTGCCAATCACTGTCTTCTTGAGTTTTAGTTTCCCATGTTCGGCTAAATGGCCAATCAAGACTGCATCACCGCCAATGACAGAATCATCTCCAATCTCAAGAAGCGATACGTCAGCAAGTCCCTTAGTATTTATCTGAACTCGTCTACCTATTTTGGCGCCCATTAAGCGATAATAAAGCGGGAGAAAAGGTGTAAGCCTCATGAAATCCATGAACGTCAGATTCACAATGAGCATCATCGCATTTACAAATGCCCATTTGGTTCCCTCTAAAGAGAAAAAATTGTATTCTCCTTCTTGAAGTTTCAGATTTAAGACAAATCGTAATACAACGGTCTCCACAGACAGAGTCAAACCGAAAAGAAAATATCCAAATCCAAGACCGCCTGCCAAGATCGAGGACTTAAGAAAAAGATGGGTTGGATTTATCATTTGCCAAAGATAAAGTGTTAAGTATATAGGCGGAATAATGGCAATCGTCAAAATGACCGCGCCAAGAAAATACATTGAAAGCGTAAAGAGATATTGAAGAAGCGTTGCGTATTGCTTCATAGCGTATAATTCCTCAGAAAAGTTTTGGCAATCCCCAGAATTTCCCGCATAAACCCCAAAACAACAACAGAAATAATCCAATTGTCGATAGAAAAATAGATAAATCTCTCTTCCAAGTTGATTTCTTTGGTTTCTCTGGCATTGGAACTGGATGGTATTCACCTTCTTTAAATTCCAAATCTTGACTGCAATAAAGACAGACTTTCCATGTATCATCAAAAACCTTATTGCATTTGTTACATACTCTCATGCTAAGACCTCCGATTTTTCGTTCTCAAATGTTCCGCCTTAAACGATCCAGACCTGCTACGGTTCTCCTAACATCCGCATCGGGCAACGACACGATTTCATTCACTTTCCTCTTATAAACAGGCCATGCTTTCACTAAAAGGTCAGAACCTTTTCTAGTGATCTTAATTAAATTGACCCTTCGGTCTTCTGTGTCGGCCACTCTTTCAACCCAGCCTTCTTTTTCGAGTCGGTCAATCAGACGTGTGATATTGCCCGCCGTTACAATCATTCGTTGGCTGATATCCACCTGAGATAGACCTTTCTCTTTACCGACGTGTTTAATCATTAGAAGCGCATTCATCTTTACAGCACTTAGACCAAACGAATCTAAAACTTTTTCGATTTCTTTCTCAATAAGAACATAGGATAAGGCAAGATTATAAAGAAGCTCTTCCCTTAATCTGTCTTTACCATCTCTAATCCCTAACTCACTGAAAATGGACATTTGGTTTTCCTTTAAATATAGTTTACATAGCAACTATTAATAAATCAAGTTATTTGTCATTTGTCAGTTGGAGATGAGGATCCCCGTTACAAGCGCAAAACTCGTAACGAGATAGGTTTTTGTTTGAATAAAATGGCGACCCCAACGGGATTCGAACCCGTGTCATCACCGTGAAAGGGTGATGTCCTAAGCCAGGCTAGACGATGGGGTCAAAAGGATTACTTGGTTTCTTTTTCTTTGGATTCTTCGGCAGAGCCCTCATCCTCGGGCTCCACTTTGGCGATCGTAACGACTTTGTCGTTGGCTTTCTTAAGATTGATGAGGCGAACGCCCTGCGCGACACGGCCTGTCTCACGGATATCTTTCACCGAACAACGTACGACCATACCGGCTTGCGTCATGATCATGAGATCATCTTTATCGGTAACACATTTCAGTCCGACGACGCGGCCGTTCTTGTCGGTCACTTTGATATTCGTGACGCCTTTTCCTCCGCGCGAAGTCACGCGGTATTCGCTGATCTCAGAGCGCTTGCCAAAACCTTTTTCAGTCACAGATAATAGCGTCGCATTTTTATTCACCACTTCCATGCCAATCAGAAAATCTTTGGATTCAAGACTGATGCCACGAACTCCGCCCGCTGCGCGTCCCATGCTGCGGACTAGATTCTCAGGAAAACGAATCGCTTTTCCATTGTGAGTGGCCAAAAATATTTCCTGTTCGCCGTCGGTGAGCTCCGCTTCGATGAGCTCATCTTTGGCATCAAGTCCTATCGCGACAATACCGCTGCGGCGTGTGTTTTCAAAATCAGTAAGCTCACATTTCTTGATCTGTCCCAAACGCGTAGCCATCGCCAGATATTTGCCTTCCTCAAATTTCCGCACCGGAATATAAGAGGTAACTTTCTCGCCTTGAGATAACGAAACGAAATTGGCGATGAATTTGCCTTTCGATATACGACTGGCTTGAGGGATCTCATGCACCTTCAATACAAATACCTTTCCTTTGGAAGTGAATAAAAGAAGATTATCGTGCGTTGAGGCAATAAAAAGATGTTCGACAAAATCTTCCTCGGCGCCTCCGGAACCAACACCCACGCCTCCACGCTTTTGTTTGCGGTAAGTCGTGACCGGCAGGCGCTTCACATACCCCTGATGGCTGATCGTCACCACCACATCTTCTTCGGCGATCAGATCCTCGACATCAAGCTCTACATCGACACTCTTTGAGATCTCGGTCCTGCGGTCATCACCGTATTTTTCTTTAAGTTTCAAAAGTTCTTCTTTGATGATCTCAAGCACCTTCTTTTCGGACTTGAGCACCGATTCAAAATACTCGATCTTCTTGAGAAGTTCCTTAAATTCCTCTTCTAGCTTATGGATTTCAAGACCGGTCAGCTTTTGAAGCTGCATTTCGAGAATGGCCTGCGCTTGCTTATCTGAAAATTCAAAATCCTCGATCAACGCCGCTTTAGCTTCGGCCGGTGTTTTGGATTTGCGGATCGTCTTGATGACCTTATCCAGAATATCGACGGCTTTCTTCAAACCCTCGACGATATGCGCGCGGTCTTTGGCTTTTTCTAGATCAAACTTTGTGCGGCGGATAATGATATCTTTGCGATGGCGAATGTATTCGTGGATAATTTCCTTTAATTTCAAGACCCTCGGAGAACCGTCCACCAGCGCGAGAAAGATGATGCCGAACGTGGTCTGCATCTGAGTGTGTTTATAAAGCTGATTCAATACGATCTGCGCATTGGCGTCGCGCTTGAGATCGATCACCAGACGCATGCCCTCTTTGTCCGATTCATCGCGCACATCGGAAATACCTTCGATCTTTTTCTCATTCACAAGCTCGGCAATGTTTTCGATCAGATTGGCTTTATTGACCTGGTAAGGAATTTCACTGATGATGATCGCCTGTTTTCCGCCCTTCAATTCCTCGATCCCTGCTTTGGCTCTGATCTTAAGAAGCCCGCGGCCTGTCTCATACGCGGATTTCAAACCCTCCGTACCGCAGATCATGGCTCCCGTCGGAAAATCAGGTCCTTTGATATGCTTCATCAGATCCTTTGTCTGGATCTCGGGATCTTCAAGCTGAGCAACAATCGCATCGGCTACTTCATTTAAATTATGGGGAGGGATATTCGTCGCCATACCGACTGCTATACCGCTCGAGCCGTTGCATAAAAGATTGGGAAGCGTCGCGGGAAGAAGCGTCGGTTCTTCCAATGTTTCGTCAAAATTGGGAGCAAAATTTACGGTGTTTTTTTCGATGTCACTGAGGATCGTATCCGTGATACCGGCAAGACGCGCTTCGGTATAACGCATCGCGGCCGCTGAATCTCCATCGACTGAACCAAAATTACCCTGTCCGTCGACCAACGGATACCTAAGAGAAAAATCCTGAACCATGCGCACCAGCGTGTCGTACACAGCCACGTCTCCGTGCGGGTGGTATTTACCAAGCACTTCTCCGACGATACGCGCGCATTTCTTGTAGGAGCGGCTGTGGTCCAAACCCAGCTCTTTCATCGCAAAAAGAATGCGGCGATGGACGGGTTTCAAACCATCTCTTACATCAGGCAATGCGCGTCCAACAATGACGCTCATCGCGTAATTAAGGTAGGAAGTTTTCATTTCCTGTTCGATAAAAACAGGATTTACTTTTTCATTACGGGTATAAATATTTTCAGTTTTATCTGCCATTTTTTAAATATCCAGGTTTCTTACTTCACGTGCAAATTTGTGAATGAACTCTCTTCGCGGCTCGACTTCATCGCCCATCAGTGTCGTGAATGTTTTGTCCGCTTCGACCGCGTCTTCCAGCGTGACTTTAAGAACCGTACGCTTCTCCGGATCCATAGTCGTCTCCCAAAGCTGCTCCGGATTCATTTCTCCCAACCCTTTGTACCTCTGTATCGTGAGTCCTTTTTTACCCTCTGATTGGACATACTTTAATACCTGCCCAAGATCCTCCAGATAGACGTCCTCTTCTTCTTTTTGCTCGATCTTGAA
This sequence comes from uncultured Planctomycetia bacterium, assembly GCA_964642015.1. GTDB lineage: Bacteria > Omnitrophota > Gorgyraeia > 2-02-FULL-51-18 > 2-02-FULL-51-18 > CAZXLF01. Next base: position 104,018 of record CAZXLF010000007.1, read on the forward strand.
TTTCATGTCTTTCTTGAAAACTTCTTTGCTCTTTTGGGATTTGGTGGTCTTTGTCTCTTTCTTCTCGGATTTAGCAACAGAAGCACCCGCGTAATCATCGACGTTCAAACCCAGTTTTTCGATGGTCTTGATCGTGTCATATAGTTCGTCTGCCTCAAAGAATTCAACTAAATCTAATTCCTTGGCAATAACACTCTTCCTGTCTCCACCTTTGGCAGTTTCTCCAAGATCAACTTCTTTGCCTTTTTTCTTCTCAAATTTCTTAATAACCTCTGCTAGTTCGTCATCATCATACAAAAACTGGTCTTCACCCTCTACTTTTACCCTATAAATTGGCAAGCTTTTGGTCTTTTTATCTCTAAAACTAAGGTATTTTGATAATTCTACTCCCCTCTTATTCAAGCCAATGGCTATTTTCTCAAATGATACCAATGACTTAAGAAGTTCTATGAGCTTTTTATCGGTTATTTTTTCCTTATCTTTTAGACTGACAAGTGTACTATTTTCGCTTCCCAGCTCCAAAAGAAGTTCGCTCATATCTTCTTCGGTTTCAATGTATTCTTCCCTTTTTCCTCTTTTGATCTTATAAAGGGGGGGCTGCGCAATATAGATATGGCCTTTTTCTACCAGCTGATGCATCTGCCTGAAAAAGAAAGTCAAAAGAAGCGTACGAATATGGCTTCCATCTACGTCGGCATCGCACATGATCAGGATCTTATGATAACGGAGCTTTTCCAGATTGAATTCTTCGCCGATACCGGTGCCAAGCGCGTTGATCACGGTGCAAATTTCGTCATTGGACAACACTTTGTGCAAACGCGCTTTCTCGACGTTCAAGATCTTTCCCTTAAGAGGCAGGATGGCCTGAAACCTTCTATCGCGTCCCTGTTTGGCGGAGCCGCCGGCCGAATCTCCCTCAACCAGATAGATCTCGCAGAGACTGGCATCACTTTCCTGGCAATCGGCAAGCTTTCCGGGTAAAGAACCGCTTTCCAAAGCGCCTTTTCTTCTTGTAAGCTCTCTGGCTTTCCTGGCAGCTTCTCTGGCCTTCGCTGCTAAGACTGCCTTTTCAATGATCTTATTGGCAACGCTGGAATTTTCTTCAAAAAACTTCCCTAATCCCTCATTGACGATAGACTCAACAAAACCCTCAACGTCACTGTTTCCAAGTTTGGTCTTGGTCTGACCTTCAAATTGTGGGTGCGGGACCTTGCAGCTAATGACAACGGTAAGCCCCTCGCGAATATCGTCACCTTGGATCGAAACATCGTCTTTGATGATATTTTTTCCTTTGCAGTATTGATTCACGGTGCGGGTCAGCGAGGCTTTATAACCGCTCACATGAGTTCCGCCTTCGGTCGTGTTGATATTATTGACAAAGCTGAAGATGCTTTCAGCATAGCCGTCGTTGTACTGCATCGCGATCTCGACCTGCGTGTGATCTTTTTCTCCGTCGAAATAGATCACTTTGGGATGTAGCGGATTTTTATTTTTATTGAGCTCCTGCACGAACGAAACGATACCGCCGGTAAAATGGAATTCAGCTTCTTTTTCCTTGGAGCTTCGCTCATCTTTCAGAGTGATCACAAGCCCCTTGTTCAAGAACGCGAGTTCTCTTAAGCGGTTAGCAAGAATGTCATAGGTATAATCAATGGGGACATTGAAAATTTCTTTGTCGGCTTTGAAGGTGACTTTGGTGCCAGTGGATTTGGATTTTCCTATAACGGTGAGCTTTGTGGCTGTCTTGCCGCGCTGATAGCGTTGGTGATGGACTTTGCCGTCTCGCTTGATCTCGACTTCCAGCCATTCGGAAAGCGCGTTGACGACGCTGACACCGACGCCGTGAAGACCGCCGGAAACTTTATAGGTTTTCTTATCGAACTTGCCCCCCGCATGAAGCATCGTCAAGACGACTTCAACAGCAGGCTTCTTTTCTCCCTTATGGATGTCTACCGGAATACCGCGTCCATCGTCAGTAACTGAGACGCTATTATTATTATGGATGACGACGTCTATTTTTTTTGCGTGGCCGGCCAACGCTTCGTCGACGGAATTATCCACAACTTCATAGACGAGGTGATGCAGGCCGCGGATCCCGACATCTCCAATATACATAGCGGGACGCTTGCGCACCGCCTCCATTCCTTCAAGAACCTGGATATTTTTAGCGTCGTAACTCGTCTCTTTGGAAGAACCGTTTGTGCCGATACTCTCTTCGCTTTTAACTGAACTCTTTTTTTCTTTTAATTTACTCATGAGGTCGTATTAGAACTCCCCTATTCTAAAATGAATTTCAGAGATTCTATCCTTTCCGAGCTTTCTTTTCAATCCTTTTAAGATATCCCGTTTGCGCATCGAAAGCTCCTGCATCCAAGCTGAGTTATCGACTCGTATACTCAAAACCTTGTTCCGGATAGCTGTTGGTCTTGAATGTTTGAAACCATTCTCACCAACAAGTTCTTTCCAGAACGATTCCATAGATTCGCTGGATGGATTGGTTGATCCCTCCAATCTTGCGAAAACATTTTGAATAACCTCGCTTATCGGAGAGACCTTTGAACCTTTTGCCATTGCGGATATGGGTGGTATCGCGGATTAACTCACCTGCATCGGCAGCACAATGTATGTATAATCTTCGCCACTTTTAATGACGGCCGGTTTTTCAGGATCTATAAATCCAAACTGAACATTCTCATCACCAACATTCTTCAATACATCAATAAGAAAAGTTGGGTTGAAGCCGATCGCTAGCTCGCCTCCTTTATAATCCACTTCAAGCTCTTCACGCACCTCGCCAAGATCAGGTGTATTCTTAGTGATGATCATTCGGTCTTTAATGATATTTATCTTCACTGATTGAGAATCTTGGTTTGTTAATATACTCGCGCGTCTTGTCGCTTGTAAAAAATCCTGAGTATTTATCTTTAATTCCTCTTTCGTTTTTTTAGGGATAACTTGCTCATAATTCGGGTATTCCCCCTCTATTAAACGGGAAATAATAGTCACCTGACCAAGATTGATTTGAAGTTGGTTCTCTTTAAAATAAAAAACCACATCACCTTCTTCAAGAAGATTTCGATTTAACTCTTGGATTGTTTTCATAGGAACTATCACATCCTTTTTAACATTACCAATCTCCTGAATCTCTTTTTCTATAATCGCCAGTCTCCTACCATCAGTTGCTACAAGTTTTAACGCCTTATCTTTAAAACTAAATAGTATCCCATTTAATACATAACGGGATTCATCATGGCTCATCGCAAAAGAAGTAAGTTGAATCATACTCTTTAAAAGTCTTTGAGGTATCTTCACTAAATCTACGCTTTTCACGGTATGCGGGAAATTGGGAAGTTGAGGGAAATCCTCCTTTAAAAGTCCCATTAAACGAAAATAACTTTTATCTGCCTCAATTTGAATTGATTGACCTTTTTTTACAGAGACTGTTATCTCGGTTTGATTTGAAAGTTCTTTAATAATTTCACTAAACTTTCTAGCAGGTACTGTTATTGATCCCTCTTCCAAAACATCCCCTTTAACAACTGCAACAACCCCAATTTCAAGATCAGTAGCAGTTAACCTAATCTCTTGTTTTTGAGCTTCTACTAATATATGAGATAAAATTGGAAGTGTACTTTTTGTACTAACAGCGTTTTGTACCACTTGAATACCCTTTAACAATTCATCCTTTAATATTTTTATTTTCATAGTTATTCACTCCATTGTTATTATTTATCTTTTATAAATCAAAAACAGTCATAGTAGTAATAGCTTGAATAATGGTATTAGTCCCTAACTTTAATATTTAAAACAACTTACAAATTAACAACTTGTGTATAACTATTCACTTATCCACAGTTTGTTTACTTACGAATTTCAAGTGATAACTTATCCACAAGCGATTTTGTTTTTTGATCCTTCTTAATATCTTTCTTTATTTTCTGATAAGCGTGTAAAACTGTTGTATGATCACGTCCACCAAATTGTTCACCAATCTCTGGTAATGATAAACCTGTCATTTCTCTAGATAAAAACATCGCAACATGTCTGGGATAAACCACATTTTGTGAGCGGCGCTTGGCAGTCATATCAGAGGGTCGTATTTCGAAATATTCTGCCACTTTCCTTTGAATAACGTCAACCGTGATCTTTTTTTGATTTTCAACAATAAGGTCTTTTAAAACGTCATAAGCGACATCCTGATCAACTTCTTTACCAACTAACTTAGAGTAAGCCACCACACGTATTAAAGCTCCTTCAAGTTCCCTTATATTTGATTTTATACGGTCCGCGATGAATGAGGTCACGCCATCGGGAATGTGGAGATTTTCTCTCTCAGCTTTTTTTCTCAAAATAGCCGTTCTGGTTTCAAAATCGGGCGGTTGAATATCAGTTACCAATCCCCATTCAAATCTAGATACCAACCTCTCTTCCAAATTTGAGATATCTTTCGGTGGTTTGTCACTCGAAACAACTATTTGTTTATGGTAGTCATATAACGTGTTAAACGTATGAAAAAATTCCTCCATAGTGGCTTCTTTTCCCGCTATAAAATGAATATCATCAATAAGCAAACAATCAACGTTTCTATATTTTTCCCTAAATTTAATAGTGGTACCGGTCTTAATGGCATTAATTAATTGATTGGTAAATTTTTCGCTGGTGATATAAAGAACTTTCATGCCAGGATTTCTTGTAAGTATCTCTTGTCCAATAGCTTGCATTAAATGCGTTTTTCCAAGTCCAACAGGCCCATAAATAAAAAGAGGGTTGTAAGCTTTAGCGGGTGTTTCAGCTACGGCCATTGAAGCTGCATGGGCAAATCTGTTCGAAGGTCCAACAACAAAACTTTCAAACGTATATTTCGAATTTAAAGCCGGCTCCGAAAGATTTCCATTCATTATTGTCGGAGATACGGATGAATAATAGCTGTTTTGAGCTATTTTTGTTTGATTGGTTATTGAGTTTACAGGTTCCGGATCTGATTTTGAAACTTCGAAAGATAATTTAAAAGATGGGTCTCCAGTTATATCTTTTGCGGCGAGCGTGATCATGCTTCCATAATGGTCCACTATCCAATTCTTAAAGAAATCATCAGGTACTCCAAGGTTTAGTTCATTCTCTGTGAATTTAAGAGGCTGGATTGGTTTTAGCCATCGATCGTAGACATGAGGACTCAGCTCATTTTTAAGAGATTCTATTACTTGTGTCCACAAGTTTGATGCGTTTAAATCTTTGAAGTTATCCACAGAATTTTGTTCTACCTTGTTAATATTGTTTTAATATTTTACTTTAAGTTTATTATTTTGAACTACTTATGAAACAAAAATTTAATAACAAGTAAACAAATATAAATTTTGTACTTATAAACAAGTTATCCACAGGATATGATTTTTAAAAAACAATCAAGTTAGCTTCAAGATTTGTTGAGAAATTATAACAACTCAAAATCTGTATTGCAACAATAATCTTTAGCTCTATCAAATTGGGTAAAAATTTGATCATCGAATTGTAAATTTCTTAGCGCAATCTCAATGCGGTTATCAAACAAATTCAGCCAATCCGTATAATCCACGTTGACACTCTTTATGGGCGTTGCTATAATTTCTTACTTTTAAAAAGCTAAATCAAGCCCAATTAAGGATCCCATGAAAAAAACGCTTACGAATAAATCAAACATAAAAAGAAAGCGCACTCACGGATTTAGAAAAAGAATGCGTTCTAAAGACGGACGAAAAGTGATCAAAAGGCGGCGTCAAAAGGGCCGGCACAGTCTTACGGTCTGAGTTATTTTAACATGCCTGAAACCGAAGGCTGGCTTTCTTTAAAGTGCCAGGAAAAGCCCAGGTCAATGGTAAGTGTTGAGAAGGCCTCACTTCTTATTTCTATTCCTAAGAAAGTGGTTTTCCTTGCGACCGAGCGCAATAAGATTAAACGACTGATACGGGAAGCGTTTAGACATAGGATGAGCTTGAATTCCAAGAAGGCTTATTTATTTCGAGTCGTTCGGTATCCGGGCAACGTTGGTCTTCGGGAAATAAACGACGCAATGGATACGGCGATTGCTCACTCAAAACAATGAGTTTATGCCAATGATAAATAAAGTGGCGATTTTTTTCATCATGATCGTTTCCAGGATCTTCAGATTTAATAATCTGAGAGCGTGTCGGTTCTACCCAAGCTGTTCAGAATATTCGATAGAGGCGTTTAAGAAATTTAATGTTTTGAAAGCAGCTTATTTAATGACGAGAAGGATCTTGCATTGCCATCCGTTCTGTGAAGGCGGATTTGATCCGGTTCCTGATATAAGAGTATGAATCAATAGGGATTTATGGAAAGAAAAACAATAATCTTTTTGGCAATATCATTCGTGATCTTAGGTCTTTATCCGGCCGTGTTGAAGCACTTTTATCCTGACTATTACAAGACTTCGAGGACACTTAAGAAAAAAGATATTGGTTCTTTATCTTTATCAATTAGTGCTTCGTCACCAGCGATTCCAAATACTTCAGGTTCCGATGCCCAGAGCTTTTCACTTTCGAATGATGTGAATTTCCAAAGCCAAAACCTGAAACTTTTATTCAACAAAAAAGGCGGATCTATCCACGAAGTCGCCTTTCCCAAATTCATTGATTCTGATACTAATAAACCACTGGTTTTTCTATCCTTAAAAGAACCTTTTGGCAATGCGACGCTCGTCACATTAAAAGATTCTCCTGACAACTCTTCAATACCTCAGATCGTTGACTATACCGTTGAGAAAAACGGCATGAATAAATCATTGCGGGCATTAGCGGCTCTTGACGGTATCAAGATACAGAAAGATTATCAATTCAAAAAAGATCAATATTCTGGAAGTTTGAACCTTAAATTTGAAAATACCACTGACTCTCCTATCGAGTTCCGCTATCAATTATTTGCCGGTTCAAGTATTGCACCACGCCATGGGATCGATACTCAATATATAGAAGGAAACTTCTTTTCCAGATCAGGGGAAAAAGTATTTCTGAAGCATATCAAGGAATCCAAGCTTGGGAAGAGTGTGGAAAGTACGGACTCAGTCGAATGGGTCGCGATCAAGGACAGACACTTTTCCATTATCTTGAAGCCAAGATCCACATCATCATCTTTTACCGGATTAGTTCAAGGACTTGGCAATCGTCATTTCAGCGTGTCCTTGGTTTCTGAAAAGATCGCGCTTTCTCCCCATAGTGCGGTTCAACATGATTTCCTTATTTATATGGGCCCGAATGAACTGGATGAACTTACACCGATAGGGTTGGATGCGCTTGTCAATTTTGGAAAGCTTGATGGAATAGGAAGATTTCTTGTCGGAGCGCTTGAGATGTTGCATAAGGTTTTCAAAAATTACGGTCTGGCCATCATTATTCTTACGGCTCTCATCAATGTCCTTTTGTTCCCTTTGACATCCACGAGTTACATGTCAATGAAGCGCATGCAGCTGATCCAACCGCAGATGAATAAATTGCGCGAACAGCACAAAAAAAATCCTGAAAAATTGAACAAGGAAATGATGGAACTTTATAAGAAACATAAAGTAAATCCATTCGGAGGATGTTTGCCGATGATATTGCAGACACCCGTGTTCATCGCGCTTTATGTGGCGCTTTCCAAGTCGGTCATTTTGATCAATTCTAAACTCTTATGGATCAAAGATCTGTCATCCCCTGATCGTTTACCGCTTCCTTTTTCTTTGCCTTTTTTTGGGAATGAGATCCATGTCTTACCTCTGGTCATGTGTGTGGCCATGTTTTTACAGCAAAAATTGACCCAAGTTAAAATAGAAGGTCAAGATCCCGCGATGGAATCCCAACAGAAAATGATGACCGTAATGATGCCGATTATGTTCGGATTTATTTTTTATGCAATGCCTTCAGCTCTCGTGCTTTATTGGCTTACGAATACGATCATCATGAGCTCTTATCAGCTTTATCTTAAACGAGTCACTCTTACTTAGAATTTTTTACAATTTCAAATCAACATGATCATTACTGACGAAAAATACGATGTGATCGTTATCGGCGCCGGCCATGCCGGCTGTGAAGCTGCGTTGGTGTGCGCCCGTCTTGGCGCAAAGACGTTGATGCTTACGATGAATCTGGATGCGGTGGCGCAGATGTCCTGCAATCCGGCAATCGGCGGTATTGCAAAAGGTCATATTGTTCGGGAGATAGATGCGCTTGGCGGAGAAATGGCAAAATTGACCGACCGTACAGGCATTCAATTCCGCATGTTGAATAAAAGTAAAGGACCAGCTGTTTGGGCTCCCCGCGCACAATGCGACAAAAAAATATATTCGATGACGATGAAGCATGTTATTGAAAGTCAGGAAAATCTGGACCTTAAACAAGGTGAAGCAAAAGAGATCCTTGTTAATGGAAACGCAGTCGAAGGTGTCATAACGACTATAGATACTGTTTATTACTCTAAAGCAGTTATTGTTACTACAGGAACTTTCCTAAATGGATTAATTCATATTGGTGATATAACTTTTGGAGGCGGCCGCGCCGGTGATAAAGCATCTCATGGAATATCTTCATCGTTAGCCAAGCTTGGTTTTGAAATTAAGCGATTAAAAACTGGTACCCCTCCCCGATTAAATGCAAAATCCATAGATTTTTCCAAACTTGAAGCACAAAATGGCGATGATGACCCAACACCATTTAGTTATCAAACAAAAAAGATCACGCAAGAGCAACTGCCTTGCTATATTACTTACACAAGCGACAAAACACATAAGATAATTAAAGAAAATATTCATCGTTCTCCCCTTTATTCCGGAAAAATTGAAAGTCGAGGCCCAAGATATTGTCCTTCGATTGAAGATAAAGTTTATCGTTTTGCAGACAAAGACCGACATCAATTATTTTTGGAACCTGAAGGTCGTTATACAGAAGAGACTTACATAAATGGATTATCAACAAGTTTTCCACAGGATGTTCAAATAAAACTTGTAAGAAGTATTCAAGGTCTTGAAAATGCAGAACTTATGAGATTTGGATATGCAATTGAATATGATTTTTGTCCACCAACACAATTAGAGCCAACATTACAAACAAAAAAAATAGAAAATTTATATTTAGCAGGCCAGATAAATGGAACATCAGGATATGAAGAAGCCGCATGTCAAGGATTGATGGCCGGCATAAACGCAGTATTGAAGCTACAATTGAAAGGACCTTTGATTCTTGATAGATCCGAAGGTTATATAGGCGTTTTAATAGACGATCTTGTTACTAATGGAACAGAAGAGCCTTATCGTATGTTTACGTCTAGGGCAGAACATCGATTAATATTGAGACAGGACAATGCAGATAAGAGGCTATTAAGGTATGGTCATGATTTGGGTTTGATTTCAAAGAAACATTTCAAGGAATTTTCAGAAAAACAGAGCAAAATCGATTATTGGATTGATAAAATTAAGCATACAAGATTTCAGCAAGTACCTATGGATAAATATCTTAGGAGAAATGAAGTAAACTTAAAAGATGTTTTAGGAATCATGCATGAACAGATAGCAGATGTTGAGGTAGAGAATCAAGTTGAAATAGAAATTAAATACTCTGGTTATGTGCAAAGAGAAATAGGAATAGTAAATCGTCTTAAAAAATATGAAGAGAAAAAGATACCTTCAAATTTGTTATTCAAAGAAATAAAAGGGCTAAGCAGGGAAGCCCAAGAAAAATTGGATAAGATTAAACCAGTTTCTTTAGGTCAAGCAGCAAGGATTTCTGGAATAACTCCATGCGATATTTCAGTTCTAGCAGTTTTTATTGAAAAACTCCGTAAATCTTCGTAATTTTCTAAACTTTATTTGATCACATTTGGTTTCCACGTGGAAACACCTTAAAATTTCAATTTATCTAAAGAAAACGTATTGACTTTAAATTCACTTTGTTTTATTATTGCCAAAAATGGCAAAAATAATAGCTATATGCAATCAAAAAGGGGGAGTAGGAAAAACAAGCACAGCTGTTTCTCTCTCATCCTGTCTCGCCATAGAAGGAAAAAAAAGTCTCCTTATTGATCTGGATCCTCAAGGAAATGCCACAAGTGGTTTAGGTATAGACAAGCACAAAGTAGAAAAATCGATTTATTTTGCTTTGCTTGGTGAGTCTAAATTACCTGATCTTATTGTTGAAACTTGCGTTCAAAATCTATTTATAGTTCCTGCCAATGAGCATTTATCAGGCTCTGAAGTAGAATTGGTAGGAGAACTAGGAAGAGAAGGAAGACTTAAAAAAGCTTTATTGCAACTTGATCCATCATTTGAGTTTGTAATAATTGACTGTCCACCATCTTTTGGACTTTTGACAATAAATGCGTTAACGGGATCAAATTCTGTATTGATACCTATTCAATGTGAATATTACGCTTTAGAAGGATTAAGCCAGCTTGTCAAAACAATAAATCTCATTAAGGATAATTTAAATTCTAATCTCGAAATCGAAGGCATCCTAATGACAATGGCAGATTTTCGAACCAATCTAACTCAAGAGGTAATCGACGAAGTCAAAAAACACTTTGGCAGTAAAGTTTATAATACAGTAATCCCTAGAAATATCAGAATGAGTGAAGCTCCCGGATTTGGCAAGCCAATTTTCTTATATGATAAAGATTCTGAAGGCGCAAAGAAATATAAAGAGCTGACAAAGGAATTTTTATTATTTAATATAAGTAATTCAAATTAAAGGAGATATATATGGAAAGAAAAGTGCTAGGAAGAGGATTAGAGGCTTTAATTCCTTCAGAAAATAAAGCATCGCACGAGCGAGTTCAAATGCTTAAAGTTTCTCAAATCCATGCTAGTCGCTTTCAGCCACGTTTAAACTTCGCTCCGGAGAAAATAGACGAATTGGCCAAATCCATAAAGGAAAAGGGAATTATCCAGCCTGTCTTAGTTCGCGCTGTTGACGGCGATAACTTTGAATTGATAGCCGGTGAACGGCGTTTGAGAGCGGCTAAAAAATTGGGATTTACAGAATTACCGGCGATAGTGCGCAGAGTAGCCGATGCGGATCTTTTAGAAATGTCTATCATAGAAAATATTCAAAGAGAAGAACTCAATCCTCTGGAAGAAGCCAAAGCGTATCGCCGATTGGGACAAGAATTTGGCATGACGCAGGATACGATTGCTGAGCGCGTCGGAAAAGATAAATCATCTGTATCTAACCTATTGAGATTACTAAACTTACCAGAATTAATACAAGATTATCTATCTAAAAATTTAATAACTTTTGGCCATGCAAAGGCGTTGCTTTCTATTCACGATCAGAATTATCAGATAAAATTCTGCGAAGAAATCGTAGAAAAAGGGTTATCGGTTCGTCAAGCGGAAATAGGTTTTTCCCATAAAATTCATAAAAGAAGCCGAATTTCTAAGAATGCCAGTGCGCGGGACATTCATACCAAAAATTTGGAAGAACAACTTCAGCACACCTTGGGAACAAAAGTACGTATCATTCAAGGTAAAAAACGTGGAAGAATCGAGATTGAATACTATTCAGCCGAAGACCTTGATAGAGTATTAAAGTTCTTTAATATCAACCACTAATGCATTTTTTTGATATTGACAAGAGTCCGGATATCTTTTAGACTTACAAGTTACAAATTTTAAATATAATTATGCCAGAACCTACATTAGTCATTATAAAACCCGACGGCCTGCAAAAGTCTTTAACTGGAAATATTTTAACCAGACTTGCTGAATCCAAGTTAATTATCGTTGGATGTAAGATCAAGGCAGTGTCTCGTGAATTAGCCGAAGAACACTACTGTCACATGAAAGATAAGCCTTTTTTTGAAGAGATCGTTAGATACTTGATGGGCGAGTATCATACGAAACGCGTCATGACGATGGTTTATTACGGTGATGACGCGATACAAAAGGTCAGAAGAATTTGCGGCGCGACAAATCCCGAAGAAGCTGAACCGGGCACGATCCGCGGTTCTTTCGGGCGCATTACGACAAAAGGTATTTATGAGAATGTCATACACGCTTCGAGCGATTCCAAAGATGTCGAACGGGAAATTAAATTATGGTTCGAGCCCGATGAGATAGTCTTGGACAATTTATATCCCACCAAAGAGGTCAGTGTTACCCTGAAGAAAAAAGTATGGAAGTGATTTTTGAACTGTCTTTGCTTTTGGTGAAGCAGTGATCAAAAGCATGACGGGGTTCGGCCGTTCCGAACTGAAGATCCCGCATGGATTCATCCGCGTTGAGATCAAGACGATCAATCATAAGTTTTTCGAGTTTTCTTCGCGTTTACCAGGACATTTAAGTGAATTCGAAGATTCTGTCAGAAAGATCGTTTCTCAGGAAATCCGAAGAGGAAAGATCAGCTTTTTTATTTCGGCGCCGGACGCTTCGACGTTCTCAAAGCGTCTGGTTTTGAATGAACCTTTGGCCAAGGAAGTTTTTCAAAAGATCCAGCGGCTCAAGAAAGTTTTGAATATGCGTTCTTTGAAGAATGAGGAAAATATGCTTTTGAGAACGGTGCTGACTTATCCAGACGTTTTGACAAAGGAATCCTCTTTTAATGAAAGGACGTCGCTTTTTCGTGATATTGAAAATGCAGTCGGTCTTGCTCTTAAAAATTTGAATGCGTCACGGATCCAGGAGGGAAAAGCGCTGGAAAAAGATCTGTCCGGCAGGATTTTGGAGATTAAAAGATCGTTGGGCGGTATTGAAAGAAGAATCCCTGCTCTTGGAAAAGAGTATAGGAAGATCTTTGAGAAAAAGATGAAAGAATTTTTGAAAGCCGGCGAGTTGGATCATGAGAGACTGACACTCGAAGTGGCGTTGTATGTAAAAAATTCCGATATATCCGAAGAAGTAACTCGCATGAAAAGCCATATTGATGCAATGAAAAAAGCTCTGAAAGAGAGCGGAGAGCTTGGAAGGAAGATTGACTTTATCGCACAGGAAATGTACCGGGAATCAAACACAATGGGTGCAAAATCAAGCGATGTCAGTATCGCGAATCACGTGATCCATATAAAAAGCGCGATCGAGAAGATCAGAGAACAGGCGCAAAACGTTGAGTGATCGTATGAGCCAGCGGCATGGAAGACTATTTGTGATTTCGGCTTCATCAGGTACCGGAAAGACCACGCTCGCAAAAGAGCTGCTCAAGGAAGACAAGAATCTTGTGCAGTCTGTTTCATATACGACACGCCCTCCGCGTCCAAATGAGCAAAATGGTGAAGATTATTTTTTTGTAACGAAGAAAGAATTTTTGGATAAACGCAAGAAGAACGGTTTTCTCGAGTGGGCGAATGTTTTCGGCAAATTTTACGGCACTTCAAAAAAAGAGGTCGAAGAGCATCTCAGGCGTGGCCGCGACATGCTTTTATTGATCGATGTCCAGGGAGCCAAAAAAGTGAAGCGTACGAAGCCGGACGCGGTTTTTATTTTTCTTGCGCCGCCGTCGAAAGAGGAATTAAAGCGGCGTCTTGAAAAGCGAGGCACGGAATCAAAACAGGAAATAAACCGCCGTTACAAAGTCGCGACGACAGAGCTCAGAGAACTGAATGATCTGAAGCTTTGCGATTACCGGATCGTGAACCGCTACATTCCGCGCGCGCTAGAAGTATTAAAGGGTATTATCAAAGCTGAACGGATGATATCATTCGTGGATAAAAAATGAAAAAAGACGGAAAAAATATTTTATTGGGTGTAAGCGCGTCGATCTCTGCTTATACGACATGTGATCTGATCACAGATCTCAGAAAAGAGGGTTTTTCGGTGACGGTCGTCATGACGAAAGATGCGCATCACTTCATTACGCCGCTTGCGCTTCAGAGCTTTGCTGGTACCGAAGTGATACAGGATTTTTTCTCTGTACCCGGCCGGTTGAAACCTGTGCATATCGAATTAGCAAAGAATTCAGATCTCATTTTAGTTTCTCCGGCAACAGCGGATATCATCGCCAAACTTTCCCATGGCTTTGCCGATGATGTTTTAAGCTGTACCGTGCTCGCGAGCACATCACCGCTTGTGATCGTTCCAGCGATGAATGAAAAGATGTACGAAAATAAATTTACCCAAGAAAACATCAAACGCCTCGAAGCCAACGGCGCCACGATCGTTTCCCCGATACATGGGCATCTGGTTTGCAGCGACGTGGGGATGGGCCATATTGCCGAAAATAAGACCATCCTGAATGCTGTACACCGCTGTCTCAAATTGAAGTAATGTTCGTTCCCATTTTCTTCTCATGAACAAGGGACTTCGCTTTTTGATCGCTTCGGGCCCGACGCGGGAGCCTCTAGACCCCGTGAGGTATCTTTCCAATTATTCTACGGGTACTATGGGAAAGTATTTGGTAAAAGCCGCTAAAGAATCTCACTATCAGGTTGAGTGGGTCGAATGTCCGGAAAACGTAGAGACGGCGGTTGAATTGGAAGCTGAGCTTATGAAGCTTTTGCCGAAAACTGATGTGTTGGTCATGGCAGCGGCAGTTTGTGATGTAAGGCCTAAGAAATTTTCGGTGTCGAAGATAAAAAAGAAGGATTTAGATTCGATCTCTTTTGTGAAGAATCCGGATATTCTCGCGAATCTTTCAAAGGTCAAAAGAAAAGGTCAAGTATTCGTGGGTTTTGCACTTGAATCGGAAGATATTTTTCAAAACGCATTCAAAAAATTAAGTGATAAAGGTTTGGATCTTATTGTATTGCAAAGAGTTACAAAGAATAAAACGCCGTTTGGAAATAAATCTATCGAGGCATTCATCCTTAATAAGAAAAAAAATATAGAGCGGCACGGTGAGATCAAGAAAGAGAATCTTGCCAAGCTGATCGTCGAAACGGCGGGAAAGTTGGCTAGGGAAGCCCATCGCTGCTAATTAAGAATGAAAATGCGTGACGGAGCACACCCTTTTTTGTTAAATTAAAGGGCTCTTGGCGCGATGGCCGAGCAGTTAGGCAGAGGTCTGCAAAACCTCGTAGACCGGTGCGACTCCGGTTCGCGCCTCCAGTTTTACCCTCGGGCGAGTGGTGGAATGGCATACACGACAGACTTAAAATCTGTTGGGCTTCGGCCCGTGAGGGTTCGACTCCCTCCTCGCCCAGGTTGTTTTTTGAAAATAGCTGGGTCTTAGGGAGTCGAACAAGAGCGACGCGCTGCCAGTGGCAGAAAAGCCGACTCTTCGGCGTCAGCGTCGCGAATGCCCGACCCGGAGCTGAGACCTTTAGATCTCGGCGAAGGGCGGTCGACTCCTCGCCCAGGATTTAGGAATTTTATGTTTAAAAATATAGCGAATTTTTCATATCGCAGAAACGGCAAAGAAGCGTTTGGTTTCTATTTAGCGTATCTTTTTTTTACTATGTTATTGGGAGGTTTAGCAGGAGGAATTTACGAAATAATCCATAGGAGTTCAATTCGGAGTTTAAATTTTAAAGAAGGTTTCGTAGAAGGATTTAAAGCAGGTATACCGATTGGGCATTTAGCATCAGTTTTATTTCTTATTGTTTTATCTATCATAATCTTAAAGCAGAAGCGTTTATTAAGACATTACGGTTTTTTGGTTTTGGCAATAGGCTCTGGAATAGCAACAATTTTAATAGGTTCTATTGTTGGTTTGATTCCTCTCGCTTTTTTGACAACGCGGGAAAACAAATAGGGCAATCATCTTCCCCTCGGTGTAAAAGTGGGGAGGATTTGTCCGCGCGAAAAGATGCGCGGCGAACAGTTGCCGCTAGATTGAAAAATTGGCGGCTGCCTTCGCTAATTGCGGGGTGCAGGTTCAAAAAATAGTTTTAGGGCAATTAGCTCAGTTGGTTAGAGCGTTTCCTTGACATGGAAAAGGTCACAGGTTCGAGTCCTGTATTGCCCACCATATATTGTTCTTTTTTAAACACGAGTGAATAGGCAATACGGGACTCGAGGGAGCGCGCCGCTGCCAGTGGCAGAAAAGCGAATTCTTTCGCGTCAGGCGCGCGAGTGGCCGACCCGTAGCGGTGGACCTTTAGATTCGCCGCGCCCATTAGACAAAATACTTAACGTGTTATGGCGGTATTGGTTTTAATGAAAATTTTTCTTAGCTATTCAGGAGAGAATAAACTTTTAGCCGGTCGCATAAAGAGAGCGCTAGAAGAATTTGATGACATAGAGTGTTTCGTTGCTCATGACGATATTAAGTCTGGAAGTAAATGGGAAGATAAAATATTGGAAAACTTGAAACAAGCGGATTATTTCATGCCTCTTCAAACACAAGAACTATCCGATTCTTTTTGGTGTCAACAAGAAGCAGGGATTGCAATTGCACTAGAAACTCAAATAGTTCCTCTAATTCCAGATAAAGGAGGGATAGATCCTGTTGGCTTTTATTCTAGATATCAAGGAGCAAGAATTAATATAGATGATCTTCGTCCTTCAATTAGGAGATTACTTATTCAGCAAGAAATAATTGAAGCTGATAATGTTGCGGAAGAATTAGAGACTCATTTGCTTATATTTGAAAGATCGAACACATGGGCAGAAGCTTCAGAAAATTTTGACACTTTGATTAAATACGAAGATAAATTTTCAAAAGGTCAAATTAAGCGAATAGCGCAAGCGGTGGTCGACAATAATCAAATTCGTGACTCGTACTCCGCACAATTTAAAATAAAAAGGTTTATTAAAAAACATGCTCAGTTGATTCCCAGAGATCAACTAGAGCAGATTTTATAATTTATGAGCAAAGTAGTCGAACAATATACTGATTTAGATAAACTCCGCCATAGCTGTGCACATGTACTTGCGCAAGCGGTGAAGCGGAAATATCCGTCCGCAAAGTTAGGTTTCGGTCCACCGGTCGAAGAAGGATTTTATTATGACATTGAGCTTCCGCAATCATTGACCGATGAAGATCTGAAAGATATCGAAGCTGAGATGGAAAAAGTGGTCAAGGCAAATTATAAGTTCGAAAAAAAAGTTGTTTCGCCGAATGAAGCGAGAAAAATTTTTAAAGAGAAGAACGAGACTTTTAAAGTGGAAACGATCGATCAACTCGAAGGAGTAGAGGAAATTTCTATCGTCGTCGATGGTGATTTTACCGACCTTTGCAAATATCCGCATGCGCATTCGACGGGCGAGATCAAAGCATTTAAATTGACGAGTATCGCGGGCGCTTATTGGAAAGGCATCGAAACAAATCCTGTGATGCAGAGGATCTATGGCACTGCGTTTTTTTCTAAGAAAGAACTCGACGATTATTTGAAAATGCTCGATGAAGCCAAGAAACGCGATCATCGCAAGCTCGGCAAGGAATTGGGTTTTTTTATGTTCACACCGCTTGCGGCGGCATCGCCCATTTTCAAACCCAAGGGCACAGTGATCTATAATTTGCTTCAAGATTATATTCGAAGCATCTACCGTCGCGAAGGCTATCAAGAGGTGATCACGCCGCAGATCTTTGACGTGGAACTTTGGAAAAAATCGGGCCACTATGAAAAATACAAGGACAACATGTATTTCACGCATGTCGAAGGCAAAGAATGTGCGGTGAAACCCATGAATTGCCCGAGCCACACGCTCATTTATTCATCGGAACTTCGTTCGTACCGAGATTTACCGGTTCGAATTGCAGATTTTGGCCGTTTGCATCGCTTTGAACGTTCAGGTGTGACTTCAGGCCTGACACGCGTGCGCACGTTTTCACAGGACGATGCTCATATTTTTTGTACTGAAGACCAGATTGGACCTGAGATCGCGGGAGTGTGCCGCATGATCCGTGAAGTTTACGGGACTTTTGGTTTTCAAGAGCCCAAAGTATTTTTATCAACACGTCCGGAGCGCAAAGTCGGCTCCGAGGCTACGTGGGACAAGGCCGAGGCAGCGCTGGAAGCGGCTGTGAAATCCAACGGCCTGAAATATACGGTCAACGCCGGCGACGGCGCGTTTTACGGACCGAAGATCGATTTTATCGTGCAAGATGCGCTTGGACGCGATTGGCAATTAGGAACGATCCAGCTGGATTTCAATATGCCGGAGCGTTTTGAACTTGAGTATAGAAATGCGGACGGCGGTGTTTCTCGTCCGGTCATGATACATCGGGCGGTTCTGGGGTCGCTGGAGCGTTTCATCGGGATCCTCATTGAGCATTATGGCGGTGCTTTTCCATTTTGGCTTTCACCGGCGCAGATTTGTATTATTCCGGTGGCTCAGGCACATGAAGAGTATGCGAAAAAAGTTTCTAAGGAGTTTGAAAAGGAAGATTTCCGTGTTGAGACCAAACCGTCGAACGATACGCTAGGTTCGAGAATACGTGACGCGCAGAAAGAAAAGATCCCTTATATGATCATTTTAGGGGATAAGGAAATTCAAGCGGAAAAGATCGCGGTCAGGTCCCGCTCCAAAGGGGATCTTGGCCAGACCTCGCTTTCCGAATTTGTACGGAAGGTGAAAGAAGAAACAAACAACAGAACCATATAACAAAAGGAGGAGTATTTATTCCAAAAATTCACACACGTATCAATGAGGGGATCCGCGTACCCCAAGTTCGCCTGATCGATGCGGACGGAAATCAAGCGGGAGTCGTAGCCATCGGTGAGGCGCTTCGGATGGCCAAAGATGCGGAACTGGATCTCGTGGAAGTGGCGGCACAGGCTTCACCGCCGGTTTGCCGGATCATGGATTTCAGCAAATTCAAATACGACCAGGAAAAGAAGGAAAAAGAAGCACGAAAAAAACAAAAAGTCATTCACCTGAAAGAAATAAAATTTCATCCGTTCATCGAAGAGAACGATTATCAGGTAAAATTTCACAGCCTGGAAAGATTTCTTAAGCAGGGTGACAAAGCAAAGATCACCATGGTATTTCGCGGACGCGAGATGAATTATGTATCAACGGGCCGTAAAGTTTTGGAGCGGCTGTCGCAGGATATCGCGCCGCTTGGGGAAGTGGAAAAGGCCCCTTTCATGGAAGGCAAAATGATCACGATGATCATCATGCCAAAATAAAAACGAGGAAGACTTAAATGCCTAAATTAAAAACGAATAAATCAGTTCATAAAAGGATCCGAGTCACGAAGAGCGGAAAATTCAAGAAAATGCGCGCGGGGAAAAGGCATCTATTACAGAGCAAATCCTCCAAACGCAAAAGGCACCTGAGGGAAAGTGACCTCGTAAGCGGTGCGATGGAAAAACAGTTGAGGAGGTTATTACCCTATGCCTAAGTCTAAACATGTGCCGACCGGGAGAGCCCGCCGCCGCAAATTTTTAAAGCGCGCGAAGGGTTATGTCGGAGGCCGAAGAAAACTTTATCGTACCGCGCGTGAGACGGTCCAGCGTGCGTTGATGTTCGGCACGCGCGACCGCCGTGATACGAAGTCGGTATTCCGAAAGATCTGGATTACGCGTATTTCAGCGGGAGCCCAAGCGAACGGGATCACCTATAGCCGTTTGATAGGCGGCCTTAAAAAAGCCAAGATCGAGCTCGATCGCAAAGTATTGGCTGATCTTGCACACAATGACAAGAAAGTGTTTACGGAACTGGTCAATATCGCGAAGGGGAAGTGACTCACCCTAGCCCTCTCTTTAAATAAAGAGAGGGGAAGTGTCGCATTTTTCCCCTCTTTATTTAAGAGGGGAGTAAGGGGAGTGTAGGAAGAGATCAATGATCGAAGCCCTCAAACAACTTGAAGTTGAAGCGCGAAACGAGATTGCTCTTATTTCCGATTTTCAGCAAATCGAGGCGCTCAAGGTCAAATATTTAGGAAGAAAAGGCCTTTTTGCTTCGGTTTCAGGGAGGATAGGCGAACTTTCCCAGGAAGAAAAGAAACTTGCCGGGCAGGAGATGAACCGTGTGAAACGCCTGCTCGAAGAGCTTTTCTCCAACACCGAAAACACGTTCAAATCCCAGCCCGCTTCTTCCGCAAAAAGGATCGATACGACGATGCCGGGCACATTTTATGCGCCTGGAAGCCTTCACCCTCTGACACAGGTCATCCTTGATGTTACAAGAATATTCGAATGTCTCGGATTCACAGTCGTGGACGGTCCGGAAGTCGAGACTGAGTATTATAATTTTGAAGCGCTGAATATTCCTTTAAATCATCCGGCACGCGACGGTTTTGACACGTTTTATCTTCAAAACGGCCGGCTTTTGCGCAGCCAGACTTCTACAGTGCAGATCCGTGTCATGGAAAAAGCTAAACCCCCGCTTAAGATCATCGCTCCGGGAAAAGTCTATCGTCCTGATGCGACCGATGCGACGCATTCTTTCATGTTCCATCAGATCGAAGGTCTGATGGTCGATGAAAACACAAGCTTCGCGGATCTAAAAGGTGTGCTTCTATCCTTCGCGAAGGAATTTTTCGGCCCGAAGACCAAACTCCGTTTTCGTCCGCATTTTTTTCCTTTTACCGAACCCAGTGCTGAGGTGGATATTTTCTGGGAAACAAAAGGAGCGTGGCTTGAGATCCTGGGAGCCGGCATGGTCCACCCGAATGTTTTGAAAGCCACCAACATCGACCTCAAAAAATACACAGGGTTTGCGTTCGGCATGGGTGTCGAACGTATCGCGATGCTGAAATACGGCGTGAATGACATACGGCAATTTTTTGAGAACGATGTCCGTTTCTTGAGGCAATTTGAATGACCCCACCACCACCTTTTTTGCGCTATGCCAGCAGTAGGAAATCTAAAATGATTTTAGTGCCGCGCAAGGATTCGCAACAAGCGAATCCACAAATCCTTTGGATTTTAAAGGAGGTGGTGGGGTGAAACTTCCCGTTTCCTGGTTAAATAAATATCTCAGTGTTTCATGGACACCTGAAAGGTTGGCAGAGGCGCTGACTTTGTCAGGCACGAAAGTCGAACACATCGATAAAAAATCGGGCGATGCAATACTTGAGATAGAGATAACCACCAATCGTCCGGATTGTTTGAGTATTCTCGGCCTTGCCCAGGAAGTAGCTGTTCTTTCAGGAAAGAAAATAAAATTTCCTAAAATACCATCAGACAAAAAAAGTTCAGAAAAAGCTTCTTTCGAGATCCTCGTCGAGGATAAAAACGGATGCCCCAAATACACAGCGCGTCTGATAAAAAATGTCGTCATCAAACCAGCGCCGTCGGATGTGCAGAAGTGTTTGGAATCTATGGGCTCGCGCCCGATCAACAATGCGGTTGATGCGACGAATTTCGTTCTGTTTGAAATGGGCCAACCGCTGCATGCGTTCGATTATGACAAGCTTATCGGCGGAAAGATCATTGTCCGCAGAGCCAAAAAAGGCGAAAAATTCCTGGGCATTGACGGTGTCGAATACACTTTGGATGAAAAAGTGCTTGTGATCGCTGACGCCGAACGTGCTGTAGCGATCGCCGGCGTGATGGGAGGAAAACTGACGGAAGTTACGGATAGCACTAAAAATATTCTTCTCGAATCAGCGTATTTTGATCCGGGACTCGTAAGGCAGGCATCGAGAAGATACAAATTATCCACTGAATCCAGCTACCGTTTTGAGCGCGGAGTCAATTTTGAAAATGTTTCTCTTGCTTCCGCCAGAACAGCCGATCTTATAAAGGAATGGTCGGGAGGATCGCAATCGGGACCGTTTGTGGAAAAAAGTGCATTTAAGGAAAAGAAGCCGGCATCCGTATTGGTATCTTTTGATTTGATCGACAAGCTTATAGGTTTAAAAATCTCGCCGTCCAAGATTTTATCGATCCTCAAGACATTGGGGTTTCAAGTCAAACCCAAAGGCAAAACGGGTATATTTGTAACTCCGCCTTCTTCGCGCGCGGATATTTGTCTTGAAGCGGATATTGTGGAAGAAATTTTACGTGTCGAAGGTTTCGACAAAGTTCCGTCTGCACTTCCGATTACGCGTCATTCAGATACGGCCATTCGAGATCCGAAAGCTTCTGGTGTTTTGGAGCTCAAAAAATATTTATCCAACATTGGATTTAGTGAGATCATTACCTATAGTCTTCTGCCGGAAAGATTGCTTCTCAATGCTTCATTCACGGAACTTGGTCGCGCTCAAAAAATAGCCAATGCGCTCAGTGCCGAGCAGGAATATCTAAGACCTTTGCTTTTGCCGGGGATGCTTCAAAGCATTCTTTATAATGTTCATCGCAAAGCCGCCTCATTAAAATTATTTGAGATCGGCAATCGCTATGTTGACGGCCGAGAGGAAACGGTCTTGGCGATATCGCTTTATGGAAATTCGGAGGAAAATTGGCTTCGAAAAAATCCTGCTTCATTCTATGAATTAAAAGGGATCACGGAAAATATTTTAAATTTTCTGCATGTTAAGGAATACGCATGGAAAGAAAACGAACCTTGTCCAAAGTATGAAAATTCAAGCACGTTGAATTTAAATGAAAAAAAGATAGGAACCCTCGGATTAATCAATCAGAATATTTTGAAAAATTGGGATATTCCGCATGCAATGATCTACGCGGAATATGTGCTGGAAAATTTGTTTAAAAATTCTTCCGCGCGCGAGTCTATCCGGGTCAGATCTTTGCCTAAATTTCCTCTCGTAAGGCGCGATATCGCTTTTGTGATCGATGAAAAGGTATCAGTTCAATCCATTCAAAAGGTGATGAAAGATGCCGCGCTTCCTTATCTTTCGGACATACAGCTTTTTGATCAATATACCGGTAAAAATATAGCGTCAGGCAAGCGCAGTCTGGCTTTTTCTCTGGCTTATCAGAAGGAAACATCCACTTTTACCGATGAAGAGATCAATGCACTCCAATCCAAAGTCAGCGATGCGCTGAAAAGCGCATATCATGTGGAATTGCGATGAGCGATTGGATCCAAAAGGTCGGAACAGTCGCAGGAGTTGCTTTACCTCTTTTTAATATCCCTCTTATTATCAAGCTTCGTAAAAGAAAGAGCTCACAGGATTTGAGTTTGTCATGGGCCATCGGTGTATGGGTCTGTATTGTGTTGATGACACCGCAGGCTTTGAGGTCCGAGGACATCGCGTTCAAATCGTACGGCGTTGTAAATATTATTTTTTTCAGCATTGTCGTCTTTTTTGTATTAAAATACCGTAAGTAAGAATTTCCAGCCAAACGCGGAGGGTCTTTATGAAGCGGAGTTCATGGGTTCTTTTGGTCTTGTTGACGGCAGGCCTATTCGGCTTTTCCAAGGTTTCATCCGCGAAAATTTCTGCGAGGCCCATCGAAGAACCGCAGATCATGAATCCTTCCGATCAATCATCGGATGACTATGAAAGAACAAAAGAGCTTCTTGAGATCTGGAAAGATCATGTGCGTACTGTCACAAAAGAAAGAGATGAAGCTTATAAAGAGATAGAAACTTTAAAAAATCAAGGCGCATCCGCGCCGCCGGCCGTCCAAGAGGCGGCGAGTAGCTCTGACAAAGAGGATTCTGCCAGGCAGATCGAGTTTTTAAATGACAAAATGTCTCTTTTACAAAGAAAATATGAGGAACTTCAATCAGAAAACCAAAAACTCCGTGATTCAGCCTCTCAAGACCAGCAAAATCAAGTCAATGAAGCCCAGCTAGCGGGACTAAAAGCAAAAGCGGAAAAATTGAAGGTTGTTGAGAAAGAATACCAGGAAGCTAGGAATTACTTTGATTCTTATTTAAAAGAACTCGATACCAAGAATAAGAAATTAACAGATGAAAACGAATCGCTTAAATCCCAGATTCAAAATTCAGCAGAGGCCGGGAAAAAGAACCAAGAAGCGTTTGAGCAGGAATTATCCCAATTGAAGGCCGATAATGAAGAATTGCAGAAAACCCAGGCCCAGCAGTCAAAAACCATCCTTACTTTAAAGTCCACGATCAAGTCATCTTTGGATTCCCTGGACCCGAGCTGCAGCGACAAGCAGAAATAATTTTTATTCGGCTGTTTGACATCCAAATTGCGTGATATAATACTGCTGTTCCCTGCGGTGCGCGTGGATCATGAGCGCTTTTCATGTGAATCCAACAATCAAATTGAAAGGGAGCTGAGTCAGGCATCTGTGTGCTGCCTCTTTCGAGGTTTGCCTTAAGGCGTCTGGGAGGTTCCCGCCCTATAATAGGGGATTCAATATGTGCGCGGCAGCACGGCACCTGCGGGGCCTTTTTAAGCTATGGATCTATTCGAAGAACCCTCCAAGTCAAAATCTCAATCTCATGAACCTCTAGCTGTACGTGTAAGACCTCGTTCATTAAAAGAATTCGTTGGACAACAACATATCCTTGCGCCCGGAAAACTTCTTTCCAGAGCGATCACGTCCGATAAGATATCTTCATTGGTTCTTTATGGTCCTCCCGGAACCGGAAAAACAACTCTAGCTACGGTCATTTCCAATGAAACTAAATCATTCTTTGAACCCTTGAATGCTGTAACAAGTAATGTCACTGAGATACGAAAAGCGATCGACCAGGCAAAGAAGCGCTATGAGGTAAAAAAACAGAAAACAATTCTTTTTATAGACGAGATCCACCGGTTTAATAAAGCACAGCAGGATGTTTTGATGCCTGATGTGGAAAAGGGAAATCCGATCCTGATAGGTGCGACGACGCATAATCCTTATTTTTCTATCGTATCCGCTCTTTTGTCTCGTTCACTCGTTTTTGAATTGAAACCTTTGGGCGCGAACGATGTTCGTACGATTTTAATGAACGCTTTAAAGGATAAAGAAAGAGGATTTGGAAATGTTTCAGTCGAGATAGATGATGACGCTTTTGATTTTTTGTCCAATATCTGTGACGGAGATGCCAGGCGCGCTTTGAATGCTTTGGAATTGGGTGTCATGACGACACCCAAATCAGGAGAGACGATCCACTTTACCCGTAAAGTAGCTGAAGAATCGATACAGAAGAAGGCTGTGGTATATGACGCAGATGAAGACCAACATTATGATACTATTTCCGCTTTTATTAAATCCATGAGAGGTTCAGACCCGGATGCGGCGATCTATTACCTGGCAAAAATGCTTTACGCCGGGGAAGACCCGCGTTTTATAGCTCGACGGATCGTTATTTGCGCATCTGAAGATATTGGTAATGCCGATCCTCAGGCGTTAGTCGTCGCTAATGCCGCTCTTCAAGTGTCGGAATTCATAGGAATGCCGGAAGCCAGGATCCCGTTGGCACAGGCCACGGTATATATCGCGTGTTCGCCTAAGTCAAATGCCTCCTATTTAGCGATAGAAGGCGCTATGAAGGATGTGGCTGAAAATAAGACTTTGGAGGTACCAACGCACCTTAAAGATGCTAGCTATAAGGGAGCCCAAGCTTTGGGACATGGAAAAGGTTATCAGTATGCTCATGATTTTGAAGGGCACTACGTCGAACAACAATATCTTGCTGAAAAAAGAAGGTATTACACTCCTACCGGACAAGGCCATGAAAAGACCTTTAAGGAGTATCTGGATTCGCTCAAGAAAGATTTAAGTTAAGGGAATAGTAATAGTACAATTAGGGCTTATCGTGTGCATACTTTCAATAAAACCTTAAGTTATTCTTTTTGCTTGTTATTTATACATTGATATACTATTATATACATTCCGTTAAAAGGTTTAGAAGAAGAAGCTAAAATTTAGTTTTATTATATATTAATTCACTGCCATATGTGTTGTGAGCAGTGTTTTTGTGGTTTGGAATCTTTTTTTAATAAAGAGTTTTATCATACTCTAGCGTTTAGTTTTTATGTTTAGGGAGGAAAACGGTTTGGCTGGCGGCGGATCTGGTGTTGGCTTTTATATGGCTGATAAACGCATCTATTTAGTAGAGTTGCGTAAGGAATTTGGAGGGATCCAAGTGGTTCGTTATGCAGAGGCAGAAGTAGAGCTGACAGAAAACAATCTGCCTAAGGAGTTTTCCTCTCAAACGGTGAGACAAGCATTTGAGAAAGCCGGTATAAAATCAGAGAATGTTATCGTGGCTCTTGCAGAAAAAGAGTCCATGACTCGGTATTTCGACATGCCTTTATTGCCAAAAAAGGAATGGAAGAATTCGGTCCGTTTCGAAGCGCAGAAATACCTGCCTTTTGATGTCAGAGATCTTTATTCTGATTTTAAAGTAATACCCGACAAAACAAAAAAGCGGATGAGCGTGATGTTCCTGGCGGCGAAAAGACATGCCGCGGACCTGATACTGGAATTCATCCACCAGGCAGGACTAAGCGTTAGTTCTATGGAATCTGTATCAGTTTCGTTCGTAAGACTGCTATATTCCCAGCAGCCTTGGAAGATCACAGATGTGTTTGGCGTTTTAGATATAGGTGAGGAAGGCAATTTGAACATAGCGATCATCAAGGGCAATAAACTCCTCATGACCCGTAATTGTTTCTTTACTATCTCTCAGGGATCGGCGCCATCCGCGAATTTTGAATCCTTTACGGGAGAAGTGCGCCTATCTTTGAACTATTTTATGAAGAATTTCAAAGATGAAAAAATACAATATTTAATTTTTTGTGGCGATACGGAAAGGAATTTTCCTCAGTGGGATGAATCGTTAGGAAATGAACTTGAAATTTCGGTCAAGAAATTTTATCCGACAAAAATATTTGGAAAATCTTTACCTTATTCTTCCGGGCTTGCTGCGGCGATCGGTGCTGCTTTGAAACCTTTAGCTTCTGATAATACACCGCATTTTAATCTTATTCCTCCGGAAAAAGCGAAAAGATTCAGCGCTTTACCGATGTCCCAGGAGCAGGAAAACAGTCTTCTTAAAAAAACGCTGATCACCGGAGGTATTGTTGTTCTGATCGTTCTGATCGCACTCAAGATATCGTTGACGATCGTTGCGTTATCCAGGACGCAGACCATCAATGAAATAAAAAAACCGTTCATTAACGAAGCAGGGGGCCTGGCTTACTTAACCAAGGACCAGCTTGAAGAGAAAAAGACCGAGTTTGGCAATAAATTGCAATTTTTTGATTCTTTAGTGGGCCGGCGTGTATTCTGGACCTCTAAAATGAATGAGATAGCCAAATTATTACCGGATAATATGAGCCTGCTTACGTTAGATTATACGGATAATGAAGATAGAGACGGACAGAGCACTCAATCTTTGACTATAGAAGGCACGGTATTTTCAGATCCCGGAGCCGAACTTTCCGCAGTAAATAGCTTTGTCATGGCGCTGGGTAAAAGCGAAGAATTCATGAAGGGCTTCGAGGAGATCAAAATATCTTCTATTCAAAAGAATTTCATGGAAAATTTAACGACGACTAAATTTACCATAGTATGTTTACCTCATGCTATTAAACAAAATAACTCGCCATGATTACTAACATACCTGAATCGGTCCAAAAAAAATTATTATTCCTGATTGTATCGCTCTTGTTGGCTGGATTCATGCTGGCAAATAATATCATTGTCAGTCCTTTTGTCAGCAAATTAAAGTCCCTATATTCTGAACAGACCGGCATTAACTATAAACGGCAGCTTGTTCAAGAGATAGGCGGCCTTGATAAAAAATTAGGCTCGTATAAATCCTCATTTCCTGAGAATAAGCAGGTTTCTTGGTTCATTGAAGAACTCAATAAAATGGCCGAGCAATCATCCGTCTCTCTGACTTCTATAGCGCCTGTGAACGATGAGAATAGAGGAGATTATCAAAAGAGCATCATGAAGCTTGAAACACAATGCACCTATCACGAATTGGGAGATTTTGTAAGTCGGATCGAGAGCTCGTCTCGCTTCATCAAGATTTCAGGCTTTCGCGCGGAATTGATCACTGAAGGCAAAAAAGTTCCGGGTAAAAATATTAGGGCTATTCTTTCGATAAGTTTTTTTTATCCGGCTAAGGTGATGGCAAAATGAAAAAGATAGCCTGTCTATTTTTAATACTTGTGATCGTGATGCTATCTAAAGATTCACATGCTATTGAATATACTGGCCAATCTTTAAGAGACCCGTTCAGTAGTACCAAAATGGGCGGATCCAGCATAAAAGATGAGATCGCAACGCTCTCATTTACTTTGGAAGGTTTTGTGTGGAATACGAAACGTCCTCAGGCGATCATCAATGGGCAGGTTGTGGAAGTTGGAAGCAAAATTGAAAATGCGGAAATTCTTGACATTCAAAAAGGAGGTGTCAAAATGCGTTATAAAGGGAAAGAATTTTTTTTAAGGCCTAAAAAAACAGAAGCTGAGAAGTCAAAGTCATGAAAAAATTAAAATCTTTTTTGGTATTGTTTTTTCTGCTTGTTGTTCCTTCGATTACTTTTGGGGCGCCTGAAGATCCTTCTCCAAAAGGAGAATTCGGTTATCAACCTATCTCCATAGAAGTAGACGGGGCCCCTTTGAAGGAAGTGCTTAAAATATTTTCCGAGCAATCCGGACTTAGTTTCATCGCAAGCCAGGAGGTTGAAAATAAAAGAGTCACGGTGTATTTGGAAAATGTTCCTGCCGGCGATGCAATGGAAAGTATTTTGGCGGCGAATAATCTTCGTTATGAAAGAAAAAAGAGCGGCATTTTTGTCGTTTATCCCAATATATCAACAAGTCTTACCGCGCCTGGACAAGGGGCCGCAGCCGGCGCGGCCGGACCGGCGATGCAGACTAAGATTTTTCATATCAAATATTCCCGTTTATCGATCTCTCCTATGGATGTGGCTGGTAAAAACATGATCGAAGATCTACCTACTAAGGATTCAACCGGCGGCCAAGCAGCTCCATCTGCTCCCAGCGAAGAAAATCCCAACAAAGGATCGGATAAGAACTCAACTGAAAAAACGAATCTTATGGCTGAGAGAGGCATTGATAAGATTGTGGCAAGCATCCTCTCTGAAAATGGCAAAGTCGCTGTTGATATTAGTACAAATAGTCTGATTGTCACAGATACGGCTGAAAAATTATTGGACGTTGAGAAAGTCATTTCAAAGATCGATGTGCCGCCGTCCCAGATCATGGTCGAAGTTCAGATGATGGAGGTCAAAAAAGGATTATTGGAAGATATTGGAGTTGAGTGGGGAGGCGCGAACGGTTCTCTTGCTTCGTTTACAGGATCGGCCCGAAGCTTAGGATTCCCTTTAACCACTAACGCATTTACTAAAACAAAGGGAATTAACATTTCAGATCCTTTAGCCGGTACATCAAGTAGTGGATCGGGCGGCGGTTCAGGCGGCAGTTCAGGCCCTATTATTACTCCTACTTTAAAGCTAGGCGTACTGAGTTTTGCTGACTATCAAGAGATTTTGCATTTTATTACAAGTCAGACCGATACGAAAATTCTAGCAAGGCCACGCGTATTAACATTGAACAATGAAGCGGCCAATATAAACCTGGTTACAAAAACAGTCGTAGGAACTAAGAATACGTTGGTTACGTCCCAGTCTTTGACCACTTTTACGACTGGGGAGGCAGTTACGGCTGATACCGGTATTACGCTCAAAATGACACCTCAGATCAATGATGATCAGACGATTTCGTTCTTTTTACAGCCATCCATTACGACAGTTGCGGCATCCGATTTCTTTCCAACTCAGTTCTTAGAGCCGACAACTCGTACAGTTAGGACGCTTGTTCGTGTCAAAGATAATGAAGCGCTGGTTATTGGAGGCTTGATCGATGACAATGAAATTGTTACCAATAAGAAGATACCATTGCTTGGAAATCTCCCATTGGTTGGTAATGCCTTCAACTATAAGCATAAAAGCCGGAATGACCGCGAGTTCTTGATATTTATTACCCCTCATATTATCAAAAAATATGACAGCCTGGCATCCGAAAATGCTAAGGATATTAATAGAGACATCGCGATCGACAGAATGCTCGATCAATTTTCTGATGATGAGGTCAATAGGACCATTGGACCCATACAAACCATTGAACAATCTAATATCAGAGGCGCTACAAGTTATCGACCGCCTGTTGATAGGTCGAAAGTTGATAATCCTTTTGATCATGTTGTTGATAAAGAAATGGCGCACACGCTGGATTCGATGAACCAACAAAAACCGAAAGCCTAAAGATAATGACTAAAAAGCATTTACGGCTTGGAGAATTGCTCTTAAAAGAAGGTTTGATCACTCAAGAGCAGCTCTTAAAAGTCCTTGAACTTCAAAAAAAAGGTTCTCCGGACGCAGTCGGCACTCTGCTTTTTAAACTTGGTGCTATTACGGAAAAAGAACTTATCGAGACTCTGAGCAAGCAGCTTGGCATTCCTTTTATGACAAAAGAGAACGGTCTTTTGAAACCTGTCGCCGATCAGGAATTGAATAAACTTATTCCGGAAGAATTTGCTAGGAAACATTGCATCATTCCGATCTCCAAGCATTTTAAATCTCTGACGATCGCGTTTTCAGATCCGACGGATGTCGTCTTGATCGATAATCTTCGCAAGATCACCGGAATGGATATACAAAGAGTAGTCGCTTTAAAAAATGACATTGAGTTATCGATAGACGAATTTTACGGCGAAGGCGGCATGTTAAAAAGTGTTGTCGAAGCTTCTTATACCGGTAGAAAACATGATGCACGTTTGGAATCCGAGGATCAGTTATCTCTGGATGATATTGTTGCCAATGCCGAAAAGGCGCCGGTGGTCAGATTGGCAGATCTTTTGATCCGTCAGGCGATCAAACAGCACGCCAGCGATATCCATATCGAGCCTTCGCCAGACAAAGTGACAATTCGTTTTCGTATCGATGGAGTGCTTCAAGAAATTCCATCACCGGATAAGTCCATGGCCCTTCCTCTTGTATCGCGACTTAAGCTATTAGCCAAGATGGACATAGCGGAGAAACGTCTACCTCAAGATGGCAGTTTTCGTGCTAGTATCGAAAACCGGCTCATTGATTTCCGTGTTTCCACGGTACCCACGATCAACGGAGAAAAAATGGTTTTGAGGATCCTTGATCGCTCATCAGTATCTTTGGATCTTGTTAAACTTGGATTTAATGGAAATGATCTTGCGGTTTTTAGAAAAGCGATCTCTAGGCCGTATGGAATGATCCTGTTGACTGGACCGACCGGAAGCGGAAAAACCACGACACTTTATGCAGCCCTCAATGAGATCAAGGGCACGGATAAGAACATTACGACCATCGAAGATCCGGTCGAATATCAGATCGCCGGTATTAATCAAGTACAAGTGAAGCCATCTATTGGTTTGACATTTGCCAGTGGCTTGAGGTCATTCTTGAGGCAAGATCCAGACATCATGCTTGTCGGAGAGATCCGCGATCTTGATACGGCTCAAATATGTGTACGAGCGGCACTTACCGGTCATCTGGTTTTCAGCACCCTTCATACAAACGACGCTCCATCCGCAATAAGCCGGCTTGTCGATATTGGTATAGAACCATTTTTTGTGACGTCGTCTCTTTTGATGGTAGTAGCCCAAAGACTGATCCGAAAATTGTGTCCAAAATGTAAAGAATCTTACAAACCTTTGCATAATCAATTACCCACCGGATTTAAAATGACCTCTGATGTTATTTATCGTGCTAAAGGTTGTGAATACTGTTCCGGGACAGGCTACATGGGACGCTTAGCCGTAGCGGAAATCATGAGCATGACTGAAGAAATTGAACAATTAATTCAAAAAAGAGCCACTACTTCAGATATCAAAAATTCCGCTAGAAAAGCCGGCATGGTAACGCTTGAAGAAAGCGGATATAACAAGGTTTTAACAGGTGAGACCTCACTCGAAGAAGTTATTCGGGTGACGATGGCGAATATTTAATACATCAGAGGTCATATTGCCCATATACGCCTATACTGCTCGCGATAAAGATGGGAAGGTTATAAACGGAACCCAGGAAGCGGCAAGCGAATATGCGGCGATCAAGATCCTTCAAACGCGTGATTTAATTCTGACGAAAATAAATGATGCCAGCTCTGAACTTGAAAGTCAGCGAGTATCAAAATCAAGGCAACACAAGCGCGTAAGGTCATCGGATCTGCTCTTTTTTGTTAGACAATTAGCCATTCTTTTAGATGCAGGAATACCTATATTACGTTCGATCGACATGCTTTTTGCACAAGTCCAAAGCGAACATCTTGCTTCGACTGTAGATAGTGTAAAGGCGGATATAAAGGCGGGTATTACCCTTAGGGATGCTGTTTCAAAACATCCAAAGGTTTTTCCTACGCTTTGGGTCTATTTGATAGAAGCAGGCGAAACCAGCGGTAATTTACCGCTGGTTTTGAATCAATTGGCAGATCATTTGGAATCGAGCATGAATTTGCGAAAAAAAGTCGTTTCGGCTTTGATTTATCCGGCCGTGCTTCTTATAGTAGCTTTTGTTGCGTTATTGATCTTCTTATTGAAGATCATTCCGGTTTTTTCTAATCTTTTCAATATGTTCCATGCTAAATTACCACCAATTACTCTGATAGTGATTGGTGTCAGCACATTTTTGCAACATTTTATCGTTTATATCGTTCTTGGTATCGCTCTATTGGTTTATTTACTAAAACGTTATATAGCTACTCCGCACGGTCGCAGGGATATAGATAAAAAGCTAATTGCTATTCCGCTTATCGGAGGTTATGTGCGGGATTCGGTCTTGGTACGTATTACGATCAATTTATCTACACTCCTTCAGAGTGGCGTCAATCTCCTCAGGAGCCTTGAAATCGCTTCACAAACAGCAGGAAATACTCTATATCAGGCGGCTCTAAATAATGTCGCTCACGATGTTAAACAAGGTAAACCTTTATCTTTTTCTCTTAATCAAAGCCGGCTTTTTCCTCCAATGATGATCGACATGATCACGGTGGGGGAAGAAAGTGGTACTTTACCCAATATGTTAACGCGTTTGGCGAAGTATTACGAAGATAGGGTCGAAACTTTTACAGGTAGATTGGGTACCTTAATTGAGCCAATAATTTTGATAGGAGTTGGATCATTAATAGGTTTTCTAGTAGTATCTATCTTCTTGCCAATATTTAGCTTAAGTACAGTTATAAAATGACTTTAAAAAGAACATTTGAAAATTGTTATTGAATGTGGTATGATTAAGGCCATCATAAAGATCAACATGATCTTTAAGGAGTAGGTAGTGAAAACAAAAGGGGGGAGTATCATGAGAAAAGAAAACGGTTTAAAAAGGCTCAACAGCAAAGGCTTTACGCTGATTGAAGTCTTGATCGTAGTGATCATCATTGCGGTATTAGCCGGCCTTGCTGTTCCTATGTTCCGTGGCACTGTTGAAAAGTCACGGAAAACAGAAGCTGAGGGTGTTCTTTCTGCGACTCGGCATTCCGAACTGCGTTACTTTGCAGCAAATAACACTTACACCACTACTGTGGCTTCTTTGGATTACAATCCAACAGCCGCGGATACGTCGGGACAAACAGTACACTTTACCTATACCATCCCAACAGGGGGTGCTACTACGCTGACAGTCACAGCAACGCGTAACACCGTTGATGGTGGAGATGGAACAAGTACAGTGTCTATTAATCAGGCGGGTGTTGTTACAGGCACAGGCGTTTTCGCATAATACTTTTGCGAGCCTATTCTTATTTTGTTTACGCTCTTGATATCTATTGAGAGGGCTGCTGAATGATGAGAATGGGATGGGACGGAGGATTATATTATGATGATGAGAGGCAAACGAGCGACGAAACTTAATAAGAACGGTTTTACTCTTATTGAAGTCTTGATCGTAGTGATCATCATTGCGGTATTAGCCGGCCTTGCTGTTCCTATGTTCCGTGGCACTGTTGAAAAGTCACGGAAAACAGAAGCTGAGGGTGTTCTTTCTGCGACTCGGCATTCCGAACTGCGTTACTTTGCAGCAAATAACACTTACACCACTACTGTGGCTTCTTTGGATTACAATCCAACAGCCGCGGATACGTCGGGACAAACAGTACACTTTACCTATACCATCCCAACAGGGGGTGCTACTACGCTGACAGTCACAGCAACGCGTAACACCGTTGATGGTGGAGATGGAACAAGTACAGTGTCTATTAATCAGGCGGGTGTTGTTACAGGCACAGGCGTTTTCGCATAGTGATTATTTACGCTTAGTTGCGTAACTAAAAAAGAATAGGCAAAAACGAACTCATTTTTGGGACGTTTTTGCCTATCTTTATCTAGGGGTCTGATGATGAGAAAAAAATCAGGATTCACACTAACAGAAGTTTTAATGGTAATTACTATTTTGGCGATCCTCGCCGGCTTAGCAGCACCCAATTATTTTCTAACGGTCGAAAAATCCAGATCGAATGAAGCCATAGGGAATTTGAACATTATCCGGATGGGCGAGAGGATCTATAAGCTGAACAATAGCAGATATTGGCCAAATCCGGATGCGACTGATAACACTCTAAGTGATATTAATACGAATCTGAATGTCAGCCTTGATACGCCTAAGTACTATGCACTTTCAATCACTTCGACTGGCACAGGCACGGCCTTTACTGCGACGGCGTCGCGCGGGAACGCCGGAGCCAAAACATTTACCATCGATCAAACAGGGACTATTACTGAATCAGGGACATATTGAGGAATGAAATATTTTTATTCTCCCCCTCCTTTTTTTATATTACTATTTTCTATATTATTTACGGTCCCATGCTATTCTGAAACCCTAGAACGTTCAACCGAATATTCCTCTCCTTACGGTTCTTATAAAGAACTGACTGCTTTAAATTCGATGACAGTAGGAATCGCTCCCACAGCTCCAGCTACACCTGCGAATGCCGCTACAGGCGTTGTGACCGTGAACGGTAGTCTTCAGATCAGTAATGGTCCGACTATCATTGAAGAAAAATTAGGAGTGGATGGGGACACTTTGAAAGTACTTCCATACAATTATTGGGGTGGTTTACATTGGGTGAATATAGGGCAACCCAGTCCCGAAACGGCTACTATTGATAAATTGTCCGATTTGAATGTATACGGAGATATTTGGTCAAACCGTTATTTTCATGTAGCGACGCGTTTTACGGAAAAGAGATTTTTTTTGGGCACAACGGATCCTGCCACGACTCCGGTATTGGGTGAGATGGGCGCACAGGATGATTCCAATGTTTGGCAACCTGCCTTTTTTAAAGCAAATCATAAAATAGTTCTTAACAGTGGGGACACCGGGAGGTCTAGCGGAAAAGTTATTATCGGTGCTACTCAGGCTGAAGCGGTTACTGCAGTGGGAGGCGCCGCAAATTATGCTCTTTACAAGTTAATTGTGAACGGTTCCAGTGTAGCCCAAAACTTTATTTCAAGCAGTTCCCGCGAATATAAAACGGATATTCAGCCACTTACTGAAACTCAATACAGAGGGACCTTGGATGACTTATCCAAGACTGAAGTTTTTCGTTTCCGATATAAATCTGAAAGTCCGTCTGAGCGAAGAATTCATACCGGCACCATAGCCGAGAATAGCCCTGAAGAAATACTTAGCTCAGGCAAAAAAGGGATTAACACGTCGAGCGCCATAGGTTTTTTGATAGCTACTGTAAAGGAACTCGCGCTTCAAAATGAACAGCTTGAAAAAGAGGTGGTCAGGCTTGAGAAAGAATTAGGTAAGATAAAAAAAGATGAAAAAACCGATGAGCATCTGGCAAAATAAAAAGAAGATCTTATACGCGGTATTTTTCTTATTATCCATCACTCCTCCTGTTTTTTCCGTGCAAACCGAGAAAGTTACTACTTATTATTCACAACCTAATGGTGATTATAAGGATGTTACCGTTATCAATAGTTTGACCGTTGGTGGAAATATGCAAGCGTCTGTTGGTACGGGAAATTTTTCCATTCTAAACAATGATATCGATGGATGGGTGACAAGTTTTCCGGCTCCCAGCGGTGGCGGTCTTACTGTCGTGAACTCTTTTAATATTCAAAATTCTGCCAACACCAGTTTGTTCTATGTGGATAATGTCAATCATCGAGTTGGAATAGGGACTGCTACTCCACTTACGACGTTAGATGTTCGAGGAGAAGTGAATACCCAAATTCTCCATGGCTACAGTACGATAACTGATCCATGGAGTGGCGCTTCAGTTGAAACGCTCGATCAAAATTTTGAGACCGGAGGCATTTCAGGCAATATTTTAAATGGCTTCGCGGGAGTGACGACTACAGGCGGCCAGCGTTTTATCTATATTTATATTGATGCAGATCCTTTGATTTTGCAATCCATAGCAAAATCGGGCGCTTTCAGGGGCCCGGTAGCTATGAACCTTGATCCGGATGATCGAGCCACTGCTAATTTAAATCCCCTACTTAGCAATACGAATCTTATTGTAGGAGGGGCGACAACCCCGAAGGATGCCTATGCAACTTCATGGACAATAGGAAGTTCCAGAGAACTAAAAACAGATATCAGCGCATTTTCTTTCTCGGAATACCAGGACAGTTTGAATAAATTAGCCTCGACCACTATCTATCGGTACCATTTTAAGAACGAAGATAATTCACGCAAAGCTCATATAGGTTTTATTGCCGAAGAAGCTCCGGATAATATTTCAACCAAGGATAAGAAAGCGATCGATATCGGAGATACGATCGGTTTTCTGATAGCTTCCGTTAAATCTTTGAAGGAAGAGCAGGATGGATTAGAAAAGGCGATCGAGGCTCTCAAAAAATGACCTCTAAATTTGTTCGTGGTTTTCTAGTATTATTTTTTATATCAAGTTTTTGGCCCAAAATAATCTCATTTACTTATGGGGATGATGTAACCATAACGACCTATTATCCTTCACCGTATGCACAGCATACTACTGCAACTACTTCTAATGATGTAAAAATACAAAATCCATTCACGAGCAATACAACAACATCGATTTATGGAAATGCCACGGTTAATGGAAGCGTTACGATCACTAATAGTCTTTTCACAATAGCACCTTTAAAGGGACCTTATGGTGATGATGGCTTGGATGTCGCAACTAATGGGAAAGTTTCAATCGGCAATCATTATCCGGTGAATTCGCTTTTAACAGCGCACACGAGAATAAAAGCCAAGAATTATTACGCTTTTTCATATGATACCTCATTGTCTAATTACGTTTATGCGTATGGCGAAGCCGAAGACAACACCGCGTTGGATGTAGCCCCTTTCCCTGATAATGGTAAAAGGGCCTTATTTGGATCAAGAAAACATCTTGGCGGCACACAAGCCGTTGATATAGCTAATGATGTTTATATTCCGATGCGTATTGAGGCTTCGGAAGTGCACCTCGGGATCATAGATATCAATAAGAACATGGTTCCACCTCCTCCGATAAGTCTTAATCTTCTCGGCGCGGTAGATTGGATCGGAATTGGAAAAGATCGTGATTTAAACAATTCGGCTCAATGGAACCCGGGCACTGATCCACCGACTGGGATGTTACTTGAGGTGAATGGAGTTGCATGGACTTTAAGCGAGGCGGGATACAGCTCTAGGGAAATGAAAAAAGACATTATTCCATTGTCGATGGCTGATTCCGCAAATATCTTATCAAAGTTAAGATCCATCAATGTAGTCCACTTTAGCTTCAAAGAGGATCCCCAACATTTTCGACAGATAGGCATCATCGCCGAAGATTCGCCAAAGGAAATCATCACAGAGGATGGAAAACATTTAAGCACGACTGATGCGCTTGGTTTTCTGGCAGCCGCGATCCAAGAATTGAAAAGAAAAAATGATGAATTAAAAATTAGGATCGAAAAATTAGAAGAAAGGAAAAAGCTTCTTTTATCTCATGCGAAAACATCATGATGGTTTTACTCTTATAGAACTTATGATAGCAGCTCTTTTAATGGCCACGGTCGCTGCGGGTGTTCTCGGTATGTTGATAAATGCTAAGCAAGCGATACGTCCCGGAAGCAGTATCGCGGGCTACTTAGTTAAAGATAAACTTGAATCATTGTACGAGGCTGTAAGACAGGATTGGTGGGGTGTCGCCGGTAATCCTTTATCGACCGGTGGCCCGTATACGGATACCGTTACTGTAAATGGAGTTACATATAACCGCAGTTATAACGTAACAGCGGTTGATGCCAATGCCGACGGCACAACGGATGATTATCGAAAAGTGGATGTTACGATCACATGGCCGGACTAAGGAAAAATAAAGGTTTTACGATCATTGAGCTTCTGTTGACCACTGTTCTTTTGACTGTGATCATGGCCAGCGCTATCAGTCTTTATGTAGCTGCTCAGGGATTTTTCAACGATCTTTTAACGAATAGTACTCTGACCTCTCCGGCAATAGCTATGGAGACGATCGTCCGTAAAGCTCAGATCGCTAATACGATAATTTATGACGGGACTAATAACCAAATTAAACTGAGACTAGATGTGAACGCGGCATCTAATCCTAACCGGACTCCGAGTGATAACACGGACGATACATGGTTTAAATACCGCATTATCGGAAGTGATCTAAGATGGCGTACTGACTCTACGCCGGATACGGACGTTTCTGCTAGTGACGCGCTATTCGACGCAAATTTGGTTTTGAGACCCGGATCTGTTTTTAATTTGATAAATCCATCGGGAGTCGCTACTGCAACTGTGCTGAATATGGTGTTTATCACTCAACTTGGCACCCCATCTATCGACACGACATTACAGACGAGTGTAGCGGTCGGCGCAATGCCTAAGAATTAGAAAGATATTAAAATGGATTTAAAAAAACAAGACGGCATAGCTCTGACATTGGCGATTATCATGATATTGGTGATGATTGTCTTAGGGATCGTTGCGTTGAGTCTTGCTTATAACTACAGGACCTTAAGCGATAGTATTTCAGTCTCACATACAAGAGCCTATTTTCGCGCCCAAGCCGGGATCGTGGATGCTCGTTGGCGCATTCGAAATAATATCGGCGTTGACTTCAGAGTGGCTACGAATACATTAGGACCTTATTCACTGGATATTGATGGCGATGGAGTTAATGATGTGACGATCACCATAGGAGCGGCCAACGCACAAGGCTTACGTACTATTTCCTCCCAGGGTTTGGAATAATAAATATTGCAACTTGTCATAATTTATTATATTTTGTTTAAATGTAATACTATGCCATATCATGGGAATTTATAACTTATGTCTAATAAAAGAGTTTGGATAATTTTCTTTTCGACGACATTGACTATCATTTTTGCCTTGGCTATCGTTTCTTTATACAATGCCAAGGAAAGTGCGCGAAGACTTACGGTCCAAAAGGATCAGGAACTTTCCAATAAGGCCCTTGAATTAGCACAAAAAGAAGCCTCACTGTCTGAATTGACCAAACAGAAAAAGGATGCTGAAGAACAGCTTGCCGCCAAAGTCACCGAATATGAAACTCGGATACAGAATTACGAGAAAGAGATCGAAGCTTCAAAAGAAAAAGTAGAAACTTTGTTGAAAGAGAATGAAACGATCACTTCGGAAACCGATGCTAAGAATAAAAAGATCGCTGAATTGACGAAAAAGGTGGACGATCTAGAATCTGATAAGTCAGAACTTGAAGAAAAGTTGAAAAAACTTGAAACTGAAAAAGCTTCCGCAGAACAGAACGCCTCATCCACGTCTTCTGTAAATACCGTCTCTTCTAGTGTGGCTCAAACTTCCAATACAGCTTCCAAAAGCTATTCCGAAGAGGTAAAACCGAAATCTGAAGCCAATTTGAATGCTGTCGAGCTTGGAACTATTATCATTCAAAAGTCCACAGGCCGTTCAGCAACAGTTCAGCAAATAAATACTGTCTATGGATTTGTGGTGATCAACGCTGGATTAAAAGACGGTTTGAATCAAGACATGATCATCAATATCGTGCGAGATAATCAAGTTATTGGAAAAGCTATTGTCAAACAATCAAGAGACAATGTTTCCGCAGCTACTCTTATTCCTGGATCTAGCCGTGATGAAGTCAAAGTAGGAGATTTTGTCAGCAAATATCCCGAAGGTCCAGGACCACGTCGCAACAAGCAGAATAAGATAAGTTATTCTTCAGAGTAAACGCTTTTCCATTCGTATATTTTTTCGGATTTCGACTTCTTTATTATCCCTTTTTATATTCTTGTCTATCTTCTATTTACCAAGTAAAGGAATAGCCGATGTTATATTATTAAAAGGCGGAAAAATCATCACAGGAAAAGTCATAGAAGATGATGGGTTATCTTTAAAATTTGAAAGCGCTGCAGGAGGGGTTATCAAGATTTCAAAAAACCAAGTTGATGATGTTATTCTGGGTACGGATGAA
This sequence comes from uncultured Planctomycetia bacterium, assembly GCA_964642015.1. GTDB lineage: Bacteria > Omnitrophota > Gorgyraeia > 2-02-FULL-51-18 > 2-02-FULL-51-18 > CAZXLF01. Next base: position 144,088 of record CAZXLF010000007.1, read on the forward strand.
GAAATACAACAAAAAAGACGCGTTGCATGGCATTTTGAGAAGGCGAAATATTTTTTTGACCGAAATAATTTCAAAGAAGCCGTGAATGAATATCAAAAGGCTATTTCCCTTGATCATCAGAACGCGGATCTATTCAATAATTTGGGAACGGCTTATGCTCGTTCAGGCGATTATCAAAAAGCGATCTTAGCTTTTCAAAACGCTCTAAGGACAGATCCAAATCATCAAACAGCAAGAACTAACTTAGCTCAGGCTTACTTACAAGCTGGAATATATGATCATGCTGAAAGTATACTTCGAAATCTGATATTATCAGAACCTAAGAATAAAGATTTATATCTTTGGCTGAGCCTTGCTTTTTATAAATCCGGCCAATATAGTGAATGCGCAGATGAATGTCAAAGAAGTATCGCATCCGTGAGCGCAACAGCAGATATTTATAATATTCAAGGATCCTGTTTTGCTAAGTTAGGAGACATTGATAAAGCGATAAATGCATACAATCGATCGCTAGACTTACTGCCGAATGAATCGCCTATAAGGAAGGATTTAATGATATTAGTGAAGAATTTAAAGAAAGAAAAGCATGAATCCTGATCAGACTAACCCTATCCAGAGAAAATCTAAAACTAACTTAGGTCTAACATTTATCGAAGTTCTTATTGTTGTTATTACAATGTCGGTGCTTATTGGGTTAGCTGTGCCTGTTTATCGCGGTTTATTAAAGAAGGCTGAAAATGCCGAAGCGATCGTTAATATGGGGGCAATCAGAAGGGCAGAATTTACCAAACATCTTGAAGCCAATACCTATCTAAACGCTGATGATACTAACATTATTAATGATCTCTTTGGTTTAGGTATAGAGGAGCATATATTTACTTACAAAGTTGTCGATGCATCTGATTCTTCTTTTAAGATCATCGCTAAACGTTTAGGAACAGATGAAGAAGATGAATTGACAGTTCTCTCTATGACTCCTAGCGGTGAAGTTTTGACTGAACCAAACTCTTTAAATTGGATAATCCCAACAAATATATCAAATCCTATAAGTGGAGGTTTTGGACCATCTGAAGGCTCAAATAGTTCAAATATGGGTGGATTAGAATCAAATATAGGAGGTTTTGGTGGTTCAGGTGGTGGATTTGGTTCTACTGGAGGTTCTTCCGGATCATCTGTTATGGCGGGATCCATGGGAAGTGAGGGGGCATCTGGTCCCATAGAAAAACCACAAACTAGCTTTCCAGATGCTACAACTCCAAATATACCGGCAGGACCGGATGCTTTGAAAATGCAAGAGGTGTTTGATATTTTGAAGAACGATGGTGGAGATTTAGGAGCGTCTTTGGCTCAGACATTGATTTTTAGGCAAGTCCCTTTGCGGTTTGTCGATGTACAGGCTGTATTTTCACAACCTTCTGATGTTATTGGACTTGTAAGTGGTCCAATTGATGGAACATTCGGTGGAACTGCACTTTATTTGGATGATTCTTTGTTATCGATACCTGATGAATCTGAACAAGAAATTGCGTCTACTTTGGCTCACGAAGCAACTCATGTTGAACAAAGATTTGATCCGACGATTATTCAAGAATCGGAAAATGGCACAGCTTTTTTGCTAGCAGACATAGAAGGACCGGCCTATGCGAATGAAACACTTATATGGGATAAATTGCGAAGAGATAAAGATGGTAATATAGTGCTTCAGTCTTCAAACCAGAGCGACATGGATTTTAGGGCGGATCACTTTATTCTGCCTGATGGAAGCATTGATGAAGCAGCTCAGGATCTCTATATTTCCGTCACAAGAGGAATATCCCCTGTTCAGCATGTATAATTGATGTATGAAAAACTTAAAATTTTATTTATTCATATCTTTATTATTTGTAATAGGTTACACAATATTTTATATGAAAGAAAATAAACATAATTCGTTCAAAAAAGATCCTCGGTCAATCTTGAGAACAGAGGTGAATTTTGATCGTTTTTCTGTTAGAGGGATATCCGATTTTGTTTTTTATAAAGCATCATCCATGGATTTTAGCTTCAAATATCCAAAAAATTGGTTATTGGGAGAATTAAATGGGAAAAGCAAAGATTTTAAACAAATTCTTATTCAAGGCCCTAGAAATTCGGAGGATTCTTGTACGACGTCGATCCGTATATTGAGAGCCGTTAAAGGGGAAAAACAACCATATTCCAGTCTCGACAATTTTATTGCTGTGACGAAGAAACGATATTCTGATAATAGCCAAAATGATCTAAAGGACGAGTGGTTATTAGTGGCTAATCTGCCGGCCAGACGTCTTAATTTTGTATATGACACAAGTTTTAGGATGAGGAAAACTGAAACTAAAAAGGTAACTATCCGAGAATCGGACGTTTTTCTTGAAAAAAACGGTATTTTGTACGAATTTTCGCTCTTATCGGACGTAAAAGAATACAACAGCTATCAAAGTGTTTTTGAGACGTTTTTAAACAGTATAGTTTGGACAAATGAAGGGTAGAACTCTTAACAATTTAGAATTTTAGAGAATCTCTTAAAATTGTTAATTTTTCTTTTCTAAAACCAATCTAAAATAAACTTTCTCCCATCCTACCAATAGTGTAATTTACCTCTGGAAAAGACTTACTATACTTCTTATAGTTAGTGATAGAAAATCTTAGCTTGACTTTTTATTATATTTAATTAAAAATAACTACTATTAATGAAAAGATATATCTTATTAATCTGGTGGTTGCCATTTTTGATGGCATTTTCACCGGAACAGAATGGTTTTGTCTCTTTCACATCTTTTGCATTTGCAGAAGATAGTGTCTCGTCATTTCAGCAAGAAATCGTCTACGCAAAACAAAAACACGATGATATCGTCTCCAAAGTTAATGAACCAAGTTTGATCGTCGAGGATAAAAAAGATGATCGACTTGAAAAAGAGGCAGGCGGTTTATTAAACGAATTAACAGCCAAAGGTTATTCGACAAGCTCGCCAGTTAAAGAAAGTTCCTCAAGTAAGTCAACTAATTCGCAAACTTCTTTATCTAACGGAACGCAATGGGCGTGGGCATCCAAACTTAAGAGCATTTTGATTCATGATAAGCCGGTGAAAGAAATTAAATTAGAACCAATGAAAATGTCGTCAAGAAAATCATCACCCGAAAATGCAGCCGAAGATAAAGGCTGGTTCTTAAGAAAATTTAATTACAAAGAAAAGAAACCAACAGATGGAGAATTACTGTTCAAGGTAGCGGTTTCAGATAATAAGATTTCTTTAAAAGAAGCTGTGGAAATCGCCGAGGCAAATAGCATTGCTATAAAAGCTTATCAACAGAAAGTAGAAGCGGCCAAAGCAAAACTGGTGGAAGCCAAACGTGCCCTCTATCCAACCGTACAAGCAGTTGTAACAGCTGATGGCGGACTTGCGAGTCAGGTTTCGACTGAAGATCCTCATGGAAGATTTTATGAAGGCAAGAGTCAAAAGATCAATGTTTCTCAGCCCGTGTTTTACGGCGGAGAGCTTCAATTAACGGTTAAACAAGCCGAGGCCAATGTAAAGTCCGTTGAATTGGAACTTAAGAAATTAAAAAGCGAGCTTGTTTATCAGGTAAAATCCGCATATTTTGGCGCGGTCAAAGCTCAATATAACCTTCAATATCAAGTTGATCTTTATAACGAAGTAAGCGTCATTCATGAACAGATCATGAAAGGATACAAGGAGAAAGTTGTTCCTGAAATAGATTATTTAAATGCTGAGTCGGAATTTCAACAAATTTATTTTCAGGTGGAAGGCGCCAGAAATGATTTAGCTTCAGCGGCATTGGTGTTATTACAGACTCTTGGTTTACCTCCTGATCGAAATTGTCCGCTCGATCTTCATTTGAATTTTGTAAAAGTCAATCCCGAAATGGACGAGATGATTGAATTGGCATTGCAAAATAATCCCGATGTGCAGATTAAAGAATACGCATTGCAATCCGCAAAGTACGGTCTTCAGGTTTATCAGGCGAAAAAGTATCCCCGCATCGATTTAAGAGGATCGTATGGATATTTAGGTGAAAACTTCAGAGATACGTTGTCTTTTCAGAACGGCAACAATGATGTGGACACTGAAAAAGAATGGTTCGTTGGTTTTCAGGGAAGCATGCCGTTGGGCCCCAATTCAGTTGAGTATAGTCAAATTAAACATAAATATGGGCCCACGGTCATTGCTTTGCATGGTTCGGAAGATTTTGAACACAAAGTCACTTTCAATCTTTTTGATAAATTGGGTGATATTACTGATGAAAAATCCGCGAGAGCCGCGCTTTTACAGGCGCAAAGTGATCTGGAGAAATCCAAGAATGATGTCACTGTTAAGATCAGGGATGATTTTTATAATTTGCAAAAGTCTCTGATCCAGATCGATTCCTCCGCTGCCAAACTTAGGTATCAGGAAAAACAGAACAATATTCTCAAATATACGGTCGCTATTCAAGAAGCTCAGATACGTGATTTGATCGAAGGATTGATCGAAATAACTCAGGACCGATATTCATTTATCCAGGCGATAAGCGACTATCACATCGCTGTCGCAAGTCTAAACCAATCCATAGGAGATCCCGACTATTTTGACGCCGAACCTCAATAACCCAAAAGAACCAAGCAGTTTGAAGAATTTGATCCGAAAGGTAAACAAAAAGAGGATATTTTCTCTTATTGGTCTGATCTTTGCCTCCGTATTTCTCTATTCGTTTATTAAGGACCATGTTAGTTGCGTTGGTGGATTTCCTGTTTACAAAAAAAGCAAGAAAGAAGTCGTGACCAAGGTCTTAGAAACTCCGCCGGCTCCGGTTAAAGTCTACAAAGTCTCGAAAGTAAGTTTTAGAGATACATTGCCGGCACTCGGCACGATCAAGGGTTTTCGTCAATATGATCTCAAATTCCCTGTCGCGGGCAATGTCGAGTACATCAATTTCAAAGAAGGGGAAAAAATAACACAAGGAGATATTATCGCTAGTTTGGACCAAAAAGAAGCGCTTCTCAAACTCGAATATGCGAAAGTTCAGCTCGATCAGCAACAAAAGTTATTTGAATTGGGTTCGATTGTTGAAGCGAAGGCGAAACAAAGTCAGCTTGAATATCAATCCGCAAAAGCCGATTTGGATAAAACCAATCTGGTAGCAATTAGCGACGGTTATTTAGGATCCATCGAAATAGATAAAGGCTCTTATGTGTCACCTCAAGATAAGATAGGCACTTTTTTGGATCTTAAGGATGTTTATGTGGAATTCGGCATTATTGAAAAAGATATTAGTAAAGCAAAAGAAGGGCAGAACGTAGAAGTGGTCGTAGATTCTTATCCCGATCAGGTGTTTAAGGGGCAGATCGAATCTGTTTCCCCGCTCGTGGAAGGACGCACGCGTACTGTGAAAGTGATTTCCAAGATATCCAATACAGACGAAAAATTGAAGCCTGGGATGTTCGCGAGAGTGAACGTGCTTGTTTACGAAAAAGAACAAGCCTTGGTTATTCCCAGTTCAAGCTTTAAGAAAAAAGAGGATCAGTATTTTGTTTATATCGTGCACATGGAGGAACCGAAAGCCGGTTCTTCTCTTCAGAAAACCGAGGATCAGGCTGCTTCTGATACCAAACCGAAAGCTAAGAAAAGAAAAGGATCTTCAAAAGATCTCCAAGAATCTATTGAGGAACCGAAAGCTACGTTTGGGACCATTGAAGTCAGAACGATTGATGTCAGTTATGCTACCCCCGATGCTATCGAAGTGAAAGAGGGCGTTGAAGAAGGCGATCTCATCGTCGTCGACGTTGAACAAGAGCTCCAAGATAAAGCCAAAGTGGAAATTACAGAAACTCAAGAGGGTATCTTTTGAGCCTTCCCGAATCCTCTATCCACCGCCCAATAACAACTTTGATGGCCTACGTCGGGGTCATCCTCTTCGGCGTTATTTCTTTGAACCGTATGGCTGAAGAATTGTTCCCACCCATTTCTTATCCTCAATTGTCGATCGTTACCCCTTACGAAAATGCCGCTCCTGAAGAAATCGAGACTTTGATCACAAAACCCATCGAAGAAGCAGTTGGCGGTATTTCAGGTTTAAGAAAAGTAAGTTCGACATCGAAGGAAGGCTTGTCGCTAGTGGTTGCTGAATTTGGCTGGAATCAAAATATGGATTTCGCTTCTTTGGGAGTACGCGAAAAAATCGATTTAATCAAAGAACGTCTTCCACGTGATGCTTCGGAACCTGTTGTTATCAAATTCAACCCATTTGAATTACCGATTATGTCCATTAGTATCTCCAGTCGTGAACGCACTCCGGTTCAACTTCGTGAGATAGCCAGAAAATGGTTCAAAGACGAATTGGAAAAAGTCCACGGTGTCGCGTCCGCAAGTATTTCCGGAGGCGCTGAAGAGCAGATTTTGGTCGATGTCGATCAGGCAAAATTAAAAACAGCAGGCGCTTCAATCGTCGATGTTTCTGACGCTATTGCGCAAGCCAATTTGAATTTCCCTGGAGGCACCATCAAAGAAAGTTTTTATGAATACTTGGTCAGGACGCTCGGTGAATTTAAACACATTGATGAAATAGGTCAGATCCCTTTGCGTGATATCAATTCGAAAGCGGCATCAAGCACAAACCCGTTGGACTGGCAGTTGCAAAATCAACCTTCCAATCGGCTCATACTTTTGAATGATGTAGCAGCGATCAAGCGCACGGTCAAAGAACGGACAAGTTTTTCAAGATATAACTCTCTGGAAAATGTCACGATAGCGGTCCAGAAACAAGCGCAAGCGAATACACTTGAAATAGTGAATGCAATTATCAAAAGGTTGGATGAACTTAAGCAACAGCTTCCCAAAGATATTCATATTGATATTATTTCGGATCAATCGAGATTTATCAGGGATGCATTGAAAGGCGTCAGTGATTCGGCGTATCAAGGCGGGCTTCTGGCATTCATCGTTCTTCTTATTTTCTTAAAAGATCTTAAGACCTCCGCACTTGTCGTGACGATCATTCCGGTAACTGTGTTGGCCAATTACATTTTTATGTATTTCATGAATATTTCCCTGAATGTAATTTCTCTCGGCGGTGTCGCGTTAGGTGTGGGCATGCTTTTAGACAACGCAGTCGTGGTCGTTGAAAATGTCCATAGGAAATATTCAGAAAATCCGGATGCAGGGAATGTCAAGGCTGTTATCGAAGGAACCAACGAAGTTATCGCCCCAGTTCTTGGTTGTACATTGACGATCGTGGCGGTTTTCCTTCCAATCGTTTTTGTCACAGGTATTGCGGGTCAGTTCTTTAAACAATTAGCTTGGGTCGTCAGTGTGACCCATTTCCTGTCCGTTATTGTGGCCTATACCCTTCTTCCGATGCTGATCGCCAAGCTGGGCGGTGAATTGATCCATACAGGACACGATGAAAATAAAGCTGGCAAACATAAGAAAAGCATTTTGAGCCACTTGAATTCGGGACTCGAAAAAATACTGGCGATCGCTTATATCCCGATCCAGTGGATCCAGGATGCTTACGCTAAGATTCTTCCCAATGTCCTCAGTAAAAAAATATTCTATCTCTTCCTTGTTTTGATCATATTTGTCGTGAGTTTATTTTTATTTGCATCCGCCGATAAGGTTTTGCTGCCGAAGATCGACCAGGGAGAATTCATGATCAAAATCGATCTTCCGGTCGGTTCACGATTGGAATTCACCAATACCGTTTGCGAAAAAGTGGAAAATTATCTATCCAAAATCCCCGAAGTAAAAAATATCTCTGCCGTGGTTGGTTCCAGCAAAGGGGAATCAAGTAAGGATATCGTTGAACGTTTAGGATCTAACCAAGCCCAGATCATCGTCAGTCTCAAAGAAAAACGAAAGAGGGTAACGGCGGATATTGTTCAGGAAGTCAGGAAGTATTTTGAGCTGCAGGAGGGAAGGCAGATGATCCAGCCGGCCCGTATCAGTTATGTGCTTTTCGAGAGCGCATTCAAAGTCAGCGGCGGTGTAGACGCCCCTGTTGTGATAGAGATCAAAGGTCCAAAACTCGAAGAACTTAAGACATTGGCTTTGCAGACACAGGAAAGGATTTCCAAGATCCAAGGGGTTTATGGCTTGTCAAATAGCATTGCCGATCCGTCCCCTGAAACAAAGATCATTATCAATAAAGACCGGGCGAGTTACTACCGGTTATCAGTGGTGAGCGTCGAACAAGCTGCGAACATAGCCATCAAAGGGATTATTGCGAGTAAATTCAAAGAGGAAGGAAGGGAAATAGATATTCGCGTGCAATTGATGGAAAAGTACCGTGATGAATTTAAAAAATTGGGACTTTTAATGATCCATTCTCCGTTGGATTTAGAAATTCCGTTGGGTGATTTTGTGAATTTTGAACGGGGTAAAGGTCCTAGTGAGATTAAAAGAGTTTCGCAGGAAAGAACTGTAGAGGTGTACGCGAAAATTTACGGTCGAGAACTTAAGGAAGTAGTCCAGGAAGTACAAGCGTCGATAGACAGGATGAACGTGCCGAATCAATATTCGGTCAAGATCGCTGGTGAAAGCGAGGAGATACAGGAATCATTTTCAAGCCTTCAATTTGCGTTCATCCTTTCTATCTTGCTCGTTTACATGATCATGGCAGCGCAATTTGAGTCTCTTTGGCAGCCGTTCATCATCATGTTCTGCGTGCCGTTGTCATTGATCGGAGTGAGTTTGGCGCTTTGGCTTTCTCATACACCGATCAGCGTAGTTGTGATCTTGGGCATTATTCTTTTGGGTGGCATCGTCGTGAATAACGGAATCATCCTAATTGATTTTATTAACCGCCTTAGGGATGAAGGACACCCTCTTCGTGAATCTGTGATCGCTGCCGGTAAGATCCGGTTAAGACCTATCTTGATCACAGCATTTACTACTGTTATCGGTCTTGTGCCTTTGATGCTGGGACAGGACGAAGGTTCCAAACTACAAGCACCTATGGCGGTAACCGTCATAGGTGGTCTTTTAATGGCTACATTTTTAACATTGGTCGTGGTGCCGGCCATTTATGTGGGAAGTTATGAGATCGCGGAGCGGTTTAAACGCTAACTATGAATCTTCCTGAGATGTCGATACGAAAACCGGTCACCGTATTAATGATCACGCTGATCGTGCTCCTTTTCGGCATAGTATCACTTTTGAAACTACCGGTAGAACTGTATCCGAATACTTCGTTCGGACAGATCAGCATCATCATAGAAGTGCGTGGCGGTATCCCGCCGACGGACGTTGAAACATTGGTTTCAAAACCTATTGAGGAAGCTGTGGCGACTGTCAGTAATTTGGAGCAACTTTTGTCTATTTCTAAAGAGGGCGAATCAACCGTGGTTTTAAGTTTCCAGCCTGGGACGGATATGGATTTTGCAGCTCTTGAGGTCAGAGAAAAGTTCGCAAAGATCAAGAATAAACTACCGAAAGAGATAGAAAAACCAGTGATTGCTCAATTTCAACAGGGAGATGTGCCTGTGTTCATTCTTGCGGCGACGAGTGAACATCGGACGACAGAGGATATCCGAAAACTCGTTGATCAGACAATGAAAGAGAACATTAAACGGGTGCCGGGTGTTGCTAATGTAGAGATCGCCGGCGGACGGGAACGGAAGATTTTGATAGAAGCCGATCAGGTGAAATTGGCGGCGTACGGGATACCAATAGATGAAGTGACTGGAATACTCGGTTCGAACAATTTAAATCTTCTTTCAGGCGAGGTTGAGCGGACCACCGATCGATATCTTGTGAGAGTAATTGGTGAGTTTGATTCTTTAGATCAGATCAAGAACATGGCTATTCGCCGAAATCCGAACGGTGTGATCATTCGAGTAAAAGATATTGCGACGGTCAAAGACTCGTTCCTAGAACCTAATGAATATTCACGTTTGAATATTCGGCCGGTTGTTACGATTTATATTCAGAAAGAAAGCACCAAAAACACGATCACTGTGGCAAAAGCCCTTTTGAAAGAAATAGATAAATTCAAAGAAAAATTACCCAAGGATATTCATTTAGTTATTACATCTAACCAGGCAGAAGCCATTCAAAGCAACATTAATAATCTTGAGGAATCGCTTCTGAAGGGTGTCATTCTCATTATCTTAGTCCTTTTCCTATTTCTGTTCAGATTGAATCTTAATCTTATCTTGGTCGTTAATGGTCTTATTTTGCTGACTTTGTTTCTCAAGGGGGTTTTTTTAGTTGTTCTGTTTTTCGGTGTAGTCGTCGTTGTTTCTGCGATTCAAAAATTCAGGTCGATTATCATTGTAACATTTCCAATCCCCGTATCAGTGATTGGGACATTTATCTTTATGAGAAATTTTGGTCTGACGATCAATGCCATGACATTGTTCGGTTTAATGTTAGGTGTGGGTATGCTGGTCGATAACTCTATTGTTGTTTTCGAAAATATTCTGAAAAAAAGGGAAGCGGGGATTGAAGTTAAACAATCCGCAGTTCAGGGCAGCAGTGAAATGTTCCTGGCGATCGTGGCATCCACTCTGACGGCTATCATCGTGTTTTTGCCTTTGGTGTTCATGGGGCAAGAATTACAAAAGCTTTATCAGGGAACCGCTTTCACGATCGTTTTCTCGCTTTTGGTCTCGATGATATGTGCCGTTACCCTTGTTCCAATGATGTGTTCTCGGCCTGCTTTTAACGCCTTTTCTGAGTCATCGCATGATGAACATTCTGATTCTTGGGTTAAGAAATTCTCTTTGATTGAAAGAAAGTTTTTATTCAAATCGATCCGTTATCGAATGCGGGTTCTAATGGTTTGTATAGGTGTATTTTTGGTGGCGTTATTTTTTATCTCGCGCCTAGGACTTGAATATCTTGGTGCTACTGAGCAGAACAAATTTACGGTTTTTATTGAATTACCGACTGGAGCTCGTTTGGAAGCTTCTGATAAGACGGTAAAAAAGGTCGAAAGTTTGGTCAAGACAATTCCTGAGGTCAAAACGGTCACCTCCAGAGTAGAGCCATGGTCTTCAAAAGTTTATGTCGAATTGGTAAACGCAACAGAACGCAAAAAATCGACAAAGGACATTATCGAAATAATCCGTGAAGAAACCAATAAGATGCATCCAGCGTTCATTTATTTTCAAGAAGAAGAGCAGGTCGGCACCAAAGAAGTCATCCTTGAGATATTTGGATATAACTATGACAAGCTACGGGAACTGGCCATTGCGATCGCGAACCGCATGGAAAGTATAAAAGGCTTGACCGATACAAAGATTCGTATGCGGGAAGGAAGGCCTGAAATGCAAGTCATGATAAATAAAAAAAGATTAGGTCTCTATGGGATGAATGTTGGTGAAACCGCCAATCAGATTCATGGTCAGATGAGAGGATTTCGGGCCACCACATACCATACCGAAGGTACGGAGGTGGAGACTATCACTCGTCTGGACGAGAAATACCGAAAAACTTTTAAAGATTTGCACCATCTGATCATGACATCGAAAAATGGCGACGCTGTGCTTTTAGATCAACTTGCGGATTTTAGGTTTGGATTAGGGCCGAGTGAAATCTGGAGAAAGGATAAGAATCGTATGATCCAAGTCAGTGCAAATATAGGCAAGATTCCGTTAAGCAAAGTCGTTGCGGATATACAGAACAGCCTAAAAAATTTGCCATTTCCTGAGGATTACTTCTATCGCGTAGGCGGTGATTATCCAACACTGGTAAGAACCAACAAACAAATGAGTGCGATGATTTTGTTCGTTTTGGTTCTCGTTTACCTGGTTCTTGCGTCTTTGTTTGAGTCATTCTACCAGCCGCTTTTGATCATGATAGCGGTCCCGTTAGCATTAGTCGGGGCTGTTATTGCCCTTTATTTTGGGCCTCATTCTATAGGCGTAGGAGCGCTATTAGGCATGATGATGTTAGGGGGCATTGTTGTTAATCATTCAATCATGCTCATGGATAGGATCAATTATTACGTATATCAAAAACATTGTTCTGCGATACGAGCAGCAATATTAGCCAATAGAGATCGCTTAAGGCCTATTTTGATGACCATGAGTTGCACTGTTTTAGGACTTGTGCCAATGGCTATTGATAAAACAGAAGGTGCAAATTTATGGTCACCGTTAGCGTTAACTGTTATTGGAGGTGTAGTGAGTTCTACAGTACTCACACTAATGGTAACCCCCGCATTTTATATTATGTTTCAAGACGGAATTACTTTCTTGAAAAAGAGGTTGCAAAAATATGTTGTTAGTATACAAAATATTTAGATATTGAGATAAACAATAGTAATATAATATATATTAATAGATATAATATTTACTATTGATATTTGATAATTCGATACTAAGATGGCATAATTTTGAATAGGCAATGGTTTGGGCTTTGGTTCATAAAATTTAAATTAATCATATTTAAATCTATTTATTATCTTGCTAATTGTCCATGAAAAGACAGGAGCATTTAATAATTATTTTTCGCCTAATATTAAGTGAATTTATTATTAATTTTTAATATATAGCGGGCAACTTAAGTAACCAGAGAATAGATGACAAATAGCGATTCGGTGAACGATCCAATTACAACAGAGACAGAAGAAAGACCATTCAAGAGCCGTTGGCCCATTTGGGTGAAAACGGTTTCTGTTATTGTATTGGTGAATTTCTTCTTCAGAGATGTTTTACTAGCTGCTGAACCCAGCGGTTTTCTACTGGAGAGAGAAAAACAAAAAGAAAGCAAATTCCTTCCCCGTTATCTTTTGGAACAGCAGCAGAAGCACGAAGACTTCATCCAGCAAAAGCAAGATCAATATGATTTATCCCGTTCTCTAGAAGATGACTTCACTCAGAGAATGAGGAGGAAGAAGCAATTTTTGGATGATGATCGCCGTAGAGGCGGTGGGCCTCCAGCAGGACAATTGAAATATACATTGGATGATCCAAATAAAGATGGTGTGCCTACCACTCTGAGTATTTATGAGTATTCGGGTGATAAGCTTATGAAGATTACCAAGTATGATGTTACTAAAGTCAATATAGCAGATTATATCCGTGGTGCTCAAACGCTGACTGATGCAAATGGTAACAAAATCAAAGGCGGCTTTGAAGATTTCAAAAAAGAAAATCTTACGGATGATATGATCATTAACGAAACTTTTTTTGAAGGAGATGGAGCTAATAGTCATGTCGCATACGTATTGTCTGATTTCTTAGATGGATCGAATAAACCCACCACGATAGATGTTTATGAATACGATGGAGGAGCGCTAAAAGAAGTCAAGGAATTCAATATTGAAGGCATGAACAGTGATTTAAGTGCTTTTAAAGATTCAAGCTTTAGGGAGAGTATCAAAGACGATGACTTAATGCAGTTATCCATTTATACGGGACCAAAAGGCAAGGAAAAAATCCTCTATACATTGAGTGACTATGATTCAAATAATAATCCGACAACCTTAACAAGTTATGAATACAACGGCGACACTATATCTGATGTCAAACAATATGATATTTCGGACATTGGCCAGTATGTCAAAGAAGATCAATTTAAATTTACCGACCAGAATCTGAAAGAGATTTTGCTCGCTGATAAATTGAAAGCAATGTCGCCGACTGATTTATTAAAGCTTCTGGCTTCGAGCGGGTTTCTAACGGGCGATGTCAATTCTATATTAAATCAGCTATCGACGAGCAGTTTAATCAACAACTTGAAAGGTAAAGATCTTTTAAATCTGCTCTATTCTGAAGGTTTTGTAAATGAAAATGCTGACTCGATAATAAGCTCTCTTAATTTCCAATCCTTGTTCGATGAGTTATCGAGTGATGAATTTATCACTTTATTAGTGCAACAGGGATATTTAAAAGATTCTGAACTTGTAAAAAATTCCGACGGGAGTGTGGATATAGCCGGAAGCGTAGCAGCAATTAAAACGAAATTAACATCCAAAGGAGTGAATCTTACTACGGCGAAGAACGATGACATATTAACAGCTCTCAGTGGAACCGGCTCAAGTGACAGCATGCTTACAAAGTCGGCCGCTGATGTCAAAAGCAGCATAAAAGTTGTAGATCTTCTTTCAGCATTATCCGCATCCGAATTAGTCAATTATTTATCATTAGATTCAGTGCATTTGTTAATCGGAGATCCAAAATCTGTTCTTGCTTTGTTAAGTTCATCAAATGTTCTTATTAATAGCATCCCTTCTCAAGCGCTTCTGAACCTCTTGCTTTCCAAAGGCCTCACCACCAAAGCTTCTTTATCGGATCTCTTAGGTGCGTTATCCT
>CAZXLF010000008.1:0-84946 GCA_964642015.1 uncultured Planctomycetia bacterium
ACGTACCCTGATTATTGACGCTAGTCGTTACGGCTGCTGTGACATTTTTAGTATCAGCCACATTCGCAGTGCCATCTCCGGAAAAATTTAACGTCGTACCCGACATGCCAGTATCCAAATTGCCGTTCAGATTTAAGGTGCCGGTTCCAGTGACATTGACTGTGTTTGCGAATACATCCGAAGAAAATGTCGATGTGCCTCCGGTGGCGGCTGTGTTGATGATAGAAAGGGCGTTGGTGGATGAGCCAACTGTACCGCTGACAGTGCTTGTGCCGGATGTCGCGCCGAGTGTCAGAGTGCCTCGTGTGGTGGTGCTGGAATTGGTGATGGCAGCCGTGATATTTTTTGCGGCCGCTCCGTTCGACACGTTCACCGTTCCATTAGCGCCGTAAGTTAACGTCGTGCCCGACATGCCGGCATCCAAGTTTCCATTTAGATTCAAAGTTCCCGTGCCGGTAACATTGACTGTACTGGCAAATACATCCGAAGAAAATGTCGATGTGCCTCCGGTAGCAGCAGTATTGATAGTAGAAAGAGCGTTGGTGGCCGAACCGACTTGTCCGCTGACAGTGCTTGTACCGGATGTCGCGCCGAGTGTCAGAGTGCCTCGTGTGGTAGTACTTGAGTTTGTGATCGTTCCTGTAATATTTGTGCCGGCGGCGGCGTTAGACAAGTTCACTGTTCCATTAGCGCCGTAAGTTAACGTCGTACCTGCCATGCCGGTATCCAAATTGCCGTTCAGGTTCAAGATACCGGTTCCGGTAACATTGACCGTATTGGCGAATACATCCGAAGAAAATGTCGATGTGCCTCCGGTAGCAGCGGTATTGATAGTAGAAAGAGCATTGGTGGCCGAACCGACTTGTCCGCTGACAGTGCTTGTGCCGGATGTCGCGCCGAGTGTCAGAGTGCCTCGTGTGGTGGTGCTGGAATTGGTGATGGCAGCCGTGATATTTTTTGCGGCCGCTCCGTTCGACACGTTCACCGTTCCATCAGCACCGTAAGTTAACGTCGTACCTGCCATGCCGGTATCCAAATTGCCGTTCAGGTTTAAGGTGCCGGTTCCAGTGACATTGACTGTGTTTGCGAATACATCCGAAGAAAATGTCGATGTGCCTCCGGTGGCGGCTGTGTTGATGATAGAAAGGGCGTTGGTGGATGAGCCAACTGTACCGCTGACAGTGCTTGTGCCGGATGTCGCGCCGAGTGTCAGAGTGCCTCGTGTGGTAGTGCTGGAATTGGTGATCGTTCCTGTAACATTGGTACCGGCGATCCCATTTGCGACATTCACAGTACCGTCGGCATCATACTGCACATTGCCTGTTAAATTGGCGTTGGTATTTAAAGAACCTGTGCCGGTCACTTTGGTGGTCGTAATAAAGGACGCGCCTGAAAGAGTGACGGATTTTGTATCAGCGGCCGCATCGAGCTCCTTGATCGAGGCACCTGAAAGACCGACTGTACTGTTAAACGTCGAAGTGTTGGCAATGTTGAGCACTCCTTTGCTGTCGGATCCGACATCATTGGTAACGGGTCCGAAATTTTGGGCGTCAGCTGTCGTGGCCAAAGCATTGTCCGTTTGGAACGAAACCCCCGCAGTGGGATCGGAGCCGCCATCTCCATAATTGGCGTCAGCACCATTAACGATCTGAGGGGCCGCAAAACTGTAAGTCGGAAAAGAAATGAAAGCTAAAGCTACGCTAATAAAAATAAGGTATCGACAAAAAGAATTCTTGAACACAGATTTTACAAAACCGAATCGATCCAACAAAACTCTCCGGGTTTAGAAGCGTTATATTGTTATTTAGACGCCATAGAATACTTAAAAGTGTCATAATTTTAACAAACTTCGATAAAAAAATCTATTTAAATATAACTAATTTAATATAAGCAGGTTATACATGTTTTA
This sequence comes from uncultured Planctomycetia bacterium, assembly GCA_964642015.1. Classification (GTDB taxonomy): domain Bacteria; phylum Omnitrophota; class Gorgyraeia; order 2-02-FULL-51-18; family 2-02-FULL-51-18; genus CAZXLF01. The sequence goes on from CAZXLF010000008.1 coordinate 1,910, forward strand.
AGATAAACAAAAATGAATATTTCGATCTGAGATTGCTTTAACTGATCCGTCAGGAAAATGGAGCGGAAAAAGATTTGGCGCCCTTTATGTATGCTTTGACATTTCTTAGAAATTTCATGTCGTGGATGATCAGAAAGATATTTTTTCAAAGCAATCGATCTTTTGTCGAAGCTTATCTCTTTTCTGCATAGATTTTTCAAAAAACTCGGACAACGAACCTATCTCAGACGATAGGCACTTTTTTGCCGGATGTTTCAATTAATTTTTGTTCCTTTAAATACGATATCACTCTATTCACCGAGCCTTGAATAGAAAGAACATCTGTGTCCACAATAAGATCAGGGTGAGCAGGTTCTTCGTAAGGGTCGGAGATACCTGTAAAATATTTGACTTTCCCCTCTCTCGCAAGCCGATACATTCCCTTGACATCCCTTGATTCGCAGATATCCAAAGCGCACCGCACATAAATCTCCACAAAATGATCCAGGCGTGCCCTCGCTTCATCCCGCATCACCTGATAAGGCGTGATCAGCGAAACCAAAGTGCTGACACCTTTACTGGCGTATTCCGATGCCTGGGACACAACATCGGCCACATGAGCCAGACGATCTTCTCTGGAGAAACCCAGAATGTGATGCTTTTTCCGGCGCACTTCATCGCCGTCAAGCTGTTCCAATTTTAAGCCATGAACATTCAGCTCCTGCCTCACCCAATTTGAAAGGGTTGTCTTGCCTGAACATGGCAGACCTGTAAACCATAGAACAAATGTTTTTTGATTCAGCATGGAATATTCATATTCATTTGGCCACGATCATTTTGAAAGCAATGAACAACAGAATAAAACCGAACAATTTTTCCAATACTATATTGGGCAATAAATTCGCGCATTTGGCTCCTATTAACCCGCCGAACAAAAAACCGACGCAGATCAGTCCTGCCACTTTCAAATCCACATAGCCGTGCCGGTAGTAATCCATCGCGGCGAAAAGACCGATCGGCGGGATCATCAGGGCCAAAGTCGTGCCTTGCGCCTGATGCTGAGACAGCCTGAAGAAAAAAACAAGGGCCGGCACAATGATCACCCCGCCTCCGATACCGATCAGCCCGCTGAACATTCCTGCGGCAAGACCTAAAGTTACGTAAAAAAAATTGATCATGGACCGTTCCTTTCGATTTATAAAAACACGACAGCGCCCTTATCCGAACAGCATCTCGGCTTCGCCCATCGCATCACTTTGCATATCAGCAGAGGGTCCGTAGTTTTGGCGAACCAATGAGTGCGTAATCCAAGGGGTCAATTCTTCATAGTTCGACACGATCTCTCGAAGCTCTTTGGTGTTTTGTTTCCTTAGCGTACACGAAACCGGAAAAACAGGTAATCCCAGAAAAGGAAACAAAGTTCTCTCAAACAAATCCTGCGGAGATCGCGCAAATTCTTCATAACTCAGCACGATCGAACGCTCCTTCAACCACTCACGCGAAAGCAGATCCTGGTAAAACCACTTGATCCTTCTGCAAAAATTCAGAAGTTCGCGGACGTCGATCTTGATCGAAGAAGGTAAATCAAAATCTTTTGTCCATTGCCACGTGTCGGTGATCTCAGCGATACGAAGCGATACGAATTGATCAAGAATGGAACGGCGATAAAGAATAATGAATCTAGCGTTAGGAAATATTCTTTTCAGATCTTCCATCGAGATCTGGTAGTTGTGCAGATGAGACATGATCAACTTAGCACCGCAAACCCTCTCGGAGCAGGCATTGATGGAATAAGCTATATGTCGCAGAGCTGTGGACTTACCTGCAAATCCCCTCCGGAGACCATAGAACATGCTTTTATTCAGCACCTCCGGCGCAAAAGAAACGCCCGGGATCGAGTTCAAGTAGTCCAAGAGCAGATTGCTGCCGGTTCTTCTGGTAGTAATGATAAAAATAGGTTCTTTTTCTTCTCTCTTAAGATGATACTTAAGAAAGATCCTGAAACGATGTGCCGACCGCTTGCGGACAAGCTTGGTCTTGTTCTTTATGGACACACCCATGCGTGATAAAAACATCATATGGATCTCCGATCTCATTTGACCAAAATTATGAATTGAAATTAATTTCTAAATAGACGGACTATCGACAGATCGCTAGAAACAGACGCTGACCGGAGGAGATCGGAGAAAAAGAGAATACTGATGGGTGAAAAAAAACGAACTTTCTGCATAAGCAAAAAAAACTGAGCGTTCATACGTAAAAACTATCTTGGCTGCCGTAGGCAGGATCAGATTGCGTGCCGAACTAAAGAATCTTCTAAAATATTTTCCTTTTACCGAAAATCTCGGCGTGGACGGATTTTGGGCATCGCTTTTACTGATCAGTTTGTTGATGGAAAAAATCTGATTCGATTGATCAGCGCAACTTTGCTGGAGCAAAGGCAGGCGCGCGCTGGCGGATAGCAAAAGACACGTGAGAATGAGAAAACTGACGAAGGTTTTCTTCATGATTAAATTATAACAATTTCCGGTCCATTGAACAACCACATTATATGCTCGCAAAAATCGAGTTAACTAGTTGCGATTTAGTGATTTATATCCTTATAACTTGGGCTGATATGACCATTTTGCGCCTAAGTAATAGCTTACCAAACTATTTTTGCTCCCGACGTCCATATATTCTCAAGTTTTTGATGAACTCCACCGGTAGTTTGGTATACCGGGAACAAAATATTCCCGAATATAGAAATATTTTCATTCGCTTTGATATTGATGCCGGGCCCTAAAAAAAACGAGGTTTCCCCGCTATCAGCCTGCCTTTCTCCATGGTTAGTGTCTTTTTGGGCATGCTGGACCGTCATATCCAGCCCGATCTTTGTTCGAAGATCCTTACTCTTAGGGTTCAGTACATAATCCGCATTCATCGAAGCGAAAAAAAGATTTCCGTACTGAAACTCCTGCGAACCCTGGGTTTTGATCACATAAGAAACGTTTCCGCTTAAGATGATCGGACTGATCGCATGGCGGTACACGATCCCTATCGGATAATCATACGAACCGCTTCCAGGCTGCATTTCAACTTCAAAACGCTCGCCTTGAAAGTTTTTATTCTTCGTCTCACCGGTCGGAAACTTAACACCGCCTGTCACGCCAAGAAAATCATCATCTTTCATCAGCGCCTTGAAGATCCCGATCAGGCTCAGATCGCCCCAGCCGTCAGAACGCTGTTTTTTGCCGAGATTATCCGCATCTTCGACCTCGGTGGCTTCACGGACCACATAAGGAATTTCTGCAAGAACTGTAAAACGTTCGACGGGATTTGAGCCAAGCATGAAGTGATAAAATTCTTCGTGCGTCTTATTGTGCACGTCATGGCCTTCGTTGACCAAAACATTGGCGTCATCCGCAGACCTTGTCTTCCACTTTTGCTGTTCGACCGTGAAGTCAAAAAACCACGGTTTCTGCTGTTCCGCACTTTGCAGACTGTCGCTTATTTTGGAAAGTGTGCAGCCGCAAGAATCGCATGCCTGGACATTTGATCCCCCAAAAAAAATCCCTGAAAATAAAATCAATATAAATACGAATGATTTTCGCATTAAATACCCCTTTAATGTATTAATTGAAATTTATGTTCGAACTGTTAGAAGAGCTGGGATGTTTTGGGAGGAGGGTCGAGTAAATCAAAAAAAGCGGTGTACGAAAAATAAGATCCGGTTTGAAAATATTTGCCGGTGATATTTGAAACGTTGTCCCTGAAAACAACCGGTAAAAATTCTTCTCCGCCGGACGCCGCAGATTTGGCAGAGGTGTTGACATTGGAAGCGTTGGTAAAGTTGATCTTCGCCAAAGGATCAGCATCGGTTCTTACTTTTCCGCTTAACATACAGCACATGTGGAACGGCCGTTGGCCGTCGCAGGCGGTTTTTTCTTGGGAAGGTTTGATGAACGCGCCAAGCGGCATGAGCCACACAAAAAGACAGATCGTTAAAAATAAGGAGAAAAGACGCTTCACTAATTCAAAATTTCCTTTATCCGCTCCGCCGGGCGCGCCAAGATCGCTTTGCTTCCCTTTTCAACGATCGGCCGCTGGATCAGATCAGGGTGTTTAACCATCAAGTCGACCAATTCATTCTCAGAAAGTTTTTTTTCCTCGATCTTGAGCGTTTTATAAATATCTTCCTTCCTACGCAAAAGCTCAGAGGCGCTGATCCCCATTTTCTTTAAAAGTTCTTTAAGCTTCGCCTTTGATATCGGATCCGTATAGTAATTCACCGCGTCAAAATCGACATTACTTTCTTTCAGGGCCTGATAAACCTGCCGGCAGGTCGTGCATGTAGGTTTTTGATAAACTGTTATTTTTGACATAAGCTCTCCGACTTTAACTGGGTCAATCTTTGAATGATCTCAAGCAATGTGATATCCGGCGTGGAAGCGCCGGAAGTGATCCCGATATTCTTGATGTGTCTTCGAAACCACCCGCGAGCGAGTTCGGCTTTTCCGGTGCGCGGATTGCGGCAACGGATCTCCTCGCTGGAAATGATATCGGCAACACTCTCAATATGGTAAAAATCCAAGTGTCCATCCGCGATCTCGGCGAGATGCGAAGTATTCGAACTGTTAAACCCTCCAACGATCATCAAAAGATCAAGCGGTTTGTCGAAAAGATTTCTCAACGCATCCTGGCGGTCCTGTGTCGCGCCGCAGATCGTATCAAAACTCTTGAAACGCTCAGCTGTCGCTGCTTCGCCAAATCGAACTATAGTCGCCTGCCTCAGAATCTCTTGGATCTGAAGTGATTCGCCTTTTAACATCGTCGTCTGGTTTGCCATGCCCATTTTGCAGTTGGTTGTATCGAATGAAAAATTTTCGGGCACAGCTTCCGGATATTTTGCGATGAAACTTTCTTCTTCCATGTCGCCTCGGATCACTTGAGACAACTCTTCAGCTTCTTTGATGTTCTCGATAATGATATAAGCGCCGCCTTCTTTCACGGCTTGCGAGACCGTCGCGCGCGTTTCTTCGTGATTGCGCTTGCCGTGCATGACCGTGATATAACCCTTTTTCGCGTAGCCTTCGACGCGTTTCCACACGTTGATGATCGCTCCGCAGGTCGAGTCGACGATCGTCACACCTCTGCTTTTCAGTTTTTGGATATCACGAAAATCCGTCCCAAACGCCGAAACGACCACAATATCGCCGCTTTGCAACTCGTCGCAGACCAGAAGATTATGGCTGTCCCTTTTAAGATACTGGACGCCTTTTTCCTTCAATTTACCGTTAATATAAGGGTTGTGGATCAACTGATCGGTCAGAAAAATCTTTTTGCCGGAAAATCTCTCACAGGTCTCGAAAACCATATCAATGGCTTTGTCGACTCCATAGCAAAAACCGAAATGTTCGGGAAAATAAAAGACCAATTCGCCGAAATCCCATATCCCGCCGGTCTCGCGGATCGCGGAAATGGAAGCGGCTTCATAGTTTTCGTGGTGATGCTTAAAACCCTCCCCAAACTCACTTAACTTCTTTATCACAGAGTCCTTAGGGAGTTTGTGACTCTCGGCATTTTCTGTCATCGGACGGTCCTTGAGGGATTTTTTAACGCGCTTATTTTATCAAGACACCTTGGCGAATACAACTTTTCATATTTTTTTCATCAAGCCAAAATTATATGCTATAATGCGTTTTCATCTTTAAGAACTCAAGGATCGTCTAATGCCTCCTACAAGAAATATTGAAGATATTTTAAAAGAAACCAAGATTTATCAGATCCTCCGCCCCAAATGCGTGAATAGCGGGCCGGATATCAGTCTGCAGGAAGCATTGGATCTGATGCATCGGGAAAAATCGGGGTACATCGTGATCCGTGACGAGCATCTGAAAGTTTTGGGGATGTTCACCGAACGCGATGTATTGATGAAAGTTCTGCGTAAAGGTGTGAAGCTGAGCGAGCCCGTAAAAAATTATATGAACACAGATCTCGTAGAGCTCTTTAAGTCCGACACCGTGGGCGCAGCCATCGATACCATGAATAAATATAATATCCGGCACATTCCGTTAGTGGATGAGATGGGTCAAATGACCGGCATTTTGTCAGTGCGTACAGTCGCCAATTTTCTTTCTGAGCTCTTCCCTACCGAGATTTTTAACCTGCCTCCAAAGGCGGATCAGGAATTTCATACCGCGGAAGGCGGATAAAAAATTTATACATCCAAGGAGATATCATTGCCAGTAAATAAACCCATAGAAAAAGAAGTAGAGTCCGTTACCATACGTTTCGCCGGAGATTCCGGTGACGGTATGCAGTTGACCGGGGATCAATTCACGGACACTTCGGCCATCATGGGAAATGATATTGCTACACTTCCCGATTTTCCCGCTGAGATCCGCGCACCTCAGGGTACTTTACCGGGCGTCTCAAGCTTTCAGATCCAATTCAGCAAGAACGAGATCTTTACCGCCGGCGACGCCCCCGATGTATTGGTCGTGATGAATCCCGCGGCTTTACGCGTTAACGTCAACGACCTTGTAAAAGGCGGGCTTTTAGTGATCAATACGGATTCGTTCAACGAAGAAAATTTGAAAAAAGCGGGTTGGAAGGCGAACCCGCTCCAGGATAATTCGCTGAAAGATTATTCGCTGCTGCAAATACCCGTATCCACACTCACAAAGAATGCACTTCAGACAGCCAAGATCAAACCTACCGAAATCGACCGCTGTAAAAATTTCTTCGCGCTCGGCCTCATGTTCTGGATCTATGGCCGCACGCTCGATCACACTATTAAATGGGTCAATGAAAAATTCGCTAAAAAAACTGAGATCGCCGAAGCCAATGTCATGGCGTTGAAAGCCGGTTATAACTACGGAGACATCACTGAAACTGTACCGGCGCGTTATATCGTCAAAAAAGCGGATATCCGTCCGGGTGTTTATAGAAAGATAACCGGTAATGAAGCCGTGGCCCTCGGCATCGTCGCGGCCGCTCAGATCACCGGAAAACAAGTGCTTTACGGAAGCTACCCCATCACGCCGGCAAGCAATATCTTGCATGAGTTGTCCAAACGTAAAAATTTCAACGTAAAAACTTTTCAAGCAGAAGATGAGATCGCCGCTTGCGGAGCAGCGCTTGGCGCTTCTTTCGGTGGAAATATCGGTATCACGGCAACAAGCGGCCCCGGTGTTTGCTTAAAATCGGAAATGATCAATCTGGCCGTGATGGCGGAATTGCCATTGGTGATCCTCAATATTCAAAGAGGCGGCCCATCTACAGGGCTTCCCACAAAAACCGAACAATCCGATCTTCTTCAAGCAATGTACGGCCGTAACGGCGATTCGCCGGTTGCGATCGTAGCCGCATCGACGCCGTCGAATTGTTTTGATTACGTGATCGAAGCCATTCGCATTGCTTTAAAATATATGGTGCCGGTGTTCTTCATGTCCGACGGTTACTTAGCTAATGGTTCTGAACCTTGGCGTCTGCCAAAAATATCAGAACTACCGCAGATTAAAATAGAGCACCCCAAAACAAGCGAAGGCCCCTTTCTGCCATTCACTAGGAACGAGCAAACGTTGGCTCGGCCCTGGGCCATTCCAGGAACACCCGGATTGGAACACCGCATCGGCGGCATTGAAAAAGCAGATAGGACCGGCGGCGTCAGTTACGACCCCGCAAATCATCATCGCATGACAGAATTGAGGCAGGAAAAGATACGAAGGATGGCTAACGATATTCCGGCCGCTGAAGTCATAGGAGAAAAAAAAGGTAAGGTGCTGGTCTTAGGTTGGGGCGGTACATACGGATCTATTCATGCCGCTGTCACCGAGCTTCAAAATGAAGGAAAGTCAGTCTCGGCATGTCATTTGAATTATTTAAATCCGTTTCCGAAAAATCTCGGAGAAATACTCAAAAATTTCAATACGATACTGGTGCCCGAACTCAATATGGGAAATCTGATCTTCATGATCCGTGCCCAGTTTGAAGGTGTGCATGCGGTTGGTTATAATAGAGTGACAGGGCAACCTTTCAAGATCAGAGAGATCAAAGAAAAGATCACGACACTGCTATGACACCCGCACAAGAAACTCATACTCATTTACCATATAACAAAGAAGATTTTGTTTCGGGCGCCGAAGTGCGCTGGTGCCCCGGTTGCGGAGATTACTCGATACTATCGGTCATGCAGAGGACGCTGGCGCAATTCACAACGCCTAGGGAAAACCATGTGTTCATCTCAGGGATCGGTTGTTCAAGCCGTTTTCCCTATTACATGAATACGTACGGCTTTCACACTGTTCACGGACGCGCACCGTCGATCGCCACCGGGTTAAAATGCACAAGGCCAGAACTCACTGTATGGGTCATCACTGGCGATGGCGACGGGCTGAGCATTGGCGGAAATCATTTGATCCATACCATGCGCCGAAATATGGATCTGAATATCGTCCTCGTGAATAATGAGATCTACGGTCTTACCAAAGGTCAATACTCCCCTACTTCGGACAAAGGGAAGATCACTAAGTCTTCACCGGATGGTTCCATTGATTATCCGATCAACCCGCTTTGTATCGCCATTGCGGCTGAGGCGACATTCATCGCGCGGACCGTCGATACGGATCCACGGCACATGGGACAAGTCCTGATGCGCGCCGCACAACATAAAGGCGTTTCCTTTGTTGAGATCTACCAAAACTGCATCATCTTTAATAAAGACGTTCACGTGCCGATCACGGGACGCGAGAACCGCGAAGACCGCGCGATCTATTTAGAGGATGGGAAGCCTCTGATCTTCGGAAAAAACAGAGACAAAGCGATCGTGCTGAACGGCTTTGAAACAGAGATCGTGGACTTGGCCTCAGTGAAAGATCAAAGCAAACTTCTCATTCACCGCGAGAATGATCCTTCCCCAAATTACGCGTATCTTCTCACTCAAATGGAATACCCGGAGATGCCTGTACCGTTCGGTATTTTCCGCTGCATCGAAAAACCGACTTATAATGATATGCTGAACGATCAGGTCAAAATGTCCATCGAGAAAAAAGGTAAAGGCGATCTTGAGAAGATCCTTTACACCGAAGATGTCTGGGCCATTGAAGACAAAGGAAAAAAATCATGAAGCTCAAATGCCCTTATTGCGGTCATGAGAATATAATCGGCAGCGATCATTGTGACAAGTGCCTGCATTCGTTCATGCAGCATGATGTGCCAAAACCTTCTAACGAAAAACTCCAAAAAAAGATCATGACCGAAAAAGTGGCGGATTTCATATCCAAAGTGCCGCCGATCATCGTAAGCCCCAAGACTTCTGTTCAGGAAATGATAGAAAAAATGCAGGCGTTTCCGATGAAAGGCTGCGTGCTGGTCTGTGATGAAAATAAAAAACTTTTAGGCATCGCCAGCATCCGGGACATCCTTTTGAAAGTCGCGGGCGTCATAAAAGACCCGTCAACTTGCCCGGTCGAAAAGATCATGACGCCCCGACCCGAATGTCTCGACAAAGATGCGCCGCTTTCGTACGCATTACATAAAATGTCGATCGGAAAATTCCGCCATGTCCCTGTACTGGATAACGGTATCCCTATCGGCGTGGTGTCCACACGCGATATTATCGAATATCTTTCCAGTAACAAAAAACCAAAATAAATTTCAGAACTTCTTAATTCGCCGGCTCAAGAGATCTGCTCTTGATAATACCTTTCACATGGAGGGCGTAGCTGAACATCACTCGGATAATGCCTAAGCCGTAAATGATGCTGGGCCAAAGGCGTATCGATGAAGCCTCTTCGAAGTAACGCGTGCGGATCGGCACTTCCTCGATCTTAAAGCGGTTCGCGAGCGCTTGTACAATGATCTCCGTATCAAAAATAAAACCATCGGAGTTGGACTGGAATCTGATGCGTTTAAGCAGTTTCGTGCTGTACGCACGGAAGCCGGAATGGTATTCAGTAAGATATGTTCCCAGCACTACGTTCTCAAAAGCAGTCAAAAGGATGTTCGCATTGTGCTTCCACACCGGCATCCCTCCTTCCAACGCGCCGCCTTTCATCATGCGTGAACCAAAAACGGCGTCCGCTTCTCCTCTCCGGATCGGCTCTATGAGTTGAGGGATGATTTTAGGATCATATTGATAATCAGGGTGGACCATAACAACGATATCGGCGCCACGCTCGATCGCTTTGGTGTAACATGTTTTTTGATTTCCGCCGTAACCTTTATTTTTTTCATGCTCGTAAACGGTCAGGCCTATCTTTCTGGCGATCTTCACGGTGTCGTCCTTGCTTTTGTCATCGACCAAAATGATCTCATCCACGCAATCCTTCGGAATATCGGCCACAGTCCGTTCGAGAGTCTTCGCGGCATTATACGCAGGCAGCACGACGATCACCTTTTGACGCTCCGAAGGCACCATTTTCTTTTTTTCATCGACGATCACGCTGTCAAGACGCTGTATCTTTTTAGCGATAACTCCGATCTGGTCGTGCAAAGTGACCTTTAGAAGACAATTGCCAAGGCCGCCTATGCTGGAAATAAATTCGATCGGTTTATAAATAAAAACCGGATAAGGTTTAAGCCGCGTCACCCAATAGTTGAAAGAGAATACCCGGGGATATGAAGAATACTTCATAGGCTTAAAACCCACTTCATCAAACAGCTTTTCGATCGTTTTTTTGGAAAAATAAAAAAGGTGGTATTTATTGATCCCCCACCATTTGGCGCGGAGCAGACGGCTTAAGAAACTTTTAATGTCCGGCGTGCTTACATAAATGACGCCGTCATTCTTCAAAATGCGGCGGATCTCTTTCAATACAGTCTTGGGATCCTCGAGGTGCTCGATCACGTCGTTCATCACGATCACATCAAAAGTGCGGTCCTCAAAATGCGCGTCGGACAGGAAACCTTGAAAAACATCGATGCCAAAATTCGCCTTTGCATAGTCTTTGGACCATTTGGAGAGATCCGCACCCTGCACTTCCCATCCTTGGCGCTTGGCTTCATCAAGAAAAAAACCGGGACCGCAGCCGATGTCCAAAAGACTTCCTGTTCTTTTGAACTTTTGTATTTTCTTAAGAACGATCCTAGCCTGCGACCTGCGGCCCTTTTCTTCTTTTAAATATTCAGGATCGGCCATGTCCACATAGTCTTGCGTGATCTCCTTGACATGGACCTCGGGAACCGCAAATACCAATCCGCAAGTCATACACCGGACGATCTTGTCCGGCTTCTCAAGTTCGCTTTCTGAGATCGTATAGGTGGCCGCTGCCTTAACTTTTTTATCCGTTTTTGGCTTCTTATAGACAAGATAATACCGAGAGGAGCCGCAGAGGTTGCAACCCATACGGTTTAAGGATTTACTCATGGAAAATTTTACCGGTCATGACTTGAAATATCATTTGAATCATGAGAAGCCATGTTTTCTCCTGCAGGTTGACACTGATGGTTGACTCCCGGCCATTTTTAGTGAACATTCGGCTTCCTTCATTAGTTATGCACATTGCTTAAACACTGTTGAACTTATATTCATAGACGTTCCGCTTAATTCTATGCTAGAATCTTCAATAAATCATCTAAATTATTCGGTATCTGAACTAAAGTTTCAAGCAAACAAGAGAACTGCATGATCCAGCCTGCAAAAACCCAAGAACCTTTCCCCGCTTCAAAAAAAGTGTACGCACCAGGATCGATCCATCCTGAAATACGCGTCCCTATGAGAGAAATTTCTCTCGAAGACCCGAGCAATCTTTCTATTTATGTATACGATACAAGCGGACCCTACGCTGACCCTGACGTCACGATCAATATCAAAAAAGGCCTGCGACCACTTAGAGAATCCTGGATTCAAAAACGCGGTGATGCTGAGACTTCCGCGGCGGCGCAAAAATCGATCGATGGTTATAGAAATCCCTTAAAAGCCAAGTCGGGCCGTAACGTCAGTCAGATGCATTACGCAAAGAAAGGCATCATCACGCATGAGATGGAATACATCGCGATCCGTGAGAATATGCTCATGGATCAGCTGGCGCTGAACGGACTTAAAACACAGCATCCGGGCAATAGCTTCGGTGCTTCTATTCCGAGCAGGATCACACCTGAATTTGTGCGTGATGAAGTAGCGCGCGGAAGAGCGATCATTCCTTCCAATATCAATCATGCCGAACTAGAGCCCATGATCATCGGCCGCAACTTTCTCGTCAAGATCAACGCCAATATCGGCAACAGCGCCGTCGCCTCTTCGATCGAAGAGGAAGTTGAAAAAATGACCTGGGCAACCTTGTGGGGCGCTGATACGGTCATGGATTTGTCTACCGGAAAAAATATTCATGAAACCCGCGAATGGATCATTCGCAACTCTCCTGTTCCGATCGGAACAGTACCCATTTATCAAGCGCTCGAAAAAGTCGGCGGCAAGGCCGAGGATCTAACCTGGGAAATCTATCGAGATACGCTGATCGAGCAAGCCGAACAGGGCGTGAGCTACTTTACGATCCATGCCGGAGTACTTTTACGTTATGTTCCTTGGACCGCGCAGCGCGTCACCGGTATTGTTTCTCGCGGCGGTTCGATCCATGCCAAATGGTGCCTTGCGCATCACAAAGAAAACTTCACTTATACACATTTTGAAGAGATCTGTGAGATCATGAAAGCGTACGATGTCGCGTTCTCGTTGGGAGATGGTTTACGTCCCGGTTCGATTGCCGACGCCAACGATGCGGCGCAGTTCGGAGAATTGGAAACGCTGGGAGAACTCACAAAAACCGCTTGGAAACATGACGTGCAGGTCATGATCGAGGGGCCTGGCCACGTGCCGATGCAGCTTATTCAGATCAATATGGAAAAACAATTGAAAGAATGTGGTGAAGCACCGTTCTATACTTTAGGTCCGCTGACGACCGATATCGCACCTGGCTATGACCATATCACTTCGGGTATCGGCGCCGCGATGATCGGATGGTACGGCTGCGCGATGCTCTGCTATGTGACACCAAAAGAACATTTGGGTCTTCCCAATAAAAAAGACGTCAAAGACGGCGTCATCACCTATAAAATCGCCGCTCATGCAGCAGATCTGGCCAAAGGCCATCCGGGTGCACAGATCCGCGACAATGCTTTATCCAAAGCACGATTCGAATTCCGCTGGAAGGATCAATTCAATCTTTCACTTGATCCGCCGACGGCAAAAGAATTCCACGACGAGACGCTTCCGCAGGACGCCGCAAAAGTCGCACATTTCTGCTCGATGTGCGGCCCGCAGTTCTGCAGTATGAAGATCACGCAGGATGTACGCGACTATGCTGAAAAATTAAAAGTTGATGAACAGGAAGCAATAGCACGCGGGCTTGAGGAAAAATCAGAGGAATTCAGAAAAAAAGGTTCTGAGATCTACCAAAAAGTCTGATCTTATCTGTAGTGAAATCCAAACTTAATTTCTAATTCGTCCTTCCCTATCAGCGTCAAAATTTCTTTCGGTAAGGGTCCAAATCCGGAGGCCTTCTGCACAGCTTCGACACAGTAAGCGGCAAAAACAGGGCTGCCGACGCTGTCCAATATCTTGACTATTTTCACGTTACCTTTTGGATCTAAAGTAAAACTGATCACGACATCGGCCCCTCGGAAATCCTGTGGATACTGATAAGCAAGATACGGGAACCAGGAAAGCCATATTCTTTCCTTTAAGTTCTTCATATATTCGCCCATACCCGATCCGGTCGCTTCAAACGATGTTTGGCCAAAAAGCATAGCGCCGGGCGATTTGATCTTACTCATCTCCTGCGTGGTGATCCTGTCAAACCCGCCTTTACCCTGAATCTCGGCTCTCGGACTCGATGAAGGACTTGGTTTTTGTTCATTGACATTTTTATTGGAGGGTTGGTTTTTCGTTTTTTTGTTTTCTATTTTTTCATGGAACAAAAATGCCTGATCGTCATTCAGGACACTTTTGGCGGGCTTTGTTTCTTCCGGTTTATTTTCCGTTTCCTGTTTTTCAATAGCCTGTTTGGCTTCCGTCTTAGGAGAAGGTGTCTGCGAAAGATTACCTTGATATTGCGCAAGCTGATCAGCGGCCCCTTGCATTGCTGTATGAGGCAATGCAGCCGGAGAACTGGATTTAATCTTAAGCATATCTTGATTCAAGGCGTTGCGATTCGACATTCTCTTTGTTTTTTTGGCGGGTTTTGGCGTTTCAGAAGGCGCTTCAATAAATTGAAATTCGAGCCTTTCCCCTTTTTCTTTGAGAAAATTCCTTTGGAAACTTGCCTGCTCGGCTTGAATGTGTGAGACTTCTTGGTTTAAAGAGAAAAAAAGAGCGCCGTGAAGCGCCAAAGAAACCGAAATAAGACCAACTCCTGAAAAAAATCTCTGGTTATCCATCAAATACTAATAAGTTCCCCTTGGATCATCGCTGACAAGCGGTGTTTTGTTCGGACGCGGGGCTTTGTCCCTTTTAGGGATCTCCACTTCGACGTGCCCACCCATTAGAAGCGCCTGACAGCCCAGTCGATGAGGCGACTTAAGATCGAATGAATCAAGGATCTGCGCTTCACCGGTGTCAATCGGGGAAAGATTTTCCGCGCCTTGAATGACAAAAATGCGGCAAGTGCTGCAGGAACAATTTCCGCCGCAGGTATGGTAAATAGGCACGTGATGCTGGAGCGCGGCTTCCAACACCGAAGCGCCTTTTTCTACCTCTATCGTGACCGGTTCTTTGTCCCTAAAAGTAATCTTTGGCATCAATTATTGTTCAAAAACTCCAACACTTCTTCCGCATGTCCTTCGGGTTTCACTTTTTCGTAGATCTTTTCGAGTTTTCCGTCCTTACCGATCACGAACGTCGTGCGGGCCACGCCCATGTATTCTCTGCCGTACATGCTCTTTTTAACCCAGACTCCGTAATCCTTGCAGATCTCTTTGTCTTCATCGCTCAGAAGAACGAATGGCAGCTTGAACTTATCGATGAATTTGTTATGCGATTGCGTGTTGTCAGGACTCACACCCAGGACCACTGCATCCGCTTTGTCTATTTTCTTGATCGTATCGCGGAAACTGCAGGCTTCAACGGTACATCCAGGTGTATCATCCTTGGGATAAAAATAAAGAACAACACGTTTTTTGCCTTTGTAATCTTTCAGTGAAACCTCTTTGCCTTCATTTGAGACCGCTTTAAAATCAGGGGCTTTCACTCCTTCTTTCAACGCCATGGATCAATCCTCCTTTTATTTATCTTCCAACGGCCAAGCCGTCATTTCGAGTTTATTGCCGTCAATATCCAAGAAATAAACTGACCAGGATTTTTCTCTTTTTTTCACAAAAGTGATCGTCAAACCTATTTTTTTTATTTCCTCCACGATCCGGTCGAAATCCTTCATATGCACACGGAAAGAAACATGGTTCCCGCCGATTCCGCCGTCCTGAAGCAGGTGCTTTTCTTCGGACTCCTTACCCTGAATGAGTCCGATCAACGAAGTACCGCAATCAAGAAAATATTCAATACCGGGTTTTGAATATTCCCTCTCCGTGATCTTAAGTCCCAAGACCTTCGTATAAAACTCAAGCGACTTGTCTAAGTCCCTGACATTGATAGCGACATGGTCGATACCGAGAGGTTTGATCAAAGTTTTTCCTTTCTTTCAATTTTTCTTTTTCTAAAAACAACGTATTCTTGATAACCGGCGTCCTTCGCAAGCTTGGCCGCTTTATCATAATCTCTGCCGACATCCTTAGGGTCATGGGAGTCTGACGAGAACGTGACCGGCACGCCGGCCTCACAATAGATCTTCAGCACAGATAACGAAGGATAGATCTCCTGCGCGGGTTTTCTTAATCCCGAAGTGTTAATTTCAACGACAACGCCAGATTTTTTGAACACAGAAGCCGTCCTTGCAATGTCCTCTGTCAGATCCTCAGTGGCACGATGTCCAAATTTTTTCACAAGATCCACATGACCCATGATGTCAAAAAGCCCGGATTCAGCCGATTGTCTTAAAAGTTTATAATAATCCCGATAAACCGTGTCGATGTCTTTATCTTTCCATTTGATCTTTTCATCGGGGTCATCAAATGCCCAGCGGTCAATGAAATGCACGGAACCGATCACAAAATCATAAGGATATCCTGACAAGATCTCCTTGGTTTTCTTTTCAAAACCGGGGATATAATCGGCTTCAAGACCCAGCTTGATCGTGAAATTCTTATATTTGGCCTGTACGCTGTGGATCATCTCATGATACAAAGGAAGCTGTGAATAATTCATCGTGTATCGCGCGTCTTCATGAGACACAAGCGGCGCATGGTCTGAAAAACCGATCTCGGACAATCCGACTTGAAGCGCCTGCTCAACATATTCCGACGGTTCGCCGACGGCATGTCCGCAAAGCGGTGTGTGCATGTGATAATCTACTTTAGGTAACATTGAACCCTCTCATTAGTCGCCGGTTTGCGGTTTTTGGTTCGCGATGACCGCTTACCGTGTTCTAGTGAATCGTGCTGGCGACAATGCTTTTGCTAAAAACGTTAATCGATTTCTTCCCAAAATAAGATCGCTGGCTAGATTGCCTACCGAAAAACTTGTCGTGACACCGTGGCCCCCAAGGCCGGCAACCCAGAAAAAACCTTTAAGCTTAGGATCTTCTCCAATGACAAAGCGTCCGTCCGGAGTCATGGTTCTCAGGCCTGATTTGATATTTTGAAATGAAATCGTGTCGAACTGATCTGAAAACTTGCTCAACTTTTGTCTCAATATACCACTGATCTTTCGGTCGATCGTCTCTTTTCGCACAGCCGTCCGTATATTTTTGACTTCGCTTTTATCGCAGGGGCTCAAAAGTAAAAATTTGCCCTGCGGACGAAAATAGAAATTATGGCTCAGATCCCACACAAACGGCCACGAAGCGTTGAATGGATAGAATTTTTTTGCAAGTAAAAGATGCCGGCGATACGCTTTGAGTGATATGGGTGTTGCTTTTGCTTTTTGTGCTACCGAGCCGGCCCACGCACCGGCAGCATTAACGATGCGTTTGGCTATAAAAAATTTATTCCCTGCTCTTACATGAAAATAACCGTTCTTTTTCTCAATAGACCCAAGCGTATGACCCATCAGTACTTTCACGTGATATCGCTTTAAAGCTTGGTAGAAACCACGGATCAACGAATTCACATCGACCATCGCATCGCTTTTGCAAAAAATAGCTTCTTTAAAATCACCGTTTTTAAGAAGAGGCACAAACTGTTCGGCTTTCTGGCGCGAAAACCGCCGACAGGATAACCCCTCCTTTTTTAAAATGGCTTCTGTTTTTCTTAATTCATTAATCTCTCCATCTTTGGCCAGCAAAAGCGAACCGTGAGGATCGAGCGCGGCGCCCTTCCATCCATTTTTACCGCATTGACTCAAAAAATTACGGCCTTCATGAGCTAATTTAGCCAGGACCGGATCCGAGATCGCCTGTCGGATCATGCCGGCATTTCTTCCTGATGCATGACCGCCAAGCTTATGCTCATGCTCTATCACCACAGTATTCTTCTGTCCTTTCTTCGCTAAATGATATGCCGTTGAAAGACCAGCGAATCCGCCGCCGATGATCAGTGTATCGACTAAGATCTTGCTGTTATTATTTCTTCGCATGCGATCCGTCGCCTTTAATAAAAAAATCCATCAGTTCATGGCCTCGCTCAACAAGCCGGCCGGATGAACTCGCTGTCCTCTCACAGAATTTTTTAGGACCTTTTTTGTCATGCTTGGAATCATAGATCAAAAAAGGCACCGCATCGCTCGCATGCGTGCGAGTGCTGACACATGTGTAATGATCGGGCAAAATCATGATTTTATAATCTTCAAATTCCGAAAGCCCTTTTCTGAGCGTCCCGAGCACCAAACGATCAACATCCTCGATCGCTTTGATCTTAAGTTTTGGGTCTCCGATATGCGCCGCCTCGTCCGTGGACTCGACATGGATCACGACAAAGTCGCGGCTTCTCAGTGCATTGACCGCATACTCTGCTTTTCCTACGTAATTCGTATCAAAATAGCCTGTCACGCCCGGAACGCGGATCACATCGAGCCCCGCATAGATCGCGATCCCTTTCACTAGATCTACCGCGGTGATCACGGCGCCGTGAAATCCATAACGCTTGAAATAAGATGGAAAAGTCGGCGAATGCCCCTGGCCCCAAAGCCAGATCATGCTTGATTCACCTTTTCCATCACGCAAACGTTTTTGATTCACCGGATGATCTTTGAATAATTCACGTGAATCAGCCATCAGATCCAGTAATAATTTCGCGTCCTTGCCCTTAGGTAGAAATTTTTGATACTCCTGCCCCATGATGTCATGTGGAGGCGCGCAAACGATCTTATCCATACAGTGCGCTTCATCTTTGCAGATCATCAGATTTCGATAACCAGTGCCCTTTCCGGGATAAAACCGAAGCCGATGATTATATTTTTTAAGGAGTTTATCATTCAGGAACTCCAAAAGCGTTTTAGCTTCGCCGAGACTGATATGATCGGCGCTGAAATCTTTAAGAAATTTTCCTTCGAGCGTGACGAGATTGCAGCGGAACGCTATTTCTTTTTGACTTAATTCTAAGCCATGCTCAGCCGCTTCAAGCGGGCCGCGGCCCGTAAAATATTTGGACGGATCATAACCAAAAACGCTCATGCAGCCGATGTCGGTGCCGGGAACAAATCCGCGGGGGATGTTACGGCTTAAGCCGACGATGCCGTGGGCGGCAAAGTGATCCATATTCGGTGTTGACGCTGCTTCCAAAGGAGTGCGTCCATCCAAAGCATCCACCGGCCTGTCACCCATTCCATCAGGAATGACGACAACGTACTTCATAGATCAGCTCACTAAGGCTTCGAGTTCTTTCAGCAAGAGCTCTTTTTCTTTTTCGGAATTGCGGATCACACAGCCGGCGGAATTATGATGTCCTCCGCCGCCAAAATTTCTGGCCACATTCGCTACATTAATCCCATATTTGGACCTGAGACTGACCCTGAACATTTTCCTTTCGGTTTCTCTGAAAACTGTAGCTATTTTAACACCTTCGATAGAGCGTAGGTCATCGGCGACTGCGTCGACATCGGAAATGTGCGCACCAAAACGCTTAAAATCTTTTTGATATACCGTGGACCATGCCACAACGCCATTTATCGAAAAATCCGCGTTCATGATCGCATATCCTGAGAGTTTTGCTACCGAACGGCTCTTTTTCCAGTAAGATTCCTCTATCAAATGTTGAAGATCGACGCCCTTTCTCAGAAGCCGGCTGCAAATATCAAATGTCTTTGAGCGGATATTGGTAAATCTGAAAGAGCCCGTGTCCACGATAATCGAGGTCAATAAACACGTTGCGATCGCCGGCGTGATCTCGACTTTAAGGGCTTTGATCAACTCATAGACAATTTCGCCGACCGCAGCAGCGTCTTCTTCCAGCACCTGGATCTTGCCAAATGAATTCCCAAAATCATGGTGATCAACTTGCACGGTGATTTTGGAACGGAAAAACGCCGTACGCAGCGCACCCAATTGTTTGACGCTCCCGCAATCCACTGCAATCGACACGTCCGCGGTTTCATGCGTGTCAGACATAATAAGCTCGCTGCCGGGAAGAAACTGAAAACGTGTCGGCACGCCGTCCTGGCTCAAAAGGATCACTTGCTTGCCCATCAGAATAAGCGTGTGGCCAAGCGCTAAAAGACAGCCAATGGTGTCTCCATCAGGATTGACATGGGAAGCTACGATAATCTTCTTTGCTTTACGTATCGCTTGGATGGTTTTTGAAATATTTTGGTATAAACCAGTCTTCATTTTCTATAACTTATTTAAAATAAACAACTTATAAATACCCTTAATAAGTAGGGACTACGGTTCCTTTATCGGATGTGATTGTAGCTTTAAGATACCAAATGGCTAGATTGAAATCAAGAATTACGACGTCGAGAAACTTTACGTTTCTTGGACTGTAAACTAACTTTACAAGACTGATCGATCCACTGCTCCAATTCATCTCTATTCTCAATTACATTTGCGGGAACTTCCCAGTAAGACATTGTCACCTTTTTACGGCCGGCGGCTACATAAGTGAACGGTGAGCTGCCGGAATCCTCATAGTCTTTTCGATTCCGGTCTCCTGCCTTAAAATACAGTTGATCGTCCGCAATGATGCCGAATACAACGCCGTTCTTGTAAAGTCCCCAGCCTCCGAACATTGCCTTCGACTCGATCCCGCGAATGTGGCCCATAAGATCGTGGACCACATAATCATGAAAAGCATGCTTGCCCATAGAATAATAAAACTACTTTTCCAGATCTTTTAGTACTTCCGCTATTTTTTTGGATTGAAAATGAATATCGCAGTAGCCGTTAGGATTTTTCTGCAGATACTTCTGATGATATTCTTCGGCGGCGTAAAATTCGTCCGCCGGTTCAACTTCGGTCACGATCCTATCTTTGAAAACTTTTGCTTTGATTAAAAGCTCTATTGCCTTTTTGGCGACTTTCTCTTGAACCGGATCATGATAAAAAATGGCTGATCGGTATTGGGTGCCGATATCATTTCCCTGACGGTTAAGTGTGGTGGGATTGTGATAACTGAAAAAGATCTCAAGCAACTTCGGATAGCTAAGCTTTGAGGGATCATAAGTGATCTCGATCGCCTCTGCATGGCCGGTGATCCCAGTGCAAACGATCTCGTAGCTAGGATTCTTCACATTGCCGCCGGTGTAACCTACACGAGTCGATACGACTCCGTCAAACTCTGAAAAAAGCTTTTCCATTCCCCAAAAACAGCCGCCCGCAAATGTCGCTTTTTCAGTTTTCATCGGTTCAGCCTCCGCCGCGTTTGCAAAAGGTTGGATCAAAAGCAATGCTGTAAAAATAATTACTACGTGTTTCATTTGAATATCCAAGCATTATTTTACCACGGTACTATACTTCTCGCAGATCTTGTAGAAATTGCAATAACCGCAAAGCTTTGTGTTTTCAGTGAACGAAAATATATCTCTGGGCTTCGGAATATTTTTGACCGGATCTACAAGAAGCTCTCGCATCTGATGGATGCTGTCAGAGATCGTTGCTGTTGTGCTTTTTATCAATGCTTCATTAACAGTCTGCTCATTCGCGACCGGTAATGGGCTTGCTAAATTAAAGAGAAATGCACGTACATCCGAGACTGGGACATTCCATTTTCTCATCGCATACATCGCATAGGCACCGATCTGCACTGCAGCGCCTTCGCTGTCATTTTTGCCCGTTTTCCAATCATAGATCTCGACCTTGCCTTTTTTCATCCTTGCAAAATCAAGTTTGACAAAGATCTTCGCTTTTTCAAACTCGAATTCTTCCAGATCCTCGATCAAAAGCCATGACTTTTTATCATCAGCTTTTAATTCTTCGTAAAGGCTTGAGCCATAGAAATTTTTAAGGCACTCTGCCGAGCTGTCATGAAATTCTTTCCAGGTTTCGTCGGATATCGATTTTTCATATTCGTGTTCAAAAAGACCCAGATTATTCTTCGGATCGTCCCAATGTTTCTTGGCTTTGGAAGATTTATAGTTGGTCCGCATGATCTCGGTCAGACGCGCAAGTGCCGTGTCGAGAGGGACAGGCTGGCCGTTCCTTAACGATTTAAGCACGTCTTCGATCACATGATGGACGGTTTCGCCTTTCCAGGCCCATCGGTTCTTCAGATTTTTCAAAACATATGCCATCCGCGCCTCTTTCGGAGCGTTCTTATCCCATCCTCCCCAAGAAGCATAACGGTCATAAAAATATTTCCGCCGGCATTCGCGGAACTCTTCGTCCCTTGATTTAGACCATGAAAAAATATTTTCTAACGCCACGAAAAATTATTTGCGGGAATTGGGTTTGTCGAGAGGGACCGCGTCCGACAATGCGTTGCCGAACATGGCCGCCGTACCGGCAAGGCCTGAACGTTCAGCTTCTTTTTGCCAAAAACCTTTTTCGGTTTTGGCGGGAGGATTTTTTCTTTTTTCTCTCTGCTCTTTTTTATACTCTTTCAATTTTTCATATTCCGGAGTACCCGGTTGAGATGCCAAAACTAGACTAGAAACGTTCAGGAACAATATCATCATTAAAAAAAATGTATAAAACTTCTTCATGAAACTCTCCTTTTTACTTAACGACCATCTTTTGAGATAATTGCTCGGCTTTTTCCGCGCTGACAAGCTGACTGACAAGTTCGAGCGAAAATTCCATAGCGCTTCCCGGTCCACGGCTCGTGATGACCTGAGCGTCCGACACGACGCGCTCCGGCAGGAATTTTACTTTCGGGCCGAGATCATTCTCATAACCAGGAAAGCAGGTTGCTTTTCTGCCATCCAGAAGACCGTTAGGAGCCAAAACCACAGCCGGCGCCGCACAAATCGCTCCAATGATTTTTCCCGATCTCTTCATTTTCTGCAAGAGATCTTTCAGTGCCTCGGATTTATTTAAATTCTCTGCTCCGGGCATCCCGCCAGGCAAGATCACGGCATCCGGAGTTCCCTGATATTGCTCGATCATCAGATCTGTTTCAACCGTGATGTCATGCGCGCCGATGATCTCGCGCTTTCCCACTCCGGCGACGATCACCTCAATACCAGCACGGCGCAGCACATCGATCGGCGTAATCGCTTCGATCTCCTCAAATCCATCGGCCAAAACGATCAAAGCGGTTTTTTTCATAGAATTATTTCACGATCCCGGTTTCAAGCCACTGATATTTACCTTCCAGCATCTTCCGGCCTATCCCGTAGATCATTTTATCATCATTTTGTCGTTGAGACTTGAATTCTCTTTGGATACGAAGCGTAGCTTCTTTACAGAAAAGATCCGCAAGCTCCTCAGGCCCTCTATCCGAAGGATTCTCATTCGTAAGATATGCCGCCCGCGAACAGGCCGCCGCCATCGAAAAAAGATCGGTACCAATATTCACGAACCGCGCCAGGATCTGCTGGTGCTTTTCAAGACCTTGCTGATAGACCGCCATGGCCATAAAAAGCTCCCGGGCCAGACGATGGCTGGTCTTCTCGATGAAAGAAATATGTTTTTTGATCGTCGGAGAAACTTTGGCGTAATTTTTCCAGCGCCTGAGATACACCCATTGCCTGGGATACCAGATCGCGTAATGGCCGAAAAATTCGAATGCCTTTTTTATCTTTTCACCAAACGGCGTCTTCGAGCTGATCATCGGAAGAATGCGCCTCAGATGCGGGTCCATCGCTTCACGCGCGATAAAAAGATGCATGATCTCACTGGTGCCTTCAATGATCAGATTGATCCGCGCATCCCTCATAAAACGTTCAACAGGGATCGGTTCCTCTCCTCTTCCCCGCAGCGAATCGGCCGTCTCATATCCTCTTCCGCCGCGGATCTGGACCGAATCATCCGCAATGCGCCAGGAAGCCTCCGTGCAAAAAAGCTTTGCCATCGCCGCTTCGAGACGCACATCCACTTTTCCACCGTCCACCATCGCGGATGCAAGCCACGTCACGCTGTCCATCGCGAAAGTCGTTGCGGTCATCATTGAAATTTTGGAAGTGACAGCCTCATGATGGCCGATCGGGGCTCCCCACTGAACTCGCTTGTTTGACCAGTCTCTCGCGATCAACAGTGATTTTTTTGCCATGGCGGTACAAGCGGCGGGAACGGTCAACCGTCCCGTATTCAAAGTGACAAGAGCCAGTTTCAAACCCTGACCCAAACCCCAGATGATATTTTCCTTGGGCACTTTGACATCATGGAATCTTAAAAGTCCGTTTTGGATTCCTTTCAGTCCCATGAAACTGCATCGATGCACGACCTGGAATCCCGGCATATTCTTTTCTACGATAAAAGCGGTGATTTGTGACCTTTCTTTGCCATTTACGACCTTGGGTGGAGTTTTCGCCATGACGACCAGAATGTCCGCGATCGTGCCGTTCGTGCACCAGAGTTTTTCACCATTGATCAAATAATAGTCGCCGTTTTCTATTGGCATCGCGGTCGTAGACATATTGGCCGGATCGGAACCGACACCGGGTTCCGTAAGAGCGAACGCGGAAACAGCGCCCTTTGCGAATTGGGGGAGGTATTTTTTCTTTTGTTCAGGCGTACCGAATAATTTTAAAGGCTGAGGCACGCCGATGCTTTGATGCGCGGACAATAATACCGCCGTAGAACCGCAATGGCTTGCGACCATAGCGATCGCACGATTGTAATTGATCTGCGAAAAACCAAGACCGCCGTACTCTTTTGGGATCTTTAAACCAAAACATCCGAGGTCGGCCAAACCTTTCATCACCGAATCAGGGATCAGACCTGTCCGGTCGATCGCATCGGCATCGACGTTCGACTTTAAAAATGCTTCGAGTTTTTTCAGGAACTCATCGCCGATCTTCTTATCCGTGGCTTCCTGCTCAGGAAAAGGAAAAATAAGATCCCAGCGGACTTTCCCGGTAAAAAGATCGCCTACAAAGCTGGGATATTTCCAGGATTCCTCGCGGGCTGCTTCGGCAACTTCTAGCGATTTAGCCTTTTGTTCGTTCTCCTTACCTTTTAGCAGTTCCATAAATTCTCCGGTTTTTATAAGAATGCTTTATCTTGATAAAGAATAGTTAAAATTATAGCACAAAAAAATTTATTTTTATACAACCGAAGCGGATTTTTTCTTTAGAAGCACCGCAATCTCGATATGCTTTGTCCGCGGGAACATATCGAATGGCGCAACGCATTCAAATTCATAGCAGCCTTTAGTCAAAATAATCTTGAGGTCTCTGACCAGTGTCAGAGGATCGCACGACAAATAGATCAAATATTCGGGCACAGCTTCACCGGAAAAATAATTGGCCAGTGAGAGATCGATCCCCTGCCTTGGCGGGTCCAAGAAAATAAGCGATTTACTATTTTTTTCCTTTTCAAATACGGATCGGAACGCCTTCTCGACGCGGCCCGATATGATCTCCATGTGCGTCAGCTTTCTTTCCTCTTTATTCATCCGCAACGCATGAATGCTGTAAGGATTTTCTTCGATACAATAGATCTTAATGGCACTTGTAGCCGAAAGAATGCTGAAAGTGCCGACGCCGGCATAAAGGTCAAAAAACGTGTGACATGCCGAACGATCGATCCATTCGCGCATTTTTTTTACCAGAAGTTCCGAAACCTTAAGATTATTCTGAAAAAATCCTCTGGAATGTGTTAAAAGCAGCTCATTCCCGATCCTGATCCTCAAGAAAGTGTCATCCTGGTCTGAAAATATCTCTCCTTTTTCGGAAAGTTTAAAACTGATCTTCTCAAGATTCTTTTTCATTTTCCATTTTTTTTGATAAAGAAGTGCGAAGCGAGGATCTGCTATCTGACAATCTTTAATAACGACCTTGGATATATTATCTCGACCGATAAATCCCAGTCTTTGCAGCTCTTTGTCATTCGGTACAGTGCGGTGCAGTGTGATGCCGTTACGGTATCTATAGTCTTGGTCTGAATAAACGATGGATTGGATCAAAGACGGGTCAACGTTAAGAGATCTCTGGAATATTTCTTTGATCTGTGCTTCCTTCAGCTTCAATTCCTCGGAATAGATCACATGCTGATATTGGCATCCGCCGCAGTAGGCGATATGAACGCAGGGCGGATCAATGCGGAATGGGGAACGCTGAAGAATTTTTGCCGTCTTCGTTTTAAGAAAGTTTTTCTTATCTTGAAGAACCTCGGCAATGACCTTCTCACCGGGAAGCGCGCCTTCCACAAAACAGGTTTTACCGTTTACGGTGCTTAAACCGTCCCCGCCGAAAGCAATTTTATCAATCAGCAGTTCAATAGATTTCAACTCAAGGATTGCTTAAAGCTTGGGCGCGCTTGAATACGCTGGAACCAAGCGGTGAGGTTCTTCAAATCCTGCGGGATCCCACTCCCTACGATCGGCAGAGCCGCAATGTGCGGCGTAACCGCTACATCTGCAAGCGAATACTCTCCAAAAAGATACTCTTTACTATCGAGCATTTTGTCGAGTTCCTTTAGCCCTTCAAGCACTTCGGCTCTCTTTTTTTCCTTTACTTCCTCGCGCTGCTCGGGTTTTGGCTTAAGAATACACTCGATCACAAGGAGCCCGATGTTCAGCACAAGCTTTTTGTCGATCACTGCGACAAATTGACGTATCTCTTCTTTTTTTCGATCATCCTTCGGCATTAAAGCAAGCCCCGGATATTTTTGATCCAAATATTGATTGATCAAAAAAGCCTCCGACATATAAACATCGCCGTCGATGATCGCCGGAACCGTACCTTTCGGGCTGGCCTTTTTGAATTCGGGCGTTTCTTTTACCGATTTATCGGCGTGAACGTCGATCGGCTGATATGGAATGCTCTTTTCTGCCAGGACGATCTTCGTTTCTCTTGAATTTCCCGATCTTGGGAAACAATATAGTTTAATCATATGATTCTCTTTAATATTTTCCGTTCAATTTTAAATTTACTTCTGATCCAGGAACGCCTTCAGTTTGTCCGCTTGCTCGCCGGCATCCTTTACACAATCAGAGATGCCTACACCTCGATAACTGGAACCGGTCAAAAACAAACCTTTATGTTCGTTCAAATTATTCTCAATTTGAGACACCAATTCCAAATGATCAAGTTCGTATTGTACCATAGCATCCGGGTAACGGCTAAGCGATGAAAAAAGCGGTTTAGCTTGAATACCCAGAAGTTCACGCAACTCACGGCACGCCAGCTCTTCCAGTTCTTTATCTCCCACTTGAAATATTTTCTTCCCAAAAACACCGCCTGCGAATACCCGAAAAAGTACTGCATCTTCAGGAGCTCTGTTGTTGAATTTCTGGCTGCTAAAACTGCAAGCAACGAGCGCACTATTCTCGGTTTTCGGAACAACAAAACCGAAACCATTCAGCGGATGTTTAATGTCCTTTCGATTGAACGCAAAATTGATCGTAGCGACCGATTCAAAATTGATCCGATTCAACCGCTCATAAAGCGTCATATCCAGATCCTGTATCATTCGGGCCATCAACTTTGAAGAAACAGTTGAACAAACAGCATCAAAGGTTAGATCCTCTCCTGATACCGTGCTCAGCTTCCACTGATCGGATGCAGGCATTCTTGTGATCTTTTTTATTCCGCATCGAAGCCGGATGGAATTTTGCGGGATCATTTCTGTGATCTTTTTTGTCAAAGTCTCCATACCGTCGCGAAAGGACAAAAACAGGCTGTATCTGGGCCCGCTGGCTTTATCAAATCCGCCTTTTTTTTGTTTTGCGTTTGCCAACAAGCCGCGCACAATACTTCCGTATTTTTCCTCCATTTGCCTGAACCTTGGCATTGTGGCAAGAATACTCAAACGTTCCGGATCGCCGGTGTATATTCCGCCGATCATCGGCTGCCCTACCCGATCCAGACACTCACGGCCGAAACGCCTTCGGATAAAAGAACCTACACTTTCGTCCCTCCCATTTTGGTGGCGCGGAATAAAGGGTTCGAACATCATTCTCAATTTACCGCCCACAGAAAACAGACCGCTTTTCAAGAAAGCGCCAATGTCCGTCGGAGCGATCAGGTAAAATCCTTGCGGGACTTCCAGAAGTTTCCGATCTTTTACGATAAAACTTTTTCTATTTTCATCCCGCGTGCCGATAATCTCAGATTCCAATCCCAATTTTCTGCACAAATCAAGCGCCCAAGGTTTATCGGAGATAAAAGAATCGGGGCCTTTTTCGAGAAGAAACTCTTCCCTCTTCTCGGACTCGATCGTTCCTCCCAGACGGTTTGCAGCTTCAAAAAGTGTGATCTCGAGAGGTTCCGCAGATCTATTACTCAACTCAAAAAGCCGGTGCACTAGCGAGAGGCCCGAAATGCCACCGCCGATCACGGCCACGCGCTTCATGTCACACTGATCCCTGGATTTGTTTCGCAGATTTTATGGAACTTCCTAAGAGGTCAACGACTTGGCGTCCCAGCATTTCAATAAATTTTGGATGGTCGGCTACTGTGGAAGCTCTACAATATCTCAGCCCGGCCTGCTCGGCCGACTGTTTAGCCTCAACATCCAGGTCATAAAGTACTTCGACATTGTCACACAAGAATCCGATAGGGATCAGCATAACGTTCAGGAATTTCTTTCGATCGAGAGACCGGATCACCTGCTTTACATCCGGTATAAGCCACGGGTCATTGGGATTTCCGCTGCGACTCTGGTAACCGCAATCCCATGAAACAATGCCCAAATTCTTTGCGACCAACGAAGACGCTTCTCTAAATTGATCCGCGTATCCGCTCTCTTCCGACATGGTTAACGGGATCGAATGGGCCGAGAATAAAAAAAACGTCTTTTCAAGCTCGTCATCAGAAAACTTGCCAATGGCAGTTCTGACTTTATCCGACTGAGCAGCGATAAATAAAGGTTCTTTATAAAAATCAGGCATATATTCCACTGCGATCGATGAAGCCCCAACTGCATTTTGAGCTTCTTTGAGTTTTTTCACGTACTTCTCAAAACTGGCAAAACAGCGGAATGAAGACAGAACAACCGCAATCACTTTCTCAGTATGTTTATCCTTTAAATCCTTAAAAGCATCTGCCATAGAAGGCGCCGCATGCCTAAAACCCATCTCTACATTCAAAGCCAAGTTTTGATCTGCAAACCACGATTCAAGCGCAGATCTTTGCTTGGCGGTGACGCTATTATATTCAGACTTGCCGTCAAACACTTCATAGTGATGCAGGACCTCATCGAATCTGCTCGGTGGGATTTTGACGCCTTCCAAAACGCTTTGAAGAAAAGGACGCACTTCGGCCATAGAGGTTGGCCCGCCAAATCCTATCAATAAAACGGCCGTTTTTTTATTGGACATATTTTATTGGTCAACGATATTCGGTGTGCGGTTTGCGCAAACCGCCAACCGAAAACCGCTCATCGATTCTGCCTCGTACTCATTTCGTGGACCATATCCACTAAAGCGATCACGTTTTCGACAGGCGTATCCGGTAAGACGCCATGGCCCAGATTAAAAATATGCCCGGGGCGTCCTTTCACGGAATCAAGAATAACTTTCACATGTTTTTTGATATCCTTCAAATTTGATAATAATATTGAGGGATCTAAATTGCCTTGGATCGCCTTTTTCTTGCCGATGATCTTCCATGCCTTATCCAGACCGATCTGATGGTCAACGCTGATCACATCTCCGCCGGCTAGGCTGAAAGACTTTAAAAATCTGGATGTTCCAGTCCCAAAATGGATCACCGGGACACCCTTTTTAACATCTTCTATCAATTTCGATGAATATGGCATCGCGAATTTTCTGTATTCAAACTCCGAAAGATGGCCCGCCCAGCTGTCGAAAACTTGCACGGCCTGCACGCCGGCTTCGATCTGTTGATTCAGATACTGAGCCGTCGCGATCGAAATCTTTTCCATCAAGGCTTTCCACGCCTTGGGTTCTTTCAGCATAAATTCTTTCGTTAACTGAAAATCTTTGGATGATCCGCCCTCGATCATATAGGAAGCTAGCGTGAACGGTGCTCCCGCAAACCCAATTAACGGTATCGATCCATTCAAAGCGTCCCTGGTTTGCCGGATAGCCTGAAAAACGAACGAAAGCGAATTTCGAACATCCGCCTCAGGCAAATCGCTGACATCACTTGCGCTTCGAATGGGCCGCTTGATTGAAGGTCCGTCTCCTTTTAAATATTCCAGTCCTAGTCCAAAACTTTCAGCAAGCAACAGAATATCCGAAAAAATGATCGCAGCATCCGCCTTGATCTTTTCCTGCGCAACCACGGTTATTTCCGTCACGAGGTCCTTATCTTTACAAATATCCAAGAACGGTTTCGCATCACGGATGCGGCGATACTCCTTCATATAGCGCCCCGCCTGGCGCATCAACCAGATCGGCGTGTAGGATGTCTTCTCCAAACAGCTGGCTTTCAGAAAGGCGCTCTCATGATACGCATGGCCTTCCGGTTTAGTCTCATCTTCAGCGATTAAAGGGATTGGTTTACTGACTTCGGATGTGTACTCCCTAGATCGTTTCATTTCCAAAATCCCGGAGGCCCTTTGCGACGTTTCCGTAACTAAAGGCCCCATTTTAGGACTTTCGGGCTGAATATCCACCGAAATACCAAAAGATGAGAGCGTTTTGGTGCAGTCGGGGCCAACTGACGCGATGACCATTTGTTGTAGCGCATTTTTCAATTTTAATTCTACACCTATAAATCGCGCCACTTTCAACAGATGCTCTGCTTGGACAGCCGTCGTAAAAATAGCTACGTCCATTTTCCCTTCAACGATCTGGCAGACCGCATTTTTTAAAGGGCCAAGATCATCTGGAAGCTCCCAACGATACACGGGCACCGGAGTCACGTAAGCTCCTCTGATCTTCAATCCTTCTAACAGCTCATTGTTCCTTGCGCCGTATTCCTGAACGAAAACTTGACGCTCTTTCAACGGTATTTTTTTTCTGTTCTGATCCAGTATCTGTAAAATTTCACGCCAGGTATTCGGTTCAGGTACTGTCAATGCAAACGGGACAGCCCATTCATTCAAAACACGTACAGGCTTGGGTCCACGCGGGACGATCACTGTTCTTTTCAAAGCATCGAGGATCTTCTTACGCGGATATTTTGTCTCTAAAACCGCCATTAGCGATCTTGCGCCGACACCCGTCAATAAGATTAAAAGGCCGACTTTTTTCTTAAAAAGTTTGTCCGCGAACGAAAATACGGCCGTATTATTTTCAAGGGATACTTCCTTCATCGAAGGAGCAGAAAAAGCATTGCCACCCTGTAAGTTAATAAGGTCCGACATCGTCTTCGCAAGACGGCTTTCAAAAAAAACTACGTTCAGACCTTTTAATTTGGAATCTGTATTCATCGGCATGGTCTATCTGCTTTGATCAACAACTTGCTCATAGATATTTTCGATCTCATTCACCATCCGGTCGAGAGAACAAAGTTTCACAGCCATCTTTTGACCATTCTCGGCTATGGATCGCGCTTTATCAGGATCCTCGATAATAGATCGGATAGCTTTGACCAAAGCATCAGCGCTTTTGGGTTCGACAAGAAAACCGTTCACTTGATCCTGAATGATGGAGTTGATGGCCCAAATATTCGTGCCGACCACCGGTTTTTTAGCGACCATCGCTTCGGCGATCGTGAATCCAAAACCTTCCCGAAACGTTGCCGGATGAACAAAAGCATCCATGATTGATAAAATGCCCGTCACATCCGGAATAGCTGAGAGTATCCTTACCCGATCTTTTAGAGCCAATTTTTCAATAAGTTCCTCCAAATTCTCTTTTTCGCGACCATTTCCCAAGATCAAAAGAAAAATATTCCCGAATTTACCGCTCAACTTTTTTACCGCTTCTATCAGGTATTCATGGCCTTTATCGCGGACCAACCGCGAAATAGAACCCACGACAAATGCGCTGGCTGGGATACCCAATCTATTCCGCTCCACCAAAGGATCTTTTTCCGACATTCTTTTTTGGAACGCATCGACATCGATCGCGTTCTGCACCAAACAAATCCTTTTTTCATCAACGCCGTGCGTCTTCTTCAATTCATCCGCCACAAGCGGGCTTACCGCGATCACACGCTCTCCCCAGCATCCGAATATTCTTCTGCCTAATCTCGGCTTGTAAAAACCATGCGCTGTCGTCACAACCGGGATTTTTGTCATTTTTGATATGAAGAAAGCTAATACTTGCATCACGCGCGTATGAGCGTGAAGAAGATCGATCTCTTCTTTTCTGACAAGATCGACTATTTTGGGAAGATTAAAATAAAGTTTGGGGCTGAGCTCGGTCTTGGTGCGTAAAGGAAATATAAAAATATCAAATCCCTTTTTCTTTAGAACCTCCGCCATGTCTCCACCTGATGATAAGATGCCCACACGATAACCCTTCTGTAGAAGTTTCGTGCCAGTCATATCAATATAACTGGTGATGCCTCCTATGTTAAGGTGTGTAGCTAAATGAAGAACCTTGATGCGCTTATGGGAAGCCATAAGAAAGATGCTGACTTAATTCTTCAGATCCGGTGAATAGGGCGTTTGAATACCGTAGCGTTGGCTTAAAGAATTTATCTCATCAAGTATCTTTGGATTTGAGCCTTCCGTCGTCAGACGGCTAATCAGATAATAGATCTTGTTGAACGCGTATCCTTTCATGATGTCGGCGTTACCGTGCGGTGCGTCCTTCAGCGAACGTGTGAAGACCAATTCCTTGGTCTTTCCGTCAACATCGCCCAAAAGCTGCATGGAAAAAGAATCCTCATCGTTGTAAGTTCCATAAAGCGTGAACTCCGCGTTGCGGTAAAAATCGGGCAGGGATTTGGGAAATACCTCGCTTTCATCCAAATTATTCAGCCGGTACCTTAGATTCAAAAAAAGCGGGTCTCGGATCTTATCATAAAATCCGCCAAGACCTTCATGAATCGCTGAAATGCTCTTCACGTATTGAGACCAGGCGCGGTTCTGATAAGAAATAAAATCCAAAAGGTAACGGTTCACTTTCGCGCCTCCGCTGAACGCAAAAATCGGCCTTGTCTTGTCATTGATGCGCGTCACGGAATTGATAAGTTCTCGCGAGTCCACAACTCCGTAAGTCGGCCGGCCGTCTGAAATCAGGATCACATTGGAAGGTGTGCGATTTATGGGAAGCCCGACAATGTTTTGAAAAGCCGCATAAACATCCGTCTGCTGGCTCGCGGTAAGATCCAATACAAAACGTTCGGCTTTCTTGATATTCTCGGGCGTCGCCTGAACCGACCCCTTAGAAAAGAAATGGGTCTCGTCTTTGAATGAAACGATATTAAAAAGATCATTCTGATTCAAATGCTCGAGACAATAACGAATGCCTCTCTGAACTTCTTCCAAGCGGTCTTTACGGATACTCAGCGAGCAATCGATGGTGAAAAGAATCTCTTTCGGCATGACATGAAAAACTTTCGCGTCTTTTTTGGCCAAAATATTTATCATATAATATTTTTTGCCGTCCGAAGGATCCTGGTACGTAAAGACCTGTACATCCATAAAATCATCCAAAGCGCCGTATTTGGCGATGTTCAGCTTCGACTCGCCGACACCTTCATCCAAACCATCGGCAAAGCCTCCGGGGCTGCCGCTGCCTGTTCCGCCACCTCCGCCGCCGCCGGTGCCGCTGGGCGTGAATCCGGGCATACCCTCTTCAGGATCGATGCCTACATTCTGCGTTGCTTCAATATTTAAACCGGCCAGAGGTTTCGCGAGGAACTTTAAAAGATTATCCTGATCAAATTTGCGGCTTAATATTTTGGCCACTGAAGCGCCGGCCGTCGATTGCTGTCTGGATTGAACTTTATCTTTTAATTGGCGCTCTTGAGTCTTTGTCGCGACCGCTTCAAAATCTCGCGCGTTGGTCAGCGAGGAACCTTCCATTTCGATCTGTCTCGGGACCGTCTCCATTGAATTTTGATTCAAAGGCGTCGACCGTCTCACCAGCGAATCCACAGTGACATCTTTTACCGACGCGATGGAGTTAGTCATGCCTTTATTGACGAATTGAAGGGACTGCGTATTCCCATGGCGCTCTCCGCCGCCCGGTTTACCGGCTATCGTAGGCAGATTCTCGACGCCTTTCAAGCGGAACTGCCTCGTCACGTGTTCCTCCGCGGCCGGATTCATTTTGACGTGGATGAACCACAAAGCAATGATCGCAAAAAGGTGCAGAATTAAGGATGAAACGACCGGGAAAAACCAGGGATGCCTTCGGATTCTCTCAAACATGATTTCCTTTAATAGTTTTCTTTGTCAGGTATCTTCTCAGCCCACTCGCTTTTCGGATAATGCGCCTTCAACTCCGAAAACGCTTTGTGCGCATCGTCAAATTTATTCAGCTGCGTAAAACACTCTCCCGCCTTGTAAAGCGCAAGCGGCGTATATTTTTCATCATCATAAAGGATCGCGACCATCATGAACGCCTTCGCGGCTTCGGGAATATTTCCGGCCTTGAGACGCAGGTTCGCGATCTCAAACCGCGCACGCATCGTGACCTTCACTTCAGAATCATAGCGCAGCGCTTCTGCAAAATATTTTTCGGCGTCGGCATCTTTATTCATTACGGCCGAGGCAATACCCAAACCTAAATTCGCATGAGGTACATACGCTCCATTGGATTTTATTTTGATCGATTGGGCATAAAAATCGATCGCCTTCACGTAATCTTTCATGCCCATCGCGCTTTCGCCTTGAAAAAAAGCGATCTCATGGCTCAGGTCCTGGCCGGGAATGCGGTTAGGCAAAAGCTCAAGAATCTTGGACAGCTTCGCATAGTCGCTATGATCCAATAGATACTGCATCAGCCAAAAAACTCCGTCCGTGTCCACTTTAACATTCGGTTTATTGAAAATGAGATCTTCGTAGAATTTTCTGGCACGCTCGAAGTCATTGGCCTGGATGTAAATAAAACCCAATCGCGAGACAGCTTCCGCAGCCAGCGGACTATCCGGGTAATCGTGACAAAATTTTTCATAAAGAAACGCTGCGTGTTTTGTATCACCCTGATTTTCTATGCTTGCCGCTTTTCCATATAAGGATTCCGCATATACTTTAGACATCGGATAATGGTGGATCACATACTGAAACGCATCGGCTGCCTGTTTGTATTTTTGAAGACCTGTCAAAGCGACACCCAATTTGTAATAAGCAATATCCAGCAGCGGATCCTGCGAATGTTCCTTGATCAAAAGCAGAGCTGTTTCAACCGCCTTTGCAAAATTTCCCGCATCAAGGTCCAATTGGATCATTTGAAAATAAGCTTTGGGAACCTGCTCGTCTTCACGAAAAAGAGCGACAGCTTGTTCTAAACTCTGTCTGGCTTTCACGGGATCGCCGGCCTTCGCGTATACATCTCCCAATTCATATAACGCGGCTTTATAATAATCACCTGAATTTTTCTGAGGCACTGCTTCAAAAGCCGCCGCCGCGCCGGAATAATCGCCGATGTCCTTGAGCAATTCTCCTTTTTCGTAATAAACCATGGCTGGATTCGTCGGATCTTGGGTTAAAAGGTCCTGAATGACCTGGAACGCCTCCTCTTTTTTGCCGGATAGCGCCAATGTTTTGGCTTTTTTGAAAATGGCCTTTTCTTTCGTCGCTTTGTCAGTTTGCGGGTCTGCGATCAATTCGTCAAAACCGCTCGACGCCGCGGCGTAATCTTTTTTATCAAGCACGATGCTTGTGATCAAAAACTTCACTTCCGACATATGCCCGGTCTTTTGAATAAAATCTTTCTCGGCATCGAGACGTTTCTTCGCGGTATCCAGATCGTGCAGCTGATAGTCACAGTAAAAAAGATTCATCAGTGCCTTCTCATGGGTTGCGTTTATTTTCTTCTGCGCATCGGTCGTCTCTTCGCTTTCAGCAGGATGAAGCGCTAGAAGTTTCTCATAATCATCTTTTGCCTTTGTATATTCCTTATTATAGAAATGGACCTCGGCGATCTTGAATCTTGCGTCCCTGGCTATCTCGGCCGGCATATTACGGTCTGCGGCGATCTGGTAAGCGGTGACCGCACTGTCAAATTTCTTCTCCTTCAGATAATAATCCCCAAGTTCTATAGAGGCATAAGTCGCGAACTCATTCTGAGGATATTCTTTCAAAAGCTTTTGGTATATCTCTACGCTTTTCTCGGAATTCTTCTTGCCCTCATAGGATTTGCCCATATAAAAAAGAGCGCCTCCGCGGATCGTCGGATCCGTGGCATCCTTAGCGATCTTCTGAAAGATCTTAACAGCCGGAGCAGTCTGCTTTAGGTAATAATGAGCGGTGGCGACCCTAAACCAAGCGATGGAAACACGGTTATCATTGGGAAAATTTTTGATAAAGGCCTGAAATTTATCGATCGCTTCGGGATAATTCTTGCTGAAAAAATAGGAGTCCGCTAAACGAAAATGAGCGGATGAAGCTTCAGAGGATCCGGGATTGGACTGGATGAATTTCTCATACTCACTGATCGCCGGCGCGTACATCTTTCTAACATAGAGTCCGTTGGCAAAATCAAGCGAAGTCGAACTGTCATTCGCGGGCGATGCGTTGGCCTGGGGCTCCGCCGCAGACAACTGGGAAATAAAAAAAACTCCCAGAAAGAAGATAAGGCTGAAAGATTTGATCGGGATCAGCCTTCTCTGGTTGTGGCGAAAGAAATATTCCATATTTTGGATTTTGCGCAAGCGTCGAGAATGCGGACAACATGCTCATGATAAGTTTTTTGGTCAGCTCTCAATACCACCGCCTGGCTCGGATAAAGCTCGGCTGTTTTCTTGAGCAGACTGCTCAATTGCTCCACACTGACCCTCTTTCGGTTCACGACCACAGTGCCATCCTTCAAGATATTGATCACGATCTCTTCGGGAGAGATCTTTGCTTCCGCGCTTGTTTGCGCCTGAGGCACGGCAATGTTGAGTTCGGATTCAAAATTAAAATGCAGGAAGAGCGCCATGAAAAATGACAAGTTGATGAACAAAATATCGATCAAAGATGTCATCTGGATCACTGGGAGCGGTTTTACATATTCATTCTGTTTGAAACTGATCATCGGGGTCTCTCCGCGCTCGAAAAAGTTATTTGGAAATCAATTGCACGATCTCGGAAGCCGTCGCTTCGGCCGTCGAGGTGATCGTGCTGATCCTTCCTCTGAAATATGAATAAAAAGCGAGGCACGGTACCGCGATCACAAGTCCGAACGCGGTATTAATCATCGCCTTGGCAAGTCCTTGAGTCAGAACGACCGGGTGGATCGTCCCCAGTTTGAAGTAGTTGAATGCGTCGATCATTCCTATAATAGTGCCCAAAAGACCCAACATCGGCGCGATGACGGCCATATCGCCAAGATAATTGAGGTTCTGCCAAAGCTTTTCGATGCGCGCCTTGCCTTCATACTGTACCGCGCCTTCGATCACGGCCTTGCCATGAGAAAGTCTGGATAACCCTTTAAGCGCGATCGATGAGATCATATTCTCCTGCTGCTTGCATACCGAAGTGGCCTTCTGGAACTCTTTTTTTTCCAACAGAAAAAGCAGGTTTTCTGTAAAATCGCGCGGCGCAAGTTTTTCAGGGTTAACATGCATGAAATGGTAAATGATCGAGGACACAGCTGCAACAGACAAAAGTCCTAAAAAGATCATGCAGGTACCGCCGGCAACGACCAGTTGCCATAACGTAGTGCCTTTGTCTGCTGTTTCGGAAACCGCACCTACACCGGTTTTGGCCGCGAAAGCGTTGTACCCGACGAACAGTATCGCAAGGATCAGCAATGGCAACACAAAATAAAGGAAACGAAATTTTTTTAACATATCCACTCCCGTGATTGATGAACTGTTGGATTGATGCTGGATAAAAATTCTTTGTTGGATGTATTATAACAAATATTTTTTTGGAAAGAAAAGGATTATCCTTGCCGGAAGACGGACAAAAATAAGCTCCGCCGAAAGGATTCCGGCGGAGCTATGAGCGCATTTGAAAAGTCGGCTACGCTCCGGACTGATTGGGATCGGTCGCGCTCCAGAGTAACGTATAGAAGCGATTTTTTGGATCGTTCTACTTCTCCCAAAGCGCGGGATTCGCGAAGCGTAGCCTAAAGATTAACAATGTAATGAACAAAATACCTTATGCAGCAGAACCTATCGTCTGTGTTGCTGCCTTGACCGCCGATATCCATATCGCCCATTCAACCGGTGCGATCTTCGGCAAATATTTGAATACCCCATCCACCAGCTTTATGAAACCAGGAAGTTTGTCGCTCAACAGGTCGAGCACCAACAAGATCTGGGCTGCCTGTAATGCACCGCGAGCAGAACGCTCTTCACCACTCTTCAATTCAAGCAGAAGCGCCTTCTTCTCGGAGCTGATGACAATATCAGCTTCATACTCTTTCTCGTTGGCAATGAGTACAAAATTTTTGTCTTTACCGTTTTTATCCTTTCCGAGAAGACCTGGAATTTGGGACAATTTCTTTTGTGCGTCGGAGATAAAATAGACATTATTCCCAAAAATACCTTTGATTTCATCCAATTCACCATTTTGAAGACCTGCGAGGTCGGTGTCGGATATCAAGACGCCCGGTGTCACAGCTCTTGCTTCGCGAATGTCTCTTTGAATATCAACCTTGTTATCTTTGAAAGCCTTCACGTCATAGAGCGCATAACCAGCTACTTTACCAGCGTTGGCGAGTTCTGCTAATCTGGCCCCCACAGCATTTATCTTCTTGATATCGACCCCATAAACTGATTGCACAAATTCAGGTTGTCCAGCCAATGAAACAGCTACTTTCGCAGTGATCGAATCTGAAATATCATCATTGCCAACTAACGCGCCGATCTGATCAAATGAAGCTTTAAGATCCGCAACCGCTTTCTTTCTGGAAGCATCGTTGCTCGCTTTGGATGCTTGCGACAAGGCGGATGCAAAAGCGGGCACGATCTCATTCAAGCCGGTTCTTAAATAGGCTTGACGTGTACGATAATCCAAAGTGAGTGTGACTTCTGTCGGACGAGGTAAACGCAGTTCGCTTAGCGATCGGATAATCTCGGTTCGGATAGATTGTTCTTGTTCAGGAGTAAGATTCTGCTCGAGCGCTCTTGTCAGCTCTGTGAAAACTAAATTACTGATCGCATTGAAAGTCGCCAATTCTTTATCATTCAGCTGTCTCAACGCATTGATAAGGTTTCGCTTAGATTCGGGAGATTCGATCGTCGATTTATCGATGATCAAAGAAAGTTTGGTCTTGGAATTCAAAGCTTCGTTCACGGAACCAAAGATTACGGCATTGACCTGGCCTTGCTCGGCGCCGATCGATTTTACAAAGGCATCAAACTTCGAACGCGCTTCTTCGTTCGCACTTTCAGGGAGCACAAAGCCGATGTTCAAAACTGGTTGTTGAGGCAAAAGCTGCGCACTGGGCAGCTCCTGTTTTTCAGCCAGTCGAGCGCCCTGTTGCTGCAGCTCGGTCAATTGAGTAATATAATTGTTCAGACGCGTGATCGCTAAATTTCCGGCAGCTGAGGCGCGCCCTTGTTTTGTATCAGTCAAATATTTAACTGCAGCTTGTACCGAGACTAATATGTTTCTCATTTGAGCAATAGCACGATTAATATGACCGTTGACATCCGTTTGGCGGCTCTCAATCGCTAATTGCAATTCTCTAATCACGGCGCGCGTGGGAACAACCGTTTTATCTAGATGCAGGCGGAAAAGAGGATCTTGATGCTTCGAAATCGCTTCTTGGGGCGTTTGCCAATTGCCTAGTTCACCCATCGCAGCTAAAAATTCTGTGCTGATTGCTATTAATCTTTCCGAAGGTTCTATCCGTTCTTCTTTGGCTAAACGCGCGCCGGCAACAACATTGGCATTAGAAATATAATCAATGAGTTTTTGCCGCTCATCGATACCCCTTGGTTTTGTCAATTCCTTATCTTGGAACCAAACAAAAATAAGTGCCTCTCTTAACAATTCAGATACAGGACGTTCGGTATAAGCCTTATAAGTCCTTGTGTCCATACCCGGATTATTGCTTTCGTCTTTCACTATCTGAGTAATTGTCTCGGCATGCGCATCTATTATAGATTCGCCCGGATAATCCGCTCCGTTCAATTCTGTCATCACAGCGGTTAAGCCTCTAAAATTATCAATACCGGATACCTCTGACAAATTCAAAAGCGTTTGATCCAATCTTTGTTTCTCTCCGGCAGCCAGAACTCCTTCCAGAGATTCTTTTGATTCAATCCGACGTTGAGCAAGTCGCGCACCGGCAGGAGAAACTTTGAAAAGCTCCTCAGCGCCTTTCCCGGCAAATTTTTCTGCGAGCTGTTCTTTTGTCAAAAGCAGCGGCTCTGTTTGAAGCGCTTGATGCAATGTTGCCCAAAATGCAGGATTGATATCCAGATGTGTCAGTTCGATCAAACGATCTCCGCGATATCCGCCGGCTTCAATCTCGGCTTTAAGAACATTCGCTTCCCTCACAAAATATGGAGTGAGCACACCTTTAATATAACGATAAGACGGACCGTAAGCGCCCGTGCCTTCATATGTGATATGAATGATCCCTTCTTCGGCATTAAGTCTCTTGGCTGTTTCAAATGCTTTGCTCCCCGGTAAAATCAGTTTCAATCCCTTGGGGATAAGCGCCAGATCAAGGTCCTGTTTCTTCTGTCCGGAAGGTAACAGACCGGTGCGCGGAACAAATTGTCCACGAGAGAAACTGCCGCTTACGGCAAAGCCGTATATCTCCCCTTCATCCACTAACTGCTGAAGCTCATTGATCACACGACGCCACTGAGGATTATCTTCAAAATACTTCCTGATCGCTTCGTTTTCCGCCGAAAGTCTGGCACCTTCTGTTTTGGCCTTTGTTTTATCAAAGAAATCGCGCGCGGCATGGCTTGCGGTCAAGATCGATTGTTTCGCGCTTTCAAGATCCGGCGTCTGGAAAGTCACACGAACGATAAATGCTCCTTCAGGGGTCACTAAAAGCGTATTCGTGACCGCTTTGCCTGACTTTTTACCTTCATCTGGAATAAATAGAACGCGATGAAAATCATTTGCGAATTGATCTTCGAAGGTAGAGGGTGAAGCGCCTGTTACGCTTGTAATTGCGAGCACACCTTTGCCTTTGACCGCTTCTTTCGAACGTGCAGAATTAAAGATTTCGTCCGGCAAAAATTCGCGGTAGCGGGCTAATTCCTCATTAGTATATCCGTAAGCTGTCGCAGCGCCGTAATTCGACGCGGTCGCTTCCGATGAAACGAAGCTATGAGGGAATTGGGCATTCGGCCGGTTGGCGATCGCGATCGTAGCCGCTGTCGCTTCTGCGGAACCGCTGCGCCCAAAAACCAAAAGGTGTCTTCCATTCAGGTCCGCACCGATACTTGCAACCACACGCGGCAATAGATCGCCATCGCCGGGCGTTTGGATCTTAAGTCCCGGATATTGCGACTGCAAGGCTCTCGCGTCATTGATGATCTGTTGATGACGATGCTGCGAAATAGCCTTTTCGTAATCTTTCTGCAGATCTGCCGCCCTGGGCCCCAGGGTCAAGATGGTAGCCTGATTGATGAAATCGGATTTAAACGTTGTGAACTCAGGACTGTTCACATCAATGCCGAGAGCTTCAGCTTTTACTTTCGCTATCTTCTCTAAAGCTGTGCTCGGCAGATCGAACGGCGTCACGCCTGCATCACTTGGCGCATTAAAGCTGACACCTCCTATACGAAAGTT
Organism: uncultured Planctomycetia bacterium; assembly: GCA_964642015.1. GTDB lineage: Bacteria > Omnitrophota > Gorgyraeia > 2-02-FULL-51-18 > 2-02-FULL-51-18 > CAZXLF01. Next base: position 43,120 of record CAZXLF010000008.1, read on the forward strand.
ATCGTTGATCAGAAAACGATTACGGCCATCGAGCTGGCTCTGAGAATCCTCTTCAAAGAACGAAAATAACGAAGTGCTGTCCGTCGGCGTAGACACCGCTTCAGGAACGATCAATCCATTCGTCTTTTCAAGCGCATCGCCGACGAAATAAAGGATTTTTACTCCTTGAGAACGAAGATCGCTAAGATGAGTATTCAAATCCGTCACGCCGCCGTACGGAATCTTTTTACCTTGGAAATAAACGCTTCCTAAATCTAATGAGTACGACAGATCTCTTGAGCCTTCATCGGCCAATATCGCAACCGCAATATTCGGATTATGCTCCGTAAAATACTGAATGCTTCTCTCGGCAAAGTGCACTGCGTTGCCATCAGCGACTTCTTTTACATCTTTACCCTGACCAGCAAAAAGTATCGAACCAAACGCCTGGCTTGCAGAAGAAGCAACCGCGAACGACGTTAAAGGATTATTCAGTGCCGTCGAAGCGGATTCAGTACGCGTATCGCCGAGAGCTTTGACTTCGATCTTCTCTGCTTTCAGATTGTAAGGGTTGCGTTCGAGCGCTGGACCGAAGTTTTCTGGCACATTGACCGGGATGAATTCCGCCAGGCGCGCTCCTGACAAAGCAACTGAAGACTTGGTGCCAATAATTCCTATTCCTTCAATGTTCACGGACGTGCGGTTATATTGCCAGCGGCCTTCGCGCTGAATGCGCTCGATAGCCCGGTTCCTGCCCGTCAACTGTTGATTCTCGGCTGTCTTCAAATCTTCAGGATTGGCCTTGGCTTGGTCCGCAGCGTCAAATACATCGATCGATTGGACATGCGAATCCTTGAGCCCAATGTTCAAAAAGAACGGGAGAGCAGGATTCAGGTTATTTCCGTGGACAAACGCGTTCTTCAGCAGATCATTGATAATATCCTGCACTTCGGTATTTGCGGACTCGCCTTCAAACGCAAAGTTAAGCTGGGATGATAAACTGGATAAAGCCAAACTGACCGATTTATAAAGATATTGTTTAGGATATGCTTGCAGACTCGTTAAGTCTATCCTGATCGCTTTCCCTTCGCGGACCGCTCGGACCAATTCGGCAACCTGGGATTGACTGTAAGCATTGTTTAAGTCAAAGCTCAGGATCTCTTTAGCAGTAGAAACGTTCCTAACGTGCTCCGATAAACCTAACTCATTGCCTGCTAAACGAGCACCTTGCTTTGGAGTCGGAGTCACAGCGATCGTATATAGCGAATTTTTATTTTGAAGAATAAGTCCAAGTACTCTATCGTAATAGAAGCTTAGCCCGCTTACCTCTTTTTCAACACCGGGAGCGATCGAGTAATTATGGCCAGTGGCACGAGGCGACTCAATATGAAAAACCTCAAGACCATTGGTGACGGGATTAAAGTCGATCTTCCAAGCGACGCTAGATTCGGGTGCAGATGCAGGTGTCTCAGGCGATGAAAAAGCAACAAGAAGCGCAAAGCTTCCCTTGTCGGCAACAGGATAACGCCCGCGCTCTTGAGGGCTAAGCCTTTGCGGGGAAACAGTTATAGATTCTAGCCCCCTAAGGAAAGTTAATTTTGCCTCAGCGGCCGTCAATTTTTCAATACCGGTCAATTCACTTTCCAAAACACCCTGGCTGACGGCAACATTTACGATACGCCTGACCGTTTCCACACCAGTTGCGCTCGACAAGGATATATTTTCCGCAACGGGAAGATTCGATAAAGCTCTGTTCGCACTGACGATGGCCTGCTGTTTGACTTCTTCATTAGTCAGCCGAGCGCCCTGCGGACGTGTAGTTTCATATCGGGTCCGAGCCTGAGTTAAGTCATTGAGCGCCTTCGCCAATTCCACATGCGCCACTTCAACTTCTTTCTCAGCTCGGATCGTTCGCTCTATTAATTGAATCCTGTTACTCGGAACCTCTCTAACATCAATGGTCTTCGATAAATAACCTTGCCTTTTCCACGATTCCAATTCTTGAATAACTTGCGCTGCAGCAACCTGCACGCCACCAGCTTCTCTTGTATAAATTGTTCTATCCTGGGATCTAATGAATTCACCTCGTGCGTCTTCACTTGATTCAATTTGAGCCAGTTTACCGCGCGCCACTGGACCAGGGTTTTTTCTTAATTCTTCAAGAAGAGGTATATAATTAACTTGCCCGTAACTAGGCTCTCCTTGTGATTCTGAACCTGTCCTTAAAAGTGGGAGTAATTGTCCTAGATATCCGATCGTGCGGTTATCGACCCCTCGATCAGATGAAATACCGTGACCTGAAAAACGATCCAGTATCGCCGGATTTCTTGTTAAGATGCCTCTGATTAAAATATCAAAATCTCTCCGGAAATTTTCATCTCTAAATCGCTCTGTAATGCGCGTCGCCCACCGGCTGATATCATTATTATCAGCGCCGCCTATAAACTTCTCTAACAGCCTTTCGGCCGTCTCCTCCTGGGCTAGCCGGGCTCCGGCTGCCATTACCTCTAAATTCTCTATAATTTTTTGAGCCGCGCCCAGCGCTGTCAATGTTAGCTCAATTCTTTCCTGTACACTTGTTTCAGGCCGTTTCGCTATCTCGTGGAAATTGTCAATGCTCTGTTTTGCCTGCTGAAGCTGCGGGACGCCGTTAAAAACATCTTCCAAATATAAGAGAAGATCGGAATGGCGGTCTTCATAATCCACATGGAATGACAGACTCCAATCCCCAACCGTACCTAGCGAACGGACATAGTCAACGCTTTCAAAAAATCCTTTATAGCCGGGCGTACTCACTTTAACGACTTTCTCGGTCAATCCGTTCTGTTTGTATTTCCAGAAAAACGGTGAAAACCTTTCATTGAGCCCGTCCAATATTCTTCTCGCCTCATCCTGTCCAACGGTCTCGATATTTCCCAAATTTTTTCCAGCTTCCACAACTTTTTCCCTCTTATCACTTTCTTCAACGACGCCGGCAAGGAACGAGATCATCTGCCGAGCGGTCCTATCCACACTCACTTTTGGCGATTGGAGAAGAGCGTTACGCGCCATCTCTCCGTATTTTTCCTTATCTTGGTAAATTTTGCTGAAGTTGACCAGAGCATCCAGGAAACCCGTTGTGGTAGGTTCGCCTTTACTATTAAAGGGTACGTTGAAACCGTTGGCGACTGCCTCGTTGTGTCCATCATAAAATGTGACTGATTCAGGCACAGCTCCATCGTGGCTGGCGATGATCAAGGCGCCATTCATTTGCGCTTTTTGAAAACCGGTGGCAGACGCTTCGCGTCCATCATCCGCAAGCATCACCGAGAAATCAGTTCCTTGAAATAACTCAGGAGCTTCCCAAATGTTATAATTATCAAAAAATATGACTCTCTCCTTCAGCCGGCCCGTTTTATCGTCGTTGACCGCTCTTAAAATTCTGTAATATTGTGTCAGCCCGTAGCTATCATCCTGGTGGGTTCTACCTCCAAAAACGAACACGATGCCCGAGGCGAGAAATGCCTCTCTCATCACATCGTTCTCTAAAACATCGGCGAATCGTTCGAGTCTCTTATATTCCACAATTCTTCTCACCCAAATGCCGATCGGGTTTTTATTATTGATGGTCTTCTTGGCCCATGCCGACCAATCGTAACCGTCTTTCTTTTCGGCCATTCGTTGAGCAAGAAATTCCACAAGACGTGCACGACTTCTATCTTTGGCGGCTAAAATCTGATCGTTACTCATTCTCCTTACTTTTTCCAGATCTTTGAATTCATTTTGAGGCCAATAGGTCGAACTTACGCCATTAGTCACAAACTTGATCTTAGAAGAAAACTGTCTCAAGAGGTCCATCTCCTTCATAACTTTGGCATGTTTTTCAGCGACGCCAAACACGCCATCCGAGGCATTTATAATGAGAGCTGTTGCATCGATCTTCCCTGTTGTGCTGTCCCGCACAGGCATGGATTCATCATAATATCGTGAGTCCACTTGCAGATGTTTCAGTGTCTTATCATCCCAATGAGGATGCGCGTACAAAAGCGGAGTATGATCGTTAAAAATATAACGAGTACCCTTAAAAAATGGGTCGTTCTTAAAAGCGCTTCTTGCTGTGTCGCCAAAAACTTGGTGATGAACCATCATCGCTGAAGCTTCGCTCATGATCGTGACATCCGGTTTTTTATCCAATTTTTTAAGCAACGCAAGCGTTCCGTGACCTAAAATCCAGCTGTGATCGAACCTTGCCTCCTGCGCGTTATCAATATCGCGGACACCGGGATAAACGACATTGACTTTAGCAGTTATAATATCTTTGCCAAGTTCAGGAGCCAGGAAATAAACAGCTGCTTTACCATATACGCCCGCCGGGGCTTTTAGAACTTTTACATTTACTTTACGTCCGTCATACATGTCTACGGTGATGTCAAACACGTGTTCCATAAGGTCTTTTAGATGGTGACTTACATTTTCTTTTTCAAGAGTAAGCGAACCATCCGGATGCACCTTCTGCACCCAAACGTGATCATATAACAAAGACACCCCTGTCACGTCAGCGCCAAGTTCGCTGAGCGAAATCACTCTTTCCTTCAGCAATGGCCCTATCCCTCCTACTGAAGAAGCCATCGCCGCTTTACGCATCTCGATCCTTCTTTGCTCATCCGTCAAAGAGCGATCTTCTTTTAATTTCGTCTGAAGGAGCCCCAATAATTCTCCACTCAAAGCCATTTCCATCGTAACTTCAACTATATGTTTATCTTTAAGAACAGGGTGATGAGCTTCAACAAACGATTGAGCTCCAGCAAGCCGTGCACCAGCTTCGGCCCGTTTAAACTTGAGCCACATAGGAAGCCTTCTGAAACCGTTCTTATCAGCCATGGCTTCCTGCAGTTTGGAACCTGCTCGCGCCTCCGCAGCTAGAAATGTATTTTCGTAAACTGCCTGGACATCGCCGCTCGTACCGCCAACAATCGCATCGGTGATCTCAAGATCCGGATGTTTTTGACCGATGGCGTGAAGCGCTTGGACTGCATCGCTCAGCGTGGGATTACCTCTGATAAGAAGTGTCACGATACGATGATCTTTGGTGGTGGCAAAAATCGTCATCGGAAGCTGATGGTCAGGGCCGGACCAGCCTAATTGATTTCCTTTGGTCGTCGAGCCACCGTTTGTAAAATCGATCTTGTCTATAACGCTTACCCCGTCTTTTAAGATGCGCACACCGGCGATCGCTTCTTTAAAAATAAACTTATCCGGATTTAAAGCATTACCGGCCGCATCATAAGGTTGGCCATTTTTCAGCTCAACGTCATGGATCCCCGCTTTGTCGGCATCGAAAACAAGGAACGAAAAAGTTCCATTGAGCGGTTCTCCGACGGTTTCATTCAGTCCCAGCGTGTCCTGAGGCTTCATCACAAGTTTACCTTGGTTCACGATCAGTGTATTTTTTTCCAGCCACAGACCTTGGTGGGAATTTGTAGCCAGAACAATTTGATCTTCGTCAGGAGCGGCCTGGACCGATCTTTGAAGATTCTCGCCTAGAAAATCCTGCGGTGTGATCCGCGCGGACGTGGTACCGAAACTACGATTCAAAACTTCAGGATGATAAACATTTTCCGCTTGGATCTTGTGCGTATCTATAACGAACGCGCGGACTTCAGCGGAAGTTTCAGACGTGCTGATAGCGACATCCTCGATCGTCTCGAGACCGTCCACTTTTTTCCCTTGCTTGTCATTTAATTCACGTCTTGTAAAACTTCCGGTCACAGCCGCTTTTGTTGTCAGTCTCGCGCCTTGGGTGATTATAGCCGGGGCTGGTCTTTGAACGATAAGCGCACCAGTGGGTTTTTCAAAAACAAGACGAACGGAAGGAGGCCCACTGCGCAGGATAGGAGGAGCCCCAAAAACTCTCGTCAATTCAGGCACTGGCTTAAAGCCGGCCTGAACAAATCGCTCGGTGATCTTATCCATGCTTTCGTAAGTAAAAGGCAAAGGCATCCACTCGCGGAGGTTGAATAATACATGGCCCTGATAATCCTCCAAAGACAATAAAAGTTTCTGCTGTGCTTGGGTCAATTTCATATAATCCCTTGAAAGCTTCAGCGCTTTGTTTTTCCAGGGGCCTTCAGGCCAGAACTCAGCGTTTTTCAATTCTTTTTCAAATAAAGGTATAGATTGTTTTTTGTCCGCTATCAGAGTTTCAACGACGATCACGCGTCCGCCGGGTTCCAGGATACGAAAGATGTTATCTATCTTTTGTGTTTGAGTCTCCTCATCCATATGGTGTAGCGCCCATTTGATGATAGCCGTGTGCACATGGTTCGAATCAATATAAATATCACCGCCTCTTTCTGGAACGTAATGAACCCTGCCATTTTCTGTTACAAGATCCTTTCGCCAATCGTTAACATCCGTCCCGAGTATGGTCGTATTATTGAACCTCTCATCTGCGGCTATGGCGAATGGAAGATCCGCTCGGCCGGTTCCGATATCGGCTATGATACCTTCATTAGGCAATATATCTTCGACCAAAGGCAACGCTTGCAACTTGGCAAGTTCCCTGCCGTGCGCGAACATGAGTTTACGCAATTCGAAAGGCAAAACACTCGCGGCTTTTCCCCTGCCTTGCGAAAACTCTTTAACAAACAGGTCCGCCAGGTCATACGGATCTCTTTCCCTGCCGCGTCTGTCTTTGTATGTCTTCAGTAGAAAATCCACCATCCGCTGCACAAGTTCCTCTCTGCTCATTTTCTCGCCTCTCAAGCTCACTGCTTGCGGATTCTTGCCAAACTTATAAAGCCCGGAGTTAGAAAGAATTTCCGTATCAAAGCGGCGAAGAATAAGTTGAGCGAAAACATCGCGGACCGCTCGGTTTTCCAACGCAGGCAACGGATTGAAAGCAATATTTCCGCGCGGGGATATACTCGCTGCCAGGCGGGCTCCCTGGATCAGATACAACGCGCCGACAGCTTTATTCAAGGCATTTCTGTCAGAAGGAGTGGGGCTTGGACTCTCAGACAACAGATAACTTTGATATCTACTTATGACGGATCCAATAAAATCGTCGATCTGCTCCCTTGTAGACCATTGTTTGCTTTGGTTGGTAAAGCTTACGAGGTCTTCTCTGACATGATAGGACTGGTCAGTGATCTCGCTGGCTAAAGTGGTCAGGATACCTGACACCTGATCCTGAAGACGAGAGAATTCAAAAACAGCCTTTGTTTCCGTAACAGCTGCCTTATTTACAATGGCATTATTACCATAATAGATCGCCACCGTATCGCCCCGTTTCCAGCTGCTATAATGTGAGGGAGTAACGGCTCCGTTCTGGCCCACAACACCGGATTTTTCATCGATAAGATTCAAATTGACTGTATCACCGTTGGGCAATGCCTGGAAACTGAGTCCGGCAAAAGACCAATTTTGATCGGTTAGTTTCAAGGTCTGTTCAAAAGCAGCGATCTGAGTACCGGCGAGCCGCGTGCCTGCTGGTGGCTGAGGTGCACGGCGAGTGTTGAAAAACTCCAACAAATCATTTTTATCCCTAAAATCTTTTATAGGATAAGCTTTCCATGGCTGTGCCAGATCAACGACCTCGATCAGATCGGCCGGAATTGATGTGCCCAAATAATCGGCGGTAAGATCACCGAATTGCTGAATACCATTCGATTCTCCCCGTTGAGGCTGCGCAAAAATAGTCGGAGCGTCTTTGCGGATTCGTATCGCAAAAGTATTATGTTGAGTACGTGGATTTTCGATAAATCCTAATGCAGATGGCGCATCCCAGAAGAAAAGATATTGAGAACTGTGCGTCAAAGAAAATGTCTCATCGGTCGGTTGCTTTAAAGCGGCTGAAAGACCGTTGGCTCGTATACTTTCAAACCGATCGATCTTTGCTTCATGATAGATATATTGTGCCAAACGTTCTTTTTGCTGATAGATCTGCTTAGCTTCGACAAGCCGTTGATGACCAGAAGAAACAGGACTCTCTTTGGCAAGTTTTTCATCGATCTGGCTGATCAAGTACTCATGAAGATCCTTCAATAGCAACGTATTGCGGGCTACTTTTTCTTCTGCCGCTTTTCTGGCTTCGGGAACCCCTATGACATCCGAATGAGCACCGTATGGAATTCCATAGGGCAGCGTCACGTGTTGAAGATAATAAATAGGAATATGCGGAATATTCGCTAAGGCGTAAAGTCTGCGATGCGCTGCTTCTCTTTCGACCGCATTATCAGAATGGGCATACGTATCGACGCTACGGGATATCACTCGCTTCGCCGCTTCCACTAAAATATCTTTTGGAAGATTTTCTAATACCAAATCCTGTAGAAATTGGCGAAGATGTTGGCTGACATCACTCGTATTCACGAGCAAGTATTGCGCGACCGCTTCGATCTGTCCTTCTCGAGTTGAATTTTGCGGGAAGGGCACAGATGGAACATATTCCCGATTATAAGGCAACTCAACCAAAGAAGCGGAACTTTGAATCCCAGGTCTTTCCGGATTAAGAATATCTTCTCCGGTACGAGGTAATTGAGTCACAAACAGTCTCAAATCCCTTGTATTAGGCAATTCCTTGCCTGCCAAACGAGCTCCCTGGATCGTAATAAGGTACCCTTGGACTCGGACCAAGATGCGCTGATTCTGAGTATCCACTTCTACAAGCGATCCTAATCCTGGAGCGGATAAAAGCTGGCGTCCCAATTCCTCAAGAGACAATGCTTGAGGGGCAGAGGCAGCGATCTGCTGTATTTGATCTACGGCTTCATTGATGCGGACCCGGGAGATCGCCGGCTCATAAACTTTTCTTTCATATTCCGCGGCTCTTGAGTTCCATGAATCGTCATATTTAGCAGCCTGCTCGATCAACTGATTCCATTCAGGAGTCTTGTTCCAATAAATATTCGCCGCCTGGTTGACCGCTTGCAAAAGAGACCTAATCCTTTGATCGCGCGGTTGATTCGGATGAAAAGGTTCATAAGGAAAACCTACTCCGTTCCACTGATCAAAAAAGTCTTTCAAGCCTCCTGTCTTTGGTGCGATCACAGGTGTACCAAATTTATTCGCTATCTGTTGCGCAATACCCGCAGGCTCAAAATGAGAAGGCATTAAATAAGCGTCGACGGAAGCATATAAACGCTGAGCGATCTTATGATCAAATCCGACAAGCACCGTCAAAACATCCGGATACCTCTTTGCCAATTCGACCAACTTGCTCTCGATCGCTTGGCCTTCCGTATCGCCTTCCGTTGCGGATCCCTGGATCACAAGTCGGACTCTCTGCCCTTCTGCGCCTCGAACACCGCGCAACGCTTCCAATGTGCCTTCGTCGATATCGCCGTAACCTTTCTGTCCTGTAAATCGTCCGACACTGCCAATGACAAGATCCTTCAAAAATTCCGACTCAGGAACATGCTGCAGACCGCCATTGACCACTTTCAATTTAGAAGTATTTATTCCTTCGCCCGAATTTATCTGCCGATAAAATGCCGTTTTATTTTGGAGATGGGCAGCGACCGCTTCTTCGGGAGTAAATTGTCTATAGCGAATATGGTCGTTATCTCCTGCCAACGCCGGTTCTGAAGAGGGCGGATGAGCTCCGCCGCCATTGAAGACCGCTATCGTTTTACCTTCATCTCTCATGCGCTGGACCATTCCTTCAAATCCAAACGCGGTGCCTCCCTCTTGCGCTGACTTCGTCAACTCGGACAGATTGCCTTCGCTGACAGCCACAAGACTATCTGCGCCCAATAAAAATCCTTTGCCCAGAGAGATTTTATGTCCCGAAGTATTGTTACGATAATATTCAAGGCCATTATGCGTGTCAGTCACAAGTTTTGCTTCCAGATTTAATAAATTAGAAGAAGGGTTCTCATCGTGTATCACTTGCGCGATCGTTTGCCCGTTTCTTTCAAATAGGTCTACTCCGGGTTCCAGAACATGGTCTCTCACCAATTTTTGGATCAATTCATCATTCGGATTCACCAAAAGATAACCATTGAATACACCTTGATAAGCCATATTGTGAGTGATATAAACTACGGCTGTTTTCGGAAATTGGCTGGCATAATTGTTCTTCGCATAGACGGGGATCAAGCCGGTTTGCCAATCGTTGGCATGGATCACATCGACAGGCAATCCTAATTCGAACACCACTTTCGATAAAATTTCCGACTCGATCAAACCTCTCAAACTATCAGGTTCTTCATAAAGTTTCCTGAAAAGGATATTTTCCCGGTCTTCTAATAGATTATAGGTAACGCCGTTTCGCACAAAGGTCCTGACATCGATCTTCACAGAACCCCTTCCTACAGGGATCTCAAGCGTTTTCACCTGGCCTTCTTTGATCACTTTTCCAAAATTAGGCGCGATCAGGCTGACGCGATGTCCGCGCTGCGCAAGATTGACTGGCAGATTCTGATTGTAATCAAACTGTCCGCCTGCTTTCGGCAATTCAGTTAGACCGCTTTCCATAGCTACGAATACAATGTTGCGCGGTGTTGTTGTTACATTTCCCACCGCCAATCGCGCACCACCCACCGTGACATTGGGTCTTTGTATGGATTCAAAGAATTCTTTGAGTTGGCGTTCATCTTTAAATTGAGTGATCGGGATCCCTATCCATGGATATAAAGGGTGGACGACCTCTACATAACTTGCAGGGACATTTGTCGCACGATAATCCCCATTGTCATCTCCGAGTTCTCCGCCGGGGCTGGGAGCATGCCAAACTGTCGGAGCAGTTTTAATGGCACGTAGTAAAAGGTCTCTCGAACCTTTTCCAAATTCGCTGTTTCGTATTTGATTGAACGCGTAAGAATCCGTGAAAAATATTGAGTCACGTCGTTCAGCGCCTTGAGGAATAAAGTTGATATCAAGCCCATGCTCTTTGATGCTTGCGAAATTTACAGAATTGGCGGCATGTGAAATAAATTGGTCCAATTGATATTTCTTCGAAGCCGTATCCGAAATAGACGAAAGGAGTCCGTGAGCTCCAGGATTTGCTTCTTGATCGAGCGTTTGTAATCTTTGGCTGAGCGCCGCAGTAAGCGCATCATGGATCTGTTTTAATCTATCTTCGCGCGTTTGAGTGGGAACCAACGGACTTGTCAGCGGGAAATTCAACGGTTTACGCTGATAGAAAATTTGATCGCGATTAAGATATGCTAACGCGTAAAGACGACGGCGGGCACCTTCCACTTCGTCAGGATTTTTGAATTTAACGATATTGTTAATATCTTGTGCGATGAGTCTATTGATGACTTCTCGAATAGAATCAATGACAAATCGATCCCATTCAGGCACATGCATGTAATATTGATCCAGCGATGTAAATCTTGCCCATATCCAGTTATCGTTCGTCGATAAAAACTCGACCGCCGCCTGGATCGCAAGCTCACCTTCAGATGTGGCAGGGTTCTTAAAATTAAAGTTCATTTCGACGGGTTTTAACGCAGTGTTTGTCAACACGGCATATACAGGTAAAGACTTGGCTTCGGTCGGAGGAAGCGATTGCGCAAGTCTTGCTCCTTGAGCAGTTTTCTGCTCTTCCTGGGCCGTCCCTATTCGTTCCATCAGATGCAGCTCATAATCCTTAAGAGCCTTAAGATCCTGAAAAGCGATGATTTGATTGTAGGATACTCTTGGTCCGTTCAAATAATCTGCCGGTGCTTTATTATTCCCAAACATCCATTTCACTTTTTCAAAATTCATATTATCCGAGTCTGCTTCAACCGGCCACATCACGATCTCACCAAGCAGCGTGTCTCCCGTCACGGGATTGCCGTTCGCATCTCTTAAACTAGATAATAATGGTTGGTTATTTATATCTTTCCAATTGTTCTGCATCCTATTCCACATGGAGGATTCTTTAACCGGTTTTGCCATGGCATCATTCAGACTGGTATAAATTAAAGCCCATCCGGACACATTGCCCATTTTAATCGGCCGCGCGGCCAAGAGTTTATTCGAAGCCACCTCGGCCTTTCCGGTAAAATAAGTCACCATGCTGCCCGCTCTTACAATAGAGCCTTGTTTCAAAGAACTGAATAATATCGCCACCAATCGATCTATAAGCACATTAATACCGATCAAAGAATTAAACATGGTCGAACTATTAGACGCATCGACAGTAAGATGAAGGAAAGAACCGGATCTGCGGTTTTGCTCAAAGTGGAGCAGGTTATACAGAGCTTCGTACAAACTCCCATCAGCCGTCAAAAGCTTATGATAGATCTCAGCGGAACCGATATCGAAATAGATGGTTTGTCGCGGATCATGGTACGAAGTTACCAATTTCGGCAGGCTCTCCCCTTTTAAAATATTATAAACTTCCGTGTAAAAGTCTCCTTTGTCTGTACCTCGAACCGCGCCGCGTGAAGCCAGGTAAGCATCCAAATCGATACCGCTTCTGATCTTGAAAAAGTCTCTTGACGTATCCAACTCATAATTGAACTGATGTTGATCCAACAATTGTGTTAACTGATCCAAAGCAACGAGGAACGCTTTATATTCAGCCTTGTCGCTCGAAGTAACAAGTCCGTTGGCTGTATTCGCATTTAGCAATCTTCTATTATCTCCGCCGGACGCCTGTAATTCGGCTTTCACTTTGGCGTCAAGTTTTGGATTGGCGAGAATAGAATCTCTATCTTCCTTTTCACCAAAATACTCAACGCTGCCATCTTTCTCATTGGCGATAAAGAAACCCAAACGATTCTGCACATCGTTCAGGGATTCAGGACTTGTAATGGCGTTCATACCATTTTTGATCTCATGTCTTCCTATATAGATAGTGTCTCCGGCCAACCAAACCAGGCCAGGCTGTTTGATAAATTTAAGCCCCTGGGTCAGTTGATAAGCGCCTTGCAAGGCGTAACTCATTACACTCTCGAGATCGCTCCCGTCACGCAAAAGAACAGGTATCCTGACATTGTTGGTTTTATTACCCGGAAGAAACCGAGTTGATTGTCCGCCGGCCTGCAACACCACAATATTCAAGTCATCAAAAGTGAGTGACGGCTCTCGTTGTATTCTGTTGGCGAGTCTTGTCCAATATTGGTTTTTAGGATCATTCAGATCCAAAGTGCCTGCTTTTAGCTGATCAAATATCGCCTTGGCCTCTGAATATCCGCGGACCAGCATTCCTCCGTTACCGATGCCACGGCCGGGATTGGTGCTGATGAGAACCGGCACATCATTTCGGATAGCGCCTCTATTACCTATCCTGCCGGCCCTCAGGGATTCCATGTAACTTTCATAAGATGTTTTTTGATCCTGATCCCATGCGGTCACAATGATCAGATCTGCAGAAGGCTCCGCATTTTTCATTTCACTATTAACAGCATTTTCTCTGAATTCCAGGGTTTTACGAAGCTGTTCAGAGTTTAAAGCCTCTTCATTCTGAGCCGTAAGGCGTGCACCGGCAGTCAACCTGATAAGCACAGTCTCAGAATTGTTCCCTTGAGGAATTGCATCGATGCCTGCATTATGGAAATCGTTTGAGATCCATTGCATGAGACGGTCAAAATTTACTCTGTGATCTATCGAGATGCTTCTGAAATTGCCTTCTAAAACATAATCTTCAAACTTCAAGAACAATTCTGAGTCCAGATGCCTAAGCGCCTTCAACATATTTGAAGTATGCTCAGGATGGGCCGGGTCTTCTACTAATTCGTAATCCGATGCTTTGACGTTCGCTAGCCTAATCGATAAAGTCCGGCTTGAATCGACGCTGGTAAGAATATTTGTATTTTGTGGATTTGGCGCATTATCTTGGAAATCTTCCACCCAATCCCTGAATTGACCGGCCGTAACATGTCTGTCGATATAAATTCCCGCAAGACCTTGACCCGCCATATAAGTATCGAAACGAGCCTTCAGCGCATCTTCCTGTTCTAAGGCGAATAAGACCGTCGCTGTATGTCTAGGATGAAAATTGTGTTCGTAAATATTATAATTAGCATGTGCTGATACAGGCTTGGTTACGCTCGGAGGAGTAAGGAATTTCATGGGCTTGGCATCGATCCTTGTGAGACTAGCGGTCGTCTCCTGGATCGCTTTTTCCAAATAATTCAGCGCAACTTTGACCGTTTTTCCTTTCACATTTGAATCGCCGATCAGGAATTTAAACCTGGCTAATGCTGAAGTTTGGTCTGTCATCGTGGGAAGAACTAAAGCGCCTGATTGAATATTTTCTTCAGTTAAAGTAACTGTCGGAGATTGGTTTGCATCGGCGATCCTTTTCAGAAACCACAGCATATCTCTTAAATTTTCCAGACTTTCTTTTTGCGGTTCAAAACGTGTGTAATCATTCCCTCGAGGCACGGTGACATCCTGCATTTCAACAAGAGACCCGGCGATACCGCCCGCCAATAACGTCGGCACCAAAGCCTCGGGTTTTCCTGTCCCTGGAGGATTGGCTACGAATCGGTGAGGTTCAAATCGGAGATTAACCAGTCTTCGGGTAGTAGCATAGATCCAATTCGTCCAACTTAATATGCTGTTGGAACGATTAAGACGATCCTCCGTGACCAAATCAGGGAGTAGTTCTTTTTGGAATTTACGGTCGTCTACAACATAATTGGCCGTATTGAAGAGCCCCTGCACCGTCATCACATCGCGGCTCCGGGATGAGAGACTGGTCCAAAATGAATCTTTTATCTCAAAACCTTCCACTAATCTTCTAGTCCACTGATGGATGCCTAGCTTTTGATATAATTTGACCAACGGCTGCAAAAGCGCTACCCCTTTTACTTTCGATTGGAATTTTGTCTGAGCTCCTCCTTTTTGGCCTGGCACTTTAACTGCGGATTCCGTAATCAGCGACGACCCCGTTAATAACTGTATAGCGGCTATTTTAGGATCAACTGTAGCGGCTCTATTATCAACATTTGATATGAACCGGGTTGTGCGTCCCTGCTGAGAAAGATGTTCGGTCAAACCGGACAATGTCGGAAAAACCATCGACGCATCATGATTGTCAGGCCACTCCAAGGTTTCTTTATCAATTTCAGGATCTACGTTCCTTGTAAAATCACCAGTCTTTCGATCGTAAGTGCTCGTAGAAGGGATCAATGCCAAATAAATCACTGGGGCATCCGCATCCGAATGAGTATAAATATGGATGTCCGGATCTAAACTGAGCACACTTTCATGTAGCCCAAACTGCTGTCTAACGGCTGGGTTCTGAAGCGCTGTACGTGGAACCTCGCGATATCCCATGCGCCGGATATCCGCGATCGTGTCTTCATTGGTAAAATGGCTCGTCAAAAGAACCAAAGGTATATTATTTTGGTTGGAACCGCTCTGATAAATACCTTTCTTCTTATAACTGCTATTCGCGGCAGCGATCTGAGCGACAGCTATTTCGTTGAATGTCCTTAAGCCGTGAGATAGAAGGTCAACAAAATAAGTGCCTTTGGCTTTATCGGTGAAATAAGGCTCATCTCCTTTGTTATATTGCCTCTGCCCGAATCGAAAACCTCTCCCCCCCGCACTGACTACGACATAAAATCTTTTCGCAAGCTCATTCCCTACCCGCGATAAAAACCTGCCGGTGACCCTGATCTCGGCATTTCCAAGATCCGTGATCTCATTTGCCATATGCTCTAGGCCTACTTCACGTAAATGTGCCACGGCTTCTCTATAACTGACCCGCAACACGGTCGTTTGTCTATCAGAATAAGGAAAATACACGGAGTCTCCCGATTCCGTGGAAGTGCCGGGTTTCCAATCAGCCACTTGATTTGAATCCTGCAAGACTGTATCGATATTATTCAGTAAGCTATTTTCATTGGTGGAGGTTGAACTGCTTGAAAAGTCTTGAGAGATCAGCTCCAGAAGATGCTGTCTATAGATAAGATCTCTCACTTGCAAGCCTAATTTTTCATCATGCTGAGGTCCGGACAATCTGGGATTCGGATCGGCGACCTTCTGCAATAGATTGTAGGCGTTGATAAATGTTCTGTTCCTTCCAAAATCCTGGGGCCTCGGATTATTCAATAAAGTATGATAAAAAACGTAACCCAAATGCGCTTGCGCGATCTTTTTGTAATATTCGTTGTACGGTCTATCGGTTTGGATCTTTCGAGCGATCCTCAAATGTTCGCTGATACTTAATCCGCCGAATCCGCTGAATCCGAACATGAAAGAAGTAAAATAAGTCCTGGAAGATCTTAAGAAATTCTGCATTATATTGATGCGCTGCCGGTCACTCCGAATATACTTCAGCGAATAGATCAGCTTCGACAATTCGCGGAACGATCTCGGATCCGATTTTTTGGCGAGGATCACTTCGATCCCGGGAGGGCCATGAATGGGTTGTGTATCGATATGATAAGCAGCGTTTATAAGTCCATCGACAACGATCTGCATATATTGAGCTTGTAAGTCGGCCGGAATTAATGAGTAATATTTTTCCAGATCGTCCATGAAAACTTTTGAGATCTTAACGATTTTATTTTCGTTATCAGGATGTCTTAAGGTAGCATCCGGGGATGTAGCGCTGGCATCATCCAATACTTGAAAATCCACTTTTTTAGCGGCAAGGTTGGGGTCTTGATTCAGTCTCGCTGACAAATTATTTCTTAAATCCTGATAAAATACCTGATGCCCATAAAAACCGGCTGTTTCTCCCGGTTTATTTCTCAACAACACTCCCGCTACGGCCAGTCTTGCTCCACTGGGCTGTTCCAAAAACCCAAGATCCGGATGCAGCATATCCGCGATCGATTTTGCAGCAGCAGACGGGTTTTTCAGAGCTTCGAACGCTTGAGAATTTCCGGTGATGAGCACGCCGCCTGCTTGATCAGCGCCGTAGGTTATAGGAAATTCCGGCGACATCGGTTTTTCATTCACCACTCCATAAACATAAAGCTTCACAGAACCGTCAGCCTGCCTGATCGCGGTCACGTCAAAAGCAATGCCGTGCGATTTTAATTGATCGACCTTCTTGTATCCTTCTTGAGCCAATTTTCTTACATCGGACGATTGTAAAACAATGACAGTCCTGGCATTTTCGACCGTCGGGTAATCCATTACTTTGCTGACCTGCACAGTATTATCGATCGTTTCGATCGGCTGAGTTTGAAACTCTTCTATAGGAGGATGCGTTGAGTTGGCCTGAAAATGTTGGTGATTCTTTACCGAAGAGCCGGCGCCGATCCCGTTGAATATGGTCGTAAATCCGGATTCTTTTGCGAAGTAGATCAAATCAATCAGGCTCGCCTGATCCAGATCCTGCGGCACTGCAACCTTGCTTGCGATCACAAAATGAAATGGGTCCGCTAAAAATGGATTCGCGACAACATTCCATTTTTTGCTGATACCTGCCCATGAGAGGATGCGTTCAATGAGAGGCATGTTTCGAGGATCCAGCCTGTCAGCGGGATCTTGGGCTTTACCCATCAAGAAATGACGGTAAAAATAAGCTGCTAGCAGATAAATTGTTCTTATATTGTATTGATTGATCAAACGGGGAATTTCTGGAGGAGAAGCAGATGTAACTAAACCTTGGGCTTTGCCTGAGAAATCAGCAAGACGCGCGACAAACGGCCCGGCTCTGACATCGATAATATTTTCGAGCTTATTCTGATCGATGAATCCTATCGCCCTTTGTTCATAATGGATCGCCTTCAGTACATCACGCAGTGAATAAATATTCAAAAATTGCAACGCCTTAACCAGCAGATTTCCAGTGAAAGCATTGATACTGGCTATGTTCGCAGCGGTCGATTTTGTTTTTTCAACTGCAAGTCTGGCTCCAGCTGCTAGCTGCGATTCTCTATCGCGGCGTTGTCCAGCTATGTCTTCAACTAAAGCCTTAATCACCGCGTCTTCCTTTAATTTATCTAATATAGCTACGTCTCCTTGAGAACGAAGAGCTTGGAGGTTCGTATATTGGGATTGCAAAGGCTTTAAAAAGTCAGCAATTTTTTTCGCTCTTTGGCTTTCAAGTATGGTTAAGGCCAATGATTTTTCTGTTTCAGCGCGATTTGCTCCGGGCGCCGACAAAGCACTCTCAACTTTTTCTTTTAATCCTTCGGTATCCGAACCTAATTTCTCTCCCAAAATCGCCTCAGCCTGCAAATAGCGCCGGATGATCTTATGATCTGTTAAAGGCGGCTGTATTTGATCTCTAAGTTTTGCGGCTGCCGGCGCGCCAACGATCGGGACTTGCGCATTGTAATCAAAAGTCGGCGAAATTTTCTCAACGAAAACTCTCAGCCCTTCCAAAGTCATCGCCGCCATAAACTCGTTCGGATCCGAATGAGGCGTGACAAAAGCGAGCTGAACTGCTAACGGCTCACTCTGAGGCGATTCTAACTGATAAGTATGTGTGATCAACCCGGAATACTCTTCGGAACTATGCACAACAAATTGCATAGATTGGTCCTGAAATATTTCTTTGAAAATATCATGAACGGCCTGAATCTGATCGTTCGAAAGAACATTAGGAGTCATAATATCAATATCTAAATCTTCTACCTTAGAGAGATCCGTGCGGCCATTTTGATCCATGGAGTCCCAAACGCTCCCCGAAATCTTAAATTGTGCGTTCGCGCTAAATTGTTTTGCGGCATCATCGAGCCGTTTTTGAAGCAACGCCGCATTGATCTGTGTGCCGTCTTCGGAGAATAATGCAGCCGGACTGACTTGTGCAAGCCGAGCGCCGGTTGGAGCTAATCTCGCTCCTGCAGTCCTATAGTTTTCATCGTAATAATTGACGGTCTTAAAAGCCGCAGACTTGGCTTGACCCTCGTCTTCTTTATTTAAAACCAACAAATCAACGCGTTCTCGATCTGTCAGAGCGGCCCAAAGATTATTTTGAACGGCCGTTTTGGCCACAGTTTTCGCCTCGTTTAAAGCAGGATTTTGATCAGCCTCTAACTGCCGTAAATTTGAAAGCTCCGCCCCAAGTTGTTCTGCAAGCACATGCGCGCGAGCCTCTTTTGAAAGGCTTTTTTTGGCTTCGCTGATTTCATAAGCAACAAGCTGATTCACAACCTCTTCCTTTGCTTTAGTGGCATCAAAGTTTTTAAGGTATAAGAAAGCGTTTTGCTCATCTGCTGAAATCTTGTCCCACAATATTCCGGCTAAATTATTTTTTGCTCCCTGCGCCGCTTGCTTTTCTGCTGGCAGTGCTGTTGGCTTGGCTGCAATGACTTCAAGCGCACGCAAATTCCTTAAATCTGCCTGGTGCTCAAGCCGTAGCCTTTCTAAAACTGTCTGCTGAAATGCTTTTTGGATACGTTCAGCGGTTTTTTTCTGGCCTGCTGTAACCAATGATTGCACTTGTTTAAAAATGTCGGCCTTCGCTTTGGCCAAATCATCATTATTAGCTATCTTCAGAATATCGTTCCGATCAGCGAGAGAAAATGAATCCCATAGCGCATCAATCAAATTATTCCTAAAATTCCTGGCATCATCTTTGGCGGTTGTAATACGGGTATTTAGATCCGCAAGCTGCGCTTCCAGTTCCGGTGACGTCCCTTGAGATGTAATGGCTGCTTGAACGGTTTTCACTTGGCCAGCTAACTCTGGCGCAACCCTATCAAGTTCTTGAAGCCTGATAAAATCGGAACGACGGTCCGCCGCGAGACGAGAAATTGAAGGTTTGATGCGCGCAGAAAGTTCTCCTTGAGCGCGTTCTGCGCGTCCTTTTTGAGATAAAATGAGATACAAAGGACGGATAATAAGTGGGAACAGCATCGCGGCTATCACTAATACTGTCATAACTATTTGTCCGGAAAGTATTGTGGTCAGCAATAAAACACCGCCTATGACCAGTGGGCCAAGAACGCCTCCCACATACGCATAAAGCAGCACGGCGTAAGCAAGATTAATAGATGGGATCACTACGTTCGTGACAAATCTCCCCGCGATCCCTAAATAGTCCCTGAATGAACTAGGCTGTTGAGAAGGTTCAATACGACGATAAGCCCCGCTCTCAGGTGAACGGTAATACCAGGCACCTAATTCCTTGAAATTACTCATAATCTGTTTCAATCCGCCGGCTAGATCCTTTTTCACGAAACCAAACCATTTCCTATATCCCACACCCCACGGAGTCGCGCCGGGACCGCTGAGTATCGGCGTAGCTCCCCAACTGATGACTGTAACAATGAACAGCCCAGACCAGACCAAGGCGACGCTCTGCCATAAAACGGCTCCGATCACAATGACCGGTAGCATCATCGCGGATATGACTATTTGTTTCTGGAACATTGTCAGCGTCGACTCATTCAGGCCGAAATGCTGCAAGGCCCAGCCCTTAGGGCTCACGACAAATTCCGCGAGGCCTTTCAAGCCTTTGATCTGACCAAATGCGTATAACGGAATATACGCGGTGAAAATAAAAGCCAACGCGGGGAACGCAAAAAGAAAGTAAAGGGTGCCTCGGACAAAACCCTTGTCGAGCCACATCTGGTATATATTATTGAGGTTGATGGTCTGAGAAAAATACACACCCAAAATACCTAAGAAAATATACATCGGGAACGCGATGAAACCGCTTAAACCCAGAAATAGCACCGACACCATATAAATAGGCAATAACCAGGTGACCACGAATTTTTTCAAGTAGAAGCCGAGCGTGACGAAGAGCGTTAATTTCTTTGAGAATGATATGTTGGGATCCCTAAAATACCTATAGATCTGTCTTCCCATCAGAAGCTCGTGAGAACTCGTCCCGAACTTCTCAAAAGCCACCGCCTGGTTTTGCCAGCTCGCTTCTCTGGATTTGCCTGCGCGCATATAGTCCCTTTGAACGCTCACCTGCCCCTTAAGCCAGGTTTTGATGGCAAGGGTCAAATCTTCGGCGACATAATCAACCGGAATAACGCCGAACTCCTTAAAAGCCTTGCTATCAATGATCGCGCCATGGCCATAAAATCCTATGGCCCCAAGCATGCCTAAATTCCTCTGCACAATGGTGGTCCATGTTTCGTCTCCGATGGCCACCGCCATCGCCTTCCAGTTATAAGGCCTTGTGAAGATATATTCGGCGAAATTAACAAAACCAATGTTCGGGTTCTGGTTGAATTCGGCCATCGCGTTAGGCAACTTGATCATCTGCTCATAGCGTGTATCAAAGTTAACGTCGAAAGCATAACATTTCTCATTGCGGATAAACGCTGCCATGTTGTTTTGGCTCAGCACCTTTCCTATTCTGGAGACATCACCTTCTAATAAAATTTTGTCTATCTCTACAACTTTGTCTACATATACACCTCTATCTCTATCAAACACTTTGACACTCTTAGACAGAGTTCCATAAACTCCCTGATCTGCATCTCCCTTCTTCGGGATTTTAATAGTTGCGATCTCAAGCCAAGGATGATCAAGCTGAAGTTGTTTAATATATGCCAGGGTCTCGGGGGTTGTGCGATCACTTCCGGCGGCGGCGTAATACCAAAGAAGCTGTAATTTACCGTCCACCTTTTCCGCGATATTTTTAGCATATTCATCATCAGACATACCCTCAGGTTTAGGAAAGTTTATCCTGGCATACCGTTCATAAGACTTGCGCACATTTTCCAGACCTTTCAATGTTCTATAAATATGCATGCCCCTCATATTCGCCCAATGAACGATCATCTTTTCAATATCCGCGGCACCCTGAAGATCCGAGGGAATAACAACCTGGTCCGCTCCTTTAATATTTTTGATGCTTTCCGCAAACTCAGATGCCTCCGGATGCTTTTCCTTTATCATCTCGATCAAATTCTCCCACTCATCCTGATACCGGCTGACAAGGTGCGTCAACTTGGTCGTGCCGGTATCTTCGACATGATTTAACGGAGTCTCATTGGGATCACTAGTAAGCTTTCCGTTGAGTAGAAAAGCGATATTCTCTCCACCTGAGGTTACAGTCACTGTCAGTGTCTTCAAATCCGCCCACAAAGGAGCATCTTGCATATCCTGGTCATAAAGACTTTGATACAATTCCTTTAAGCGCTGGAGAGCTTCGGCATTCTTTGGCTGTTTAGGATCCGCAAGGTTGCGCAGATAACGATCTCTTTCTTCGTTCGACAGCTTGTTGTTCTCTCGAAGATTGTTGATAATATCTCTCATGTCTTGCTGATAAATAGCTTCTCTTTCCGCTTCACTTGTTACAGATCTTGGAATTAGTTTTTGCTTAAATTGGCTCTTTACGTTATCCATATCGCGGACCATTCTTTGCCATGTGAACGATTCGACATACCCCGCGACCCCAATGATAATGACGAGACTAATAAGCGCAGGTATCATACTGCCTAAGATCAACAAACCTATCGGGATAGGCAAAGAGAACAAAACCATTAAAAATGAGATCTTGTCATATCGGAATAATCCCGATTTCATGCCCTGATAAAATCCGAGCGTAGCTTGTCCTTCGTAAAAAAATGTCATGATCACAAGAAGCATAAAAGGCACGACCGGCAGGACCAACAGCGCGATAAGCGCAGCAGTGGCCAAAGCCGGCAAGGTAGAGCCTAGAAGAGCGATCACAGGGATCATAAGAAAATACAAAACGGTAGAATTCCAGCCCACTGTCATCGATGTGAGAGGCATCCATATCATCCACCACCCAAAGGCGTTTTCACGTCTGCGACTCTCGTCCGCAAGCTTCTGATCCTTGATTCCGGCGCCTTTTTTGATCTGGTATTTTATTCCGGATTGGTTTTCCCAATCCACTTTAGAAAGTGCGTAGACGACGATGGCGGCTACCGCAATAACCGCAAAACTAATGATCGCGGCGGTAAGGGCCCAGCCGGAAAAGATCGCAAATATCGGCAGAGGAAAAATGATCGTCGCGAGAAAGAATATGGGGATAGGCAAAAAGATCGTTACGATAAAATATGGCATGACGGGCAGCGCGGCGAGCAGTAATTGGCGCAATCCCTTAATGCCTAACGGGCCACCGGAACGATCTGAATAGGTTTTTGGCGCAAGACCTGCCGGCAAGTTACCGTTACCGTTGGGACGCGGCATCAAAGAGGAGTCTGTAAAGTATGGTTTATACTGTCTAAACAGGGGTGATTGAGTGAAGAGACTTTTAACAATAGCCGCGTCACCGCTAAGACCCGGTTTGGTGGCGTCAAGCTTCGCCCTGATCGTACTATATTCCGTCTCCAATTTTTTAACTATCCCTTCAAGACCGATCATATAATCACGAAGGTCCGCGTTTATTCCTTCTGGATTGCTCTTAGCATTCCATTCGCCTTCATACCGATTTAGCCAATCTGGCGTGCGGAACCAGTCTTCAAAATCCTCAAAAGTAATATGGTCTTGCTTAGTCAAGAAAAGTTTTTTGGGTATAGGGGCATCATAGACATATTCCGCTTTCGCATAACGATAAAAAAGACTGATCCTAGCCGTATATTGCTGTCCTATTTTTTTTATCGCTTCCACATCTCGAGTCGCGCCAGCCGTTCTCAAAGCATTGATCGCGCGGTTCCATTCATAATGTCTGTAAGTAGGGGTCGTTCCTCTGAAATCCCCGGCTGTAGAAAATAGGATCTCCTTCAACAGACGCGCCTCAAAACCTTCACTAGAAGACAGATACTGCCGCAGATCCTGCAGATCCTCTTGAATGTTTTGAATACCGGGTCGATTTAAATGAGTCACATGCTGACCGACTGCCTCCCTCCACGCAAGAAATTCTGATTCATCCGCAAAGTCAGACTTACCTAATCTAGCGACAAGGTCCCGGACCATATTTTCCTTCGCGCTGTTGAGCGCATTGAGATCTGTAAAACCATAGTTCTCGTTAGCATCTAAAAGACCCTGTATACGCGCTTCTACTTGAGATTTCAATGTTCTTTGAAGCGCATTGGAACGATCGATCGTAAGCCGCGCACCCTGATCTTGCGTGATATCATTCTTTAAACTTGCTCTAGCTTCTTCCTGCCCTGGAGCCACTGGACCTAACAGAAAATCCAGATGCTGATCTAAACGGTTGCTGAATAATTCTTGCGGTGTAGGAGCCGCTGGAGCTGGTGCGCCGCCAGGAAGCTCCCTTGGTTTTCTCCTGAACAGGCCGGCGATCCAGCCAAGAGGCCTCGCGATCCAACGGTTTTTCGTGAACAAATCGACAAGCCAGGCCGTCACAAAAGCTCTGAGTTGGGACAATCCAATGAAGGCAAGCACCCAAAGTAAACTCGTCCAAAGCTCATCCCAATAACCAACTTGTGATTTGCCTCCGGGTATTAGCTCGCCATCGACATATATATAAGTGTAGGTTTTTGGCGCAAGATTGGGGGCTAGCGGATCTGACTCAAGCATCGTCTGGACTTCCTTTTGCAGGCCATCGGCGGTTTGTAAATGAACGGTGCTTATATGTTTCGAAAGAGCGAACCCGTCTTCCGTGACCGATTGCACAGGACTTAAGAAAGAAGTATTCATGTCATATAAAATATATAGATTACCGTCCAGTACAACGCCGACCATTCCAGTCGCGAGTCTCGCGAGCTGGGTTTTATAGATCTCTCCCGCCACCCTTCCGTCGACAGTGATGATCTCGCTCTTTTTGAGCGCTTGGCGGCCAAAAATGATATCAAGAACTTTCGGAGGATCCAGAGTCGTCATCTCATAGATATAGGCATCAGGTCGTTCGCCAGGTTGTAAGTCTTTTAAAGAATCTTTGTTTTCAAATTTGATGACGGTCTTGCCATTGATCTCTTCCGTGGCAAATTTTACCGTGCGACTAAAATTCTTTACAGAGAAACGCTCGTTCTTGGCATCATAAATATAAGCGGCCGGCAGAACACCCTCCGGG
Organism: uncultured Planctomycetia bacterium; assembly: GCA_964642015.1. Lineage (GTDB taxonomy): Bacteria > Omnitrophota > Gorgyraeia > 2-02-FULL-51-18 > 2-02-FULL-51-18 > CAZXLF01. The sequence continues at coordinate 67,841 of CAZXLF010000008.1, forward strand.
ACCCTTCCCAATTCCTCATCCTCATACCACAAACGGTTGACGATCGAATTGCCATCTCGATATGCAACGATCAAGCTTCTTCCTTCCGGATCATTGGGAAGAAGGTATATATCCGCCATTTTCTTGGATGTGGGTTCCGGCCTTACATAGCGGATCGTTCCGCCTTCGGAAACTCTTATCCAGGCCATTTCTTGAATCACGGGGATTTGTGATTGCAGAGTTAAACCAAAATGATCTTTGAGCCCTTTTTCATATGCTGCCCTTCTTTCTTGTCCTAATTTAGTGTTTGGAAACGCGCTTAACGCTTTCTCGACCGTACCCGGTGCAGCCGGTGAAAAATATTCATAATTGATTTGACCATCAGCGCCGACCTTAAAGCTGTGCGTAGCATATCCCAGCGTGTTCCATTCCACCGATAAAGTTAGATTATTGCCCTGCTGCATCAAAATATTTCTTCCATAAAGATCATTGGGTAAATAATAATTAACCCAGGTTGCACCGGCGGAATTCGTGGTCCGTGCCGGAATAAGCATGGTATCGCGAGAAATGCCCTGCTCTTTGAGCTTCGACCAGATCAGATCGTCGGGAAGAGTCGTATTCTTTCTCAAAGCATCGAATAATGATCTTGGATTTTCAAAAGTTGTCTTTTGGAGCGAAGTCTCTTTTCCATCCCTGACAAAGAATAATTCGGAAGATTTCGGCTGTAGGTCCGTCGTGTCCGTTGCGTTATTGACGTATCGAGTCTCATAATAGGTGCCGTCGGCCTGTGTGATGCGTTGGCTAATACGCCTTCCGTATACATCAACCGTACGGGTCATATTCATTGCCGGATATTTGTAAGTCAAAGACACGACCGCGCGCAGGTCTTCCAGTGTAGCTGTATCAGGGTTGAGAACGCGACCATCCCTAGTCGTCACCCTATCAAGGATCGCTTCATCGATTGGGTTGGTGTATTCGGCTAGTTTTTTATTATCGTCATTGAAATAAACCCTTACTCTTGTCGCAAACTTCATCACACCTGCCAAACCTTTATAGTCGCGGATCTCGACGTAAACTCGTTTAAAATCCTTGCCGTCGTAAATCCCGGAAAACTTGGCTTTCAGCCGGCCTAACCCATCCATCGTTTCCTGCCAATACGTGTTGTTGGTCTCATCCTTGATCAGAGGAGCCAGATTTCCTTCTCTATCATAAAACGTTGTACCGGTCCTCATGTGTTTTGTAGAATTTCCGACCGTCGTATTATTCGTTGCGTCCCAGTTGTATAAATGGGATTCACTGGTCGTGAGCTCTTTTTGATCATTGTAGTTATAAAGAATAGACTGAGCCTGCTTGTTATCGGGCATCGGAATGTCAGAACGCGTAATATTGCCAAAAAAATCATAATTTTCGAACCACACTGTTCCTGCCGGCCCGCCCGTGATCTTGGTTCTGGCGCCTACCAGCTTGCCACCCTTAGAAACATACTCTTGGACGGTTGCTGTGCTAATGGGAGTTCCATCAGCTGCGATATATCCGACTGTTTCACCATGTTTGATCAGGATGCCTTTAAAATATGTATCAACCGAAACAAGACGATCTAGAGCATCATAATTAAGTTTGATCTCTACGGCATCTTCTCCGACACCGATCGTTTGGCTTCTAAGCAGACCAAGCGCATCAAAACCATATCTCGACACATTGGCATTCTGGGTCATATCCACCATGGCCATGTTATCCGCATTGACCCCTACGAACTTTCCGGAGGATCTGATCTTGCCGGCAATCGGCTGACCATTTTTATCCGTAGTCCTGGCTGTCCTGTTGTTTTCTTCTCCGTTGATGTATTGAACTTCCGTTTCCATAAAAATATCGCCCTTTTCGTTCATGGAATAACTCTTCATAAGCCAATCGAGGCGATTGTAGCGGTCTTGGTGCTTTAAGTGCGTAAATAAATCTTCGGTTTCTACTATCGAAAAACCTTGAGCATCATAACCTTTGGGTATGCTTCTTGTTTTAGGAATATCGTAAATATCTCTGCCTTGATCTGCGGATGCTTTCGCATTGTATCCATAAGTCACACGTTCTTTCTCTTCGCCGGCACGGCTGTCACGGGTAATGACAGTCCTCTCCCTCTTCGGGACCTCTACCGCCATGAGCCGGCCTTGACGGTAAGTTTTGATCAAATTCAGAACCGGAGCTTCGTTGATCAGCTTTGTTTCTCGTGAAACAGAATTCTTCTCCTGATCGTAACCTAAGATATCAATATGGTGTGTATGCTTTGAAGATGTGGCTAGACCCCTAAAATTTTCCAACGTCAACGGTTTGCCTGCGAGTGTATCAAACGATAAATTACCGTTGCGGTCCGGCTTGATCTTTGGACCGATAACCATGTAAGCGTCCAGACTTTTGATATGGTCTTTAGATTCGGTGGTCGCGCGGTTAATGACGGTCATTTTCGCAACACCTGAATCATAAACAATGGTCCCCATCAATAACCCTTCGGGGGTGTAATACTCGATCACATCATCTGACCTGGCCTGGTTTAGCAGAGCAACTGCCGCATCCGCGTCGGGTTGTCTTGAGATGACGTCCATTTCCGCATTCGTAAACGCGACCGGCTGACCTTTGTCGTTCAAAGCTTTCTTGATAAAATTTCCGTTCGTATCGCGTCTGAATTCTCTCTTTAACGCCACCTTTTGAGCATCCTGCCTGGTCTTATCAGCAAGTAATATCGGCCCTGTTTCACCTAATGAGATCGATCGAGAGAACAACTTTCCTCGGACAAGAGTGCCCGGCTCAGGAAAGATACCGTTGGCGTCTCTGAATGTTTGGCGGTCAAATTGAAAAGCGTCTACAAACTTTTCTTCGCCAAAATCTCCGATATAGCGTCTTGTGACCAAATTATCGTATACGGTAAACAATACTTCGCCCACTTTATCGCCTTCTCTGAATCGGTACTCAAAACGCGTATCGTATTGAGGGGCGCCGTCTTTATCCTTGGCGATCTTCCCGCTTGCGTCCTTCAAATAGGTCCGCACTTCGGTAATGATGTATTTTTTATCCGCCGTTGTGCCTCTGTTAATACTTTGCTCGGAATCACCTGTCCATGGGAATAGATCCTTCACACTTGGATTGAACTTGTCATAAGTAAACCCGTCTCCGGATCGGATGGTGGATGTAATAGCTCCCGTCGGGAACGGGCTGGATTTATCCTTCCTTAATATACGCGTCACCCTGTCGGCCTTGATCTTTTCAGTCGGCTGTAGCGGATTTTTATCAAAATCCCTATTTTCAATCGGTGCGCCATCAATACGAATATTGCCTGTGAGAGAAAATGCAGGAATCCCGAACATCTGAACATCAATAGAAACCACGCGACCGTTGGAGTCCTTTACCAATACCCATGTCCTGCCCCAGCCTTTGCCCTGAGGTTCACGGCTATTACCTTTCGTGTCCACCGGCAACATAGGTGTATATGAATAATTAATATTATTGCTATTGTCGCTCGACTTTATCGCCGCACCTACTTCTTCGGCCACATGTATTTCTTCGGTAGCGGATAAAGGAGCGGCACGTACGGCCGGCGGTACTGCCTGAGGTGCTGCAGCAACAAATGCGTCAGGATGCCCATTCAGGACAAGATTGTCGAAGCCCGCTTTGGCAGCAGCATAAAAATTACCGCTGATCAAAGCAGCGTATCCGGACGGCGTAGAAAATCCATGCGTGGTATCTACTTTTGCCGCTTTCCCGTCAGGGTAAACAGCATACGGGACGGCCAACGGATTTCCTTCCGCAACATTTCCGTCGGCATCACGTGGCTGAAAGTAACGGCCCAAACTATCGATCATATTACGGTACTTTTCTCTGTATTCAGTGGCTTTGTTCTGATAATTACCTTTAAGACCATTGTCTGTTTCTGCGCTCGCCAACTTTTCGTAGGCTTCCGCAATTCTGAGAACCCGTATCGCATATTGGGAAGATCCTTCGATCCAGATAACGTTTTTTTCGGCCGTTTGCTTGGCAAAACTTAGGCCGATCAGTCTTTTGCCGTCGTAAACACCTGTCCGCTCCTCGGCCGCCTTGATCATCTTGTCTATTTCACTGAGCCGTTCAGCACGCGTCTTGCCGAAAAAGTCATCATTCAGCATTCTCTCAAGAGGAGCCCAGAAAGTAGTATCCGAAGCATAACTAGTTTTATCGGCTCTCCATGATCCTTCTCTGAAAATCGAACCCTTATAGAACACGTGATTGGTCTTGTCATACATATCGCGGGTAAGATGAGTGTAAAGAAGCTCTGCTCTGTCCAACCAAACTTTATCGCCTGTTACTTGATAAAGTGCCGACCAAAAATGATAAGCGCTTTCCATATTCTCCGTTGATTCGACATTATAGAAAGAAATGCTGCTTCCGGCCGGCAGCGGCTGGCCTTCAGGCCCCATGCGTAAATGCCCGTCTTCCGTCAGCAATTTGGCTAAAAATTCCCCTCTGGCTTTCGCAAAATCCAGCTTTGCCGCGTCATTCGTCTGCGCATATCTTTGTAAAGCGGCTAACCCTATCCACGCATTAGGTCCTCCGTGAATATACCAATCCCAGTTCCGATGCCATTCGCCTGAATGATTGGTGATACGAACTACATTTAAAATTCCATTATCCGGCGAGGTAACACCTGGTTGAGGTTTGGTTTGGGGAGTTTTCTCGTCGCTAGCGCCCGAGTTGCCGGTAATATAGGTGTCTAATATTTTGTCCGCATTTCCATCAGAAACAATAGCAAAATTGGCCATTCCATAAGTATAAGCACCATACTTTGAAATGTCTTCGCCGTCCCCAAAATATTCCTGAACTAGACCTGAAGGTAATGCGCGGCCTTTGAAATAGGCTAAGTATGTCTTAGCCTGCTCGGACAATTGTTTTCTCAGATCCCGGGCCAGTTTTTCGGCTTTTTGTTTGGCTTCTTGATTTGGAACAACTTGGGGTGTTTCTTTCTTAGCGGCAGGAGGCTGTTTAGGTGCGCCCGGTGGTGTTTGGCCTTGTGTCCTTCCGGCGCCCGTGAGCACGATCCCGAACAGAACAAATAAAATAGAGGCGGCGCGCATGAAGGTCTTATAAAATCCGGAAGGCCGGTTCGGGAACAATAAAACAGGAGAAGCTGGAGGCGCGCGTTCCGGTAAAGACGATAATTGATTTGTGGGAGGAAGCGAGTGCCCTCCGATATTACGCGCCGCTGCTTGAGAGATCCACATTGCCCAAGCCACAATGTCGGCGACCGCTTTATCTTTACTCGTCTTACCGATCTCCCTTACTTGATCGGCCAGATTTCGTAACTCATTATTATTTTCACGACGCTGGATTCGAAGCCTCTGTTTCTCATCCTGAGATACCGCCACTGCAATGCTCTGATCAAGAGAAAGTTGCGCGGCCAGTAAAAAGCTCATTTGATCTAAAATTTGCTGGATGGCCTTCTTTTGGTTGTTGTCGATATTACTGATATTTTTTAATAAGGACTGCACACCGTTCAGCTTTTGCTGGATCAAACGAGCATCCGATGTTTTCTTTGTCTCAACCGGCGTTATTCTATAATTCGCCGGTGCAATTTGGCTGACGATATCGAGATAGACTTTCGTTTGCTCCTCAAGTTGACTACTGATATTCTCCGATAATCCCGCATTTTTAATAGACTCTGAAACAGCCTTAACGTTGTACTCCAACCTGTCTACCAATTGACCGTGAGCAACCCATAGATCCGCCAACCGATTTTTTGCATTATACGATCCCGTAGCACGAAACTGATCGATGCTGTTTTGCAGATCACTTAACGCCGCAACAATATTTTCGATCTCGCCTGTAAGACCGCTCAAATTGGCGCTGGCAAGCGACCTTTGATTGGCTGACACAAAATCTGATAGATTACGGGCGGCTTCTTCAAGACCGATCAACGCCGCCACTCCTTCTGATACTTTCAGATTCAAACGATAACCGATCCATGAAGCTCCGACGACCATACCAATGACAGGTATGAACCAAGGCAAATTCAATATCCCTATCCATGCCAACGCAGTTCCTAAAATGGCTCCGGCGTATCCTAAGAAGAGTGCATTTTTGCCGCGGACGTTGAGATAATTGTAAGGCGCGGCAATCAAGGCTGAAAGGATGATCGGCACAATCCCCGCCGAAAATGCCCACGAAATAAGCGTTCCAATCACTGCGCCGCTGAGCAGATGAGAAGCGATATTTTTAGCCTGCAAAGCCAATCTTGCGCCAGCCTTTGATTCAGCGATGATTTGCGCCTGTGCTTTCTGATTAGCATCCAATTCTGACTGAAGTATTTTTAAACGTCCTTCCGATTTTTGGACACCCCCATGCACCTCCCCGGCCCGGTAACCGACATTACTTTTCAAAAACCAATCATAATCTTGCAATGCGGTTCTATTTTGCTCAGGTAATGCTGCAATCTTTTGTTGTAATTCTCCAACAACCTCATCTCGATATTTAGCGTCAGGATAATTGAACACCGGTGGTAGGAATTCCGTGACCCGAAATACATTCCTTGGATAAGCCAAAGGAGACAAGCCGGCACTCCTTGGAGCTCCTTCAAGCCTTACGCCACCTTTAAGCAGAAACTCTAATTCAGAACCGAATACATTGGCATCTCCATTCGCCATGGCATTGCCGAACATTTCTTGTGCCCCGATAACCAAACTATAATCGGTCAGCTTATAAGAGGATGTGCCCAAAAAGATCTTCCCATCAGCGCTTGGAGTGATCGCGACAGATAATCCTGTGCGATGTTCCCATGCATCCCAACCAACCGTATAAAGAAGATGACGGCCTTCTTCTTTAGCGCTTTTAGCTTCCTGACTATCTTGATCCTCCCAGTACCAGATAGACGGTAAATAAGGGCGAGCGCCACGAATATTCGCGAGACGCTTATTCATGTAATCAATATTTTGCAGGTACTCTTTATAAGCTTGCTGGATATTGTTGTATTCTTGCTCTGTCACATAAATCTTATTGGCGGACTGAATTTTATTATCTTTCAACAGTTGATAAATCTCGGGGTTGTTCTTCCTGAAATTCTCCCCATAAATATCCGCTGCTAACAATCCCAATTTATCCGCTCGTCTGACCCAATTCAAGCCAGCGATGACAAAATTGTCTTTTTGAGAAACAAGTACACGGTCAAACCTTCTTCCATACAGCAAATCATGACCTGTTTTTTCATCCCGCACAATCTTGAGATATCCATTAGCCTCACCCTTTTCTCCATCGATTTCGGCCATAACAGCTTCTGGCACTCCAGATCTGTCGAGATCTCGATAATATTTCGTCGACTTTTCCTTCGAAGGATCCGCATCCAGATCGATAACGAAATACCATTGATGTCTAAAACCGGGCGCGGTGGGAGTATAGGATTTCCAAAATTCTCCGGGTCTCTGCGGAAAACGGTAATATCCTTTTGAAAAGGTCAGTTTGCGGGACGTGCCAAAAACGGGAAGTTCATATTCGATCAGATCTCTGGCTTGTTCATAGGGCCGTCTAACCCCTTCTACACGAGCATCGACCATGGCGTAAAGTCCCAAACGCCTCCATAAGTTCTCATAATCTTGCTGGGCTTTCGTTAATTCTTTTTGCGTTCTCGTGACCTGCTGTTTCAGCGATGCTTCAACACGCCTCAATTTTTCTAGTTCCAAAGCGCGAGTGACTCTAACTTCCTGGATCGCTTTTGCTCTTTCTGCTACAGCAGGCACAGGTACTTTATTTTCAGCTTTAAGTTTGTTGGCTGCGCTCTGCAAAACCACTGCCGTTTCAGGATTGTTTTCACGTAAAACTGGTGCGCTCCACCACAGATAACTCGAAAAAGCCAGCACCGTCGCTAAAGCATTCAAAATAATCCTTTGAGTATTTTGTACTATATTTAGGCCTGCCAACCGAGCTCCCTCGGGCGCGCCCTTTTGCTTTTGCTGCAATTCCTCAATCTGGCGCTGAACATCTTCTATTTGTCTTTGGATTTGCCTGATATTCCGCTGCTGTCTTTGTCTTTCAAGTTGCAAAAGACGCCCAACATTGGCCCTAGATTCGCCAGAACCGGTCCTTCGGATCAATTTGGACCCGATCGCATCAACGACACTTCGGCTGGCGATGATCTGGTCGATGCGCTCAGAAAGTTGCTTAGCCTCTTCAGGAGTTTTGGCATTATTGAGCTGATCGGCGAATTTTACGATCTGAGCATCATTTTCATCGCCAAAAACTTTTAATACCGTATCTCCTGTAACAAGCTGATAGGTCGGCGGCGCGTCAGAAACTCGCACATAAACACCTCCGTGTGTGGCGGCATGTTTCTCGGCTTGAGCAGCAGCAACCGTTTTGCTGTTCGGAGCAATTTGGATCCAGCGCGTCTGAAGAGAAACCGTATTCTGCGGTGACGACACGCCCAACGCTCTAGACCAAAGTGCGCCGAGCTGTGCTTGAGCTCCCTGCAGACCGCCAAGGACCTCCTGCGCGTTTACGGGAAGACCGTTATTCAGTCTCGTGCGGCTAAGGTCGACCCCTCTTTCCATCCCGTAAAGGATATCGTTCATCTGTTTAAGGAATTGATCCCGTAACGTCGGAGCTTGGGGAGTTCTTTGAGGCAATCCGCGCGTGACACCGTATAATTTGTCTCCGCTCTCTCTGGTCAAATATTCACGCCACTCGGTCGTCATCGCGGCGTTTTCTCCAAAAATGACCTGATTAGTCGAAACTGAAAAATTCACACCGTTAATACGGATCGGTCCGGCTTGGTCGATACGAAGCGGGTGCAAGCTTTCAGGACTTAATCTGCTGAAATCCACTGCAAAATAATAAGCGTAATAATTCTGGCCTTCTTGAAAAACGTGCTGGACACCAGGAATTATTTCTCCGGCGTTCTTTTTGTCAAAAGTTTCTTTAGAAATTTTCACTCTCGCCACGATCGCGGGATAATTATCGCGTCTTAAAGTGCTCAATGCATCCGGATCAGAGCTTTTTTCTTCGATCAGATTGCGAGCCGGTACGTCTTCTCCCAAACGCGATATAGGAAAATCGACCCCATCATAAAGCGCGACGATCTGACCGTCCGGAGTGATCTGCGCAGCGTTTGCATAACGAAAATAAGTACCGTCCGCCGCCTGGTGACGAAAACCTGCGGCGGCTCGTTCCACAACAATCGATTCAGCGGGCATCCCTTTGTCAGGATTGACATATTGACCTGTGATCTTTTGGTTGGCGTTGATACGGCCCCCATAATAACGGAACGGTCCATAAAAATTACCGTAGTCATAGATATTATGGAAACTCAGCGGGCCATTCAATAAGAACGAACGAGTTTGTAGGAACCTGTCATTTTTTCTCGCTGTCTCAAGCTCTCTCGAAACTGCTGGCACTTGGGCAGCAGGCGCTGGCGCAGGTTTAAGATAAGTAGCGGGTGCGATCCCATAAACATCGTTCAAGTGTCCGGCGATTTCTGCGATGCGCACACGGCGAGCCAGATTAAAAACATTCTGTTGAAGTGCCAATGTTTCAGTGTCCAACCTATCATAGAGCGCGCGTAACCGGTTTAGTTCCGCCTGAGCAGAATATGCAGACGCTTTATCAGTTGCTCTTCCCGCAAGCGCCGCGGATTGGCTATTGTAATAATTATTCATATATACCAGCATGCCGTTAATTCCCAGATACGCTCGCTGAACGTTCGTACCTTCCTTTTTATCTTCAAAACGCACAAAGATCGTCGAGTCCTTGGTCAATGCCTCGCGAAGCTCCGGCGTAGCGGCGGCCAGCAAACGTTCCTTAACAGCCTTATCCTTTGCAAATTCTGAAAAAGGCTTGATCAGTCCCATGTCCGTAGTCTCTATTAAACGAAATTCGCCCGGCTTCGTTTCGACAAGTCCCGCGCCAATGTGAGTCTGCAAAAGCATATCCGCAACAGCTAGCTCGTTGATCAATCTATTTATCTTTTCAGGATTAATTTCTCCGATCTGTGCTAATTCTGAATGAATAGGATGAGACGGCGTGGCAAAAGCATTCAACACATCCAAGTAAATCTGAAGCGATTTAGACTGGGCGGCCGCATCTTTGGGTGCTTTTTCAGACTCCATCTGAGCTAATAGATCTTTCTGAGCGGCTCTTGCTTTTTCGATAGCCTGTTGAAGCGTCTGACCTTGACGCTCTCCTTTAGCTGTTGGTTCCGAAGTCGGGATAACGGCGGCACGCCCCATATTACCAGTCGCATTGACGATCTCTTTTTGGAAGAAATTCTGAAGCGCATTCCGATAAGCTGTTTCTTCGGCAGATAATTTTTCCTGAACAACGGCCTGACGTAACTCAAGCGGTTCAGTCAAGGCTACTTCTGCCGTTATAAATGAAACCACGAAAGGATCTGATTGATTTGAATATTGGCTGGCTATCGCATTGTCACGGTCGATCGAAAACTGTATGGGAACATTTCTACCGTTTTGGAGTTGAGTCATCGCAAATCTGACGCGCGCAATTTCCCGTTCAACCTGCTGGACAGCCTGCATCGCCGCAATTTGCGCTCTTTGGTCAGCTATCACTTGTTTACCGGCTGGCGGCTGGAACGCTTGATCCAAAAATGGCCGTACGAACGGTGACTGGCTTCCGCGGAAAATATCATAACCGGTAAGCGGCCTAAATTGTTTAGCTGTAGGCGCAAGAATCGGTAATCCCAGATCAGGCCGATAATTTGGTATCAGATTAATTTCTCTCGGGCGCAATAAATAATCTGAAAAAGAAGCCGGGCGCTCGTAGGGTTGATAGATCGGCATCCGGATATTCGGGCTAACCTCCTGCCGGCGGGCCGCTAAAATAACTGATTCATTGTGGCGCCACAATCCCCATCCTTTCGTTGCCGCTTCGTGACGGCTCCACTCGCCGCTTTGCACTTTGGCCGCGATCTCTGCGTCAGTCGCTCGACGAGCTAAGTGCAATTGATATGCCCAATACGGATCTGAAATATTCGTCGGATACATTGTCTTGAACGAATCAAAATAACCCGGGGCACCTCCGCGTCCTAACATCGGGAAATAATCACCGGTATTCATGAAATACTGATGGCCGGGGACCATATTGCCTGTAGTGGGACGGCCAAATTGATCTCGATGTGAATTCGGATTGCGACCGGTGGTTGGATTACCAAACATGTCGGTATAAGCTCCTGCATTCCGTCCGGTAGGCGGCATTGGATATTGAGGAAATGGGTTAACAGGAGGCCGATATGAAGTTTGTGGTGCGGGCGGCTGCGAGACCAGAAAAAGAAGCACAGGTAATTTTTGTTTTTCCGGATCGATGCCGCTCGCAGCCGCGTGAGCGCGCAAAATATTATCGATCCTCTTCCATAGATCAGAGCCAAGACTTGATTCAAATTCGCGTGGCAGAGAAGCACCCGCTTCCATATGGAACGCCAACGATAAAGCCACAACATCCCGCGCCCATGCATCGCGCCTTTTTTGAATATCCTCCTTGATCTCGTTATCTAACGCGTCGCTGATCGCGAACGCTCTCATGAAAAACTCGCCCGGCTTTCTTGTGCCCTCATCGAGATAACGGTGAATTTCCAACAACCTTGTGCTTAATTCCTCATCGGTGGGTTCATGGTGATAAAGCGGCTTCGCATCTTTTCTGTATTGAGGACTTGCGAAGAGCTTTTTAACAGCTTCATCGACTTTGGCGTGGAGCTCAGCGCTTGCCGGCACCGCTAGCGGATTTACTTGAGCCTGCCTTAAAGCATTCATAACGAGCGGATGATTCGCAGCTCGCTTTTCCATATCTCTATTCAATTTGGAAATCGCCTCGTTCATCAATCCAGCCGTCATCCCTGGCAAGCCGTCCGACGCCGGGCTGACCGTCACAGGATTTCCAGGCGCGGCTTCGTGCGACCTCAGCAACTCTTGAGCTTTTTTAAGCTCCGCTTCAAATTGCGCTCTTTGTTGTTGTAAATCCTTAATCTGTTGCTGAACATCCGCTTTCGGCCGCCCTTCTCCGCCCTCTTTCTTTTTGCCTTTGTCACGTAATAGCGGTTCAAAAGCGGCTCTTTTCGATTCTTTACTCTCTTTCGAAGAAACAAACGCTGTTACATTTTCCGGCCTGCTCGTCGGAATTCCCTTAAAACTGCTCAAAAAGAATACAACTGTTAAAAAAACAATGCTTAAAACCGAAATAATCGGGATCATTCTCCAGTTGATCCGTCCGGTACGCTGTTCGCTTGGGCGAAAAGACGGGCTAACTATTTCCGCTTGCTGCGGCTTGGCTACTGAGACTTTTTGTGTTGGTGCAATTACAGGTTTCGGCAAGGATTCTTTGGTCGAAATTGCCCAATTCTCCAAACTTGCTGAAGCATTTTGTCCTAACCGTCGTACCCAAGCCGGCTCTTTTATGTTGTGGAGCAACAAATCGAGTTGCGCACTCAAGCGTTTTGCTTGCCGATCTCTGGCAGTTTGTTCCGTTTGAGGCAATGCTTCAAGCTGTCTTAGCTTTCTCATGACAGGCTCCGCCAAAGCAGATGCTATTTCCGACTGCGCAGGAGCTTGCGCCTGTTTCACTTGTTCCAGAAGTCTTTCAAATACACTGGCCTTCCAATCCTCCGATGAAAGCACGTTGGCTTTAGCCGCCTCTACAGCGTCGGAAAAACTCTGCAACGCTTCGGCGATCTGGATCGCATTGCGTTTCCTGAGCATCAGCAAAGATGCTTCATTTCGTTCCATAGAGATTCTTGTCTTTTTCTGCGAAGCTGCATCGGCACCAGCTAGTATTTCGGCCTTTTGAGAAATTAGTTCACCTAGTTTTTCGGCCCGGGCGGTACTTGCCTGTTTTCGAGAAAACGCATCCAATAAATCAGGCAGCGTAGTTTGAATAGAGGCTGTGTCGATGCCGCTGATTCCACGCACGCCTTCATTATAAGATTTTAATAGCTGATAAAGTTCGGGCATCGACCCTATTGCATCCAATGTTTTAAGCGCTTTTTGACGGTCGTTCCGGATCTGTCTCATAAATTTGTCACGCTGATTACCTGCAAATCCATCAATAGCCGCGCGAATCTTGGCATCCGTTTGCTTAAGTCTAGTTACCGTAGATTCGGAAACACCTGCAAGCCGGGCGATCTGTCTTTGTGTTACTCTAGTCACGCCTTGGCTTTTCAGATTAGCCACAGCATCCAAAATGGCCTGCCCGGTACTTTTTTCGCCGACAGTTGGCAATGCAGCCGCAGGAGCCACCGCAGCCGGAGCCGGTATAGGAAACGCTTCATTGGCGATACGCTCTACTTCCGCGTCAAATTGTTTACGATCTATGACCTCGAATTTGGAAACCTTATCGGCCAAATCTTTAAAAGCCGCTATCGGATCCAATGTCGGCGTCGGAACTATAGGAGGCGTTTCAGGGGTTATTTTTTCCGTAGGCGTTTCTTCTGCAGGAGGATTCTCAACAGGAATTTCTGGCTCAGGCTTGATCTCTTCTTCTGAGGTTTGCGATCTCTGAGACTCCGACTTATTAACAAGCGATGATGTAATAATCGAAAGAAAGAAGCCGCCCAATAATACTATAGGAAGCGATTCGCTGCCTAAAGGCTGATTTTCTTCCTTATACGTATATAGTTCATCCGTCGCTTGCGCGACAACCGCATCTCTGGAGGCGGTCTGACCGGGCTTGTTTTGTTCGACCATTTTATCAACTTGTTCATGGATGAGATCTTTATCAAGTGGAAGATCCCACACTTTAGGTAAAACCTCATAGCATAATGCCGGATTGATCATGCTGTCTGCTTGAGCTGATAAAGTGCGCGCCAACCTTAAACTCATCGCCAACACTGCTGAATCTTTTTCGATATCTTGAAGAATCCGCCCGACATCATAAACGGCAGGCCCTTTTGCTATGCCTCTTTTGGCTTCCAATGCTTGGATCCGCTGTCTGATCTCATCTGCACGGTCTATGAGACGCTGAAGAAAGAGCTTTGCCGCATCGGCCTCCGCTCTTGAAACGCCAGGCGGAAAAACCATCAAGTAGACAAATCCATCCGCGTCTCGCCAAACCAGCAACGTCCCGATCCTGTCGATCTGATCCTGCAATTTTTGCCGCTGTGCGGGATCAGGTTCGTGGTTCAGCTTTTCCATTAATTGCAATATTCTGGCTTCGAGCTTCGGCTTTAATAAAGGTAATCCTTTGTCGCCCAAAATTAATTTTAATGGCCGGTCTTGGTAACGGGTATTCGAGGGGACTCTGCTCTCCAGTCTGGCCCATAATTCTCTGTTAGGCATTGCAATGCCGCCGCGCGTATAAAGAAATTCTTGCTGCTCTGCCAAAGGATGAACCAGGATCTTTCTAGAATCCCCTTGGGTCATATGAGTTCCTGTGATCACGCGAAATTCAGTTGGCGAAGCCTGATATCTGACAACCTTCCCGTTAGACTGCATGACGGGATAAGGAATAGTGCCTGAGGAGCTCCGTATCAGGATACGCTGTGTACCGGTCAAATATGAAGCAGCGTCCGCTCCCACAGTCCACAAAGTCTTCTCTCCTGTCACGGGATCATCTTGGATCCACATTCCGGGGTTTATATTCTGGCTCAGAAGTCTTTGTCTCACCCACTCAAAGTGCCGGGCTGATTCATCATCGAGAGGTATCGAATCAACAACGTTCGGGTACATGGCTCCATCTCTGAAGAAATCCCTGGTAAAACCAGGAAGCGCTTTCTCAAAATCAAAGTCGGGATGACTTTCCAAATAATCAGATGAAATAACAAAATGCAAAGGTCTGATAAGACCTGGGCCTTGAGGCCTCATGCCTTGATATATTCCGGCAACGATATCGGAATTTTTATCTACGATCAGATGATCAAAATAACGGGCAAACATCCGGCCGTCTGCCGTACGGTGCAACAATTTGCCTTTAGATATATCGATAAGAACGATCCCGCCAGGGCCTCGTGTTGTGCTAATGTGAGTTTCCTTAAAAAGACCCTGTATATCCGCCGGTAGTTGAGATTCGTATTCATACTGAGTTTCGATATCTCCATTGGAATTTTGCGAAAATGAATGGTTTCTATAATAAGGTGCGCCAGGATGCAATGCAGCATAAGGTAATTTGTATTTTGTTCCTACACTTTGCCATTCTGCTTGCGGCCGCAGCGAGCCTTTGTAGGCAACGCTGACCATCAGCCTCTGCGTGCCTAACTCAAAAGACTTAGCCGCATTTTTCTCTAAACGATCTGCTTTTTTGGTTTGATTTGATATTTGAGCTTGCAATCCTTGGAGCCTCGCCCTAAGCGTGGCAATATCTCTGTCTAAAACAGCTTGTCTTTCCCGCTCTCGTTCTTCTTTTTCGCGAGCCTGCTTCGCTCGGGCTTCAGCGGCTGCTTTTTCCAACGCTCTTTGCTTCTCAATCCTGGCTTGCCTGGCCTGTTCAGCTTTGGTGATCTCAGCTTGACGCTGTTGTTCCGCCAATTGTTGAGCTGCCCGCTGCGCCGCGACCACTTCAGGTCTGGGCGGCCGTTGCACATTCAAAGAAGGCGCTAACGCTTGCAGGATCATGGCCGATAAAACCACCGTGGCGAATACCACGCCCAAACGCTTGCTGGTGCGACTTGGCGGAGAACGATAACCGATCCCGAAAGCAATCAAAGAAGAGACAATAGGAAAAACGATCAATACCAACGGGACGCCACCGGTCACAAATGCTGTTCCCGCACTGATCGTAACAGTCGCAGCAAGAGCCGCAAAACCATATACAGACGCATTTTTTATTTTTGATCGGCTCGCGGTAGCCGGCGCAGGGACGGGCTCTTCGGCATTTCTTGTTTTGAAGAGGCCGATTATTCTATTCCTAAAAATGATAGACAGACCGGCAAACAGCACGGCTGCGGAAATTAAAATGCTTCTAGGTGTAAAAGAATAATTAGCCGATGCTTCAGATTCAACACCTTGTCCCAAAACTTGAGGAGGGACCGCAATTTCAGGCTGGACCTCCGGCGCCACTTGCGGAGGTACGATATTTTCTTCTTTTTTGACCGGCATTTCCGCTTCCCTTTCAGAAGGAAGCTGGGCAACTCCTGGCACCTCAGGAACTACCGGCGGTGGCACGGCTTCATTTTCGGGTATATTTTCTACATTCCTTTCAGGGCCAATGGCCGGTCCAGTTACTGCATTATTTTCGCTGCTGCCACCCGCCGCCCCTGAATAGACTCCTCCAGAGGCCGATCCCCCTCCAAGAGAAACACCGCCGCCAATGCCCCCTCCAGATCCGGGCTTCATCGCAGCGCCTCCTGGAATTCCTATCACAGCCGCTCCTCCTGCTTTTATAGCAGAAAGAGCTCTTATGGTATCGGAAAGAAATGCGCTGAGATCAGTTCTGTGGCTTTTCTTAAATAAATCATATAAATAAGCCGCTACGATCTTATATTCCGCCGGGCTGGTCGGTTGACCTTGTCTCAAAACCCTAGAAACTGCGTCAAAAGCGTCTTTATTATTTTTATAAACTTTTTCAAAATCGATGCTCTCGGCAAGAAATTGACTCAGAGTTTTCCCCTGACTTTGAGGAGAAGAACCATCTATAAAAATATTTTTAGCAGGATCATACTGTTTTTGAGGCCTGGAGAAAGCATCGAGCAAATAAGCGGAAACAATTTTGACTTCACTCGGAGAAAGATCTTTGCCCGTAACAAATCCGGCCAACTCTTTGAATTGCTCTATGTTAGCCGCATATTCATTTTCAAAATTAATCTTATCTGCCAAAAATTTGTCTATGCTAATTTTTTGACTTTCAGCCGAAATCCCGGGTTCGAATGAATTAGTTTCGACATTATATTGTATAGTTCCCTCTCTAAAGTCTCTTGCGATCGATCCGGCTAAGCCGCCTTGTTTCTCAGTAGTGTCGGCGTTATAGACCTTGGCTAGGTCTGCAAAACGGGGATTATTCAAAACATCTTTAGTGGCAGCCAATGATCCGGCCGTGGTGTTATCGGCTAAGAATGTGACGTACTGACCGATGTTGGTGACACCTTCAGGAAGTGTTCTTTCCATCTGGCCTGATTGAATATTGTATTGGAAGGTGCCTCCCTCTCTAAAGTCTCTTGCGATCGATCCGGCTAAGCCGCCTTGTTTCTCAGTA
>CAZXLF010000008.1:85046-121919 GCA_964642015.1 uncultured Planctomycetia bacterium
ATATTGTATTGGAAGGTGCCTCCCTCTCTAAAGTCTCTTGCGATCGATCCGGCTACGATCTTAAGTTGTGCATCGGTTGTGGTCTCTCCCTGCCGCAAAATCGTTGAAACTGCATCAAACTGTGTTTTGTTGGCCTGATAGGCATTCTCGAATTGAATAGCACCTTTAAGGTATTGATCGACTGGTATGTTCTGGCTTTGGGCGGAAGGACCTTTCTCAAAGGTATTGTTTTCCGAATTATATTGCTGGCTTCCGTTCCTATATAGATCATAGGTGTAGGCGCCGATGATCTTAAGTTGCGCATCGGTCGTAGGTTCTCCCTGCCTCAGGATATTGGAGAGTGTATCGAAATTGCTTTGGTTAGCTGTGTATGCTGCACGACTATCCATGCTATGCTGTAGAAAATCCGCGGCTGAGACACCTTGACTTCTTGCGGAAACGCCAAGTATGAAATCATTAGTGACTGGATTATATTGCAATTCGCCATCAGCATAGGCATTGACCGCTGTATTTAAAGTATTGATATAATAAATATTATCCAATTTTTGTTGTTCAACAGGCATGCCGTACGTCTCAGCAAACTGCTCACGCTTCTGGGCGCTTGATAATTTTTCATCGTTTGTTGATAGATAGGTATCCATCGCTTGTGTATCTGGAGCGAGGATTGGCTGGGCTGCCGCTGGCGTGGTCGGTTGAGCTAATACCAAGTGACCCTGCATCCCTTCAAAAGCAATAGATCCAGTACTAAAAAACGCGTCCACTGCATTTGGATTATTCAATCCAAGATCGACTCTCCCAGTTGAAGGACCTGTAAAATCCATGTCGGACTCAGTGCCAACAGTAGACTGTGATGCCAAGTTATCCCATAAATCATTAACGCTTGCAGATGGAGCTCTTAAAGGAGTTACACCTTGAATTAATATCTCGTGGTTTATCGCAGGAGTATTATGATCTACTGTAACTACTTCCGCGGCAATCGGCGCCCCATAGACTGCTCTGCCGGATAATAGAGGAGCCTCTAAACCCAATGGGCTGCCCGACAATAACGTCCTATCTTCTAGTGTTTCAGCCCCAAGACGTGCGCGATATGGGGTTCGTTTTGATGAAGGTATAGATTGACCGCTTGAAAACAAACGCCTAAAAAAATCAGAAACACGTTCAATCAAAAGCGAAAGCCGACCGCCTTGCGGTGCTTCTGTGGACGTGCGGACTGGAACAACCTCAGGAATAGCAGACGGTTTCTGTTCAGTAACGGCTTTTTGTGCGATTTCATTCATGGATTGGTTTGAAGCAAGACGCGCGCCAGCCATTGAAATAATCATTTCAAAATCAAATGAAGAGGGTGTCAGTCCCAATCTCTTTGACACCGTCACTACGTCTTTGGAGGTTGGGGCTCGGTTTGCATCCGCATCCATTTTGACTATGCGATCGACGATTTTTTGTAAATCCGTCTCATTCAAAGTAGGGGCATTTTCCAAAGAAACTGAAAGTGGCTGTATCGCCTTTTTAAGTTCCGCCAATTGCTCACCAGCTACAACTGCTTCCTGAGAAGTTAATTCAGCAATCTCTTTCTGATCATTAAAAGTAACGCGATAAGAATTAGATCCCAACGTAACAAGAATCCGATCCGTACCTTGTCTCTGGCTTCTAAGGCCGGAGAGTATTTGTGCTAAATCCGTCGGCGAAAGGATCTGCCCGCGCAACTCTTCAGGATAGGCATTGAATCGAGATTCGTATTTCGAAACATATTCTTTTATCTGATCTTCCGTCAAATTCCCATATCCTGCCAAACGTGAGGCGGCAATCATCGAAGCCAAAACAGTGATCTGAGTATCTTTGTTCAAATGCGGGGGATCAAAAAGCGCTTCGGTAGCCAAATAAAAATCCGAATCTTTAAATTGTTCCTCGTACTCTTTTGGTTTCTGAGTAAGGATCGCAATGTATGGGCGGTCGGGCGATTTTTCATCGAACTTTGGCATCACAACAAGATATGAAAGCTTCTCATCATCCATAAGTTTTGAAATGCCTTCCGTATGAAAACCGCCGGTGATCAATGCGGCGATGTGCGTGTTTTCTTCCTTCATCCGCTTCAATGTGTTTTGTAAAAGGATCTGATTGCGCTGAGAAGCTAATTCGTAGAACTTTTTAGCAGAAGGAATGGCTTTTTCCAAAACATCAAAATCAGTATAAGTCTCAAAAGGAACTTTATATTTTTCGCAAAGGCTTTGAAGTTCAGATTTGATACCTGCAATTTCGCAGAAATTCTCATTCTTCGCGAAAAATTCATAATCCTTCGAGTTCAGCGAAGTGTCCAGTAATTGAGATAGGATCATCGCGCAATGTGTCAGTTTTGATAGAGCTCTTTCATCGTCTGACTGGAAAAGGGTTTCCCTGATCTGGTTCTCAAAAGCTTCGACTTCATCGAAAATGGCTACAAGGTCAATGCTTTCATATAAGACCACGTATTCCGAATAAAGAATGATATTCTTATAATTCAAAGGATTGATACTGACACTTTGAGAAAGTTGACTGAGCGAATAATGAAAAGCGCCCGGAGTGATCTTGCCCTGTTTAAATTGAAGTGCCTGTAAGACTAGTTTCTCAAGATCTGCCTTTGAAAGTTTTTGGCCAAGTTCCTGGATCAGTGCCTCCCGCTCATCCCCTGCTTTCTTAAAATCAATCTCTTTTTCAAGCTCCACTGTTTCAGAAAGTTTCTTCAGATTTTCATATTGCGTATAATCAATCCCCTTGTCTTTTCCCAACTGACTGAAATATCCCCAATATTCGGTGAACTTCAAATCTCCGTTCTTGTGAAGCAAACGTCTTTGAGTAAGCTCCTGAAGCTCTTTTGAATAAACCTTTGTTTCCAGTTCATGAATCGCCCGCTGCAGTCCTTTCAGTTCTTTCCTGACTTCGAGCTTCTTTTCAACCAGATCCTTGAAAACATCGACGTTTTCTTTGTAAAGCTGCGCATCCTCGACGCCATATAAACTGACTGGATCTTTGGTGATCATAGAATAAAATTCGCCGGCGGATATTTTGCCTTCTTTAAGCAGATAATCTCCGGTCTTTTTTCTTACCTCTTCGATCGGAAAGCTTGACACCAAAGACGTATCGACCAGATCCGACGAACCTTCCACTGTGATCAACTTAAGATCATAATTCTTGACGAGGTTGTCTAAGATCTTCGTGATACTTTCTTGTGCGCCAAGTTTTTGGTGAGCATCTTCGATATTGATAATGATCTGATCTGTTTCTTTGACGGCTACTTTTCTAGCCAAACCAGAGTCGTTTGGGATCGCGATATTGCTTAATTTATTTTCTGTATCTTTGGGGAGAGCGTCCTTGGACTCCGATTTGATTACATGGGACCACATCGGAGTTCCGCCTTGTGCGGAAACAATATCTTGCATAATAAATGCAAAAACAACAATTGCTGATATTATTCGAAAAGCCGAAGAATACCTTGAAATAAAGCGTTTGGTTTCGGCCACAAAAATGACTTCCGAACCTTCAATGCACGCTTCTGCTTTCAGGTTTATGTTGTCTTCGAATTGTGAGTTTGGTTTTTCTATCTTCATCTCTAATTAAATAATGATATAATAAGACATAATAAATATTTGTATTAAGAACTCTAAAAAATAGCTCAAAAACAGAGGCTTCTAAAAGCCTTATTTCTAAGCCGTTACAAGATCTTTTATCAATACCTTTAGCAATACAGAAATAGCCGATCCCATTTCGACTTTTATCCTTATAGAAAGAAGTATACCTGACCTGTTTTGAATCTGCAAATTTAAGATATTAATAATTTAATATATAAGTCTTTTATTTACAATAACTTATGAAAACATTATTTAAGATATAATAGGTAGGATAGAGGCTTTTGTAGTAATAACTCTTCAATCGGGATGCTGGTCTAAAAGATTTACGATAAATTCAACCCCTTTACGGACACCCTCAGAATAATGATTTTGTTTAAACTCAGGAACCACAACCTCATCGACTAGTTTTTTAATTATTGGTTTTGAAAGCACATTTTCTAACGCATAACCCACGCCAAACCTTGTTTTCCTATCATTAACTATGACAACAAAGTGGACGCGATGTTCATTGTCAAACGGCCAAATCCTTCTCCACTTGTATGCATATTCACGCATGAATAAATCAAAAGGCATGCCCTCTAGCGATGGCAAAGTCGTCACTATTATTTCGATCTTTCTGTGGCGTTTT
Source organism: uncultured Planctomycetia bacterium (assembly GCA_964642015.1). Taxonomy (GTDB): domain Bacteria; phylum Omnitrophota; class Gorgyraeia; order 2-02-FULL-51-18; family 2-02-FULL-51-18; genus CAZXLF01. The sequence continues at coordinate 89,277 of CAZXLF010000008.1, forward strand.
TTAAATTCCTTGAGATAATTTTCCAAATAATCCTTTGTTTGCTGATCGATCACGCCAGCATAATCATTTACCTTAAAATGGGTCCTTCGGGGCATCTCGAAAGAATAGCTTGTTTGCGTAAAAAATATAGCCATTAGAGACCAAACTATTAAAAAAGTTGCCTTTTTCATTTTTGTGTTTTTTGAATCATATTGTTTGATGTATGAACATTATATAATTCTGCCATTTTTTTACGATCGATTTTTCCGCGATCATTTTTCGGTATTGAATTCATGATTATAATATCATCCGGCATTTTATATAATGCAAGTTTTTGGTTACAAAGTTGGGTCAATTGCCTTTTTAAAACATCTTTATTCTGATAAGAGCCGATATATAAAACGACTTTTTGACCAAGAATTTCATCATGCACTTCAATGATGGCCGTTTCGTTGACACCAGGAAAATCTTTCACCACATTTTCAATTTCCATAGGACTAACACGATAACCGCCTATTTTTAGAAACTGTTTTATCCTCCCCGTAATGTGAAGATCTCCGTCCTGATCTTGATAACCAACATCTCCCGTATATAGCCAACCGTCTCTTATCGCTTTATTCGTCTCGTCTGAATTGTGCCAATAACCGAGCATAACACTTTTTCCTCGAATCGTGATCTCCCCCTCTTGGCCAGCCATACAAACATCTCCTTTTTCATCTATGATCTTCAACTCCGTGCCAGGCAGCGGCTTACCAGCGGAGCCTGGCTTTTTAGCTGCCAATTCCGGCGAAAGAAAGCTTATTCTTGGAGAAGCTTCGGTCTGCCCATACATTAAATATAATTTCTTTGCAGTAAACGCAGCTGTTATCCGCTCAACTATAGAAACAGGCATTTTATCGCCGGCTTGAGCAAAGTATCTTACCGAAGGGAGTTTTCTTGATAAAAAATCAGTTTGACGGATCAGGATCGCATAATGAGAGGACACACCCGAAAAACTAGTCAACTGATTTTGGTCGATCGCGTCCAACACAACAGACGGATATAGGAAACGATTTTCAATATAAATAGATGCTCCCACAGAAAAATGCGATAACAAGATCGAAAGACCATAAATATAGTAAAAAGGCAATACGCAGCAAGCTTTATCACCTGTTGTCAAGCCAAGATATTCAGCGACTGACCGGCAATTTACTAACAGGTTATTATGACTTAACATAACACCTAATGGATGTCCTGTCGTGCCTGATGTATAAATAATAAACGCTAGATCATCCTGAGAAATTTTGGTCTTAGATGGTAAGTCGCCGCGGAGTGCCTGTAATGAAGCGTCAAGTACGGGTTTGCCGAGCTTCGTGCGTGTTGCTAACTCGTCTGCCCTATCTTTTAGAGCTGAATCAGTGTAAATCGCAAAAAACTGACAATCCTCGCAAATCCACGTCAATTCATCAGTGCTCAACGTATAATCCAAAGGCACAACGGTCGCACCAACACGAAGAATAGAAAAATAAGCAACGACCATTGAGATCGAGTTCTTGCATAAAACACCTACCCTATCTTTTGGGTGCAATCCTAATTGAATCAATGCTCCCGCTAATGACCGGATCCTATTTTCGACCGAATGATAAGTCATGTTCTGATCTTCTTCAATAAGAGCCGGCCTATCTGGCCAATGATCGGAAGCATCGGCAATTAATCCATCGATAGTGGATATCACGTTTTCAATCCCTTTATTTTAATAGAAATATACCGCTCAAGGTTATTGACCGTATCAAAATTTTCAGGCACGATCTCTTTTACTTCAATCTTTATCGGAAACTCATTCTGAATAAAGTGAGTTAGTTCAATTACCCCTATAGAATCTATAATGCCTTTCTTCAAAAAAGAATCATCGTCTCCGAGATTTGCTTGTGATAAACCGGCAAGGTAATTTTCAATGATAAACTTTCTTATCTTTTCTTTCACATGAGAATTGTCAAAACTCACGATCGGACCGCCTCCGTAAAATCATGTTTTTTAATGAAATGCTCATGAAAAAACTGCAATGACAAAATACCATTCAACGCCATATTATCAATCTCACTGATCATAGGCTCATTTTGAGAGGCTTTTTTCACAAGATTTTTGACCAAAACTGGATCAAAATAGCCTGCGTCCTTAATTTTTTTATTCGATAGCTGATCCAATATGTGTCCGTCAGCCGTTTTCGGACGAGACAGCCGCAAATAAGGCGCTCTATAAGGCTGCTTTTGGCGATCAACAATATCAGATGGTAAATACGATGAAGCTATTTTCTTCAATAGATGCTTCTCCCGCAAAGCTTTCATCTTGATATTGGGAGGTATTTGGTTACAAAATTCGACGAAACGATGATCCAGAAAAGGGTATCGGACTTCAACGCCATGTGCCATAGCCATGCGATCGCCCTGTACAGACAGCAGATAGCCGCTCAAGAACAGCGTGCTTTCAAGATATTGTGCTCTTGCGATAGGGTCCCAATTTTTAAAATCTGGATTCAGTCGGTCTGATAAATTCCCGAACGCATCAAAATTCTTCAGCGAATCAGACAGATCTTTTGAAAAAAACCGCTTATTCCGTGCCGTCATTTTCCATCGCAGAATGTGCGAATAATAAGCGTTCCCCGCATCCTCAAGTTTGTCACCAAAAAAAGCCTTCAGATAGGCACCATCTCCAGATCTGACAAACGGCAGATAGGGATAAAGGCGATTCAATAAAGCTGGGCGCAGATGCGACTGAGGCCTCTTGGACCAAAAATTCCTGACTTTTAACTCTTTGAAAACATCATAACCTATAAGGAATTCATCGGCCCCTTCTCCCGCTAAAACAGCCTTATACTTCTTTCGCTGCACAAGCTTTGATAAAATAAAGAGTGGTATCGGCGCCGTTCTTAATACAGGCGTCTCTGCATGCCAAACGACCTTCGAAAAATATGCAAGAGCATCTTGATCATGAAACAAAGCATAAAAAGACTGAGCATGCAAAGCGTCTGAAAGTATTTCCTGGAAATAACTTTCATCGTATGATTTATCAACAAATCGAACCGAGAAAGTCGGGAGATTTCTTTTAGGCGCATTTTGGACGGCTATCGCTGTCACGATGCCTGAATCGATCCCTCCGCTCAAATAAGTCCCGACCGTAACGTCGGCCCTCAGCCTTATGCGTACAGCATCGATAAGAAGCTCTTTCAAATGTTCTACGTAATATTGTTCGCTTCTTCGCTCATATTGGCCGAGGGTTGGGAAATTAATATCCCAGTACTTCCTTTCCTCAATTTGGTGAGGCGTCAGGCACAGATAATGTCCCGGCTTTACTTCAAATATATCTTTGAACATTGTCTGAGGAGATACCGTTGTCCAAAAAGTAAAGACCTGGTCGATCGCAGACAAATTGATCTCGGCCCTGACACCGGGATAACAAAGAATGGATTTTATTTCCGAAGCGAAAATGAAAGCATCGGCAGTGCGTGTATAAAAAAGGGGCAAGATCCCCAAACGGTCCCGGACGAGATACATTTTTTTTGAACGGCTATCCCATATCACAAACGCATACTGACCGTTCAGCTTGTCCAAAAACTCTATACCGTACTCTTCATAAAGATGAACGATCACCTCAGAATCCGAAAGCGTCCTAAAATAATGCCCTTTTGCCTCCAGCTGCTTTTTTAATTCAATATAATTGAATATCTCTCCAGCACATACCGTCCATATGGACTGATCCTCATTGGATATCGGCTGTCGACCATTTTTTAGCCCCACAATACTTAGCCGGGCATGTCCCAAATAAGCTTCATTTTGATTCAATTTCCCTGTGTCATCCGGTCCGCGATGACGAAGCGCTTTAAGCATGCGGTCAAGAACATGTTCCGCATTTTTTTTGTCACCGCTAAACCGATAGAATCCGCAAACCGCACACATGGATATGCCTTTTATACGCCGAGTTTTTGTTTTACTTTTTCAACGGTAAGTTTCGGCACTTTTTGATTGATGCGCCTCATTCCTTCCGATCTTTTTAAATAGCCTTCTCTTACGAGCTTTGCGATCTCGAAAACGTAAGGGTTAAAACCGTATTGTTCCTGATGTGTCTGGACCGTCAAAGAATTCAACAGACAATTGGTCGAATTCGCATCGAGTCCCTTAGGTTTTATCCATCCCAATTTTTTTATACGCTTGTAAATGTTTTTCTCGTCGTATTTAAAAAAAGCGGCTGGATGGATCATATAAGGAAAACTTTCCGTTTGGGTATAATGCTCGTCGGCCAGAAAGTACCGGTCTATTTCATCGCCAACTATCTTTCGCAGCGGCTCTTTTATCTGTGCTTCTATCGCCCTGACCATTGACGGCTCAAGTTTCAGGATAGAGCTATCGATCGAAGCTTGTCCGGGCGTCCAGCCATAACCTATGAATGGGATCTGTTTCTCAATAGCAAATTTAAACGATAAATATTTAACAAAACCGATGCAGGACGTGCAAACAACGCTTGCCCTCTCAATGACTTTAGGCGAATAAATATTGCTCTCTAAGGATCTTCTGAAGATCTTTTTGAGGATTGAAAATTCGGGCTTGAAAAAGAAATGATCGACATCCAGTTTTTCGATAACTCGCCGGATATTGATTAATGTCTGATCCGCTATGAAACCATTGTCAAAAGTGAAAGCCAAGACTTTCAGCCGATAGATGTCCTTAAAAAGATGCAGCGTATAAGTGCTGTCTTTTCCGCCGCTGTAACAGACCAACACATCGTACGTCCCGACATTGCTCAACTTTTTGACCAATTCTGCAAAACGAGATTTAAAATCCTCTCTTAGCTGCTCGTGAGCGGCTTTGGACCTTTCAAAAACCTGACAAAACTGGCAAACACCCGCCTCATTGAATCGTGTATTTGGGAAATTCTGGGGCAGCAGGCAAATCCGGCATATTCTCATTGAAAGTCTTTTCTGAGATTGTTCTTAATGGGTTGAAAAACGGTTGTTTTGAAATACTGCGTATATTTTTTATAACCTTCATTATTCAGATGCTGCATATCGCCGAAATATTTATTATCGAGATACATGACCGGCTCTTTCGGGAAAATAGCATGAGGATATTTCCGTTTTAATTCATCTAAATATTTGAAATAGCTTTTAAAAAAGCCGTTCCATTCGAATATTCCGCAAAGCTCCTTAGGAACAACCATGCCCAAGTAAACGATCTGAATTCCATTGTGGTCGGCCAATTGCATCAATTTATCCATATATCTTCTATCCTTGTCGGATATAGAGACCTCTGTTTGCAGTCTTCTCCTGTCATTTTTATCCGTCTTAAAAAAATTGTCTGAAATAGATTGGTCCGCAAATGGCGAAAGCAAAAATCCTCTATGCTGGATCATCTGTCTCACAAATTCCTCATTGCTACCCTTATAGGAAACCCTTCTATTCAATCCCACGCGTCGGTGGTCTAGAGTTGAAAAGATCTGCCCAAAAAAGACATTCCTTTCTCTCCACGACAATTCCGGCCAGATCTCTACGAATTCCTTGATATTGACGAAATATCTTAGGATGACAAAAAAAGAATCATATTGGTTCTCAGGATCCGCATATAAAAAAATCACTTTAGGAGCTTTGTGTTTTTCTAAATATCTCTTCAAAAGAAGCCAATGCCCCATCGGTTTTGCGCCCGCCAAACCTAGATTTAACAGCTGATCATCCACCAAAACAGGATCTATGCCGGTTTTCTGTATGCTATTCCCTAATATCAAATATGGGCTGTCCGAAGAAGCTTCGATCAACCTATGCTCATTGATCAAGAATTTATTCCAATAATCTTTGACCAAGTCAGCCCGATTGAAATATATAAAAAGTTCTGTGATAACGATCAAGATTAAAACAATGGTAAATCCTCTTGGGATTTTTTTAAAATTGGAAATAAAAATATTTTTGGGCATTAAACGCTCCGTAAAAGATAATAAGATAAAAACACAGGTAATAAATTCCCACTCTTATACCAAGCGGCAACTTGAAAACGATCATCTCATCGTCAGTGCGATACTGGAGATAATCGATCAACAGCATAGGAGAGACCAAAAAGCTATAAAAGAAGATCATGTGCCAATTAATGCGACCACTGATTAACGGTCTGAGATTAAAAATACCCTCGAGCACCAGACCCACATCTGTCATGGTCTTCATCGCAAAACACAACAATCCTAAACTAAAAAGATAAAAAGTCAGCACCGTTCCGCATATACGCGCGATCCAAACAATGATTTGAGATTTCTGGCTTAGACGATATAAGAATGGGCGGATTTTATTATAGATGATCAGTAAGATCGAGTGATAAATTCCCCAGTTGATGAATTTGATAGTTGCTCCATGCCACAAACCCATCGTAGTCCATGTGATTAAAATAACAATTGATGTGGCCAGCTGCTTATTCATAAACTTCTTTAAAGCTAACGGATAATAAACATATTCTTTGATCCAAGTCGTAAGACTGATATGCCAACGCTGCCAAAAATCAAACAGATCTGCCGCAAAAAACGGCGTCCGAAAATTCTGCATCAGCTCGAATCCCAAAAATCTGCCCAAACCCCTAGCTATATCAGAATATCCTGAAAAATCCGCATAAAGTTGTAACGCAAACGCAAACATAGCGAATAGCAATTCGAACTCCGAAGAAGTTTTAGGCAATGAGAATATAGGCGCGGTGAGCTTTGCCAGATTATCTGCTACTAATATTTTTTTAAAAAGGCCCCAGAAAACAAGCCACGCACCTTCGGAACATTTTTGTATCGTGATCTTGCGCGGAGTCTGGATTTGAGGTATTAAATTCCGCGCCCTTTCGATCGGACCCGAAATCAGGTTTGGAAAAAATGCGACAAAAAGCGCGAAATCAAGGAAATCATCGGTCGATTTTATCAAACCACGGTGGATGTCGATCGGATAACTCAACACCTGGAATGTATAAAAAGATATCCCTAACGGCAAAACAACGTTCAAGGGAATATTGAAGGCGTCCAAACCCCAAAGTTCGAATAAATCGGAAAGATTATTGATGAAAAAATTGAAATATTTGAAGAAACCCAAGAGCGCAAGATTGAAAAGAACGCTCAAGTATAAATACATTTTTTTCCTCGACAGCGACTGAGCTCGATCAATTCGGATCCCCAGGAAAAAATTAACGGCTGTGGAGAGGAAGATCAAAGATAAAAATCTCCAGTCCCAATATGCGTAAAATATATAACTCGCGATCAAGAGGAACACATTTTGCCATCGAAGAGAACGGATCAAAAGGTAGCCGATATAAAACAGGATGAAAAACCTGGCGAACTGCAATGTATTAAAAAGCATAAGAAAATACCCTATTCTGGCTGAAATCGTTACCTATGTATTTCATAATCATAATTCCATAATAATATACTATTTTTAGTTTTAATTAACAATATTAATCCTTTACTCAAAGCGCTTTCAAACCTGTTTCTATAAAAACATTACGCGGCGATAGCTGTTTGTCTTAAGGAATTGATCACTTTCTGAATTTCTTCGAATATACGTATTGGAAGAGTAATGAATAACGAAATGCTTCGATTCTCAAGTATAGTCCTAAGTCCGTTCTTGTGATAGAGGGTTTCATTGCCTAAGACGATCAATCCTTGGTCTTTGGCCTCTGCTATCACAGACAAGGACAATTTTTGTATCGCGCTTATCATGAATTTTTCATTGTCTGGAGTTGGCAGAAGTACAATCTTATTTCCACTGTTAATTTGAAGTCGAATATCGGACTGCAAATCACCTAATTCAGTTTCATTAACTGTAAAAGTAATGGCTCGTCCAGGAATAATTTTCTCTAAGCTTTGGGATAATTGAGATATAAGACTGCCTTTTTCTCTATCAATAATTATAAAATGTCCTTCATCCAAATTCGGTAAAATCGCCTTGATATCTTTGAGTTTTTTATCCACATCTTTGTCATTTAAATCATAATATAGAAATAAACTTTCATTTAAGATGCCGTGGAAAGACTGCATAATGGTTTTGACGCTTGGATCTATTTGCCCATTGGGAAGGAAAAAGGCTCCGATATCAAGCGGTTTGGCATTAAGCGGTTTTTTGGCCTCTTTGACATACTGTTGTATCAGTCCCGCCAGCTGACTATCATGTGCGCCAAGCATTCGGTCCAGAACTATTCTCTGCTTTGTCGATAGCATTTGTATGATCTCACCCGGCAAAGCCCTGACATAACTTTCATCTTCATCGAAAATATTGTTTGTTACCGGCACAACATTTTCTTCAAGTGCCGTAAAAAGTTTATTTCTGTCGGCCGGAGACACAGGGCGATCACCAATGATACGTGTATAAATATCAACAAGCGTTGCAAGGCGTTCTCCTTGCACAATATTATTGACCAATGACCGGATCATATCTTGCTCAGGTATTTCCGAATTTCCTTTCATATTTATCGCATAATATGAAACTCCGCTTTCTGAGGCTTGTTGTCCGAATTTGTCTAAGCTTTCCTTTGTATTCGGTAAAGACATGAAGCGGAAAGCGCCCTTATATTGTTCCCTCAGTTGGGCCAGAACAGCATTATTGTTCGGATCTTTATCATTTCTGAATACAATACCCACTAAAGATAATGATCTGCCTGGCAAAGGAAGAGCCGGAGAAATCGTTTGTTTCTGTTCCTGAGCTAACCGGGCACCTTGCAAGTCTTTTACCAGCGATAAAATATCCGCGTTGCGGCTCAAAAGACTAAAGATCTTCCTAATCTTGTCAGGATTTTCTTTTGTTGCTTCGGCTAGTTTATCAATCCCCGACCCCGAACCTTCCGATAAAGCATTAAGTATTTTATGCGCCAATTCTTTATCTTTATCCGGCATTGCTTCGATGACCCTCTCAAAGACTTTTCCGATCGCGGTTTGAGATTCGCGCTGAATAATTTCTTTCACAGGAGGAACGACTTCACGCGTAATTACTTTTTTTTCACCTTCAAAGTAAACTATCCTTTCCGATTGATAAGCTTCACGTCCGGCGGCAGATCCTCTTTGTCTTTTAATACCTATTTCATCAAATGTAATGGGCCCACCTTCTTTGGGGTAATTTTGACTCATGGCATTTCGAAGTTTGCCGGAATCAATATCTAAGATTTCAGCCAACTGATTGACGGTAGGTTCTTCCCCTTCATGTTCATCGCCAAAACGTTTGACACCTTCCTTTAAAATAGTGATCCATTGCGTTTTAGTCTTTGGTTCCGCTCGCGTTAATTGAAAGCCCATTTTTTTGAATACTTTTGAGTGTGTATCCCGCGCACCCAGCAATACCTCTTCGGTCACAGAGTTACCTGGTCTTCTCTGTTGAATAAGTGTTGCTACATTTTTTATAGTTACAGCCTTCCCAGAAGCACGTAATTCTTCAACGAGAGGCACTAAAAATTCTTCCCATTGTTTGGTGGTCCTTTTTTTAGACACGATCATCACCGGATTTTTTTCTTCTGCTTTTTTGGATTCAATGATTTCCTCAGGGGGATATTCAATATGATGACGGTGAAGAGCGCTTTGGATCTGCCTTGCTGCCTGCCTAACGTGTTCGGCAAATTGCTCCTGAGTATACGTAAAAGGATCGACGGGAGAGAAACGCAGCACATACTGCATAGCCGCTTCATCAATGGTTCCAGGTTGGTCATAATTAAGCGACCTAATAATGATAAACCAATCGGAAGCGCTTTTTTTATTTCTATTCAAAATAGCTCTAATCTCCGCATCAGTGCGAATCACCAAATCTTCTGGTTTTGGTTCAAACACCGCAGAGAGCCGAGACCCACTCCGCAAGTTTTGTGACGGAATAAAAACCTGAATATTCGATGCCTTGTCTATAAAATTGAGCCCGCTTCTGACCAAGTAGGGAATTCTTTGGCCTGTTATGCCATCCGTAGCAAAATAGGGCATGGTATAATTTCTTCCTTTTTTAATAATTCCATCTTTCGTCGAGAAATCGCCAGGATCGTACATCGAGATAAAATTATATTTTCCGCTTAGAGCTGCTGACACATTGCTAAGCCAAGCGGTCACATTATCTTTTGTATCTTTTCTTATCATGAAATTTCCAAAAGAGTAGTTCGTCAATTCAAACCGGATAATTGACCCAACAGGAAGGTCTTTTAAATTCACGACATCCATATACGGCTGCTTGCTCCAATCAACATCTGGGAGCGGGGAATTTAAAGGGGTCCATACTTCAGAAACAAAATAGATCTTATAACGACCCGTAGGATTAGGTTCTTTTGCAATCACTGCCTTAAGGAATGGCGCACTTCGAGCACCCAGCTGTTCCATCGCCTTTAAGTTAATCATATTTTTTTTAGAAATATAAGCAACCGCTTCTGTTTTACTTTTGAATGTAATTTTCGGAACGATCACAGCTAGATGATCATCCGCATTGGCATAAAATGTTTCTTCATTGCCATTTTCGCGAATCTTCGCCCCCACCAAAAATTCGTTATCACGCGAAAACACATTATTTTTAAAGAAGTCCGGAAATGCCTCGAGTCCAGCAACTCGTTCGTCTGCCAATCGAGCACCAAGCCATTCGCTTTCGGGAATTACCTTGGCGCCTTCCACTTCTTTCTCGACCCCCTTCCCCCATAAGTAGCTGACAGCATTATACTTAGGCGTGCGACCAGAAGTATTTGCCGTGACTGTGATAGAAGCGACTCCATTCCCATCAAGCGCGACAGTGTTCATGTCTTTATCACCCTTATCTAAACTAATAACTGTCAGCTTAACACCTCTTGCCGCAAGTGTTTTATAATCATCTTCTTTAAGTAGCTGATCTTTTCTATCAGCATGCACAAAAATGACCGCCTCAATTTCATTGTCCGAATATCCTCTTCCATGCAAAAATTCCACAATATTTGACGCATAATTAAGCGACCGTTTCTCATAATTCAGGTCGATCGCATGACCTAAGAAAAACTTGGGCGCTTCATTTGTTTTTTCAGCCTTGAAACAGAAAGCTGTACAATTTGAAAAATCTTTCGATCCGAGCTTCTCGTTCGGCAACAATGTACCATATATGAATTCATCCGGTTCGGGAGCCAAGACATTGACATGATTGCCCTGTGTCAACACAGTATAGAATGGAACATTTGTATCATTTGTCGCTTTCAACTCACTTTGTAGGCGATCGTAAAAAATCTCAGGTCCTGCTTTCATTTTAGTTGTAGACTTGAGTTCATTGGTACTGTCATTCGCTATCTGATCCACAACGTCCTTGTTGCTTTCATTCGCTAAACGGGCTCCGGTAGGAGTAATATTGCCATAGGTTCGCGAATAACCATCCACAAAAGCTTTAAGCAGTTGTTGTTTATTCGGTAAACGCTCAAAATCAGACTCTAATGCATGAAGAACGCTGTTATACTCTTCCGTGATCAATTTGGCATCAGAAACGGACGAAGACATGCCGAAATCAATGAACTCGACGAAAATTTTCTCGTCCTGGCGCATCAGAAAGATATGATCCATCCTCAGATCACCTAGGATCGGATCCGTTAAATCTCCATGAACGATCCCTTTATTGTGCATTTGAGCGATGGATTCGCCAAGTCTGGACAGAACCTCTGCATCCTGCAATGAAGATAGATCGATCTGCTTTCCTGAGGCTGTCTCTTGAAATAAAACAGGATTACCGCCGACGCGCATGACTTTGGCGCGTGGCGCCAAATTGCCATTTACGCGCGCAGCCATCTCGGCCTCTTCTTTCAAAGCGGCTTCATCTTTATTTTTATTGCCGCTCTCTTTAAATCTCTTAGAGTAAAAAATGAAGGTTTTATTTTCATCTCCCGTCCTCAAAGTTAACTCATGGCGTATCACAACTGTTACATGCGTCCCCAGCTGTCCTTTCACCGTCTGACTCTTGTAATCCTGGATCGTGTTCATGTCATCAGCGCCCGCGACAAAACTCAAGACTTCCGCCGCAGTGCTCTCGAATACACTATTGAAATTAGCCATGGCAGTTGTATTAGCCGTCAACCTTGCGCCTTGCGGCGAGGATTTATTGATCAGCGCTTGGCTGAAAGACAGCGCTTTTTCTCTCTCGCTCTTATCAAAGAACATCTTCACGATTTTATCCACATCTCCATTCCTTGTATCAAAATCAAGTCTTTGTCCGGCCAAATAAAGATCACCGCTATTGTAACGCCGGCTCGTGGTAGTCCTTTGATTCGAATAAGGAGCCATTTTGAACTCAATATCTTTTCCTTCTGTCATTTTAGTAGCCGGATTGTATACGGTCATGCCGTTCTTAACGGGAAGTAATCCCGTTTCCAAAAATTTCTTAAGATCATCTCCTTTGATAACAAGATTTCCCAGTTTATAAACATCGTGGTACCACGCATCGATCAGACGCATCTCTATTATATTGCCATTGGAATCTCGGATAAGCTGAACTGTCAACGTATGATCTTCCACGGCTCTCTTATTGCCTAACACAGGCACTTTCTTGCCGTTAAAATCTTCTGTCTTCATCTGATAAAAAGCTTTATCTTCGGGAACGCCGTCCGGCGGAGCGACTTCTGCGACTATCGTCATCTGCATAACAGCCAATTCAGGAGTTTTTATCCTCAGGTCTTGCAGCTGTTGAAGTTTATCTTGATATTCCGAGACATGGCCGGCTTCCAGCGCTTTAAAAGCATCTGACATCAAAGTCTCGGACTGATATTTCCCCCATTCTTCCAATAAAAGCTGCTTGAAGAAATTGGTCGGGCGGCAATCGCCTTTCCCCAGAAGAGGAAAAACAGAAATGCTGGTAGAACCCATATTGGAAATACCCTGACCTGTGAATTTCTTGAACGTAGAAACAAACTGGTCATAAACTTTATGCTGATCGCTGTCCAAATGCTCCAAAGGCCGTTTGCCGTCTTCTTTTAATCCAAAAAGAGACTCAATAAATTGATCTACCCATTCATTAGCTTTATCGAAATCCGTTATTCCTCCGAGCGATACACCGTTACCGGCCTGATGCTGAATGAGCGCTCTTACAATTTTGCGGTCTGCTTGATTGATCACGATATCAGGGACCTGTCCGCCATATCTAAGATTATTCGGTAACACGATCCCTCGGCGGTAAAGCCCAAGATGGAACACTGAGTTTTCTATCAAAGCCGTGATCTGTTGTGCTGTCTTTTGTTCGTCGCTCAATTCCTCCGCTTTTCCAAGATCTTCTTTCTCGGAAGGATTAAAAGCGGGTGTTTCTCCGAACTTTTGAGATAAAACTTCTTGCACAGCAATGATAACGGTCCCCAACACTCCTTTAGGAGCGCCCGGAATCGTATACCATCTTTGCAGATGATCCAATAAACTATTCGTTTCTCCCTCTTGCTCGATCTGCTTCAGCAAAATAGGCAATAACCGACGTGTCTCAGTTTTGTCTTCGTTCAGGACACTGAGCTCTAAAAGAGTGGATGTTACCCAAAATGATTTTCCATGATTAGCAGCGTTGGCGGATTCATGCACAAGCGCCGCGACCTGTTTGGCTTTTTCGAAATTGCCTTGATAGATCAAAGTACGCACCAAATTGATGCCCGCATAATAAGATTTGTCGATCGAAAAAGCTTCGCTATAATTTTGATACGATTTTTGGGTGGATTGGTCCGCATTTTGCGCGATCCTTGTCAACGCTTCGTTGTCTGCCATCAGCGAAAGCAAGCTTTTATCATCAAGCAAAATAGTTCCTGAAGGGAAGGCATTATTGTAAATTTTCACAAGAGCCTTTAATTCCTGTAAATCTTTGTCGTTAAATAATCCGGTTTTTGAAAGTATGAAATCTTTTAGATTGGCAGCGGCGAAATACAGATTTTTATAAGCGGTCCCTAAGCCAATGTAAATTTCATCGCTGACCGCAAGATTAGCACTTTCACGAGCCGCTATAAAAGCAGCGGTCTTTTTAATAGCTTTATTGGATTCTCCGGTGCGGTTCAAAGCCAGAATGTAGTCCGAAAACACGGCGTCTGAGTCTATAAATTCGGAGATCGATGAGGCTTCATAAATAGCGATGACTTTCTGCCACGCCGAGACAAAACGGCTTGCATTGTAAAGCCAGTTCATCTCCATATAATCAAACGCATATCCTTCATGAGCGGAAAGCCACGTTTTTTCAAGCTCATCAAGAATTTTTTGTTTTTCAAGATCTGTTTTCGCGTTCTTGACCTGCACATTGTAGCCATTCGGGCCGTTCAAGAAATGATCGAAAAACTCTTTATGCCTCTTAGAAAGCTCTATATTTTGCGCTTCTAATGTAAAAGGATCCTTCGGATTTGTGAAAATATCGTGCATCGGGCTTTCCGTGGCTAACCTAGCTCCCGCCAAGATCGTCAGCCGCTTCATCTGTTTGAAGTTAGGAAGCTCTACTTGCGGAGATCGGATTTTATTGAATTGCTCAACTGCTCTGGTTTTCTGAACATTGGACTGATTAGCATCGACCTGCATACCGTTGTCCTTAAGCCATTGGATCAGATGCTCCTTATCCTGGCCGACCGCAACTTGCGGCACAACTGAGATCATAGCCAGATAACGCGCCTGGATCTTGGACCATAACTCATCGGAATTGCCGCTTCGCTCGATCGCGGCGATGGCATTTTTTCTGGCTCTGTTCAAAAGAGCTTGATCAGCATAAACAGCCGGTAAAAATAGGATGGCGATCGAGGCAATATCCGAATCGTTGATCGAAGGAGTCTCGCCTTCAACCGAAAACTTTGATAAGTTCAAAACTTCCATTTGGTTTTCCAAACGGCTTTCCGTCGGCAAAGTGCGGCTGATGATGGCGTTGATCTGCGAATAGATCTTTCGCGCTCTTCCCTGCGGATCATCGGGTCTAAGCTTGGCAGGCGTGCCTTCTTTTGCATTCAAAAGATAAACAACATATTCGAGGTCGCTCTTCATCGACGCCGCGTAGCCTTTTAAAGTGCTGCCAATGGGTACTACAGCAACCTTGGCCGAAGAGTCATTCAAAACCGTTTGAACGATCTTTTCCACCTCGCCGCTTATGCTGGCCAGTTTCGCTCGATAATTCTTGCTGACACTGGTGATCTTGACCTCTGCGCTTCCTTCAAGAAGATTTTTCTGTGAATTGATATAAGCATTGGATGTCTTCTTTTGAGCCAGCCGCGCGCCTTGAGGTTGTGGCAAATTCTTATTCAAAAATACCCGGCCATCTACGGGATTAAAACCTGCTATTTTGTCCTCCACTCCGGATGTATTTCCCACCACCGCACGGCCCCCATCCGCTAAAAAGGAATTTGTTTTATCCAAAAAAGTTTTGGGATCGTAGGCGTACTGCAAAACCTCAGCACCAAAAATAAGATGAAAACCTTTGTTGCCATAATCGGAAATATCCTGATATTCAAGAAGGCCCTGGTGCCATTGGATGCCTCTTTGGCTTAGATCATCTGCATATACTGGCTCGAGTGGAATTGGATCGATACCAACCAAATACACACGCTTCTGATCCGCTTGAGACAATTGGTCATGAATATCTTTTAGGAATACCCCCTTACCGGCGCCGATGTCCAACACACGCAGAGGGTTCTCCTCAGTCGCTTTAAAATCATCCAGAGATTTGGTGATCGTTTCCATAATATCGGGAACGCCCAACTTCTTTTCCACATCGCGCACGTTTCTTTTGTCGATATCAGAAATTTGTGTGGTAAACCCTAAAGCCTTCGTTGACTCGACCGCTTTTTGCAATTCCAAGTTAATGGCATTGATTTTTTCAGGCACACTTGCATAATGAGCCACAATTTTTTCTCTATCAATAACGTCCGCAGGCACCAGCGTTTCCATGATGCTCCGAGCTTTCTCCTCTGTTAGCCGAGCACCAGTGGAAGGTTTTACAATTTCTTGGGAACGTGTAATTTCAATGGTATCTCCGTATCGCTTTATACTCACCCCGATGCCTCTTTCTCGAATAGCTTCGGCGATGAACGGAATTTCCGGATCGATTATTTTACGTAATACCGATTCTCTCTCTGTTTGAGATAAATTGGGATCTATATCCTCATAATTCTTTTGATTAGGGCCTAACAAAGGAGAAATATCCAATGTATCGAGAAGCCAATGACCTCCAGGTTTTAACGCTTTTGAGATATTGCTTATTAGATCTAGCATCTTATTTTCTTCCTTCAAATTCTTAAGCGAATAAAATAACGATGCTGTCGAAACAATAACATCCAGCTGCGAAGTTCCGTAATCTTTAACGTCTTCAAAAAATGCCCTCACAGGACTTATAGACACTGATTGCTTTAATCGCTCAGCGTCTATTTTATAGGTATTTCCGCGAGTAAGATCCTCAGAACTTATGCCTAAAAAGGAGGCTAGAGTTTGACCGATCTCTAAATACATTGGATCTGTTTTGAAACGTTCCGCAAATTCATCCGGATACCGGAAAGAATATAAAGTAGGCCTTGTAGCAGCGGAAAGACTTCCTGAATCATAATCCATAACGGTGAATTGTACTTTCTTACCATTTAATGCAGCCATGATCTCCGCCATCATAGGCGAAGTTTGGGTCAATTGCTGTCCATTCTTAACAGGTTCACTGCCGGGACCCATCACCAGAACATTCATTGGTTTTTGACCGTCATATGTATCTTTAATTTTAATCAAACGATCCAGAAGATGCGGGTAACGCAACGGTGCCGTAACATTTACACTTGGAAGACTGCGTCTACTTAAATCGGGAAGGTCGTTGAGTTCTTTTAAAATTTCGGCATAACTTTTTTCTGAAGGATTTCCAAACGGCTCAATTTCTCCTAATCGCGCGCCTTGCGGTGAAGGCTTTTGGATAACTGCGGCCCGCACTTGCGGCTGGCCTACCGTCATCACTCTTTTGGACGCACTGCCTTTCTTTGTTGGCTGCAAATCCAATTGTACGGGCACAATAATCGCGTCTGAGGATAAATTAAACGGACTAAGCGAATAATTGGTAGATCCGACTTCATCATACAAGATCACACGCGATCTCCCTGGATAAACTCTTCCCATCTCCTCAAGTACGCGGTCAAAATGTCTCTGAAGAAAATCAGGACTATAAGGCAAGATCCGTTCCTTGCTTGTTTGCTGGATCCATTCTAAATCTTGGTAAGCCAACACATCTGGGATCACCGCATTTTGAACAGGATAAGGCTTAGGTATACGTTCAAGGTGGCCATCTATGGATAAATCAAACAAACTATGGATTCTATCCCCCTGCACGACCGTGACAGCCACTTTGCCTTGGGTAAGTCCTATATTTTTGTAGCTTTTAGGATAATGGGTTGGCTGCTGCCAATTGGAATCTATGGCGTGCGCCAACTCAGTTTTCCCGGTATTAGGCACGCCATCGAGTAAGATCACAACGGCGGCGTTCGGGCTGGCTTTAAAAATATACTGGATCAGCGGTTTTAACTGTTTATGTATACCTGTGTAGATGCCCACCGTTTTTCCTAGACCCAATTCATTGAGACTTGCCAAACGAGCGCCGGAAGGAAGAGTTTCCGATTCTTTGCCCTGTGTCGACGACGGGTTCGAAACAGCCGTTTGTTTAGGAACTTTTGACGCAAAGAAACTTGAGATTATCGGAAGCATTGGGAAAAAAGCCAAACTCGTCAAACCCCATCCAATACCTGCCTGCGGAATAAAGAACATGAATGCTGTTATCGTGGACAAGGTATTCAAAATTTTATTCTTTCCTGTCAGAGCATTGATGATCAAGGCCGGGTAAAGCAGCGACGGAGCTAAATAAGGGATATTAAGAAATGTGGCAAAAACACCGACGATCATCAGCGAAGGACCGATCGATGCTTTGAAAGATTTGGCTCCTTTGATATTTTTCCACAATTGAGTAACAGCTTGAGCTGCCAGAAGGACCAATACACCATTCAGTGTGAAATGCGTTGCCTGATGAGCAATATCAGACAGAGCTAATCGCGCACCTTGTGATTTAACAAAACCCGTCCTGAGGGTAGAGCCCTTGGCATTGGGAGTGCCGTCATAACTGAAAAATCCGCGATAAGCCGGATTAGCCCAACTTCCGCCGCGAATTTCTTTGATCACAGCACGGCCATTGTCGGATAAGTAACCTAAAAGATGATGGGCTGTAACGACTTCTGCTCGCGGCTCAAGCCATGCGTGATTTTTAGAACTTAGATCCGTAAAAACAGGCTGGATCCATTTTTTAAATTCCGGCTTAACTTGATACGCCTTCGTCTTCTCATCTTTTTGCATGATCTGAAGCGGATCGTACGGGCCAACAACCGCTTTCTCAGCCTGCAACGGGCCAAACTGCCCTTTTTCTAAGGTGTTAAAACTTTCAGGATTGATATCGTAAGCGAAAATTTTAACGTCCCATTTATCCGGACTCTCTCCCTGTTGAAGAAGTTCCTGATGGATAATGGCCGCCCATGAATAAGGCTCGAAGATCGATGCGCCTAAGACCTTCACCGTGATCGTCCGGTCATTCCGGCTTATTTTTTGTTTCAAAATGCCGGCAAAATAATTATGTATCTGATTTATCTTCTTTTCATGCTGTGCATCAGTAGTCCTCAACCAATTAAAGAAAGTAAATGTACCTGGCAGACCGGACATCGGCATAGGAGGGGTTTTCCATAAATATTGCTGTAGTTTTTCATCAAAAGAGGACTCGTAAATGAAGGAGAAATTGTTCCGTGTCGAAACAACGACCTTATCGCCATCCGGAGTCAACGCAATAGACAGCGCATTCGCAAAACGGAACGATGGATAATAGAACGAATCGCTATTAATTTGGGATTTTATGCCGTTCGGATGAGTAATAACAAGCTGATCGACATTTTTCGTGACTGGCTTGATCTGAATAGTACCAGTTGGCGCAAGAATCGTGGGACCTTTCGCTAATCGAGCTCCAGCAGGTAATTGAGCGCCTTGAGGTCTCTCGTTTTTCAAGTTCCAATCGTCATAAAGAATCTCGCCTTCCCTATCGATAATAACTGTGTGATTGTTATTGTCTTTGGCTCTATATTCAAAACTCAAGCCCTCTATTTCTTTACCATTTCTATTGACCGTTCCCCTGTTAACGCTCAAAAACACAGGATACCCGCGATCATTTTGAACTTGCTGAGTAAAATCTCTCATGATCTGATAAACTCTTTCAATACGAACGCCTTTTATCGCTGAGATCTGCTGATTAAGATCAATCTGAGCTGCAATGAACTTAGCCATCACGCCAGCCGGTTCAGCCTTAGATTGATCGATTTCAAAGATCAAATTTTGATAAACGTCACTTTTCTCACCGTATAAGCCGCGCGCGAGCTGGACCGTTGCAACCCTAGTTTCTCTTTCTTCGACCACAGGATCTTCATTATCACGATTTTCGGCACTTCTGATGATGTGTTCACCTTCATGTCCTAGAAGCATCGCAAAATCTCTGGCCTCTCGCTGCTGATTTAAATAACCTGTGCCTATAACAGTAATATTAAAAACCTGGTCGTCCTCTTTGGTTAATGCCATGGCTGGGAAAGGAGCGTCAGCTAAAACAATATGTTGGGTACTGGACAAGATTGACGAAAATAGACGTGGGTCATGGCGCTGTATAAGCTGAAAACCTTCACGGATCTTCTGTCGCAAACTAGCGTCAGACTTTTGTACAAAAATCTGTCGTCGCTGCAAATAACGTTGATCGGCAGCTGATAACTTCGTATTATCCAATAATAAATCCAATTTTTGTTCCAAGTTGAGCGATTGCTTTATGCTTACAGACTCTTGCCTGACAGGTTGCGTAGGCTCGTTGGAAATGCTGGATGGAGTGAAAGCTATTGCAGCAACCGCCAGCGCTCTTGTCATAGCTTGACGCCAACGCGATGTTTCTGCAAGCCGGGCACCTTGTAATTTAAAAATAGACACCATCTCATTTAATGTAGGTAATTTCCCTTCTTGATTTCGCCTTTCGTTAAATGAACTTATTTTTTGCTTTAGTTCCCGCTGTTCATTTGGCGGCATCTTCATCCATTCTGCCGGGGAAGGGATTTCGATGTCTTGCCCCGCTAACCAGACGCTTAGGTGCTGTTTTAAAGGCGCAGGATTAATGCGGAAGAAATTGAGATACCCCGTGTTAATTTCAGACCACTTTACTTCCCTGTCAGAAAGCCGATCAACCGAAGAAAGGAGATTGGCTCTTGCTTTGGTTACCGCTTCTCCATCCCCATATGCCGACGGCAAGAAAAGCGCGGATAGTCCATCCATATTTTTTACGAATATTTCATCCTGGAGATTCGTCGTACCTTTACTTAAAGAGGACATATCGAAGACTTTGGACACCGTTCCATCAATATTCAAGCTTTTCAGTTCCGGCGCTTGGAGCAGACGTTTAACGATCTTAGTCTTGTCCGCAGAGCTGATAGCTCCAATTTCCTTTTGATCCGTGCCGTCTAAAATAAAAATGAAAAGCTCCGTGTCACTTATTGATTCATTTGCATATCCTTTAAGAACGCTCCCGACAGGTACTACCGCAATCTTGATATTTGGGTTTCCCAACTCCTCTTTCACAATCGATTCTATTATTTCCCCGTTAGCGCTTATGGACTCTTGTCTTTTCTCTGAAAACTCATGCACAAATGACTCATTCAGAAAATAGCGCATGGATTTGCCATAGCCGTTTTCCGTGTTTGCTTGAGGATCTGCTAAATGTTTCATCGCATCAACAGTCGCCAACCGAGCACCGGCTGTTGTTCTAACTTCCAAAAGGGAGGGATCGCCTAAATATTGGGCCAGCCGAATCCATTCAAAATCATAATATGGTTCGATTTGAGCTCGAATCGGCGCAACAAATTTTTTATAAAGACCTTTATCGGAAAATTCCTGCATTTTTGTTGCCCGTTCATCAGGAGGCAAATTTGCAAGAATACGGTTTTCAGTCGCTGCTTGATTGATTCCTTCATCTAATGCTTCATTGAAAAACCCAACCGTGATCGCATGTCCTCCTTCATGATAAAGAAGCTCATAAGCCTGTGGCCCTAAATTCCCGGTTTTATCAATTAAATTAGCTTCATTTATGATTGATAAGCCTAAACCTTCAAAATTTGCGGCCAATGCAGATGCTAAAGATTGTTCGTTTCCTCTGGTCTCTACTTTGATATCTTTCCAAACATCTTCTGGAACGACAATCAAACTTCGGTCAAGAGCTACAAATTTCAAAGGAAGATTATCTCCAAAAACTGATCTGGCAGCTAAGTGATCGGTCTCAAGATCTTTTGACACTTGTTGTGCCAGTTTCCCTTCTTCGCTCGCATCAGCTTTGACAAAACGCACTCCATCTTTGTAGACAAAAGATTCGATGGATTTGAAATCTGCCAAAATCTGCTTTTCAATATCTTCAGATCTGATATTCTGATTTACGATGGACAAGGCCATTCGAATTTTAGCGTTCTCAATGAACTGATCAAAATAACCGCCGGATAAACCTAAAACATTCAACCGATCTTTCAGTTTGTCATACCAATCGGCATGTTCTATGCGTTCGTAGATACGATTGACATCCTCCATGGCCTTTTTACCGTCCCCTGATTTCAAATCCGTTCTTTTTTTGGATTCTTCCAATTTTTGGTCCAATTCACTTTTCGAAGGTGCCGTCGGGGTTATGAATTTATAAGAAGTACCCTTGGCGGATCTCTGATACTTTATCGCGAGATCCAACGCTAGCTTCCCGAAGCTTTTTCCGTCTGAAAAGATCTTTTTATATAACTCTTTGGTGGTATTTCTCAAAAATTCAGCGCCATTCGCATGATTGATTACTTCAGCTATCACATCAGATGGACTATAACCATTGAATAGATCCCCCTTCAAAGGCTGCGCTTTTCCCTGAGCGGCAGCTTCTTGATTCAAAGCTTCGGCTATTTCCCTATATATATATTTCGCTACCTCTTTATAATCTTGTCTTTCGGGAGCTGTCAGATAAGTCCTTAACTGATAAAGAACAAAAAATGGCGCTTTATCGTCGGTGGGGCTCCCATCCACCTTTTCAAAAGCCGATCGTAAATGCGCCGTCAATTCGGTAACGATATCATGAGCGATCCTCGCCGTTTCTTCGGCGTTACGATCTCTTTTCTCTCCTAATTTTTTAAACCAACCATCGATCACATTCTGCGCTTCGATAAATACGGGATCATTTTTATCGCTTGCGTGCTGATATTCATGCGACAAAAATACGCTATCGATCAGCTGATCTGTAACATCTTGTATCGAGGCATTATCTTTAAGACCGAAGGTCTTGACTAAAGATTCGAGAACGCCGTCCTTTGTGCGGACCTGCCCCCTGATTTCCGGAAGCAGCCTGCTTCTCACATATTGCCCGGCACCGCTATAATTACCGATGACAAGACTTCCTTCTTTGTTTTCCGTCCTTTGATAAATATCCGGATGATAAGATTCGAGAAAATCTATCTGTCTCGTCTTAATTTCAGTGCTTTTGACGATTTTCCCGCCAAGCGTTTCCATCTTAGATTCAACGCCGCGTTTCTGTGACAGGATTTCCTTTAAATTGATCGCATAGAATTGTTGGTCAGGATCTTGATTTGCCTTTTCGACTGTATCAAACCTAAGAGGCGGCAACGCATCTGGACCTGTTGGAGCAGTGATATCCCCTTCAACTTCATAGTGCGAGTTTAAAAAATCCGTTAATTTTTTAACATCGTCAAAATTGCGCTTGATACCCCTCCAATAAGCCAAGAAATCACTTAAAGTTCCCGTCTTGTTTTTTCCATCATCGAACGTTATTGTTATTTCTGCTTGTCCGGAATTTTTCTCAATGCTTTTTAGCTCATTCAGTTTATCTAAAGCCATAAGAACTGAGACGGTCACATTTTCAATGAAAGTTTTAAGTTGTGCGATCTCTTCTTTTTGTCCTCTGATCCTCCAACTACTTAGCTTACTCAAAAGAGCCTTCTTTGCTGCCTCGATCCTTGTTCTATCTCCGGCATCCAACGCTGCCTTAAATTCATTATAGGTATCTTTAAGATTGGGGTGAGAACCCAACTGCTTCTCAAGGTTTACCAGATTTTTTTCAGCCTGTTGATCTAATTTCACAAAACTTGCGTAATTCAAACCAAAAACTGACTTCAGATCCAATCGTGATGAGAGAGATGGCACGACCTTTTTCGAATATTCGGTGATGGCTCTTTGGGTGATCTCAGATTCCAAAAGCGCCATTTCCTTTTTTTCATCATTGGCAAGCTTCTTTTCACTGCGACCGGCTTCACGATTCACTTGCCTTTTTTGCAAGCTCAGTTTGATCCCAGATACGTTTGACAACACAGCTGAGGCGAGATTTTCAACGGATTTTTTCAATTTGTCTTCTTTGAACTTAGAATCAACTGGCAATAAAAAGGCTGCCAGATCGCGTGCCGCTTTCTTTGAATCTGATGAGAAAGTGAGGCGCGATATTGCAAACGCCGCCGTTAACTCCAAGCGACCCTGAACATCTGCGTGATATTGATCAATGGTGGCCAATTTATCTTTATCATTTTCTAAGCTTCGATATTGAGCGAGTACTTTTTGCAGTTCCTCTTTTATATTTTTGACCGCGGTTTGGATTTCATCGACATTCCCTGTCGCTAAAACTTTAGCGATCTTTTGGGCTAAAGCCAAAAGGGTAGGTTTTGTGAGACGTTGAATGATATCCGGCATGACATCAGGGTTTGCATAAAGAAATTGAGCTAGCCGTTGTTCAGCGCCCGGCTTGGTAAAATCAAGAAGCCCATCTTTTTTCATTTGAACGATTTGCTCTGCCCTAAAATGCAGCGTCTGAATATCCTTTAAATATCTTGAATTATCATTCTTCTGCGCGTCTGAGCGCTTCATGAGTAAAAATTTATCGAATTTATCAACAGACTTTTTGTCTGTAAAAGTCGAGGCTATCTCTGCTCTCTGCTTATACTGCTGCGCCGTTTCGGGATCGGACTTAGATTGTGCTTCGGCTGCGAAAACGGTATAAGCCTTACCGATGGCTTGTGCCGCCTCTTCGTGATGATAGCCATAATTAACAAATAGATTGTGGGTGGCGACATCTGTGTGATTTTTATTTATCAACACACGGCGGAGACTGTTTGCATCTAACTGAAGTGAAGGGTTTAATTCACTTTTGATAATGGAAATATCTCTCAAAACATTCAAAGACTCTAAAACATCTTCCGAAGTCTGGATCAAGCCGCTATTGAATAATATTTGAGTGAAAGAAATTGCGTCGTTAGGATCGGGAACAGGGGAGCCGACGGCAAGAAATTGAGTCAATTTAGAATTTTCGGCAAGAAATTCTCGCAAACTTTTATATTCATCATTTTCATTGCTACGGATAAGTTTGTATACTCCAAGAAATACGCGTCCTTCAGCAGTAAGCGTGTCCGTAGAAACTCCATCATTAAAAACAATATATCTTTCATCATGCAATGCCTCTCTAAGAGCCTGCTCTTGCTTAGTAGATGCTTCCACTTCTTTTATTGCATCTGTGACTGTCACAGACCTTATTTCAACGGGTTTTCTTCTCGCTCCCTCCGCTTTAGGAAGCATCTCCCTTGCCAAAGATTTGGAAACAGCAATGGCTTCTTCAACCGTTTTTGATTTGGCAAAAGAATCGCTTTCAAGCGCCGGCTGGATATCTTCAAAGCTCATTTGGTAATATCTATCGACCAAAGCATCAACTGCGTCTTTCATACCGTTGGATTCATCAATGCCTTCCAATTTTTTAGATAGTTTCTTAAACACCCTCAACGCCTCATTTTTTGTAGATTCAAAAATAGAACTGGCTCGTTCCATACCAGACTGGATGTCTTCCGATCCCATCAAACCTGAACCGTTTGGATCACGATTAATAACCTCCGTAAATGCATCCTGAAGGATTGCCAATTCCTTCTTAGCTAAATCCTTCCTCTGTTCATTTTCAAATTTGCTGGCGATAATTTCTTGAGTGCGGTCTATGCGGTTCCTAAGCTCTTGGATGATCATGCGTCCTCTCAAAGTATCCGAAAGAGCGAATTCAACCGCATCTCCACGCTCCATATTGTCTCTGATCTTAAGAAGAAGCTCTAATTTTTCGTCATCGTTCATGCGGTCTTTGTCGGTTCTAAGTTTTTCTAAAAGTTCAAGTCCGCGTTTATCACCTCCGGTCCTGTCCCATGCGCTTTGATAAAGTCCAAAAAGCGCTTCAAGAAATTTAACGTTCTTGACCCATTCATTCAAAGCTTCATCCACCTTTGATTTATCAAAATAAATATAGCGCGTCGTCTTATATCGGCCTGTCTCAAGATCCACATAGTCCACATCTGTTAAGGCAGTGGTGCGACCTGTTCTATATGTCAATTGTGCCAAGAGATCTTCGGTATAAGACCGATCTGCTCCCAATACATGCAAATCAATGAAGCCTCTCCAGTCAACACCGACAAAACCTTGTTCGTTAATAATATGGATTTTTGTCTTCCAGTTCGATGGAATTTCGTCTTTTTTCGCAAACCCTGAACCTGCAGTCTTCGCAATTTCATTCAATTCGTCCCCCGAAGTATTAGCACCGACTTCTTTTAAACGTTCGGCAGCCTCATTACCTAAAAGTTTTTGAAAAATTTCTAAGAGTTTTACGCGAACCAAAGGATTGGTGGAGGTTATGATGACAGACCTAGCCACTTTTCCATCCTTTAACCGGCCTTCAATGGTATCAAGGATATGTTGGGCAAACGCGTAAAAATTAGGACTTTGTGCACGCAGGCTTGCCAAATCAGTGACAAGATCTGCCTTGATCTTAAGAATCTCATCTTCAGTTAGTTTGGCGGGTGAATCTTTTTCAAAATCCCCTCTATTGTATTTGGTCGCTGTAATAGTTTTGATGTCTCCAAACGAAGCTCCTATGCCCGCTTGGATAAGAGATCTTTTGCCAGAAGCAGTAGCTGTCATACCTAAGATTATGGCTTTATTTCTTGCAAAGATCTGGAGCAAAGAAGTGTAATTTTCTGTCTTGGCAAATCCAATAAGATCGATATCCAAACCTTCATATTCCTTTTTGGAGTTTAATTGTTCCGCCGAAAGATCTTTGATCGTTTCCTTTAGTGTTAATAATGTAACGGGGCTTCTGGATTTCGCTAATATTTCAATCGCCTTTCTGACAACATTTTCGGCAACCTTGAGACGCGAAGCCGCTGCAGTGATGACTTCCGTGCGATCAGACTTAGTATTAAGCTCTTTTGCCACCACACTGACGTCAACACGAAGAGGTGATACTTTATAAAAAGAATTATGTTCAAGAGCAAGACCGATCTTGTAATTTGCATCGCTGATACGGCTATTCCACAGCGCTTTGCCGTATTGATCATTAGGATATATTTTTCCATCCTGAACGGAATAACCTGTCCTAGCATTCAGTTGACCGGCTCGCACATGACTTACGGCCGTCAAAAATTGGAATATTTCAGGATCATCAACTTCATACCCGTATTCTTTCATCGCGTTTTTAAACATTTTTAACGCGGCTTCCGAATAATGAACCGACTCACCTTTTTGTATATCCTTGGGAAAAAATACTACGGCTCGGTCGCTTCCGGCGGCTTCTTTCACATCATCAATGTTGTCGGTTATCTTTATCCCTTTCTCTACTGCTTTTTCGTTTTGTATAAATTCTTGATGGAGTTTCGTCCATGCAGCGATCTGAGCACGGCCATCAGTAGTCGTGCTCAATGCAATCTCTTCGCCGGCAACGATGTAGGCTTGACGACCCGTAACAGGCAAATGAGCTTCGTCGACCACGATCAAATTGAATTGTTTAACAGCATTGACCACCTCAATGCTTGAATTATGCAAATGTCCTAATGCAGTAAAATCAATTACGATAATATTTTTCTTATTGTTAACAGCCTTTACAAAATCTCCGACTCCCTTATAGCCAGAACTTTCTTCGCCTCTTTGTAGTGCAGATCCATCCACAAGATTGGAACCGAAGAGTTCGGCAACCCATTTTCTTGATCCAAGGGGCCCGTCTCCCTTAACAAATTTGGCTGCAGCTGGTGCCGCATCAACAATCAGCAGTCTTGATGCTTTATCGCCATATATAAGCCCAGCTAATTCAAGAAACATGAGAGCGGCATCGGTCTTACCACCTCCCGCTTCCAACTCTACGCTTCTCAATTCTTTCAAAAAGGTAAAAAATAACACTCTCTGGTGAGTTCTTAATGTCTTTTTGCTGTCGTTATAATTCGCTTTTATTCCTTCATCGTATAATCTCTCCGTGTAATAAAGCATTAGCCTAGAATCAGATCCAAACTGATCTACATCGATCTTAGTCGTTTTATCTTTTATTGCTCGTTCGATCAGCTTGTCAATTTCTGTTATTTTGTCCAATAAGACTTTATTTTTATCTTTCTCTTTTTCAAGTTCTTTTTTTAACCAAGAAGCGAACGACGTATCATATTTTTCAGGATTTTTGTCGATCTCTGCGTATACAAGATTTTCCTCGCCTTCTCTAACTTTTCTTCCAAGCGTTAGCTCCAACGCTTTTTTTGCTTCTTCATATATTGGCTTTAGGACCTTATCTTCATATTCCCCAAAAGCCTTTTGACCAAGATCCGATCGGAGCGCCTGAACCAGAAGTTCGCCGGAAGTGTAGTTTGTATTTGAATGTTTATTCTTTGAGGTCTTTGATGGAATTTCAGTGTTGAAACGATTTGCGCTGGCAATGTCAAATTGCACGTGTAACTCGTGAAGCTGATGACCCATCTCTTCTGATCTACTGGAACTCACGCCTTGAAGATAGATTTCAAAAATCGCCCGGCGTCGGGATGATTTGATATAAGCGCTTGTATTCGAATCCGCTTGTTTTTTTAGTGATAGAAGATAGCCGAGCCCTTTACGAATATCCCGAAAACTCAAAGAATAATTATTCAATACGGCTTCGCTAAACGAATCCTCGCTAAGGTCTTTTTGAAGGAAATCTCTGATCTCATCGTCACTCGCCGCAGGGTTGTTTTTAACCCATTGGCCGACTTTAAATACTGCTGACCAGATATTTGCAACACGGTCTTTTTCTGTTTGCCAGGAATAGTTCTTGGATAGAATTTGTTTTTTGACCCAACCAACACCTAGACGAATATCACTGATCTTTATACCTAGACGATCAAGATCCCGGTGCATACTCAAAGTCTGAAGGCCTTTACTAGTCGCCAATTCCTCGATTTTTTTGGACAAATCTATGTCTGTAACTGCCTTGCCAGAATTCCTTTCATTTTCAAACCATTCAGCCGCCTCTGTGGTTGTATCTCTCCATTTTCTGAAATTTTCGTCCTGCGACTGCCCCAATTGTCTATAAAGATCTTCTTTAGTCCCAGCATAATCCCAGCCATTTTGTAAGTACTCGTTCACTTGCTCGATGCGAAAGAGCAGATCTTCCGCAAGGCGCTCGCTGATCAATCCATTACCGGATACGCCTCTCAGTCTATCAACTATCTCTAATCCTCTTTTATACCAATCTGCCGCCTTTTGAATAGAAACAATACTATTGGTGGATTCCATTCCGAATATCGACTCATTAACGATCGATGAGACAATGAACTTGACAAAATCAATATCAAACTTTTTAGACTGTGATCCTCGTTTAATTTCGACTAAAGTTTTTCCATTTTCGTTTTGAATGGAAAATGATGAACGGCCGGTTATCAAATCCTGGTTAATCCATTTGATAATCTCAGAACTCTGAATACCTTTCGGATAAAAAGGCTGATTAACGGATTGCGCTATTGAACTTTTGATCAGATCATCGACTGTGCCTAGATTTTTACCGTGCTCTCTTCCCCATAAAGCTTCTTTTTCAAAGAAACTGCCAATGAATTTAAAAATTCCTTGGAACCACTTGCCAAAATTACCAAAAAATCTAGAGATCGCAGAAAATGGCGAAAAAACCGAGGGCTTGGCAGGTATAGGTGTAGGTTTGGAAGCAGATTTTGGTTTTGTAGTAGAAGGTGCGGCAGGAGTGGCAACAGGTTTTTTGCCAGTTGCAGAGGTTGTAGACTTTGCCGCTGGAGGACCTGTCGTAGGGGCTGCTGGAGAAGTAGTCGAAGTAGCCGGTAAAGCTTGGCTAGGCGAGAGCATCTGTTTACCTATATCCTCGATTGCTTGTGCATAGATCACATAGGTATCCTTTGAGGATATATCATGTTGAAATTGGTCCTTTACATTTTGAATATATTCCTTGAGATCCACACCTAATGCAGCTGCCAGAACAAAAGTGAGTTCAATATCCATCTCCAGACGATTGAATTCAAACTCTTCTATATTCTCAGGATTTTGCGATTCCTCATCCTGTGATTCATGGAATAATTCATGCATTGTTGCAACACTAAGCAACAAATCCCTTTCTTTTTCGGTAAAATTTTTAAATGCAGAAACATTGATGCCGATAATTCCATTCCGCTGATGATCTTCAGACAAATGCTTTGAGCTTTTCAAACCAACAATTAAATAAGGGGACTGTAAAGGTCTATCTGTTTTTAAACCATCAAGGTTCTTATCTTCTATTTGCATGGCTAAGCTTATTAGCGAAAAATACTCCTCCTTGCTTTTCATACCTAACCCAGATAAAACATCCTCTGTCACAATCAAAACGCTGCCATGAACATTTTTAGCATGAAATCTAGATCCTTCGATCTTAAACGAAACTATTTGCCCATCCTCTTTTTCCAACTCCTGACGCTCTGCTTCTGAAAGAACCCCTTGTAAAGGATCATTAATATGCTCAATAACCCTTGATCGAAGATCAAAAGCGTCATTGCGATTTAATGAGGCGCCATTCAAGCCCTCCCATACACTTTCTTCTGAATAATAAGTGCTATTTTTCGGTAAGATAGCTGTTGCCATATTGGCGCCGAATACCCCTTGCAAACGAGCACGATAGTCCTGCGATATTCTTTTACCTCTCTCAATGCTGTTCATTTGATTCCGCCACGCCAATATTGTTTTTAGACCTTCGAGTCTTGCTTGAGCCGCAATAAGCTCTAATTTGGCCGCTTCAATTTCTTTCTGAGGAGCTTTGGCGTCTTTCAATACCTGTAAATTTATTTCAAACCTTCTTACAGCTGCCTTAGCCGCACCAACATCTCTTTGTCTAAGAGCTTTTTCTAAATCTGACTTTGCTTGGTTAACGCCACCTTGGGCTACCTCCTGCGCTTGTAATTTTTCCATCATAGCATCTATAAGTTCAATCAGATTTCCTGCATGCAATTCAAGAGCCTTATTTGATAAATCCTTAAGAGAATCTCTATCATTCAACTTATAAGCTTCTATCGCTTTCTTTTCTAATGCAATCTCCATCGCTTGCTGGTTAAAAGCATTCGCCTGTCCATTAAAACCTAGCGCTTTCGCCTGGCCGGCCAATTCATAAAGTTTCTTTTCATCCTTTTGTCTAGCTGCATTTCGTGCCTGATCACGCAATTCGGCAATCTGAGCACCAATTTCACCATTCTGCTGTTCCGATTGTTTTTCGATGGAAGGCGCCTGGACAACAGGCTTTTCAGCTTCTTGCCCTCTCGCTTTCACTACAATTCGCATTCCGCTCAGCAAATTAAGCGCCTCCTCCGCAGAAAATTGCTCGCTATTTCTGGACCACATCATCCCTTCGTAAATGGATTCGTAACCAAATTCTTCCAGAAAAATCCCCCTCCAATCCTCCCATGCTCTCTTAGCGGTGCCGTATTTAGCCTCTAATATCCTGACTTGCTTTTCTTGGACCTTCTTAGTAATTGATTGAAAATCCTGGTACGTTATAGCTTTTTCCTGCAATGATCTAATGGACTCCTGAAGCACATTTTGAATTTCAATCACTGTCAAAGCCTGCTCTATATCCGATAATAAAGATTGATTGTCTTTGACGGGGGTCGATAACTTCTCAACGGTCTTACCGTTAACCGGCACCACGGCAGCAGGAGTCGTTAAACGCTCTCGAGCGCGCTCTTCCTTCTCGCGCTGTTGCTTTGCGGCTTCTTCACGTTGTTTTATCGCTTTCGGGTCAATTTGGCCTTCAAGCCTGGAAAAATATTTCGATATTTCTGAGGTTGCCTTACTTACATCACTTACTTTAAAAGTTCCTTTTTCTTTATCGATAATTTTTACCCTAATTTCACCGCGATCCATAACGCCTTCCGCTATAGCAGGGGTACCGGTTGCAAACCAAACTTTTCCTGATTCACTTTCCACCACCCACAAATTTATTTCATCTTTTCCTTGTGCGATTGCATAATCCAATAAATGCTGCGCAAGTTTTTGAGCAAGCAATTCTGGGTTTTCTATTTCGCGTTGTTCTATTTTGGATGCAATAGGTGTTTTTTTGGTTTCCGTTCGGGCTCGAGATTGCTCTTCTTGTAGTAGAGCCTGCTTTTTAGTGCGAGCTGCGGTCCTAGCTTGTTCCGTAAGTAAAGCATTAATTAAACTATCCGTGATCATGGAAGAATTGCTTGCAGAATCAATAACAGCCTGCGCGTTTTGAGCAGCCGCCAAAGCAATATATTGAGGTTTTGCATTCAAGATTTCTTGACGCACTTGGATAGAATTCTCCGCCAAGAAAGCAGCTTCTTCATAATCCGTAAAAATGAGGCCTTGTTTTTTTGCGGCGGTCAATTCGTTTTGACGGCGATCTTTTTCCTGAGCAATAAGATCTAGAATTTGGGAAACGTTTTCAGTGCCTTTTAAAACAATCCCAAGTTTAAGCACTTCCTTCAATCCCTGAATAGCAGATATAGCAGCATTGAAGTCTTTTCTAGCATTTCGGGCTTCCTTTAGCGCTTGCTCAGCTCGATACAAATAAATCCTTTTCTGGGTTGGGTTAGTGGCAGCATGCGCAATCTTGGTCATTTGAACAGCCTGTTTAGCTAACGTTCTAGCGCGAACAGAGGCGCGTCTCGCTTCAGCGCTCAGATCATAGACTTGTTGACGGGCTAAGGCAAGTTTGGCTTTGCGTTCCGCAGCAGTTGCCGTATCAAGCGCGGTTTGGATCTCAAGAGCGATCTGATCCAGCTTCAGCAT
This sequence comes from uncultured Planctomycetia bacterium, assembly GCA_964642015.1. Taxonomy (GTDB): domain Bacteria; phylum Omnitrophota; class Gorgyraeia; order 2-02-FULL-51-18; family 2-02-FULL-51-18; genus CAZXLF01. The sequence goes on from CAZXLF010000008.1 coordinate 121,290, forward strand.
AGCGTCCAGCACTTCAACATCCGTCACAAGGCCCTGAGCTTCGGCTTGGGTGATCTTTTCTTGAAGCGCTTGTCTCTGGGCTTCAAACTGGGCTAGTTTTTCTTCGGCGGTTTGACGTGCTTTCTCGGCATTGGCTACAGCGCTTTCTTGGAAGATCACGTCTTCAGCAGTATATTGGCCGCCTTGAACAGCGACTTCAGCCATGGTCTGGGCTTCAGCGGCTGCTTTTTGGGCCTCTTGGGCTAACGCACGGACTTGTTCTCCCAAAGAGCGTGTCTCCACACGAAAGATATTGGCTTTGGCGTCATTGAGCAGATCCCGGCTTTTGGTCTGAACGCTGGTAAGTGTCTGTTCAGCTTTAGTGGAGAGTTTTTTATTCTGTTCTTTTGCGATATCGCGAAGCTGCTGTTCAGCTTGGTCGGCTTGTTTCTGTGCATCTTCAGCTTCTTTTAGGGCTTGGTTAGCCTGTTGAAGATAACGCTGTCTTTCAGCGGAGGTCTTGGCAGTTTTGGCTTTTTCCGAAGCTTGGATAGAACGTTGGGCAGCATCTGAAGCACGGTTGGAGGCTTTCCCTACTTCAGCGCTCAGATCATAGACTTGTTGACGGGCTAAGGCAAGTTTGGCTTTGCG
>CAZXLF010000008.1:122019-128181 GCA_964642015.1 uncultured Planctomycetia bacterium
TTTTCCGAAGCTTGGATAGAACGTTGGGCAGCATCTGAAGCACGGTTGGAGGCTTCTTGGACTTCAAAACCTAAGCTTCTTGCAAGTGCTAGCTTATCTTTGTTTAGTTGACTTAATCCTTCATCAATAACTTTCTGGACTTCGGCTTCTTGAGCTGCTCCAGATGTTTCTCGTTCTGTTTTAATCGTTTTCTCCTGGGTCTCTTTAGTTGCGCTTACAACTTGACCATTACTAACCGAAGTTTCGCTTGAGGTTTGTTCTTGAGTTTGGGTGCCTGTAAAATAATCTCCATAAAGTTCTGTCAATTTTTTAACGATCCGCTCATAATTCACCTGCCTTCTATCTTCTCCGCCATATCTATTGGACATGCGATCTTGTGCGGCTCTATAATCATAAGGAATACCATCAAAACCATAAAAACGAAGGTCTAGATTACTTACTTCTATTGTTTGTCCTGCTTTATCCTGGAACTTACTTACATGTTGAATATCGAATCGTCCAGCAACTTTTCCTTGCTTACCGAATAAACGGTCGTCAACTCCCGCATTGGATCCGGCAAGATACTTTCCGATATTATTTTCGATCTTAATAGCTAAAGATTCAGCGTCGTCTTTGCTGCCAACATAAATCGTAAAATCTTTTTCGCCGGCATCTCCTCCCGTGAGCAATTTATATTGTCCTTTATGGTTTTCAAAGAGCCATTGATCGATAATTTCAATCTTTGTTTGATATTCAGGATCTTTTGTATCAAGTGAAAGATGTAATTTCCATCCGCCCATTTCTAAAAATCTCTGATTAGCTCTACTGTCTGTGACGCGATAACCCGGTTTTCCCCTCAAAGATTCAAATGCTTTTTTGCTTGTTACCTGTCCATTAGCATCAGCTTCATCATTTGCTTGCGATTGGACAGATGGTTTTGATTCTTGCGCTTTCTCTTTCTCAGCTTTCGCTTTTTCAGCTTCCTTCAATCTTTCCTGCTGGGTTTCAGGCGTGATCTCGGGTAATTTCTCAGGACCCTTCTGGACAGTTTCTGTTTCAGATTTTGACCCTATAGTCTCTTTCTGTTTTGTTTCAGATTCCATTTTCTTTGATTTGGCTTGCTCAACTTGCGCTTTAAGTTTTGCGAGATTGTCCTCAGTATCCTTCAGCTCTGCCTCAACTCTAGAAGCACTTCCTTCATTTTTTAAAGCCAATGCTCTTAATTCTTTTCCATTTATTTCTACATAACCTCTATTTCCACCATAATCTTCAGCGTGACCTACATCGATATTTATCACTTTGCCGCCTGGAGATATTCTAACCTCAGCTCCATGCTTTTTTTCTGGTGTATGTCCCACCACTTGTACAAAACCCAGATCTCCCTCATGTTTTATAACCTCGTCATCAAAATCTGCCCAAAAAGCTCCCGCCGCTTCTCTTCCTCCCCTTGCAAAGCCGACATTAAAAACTTCATCGCTATAATCTTCTTGGGCCGAAGCATCTATTAACCTTTGATTAAGAATATTTTTTACTTCTCTTGCCGTTTTACCCTTTGCAAGATGAGGAAGCGCCCCTGCGTGTACAAATAAAAGGTTCCCTGTTTCATATGCCGCTACAAGATCTCCAGAGGCTATTTTTGCTCTTAAAAGATCTTTTAACTTATTAATTTGTTCCATCTTCATGACCTCAAGTGCATAGCGAATATCTCCCTGTAAAAGCATCAATTCATGGTTACCTAACAATAAGATCACATCTCCGCCTTGCTTTCTTGCCTTTGCTTGCAGATCAAAAAGAAATTCATAACATTCAACCGATTGAGGTCCTCGATCAATAACATCTCCGATCTGAACAAGACGGGCTGTGCCGCCTATCCAGTTATCATCAACATCTATCAAGCCTGCATCTCGCAAATCTTGTTTCAAAGCATCCAAATGTCCATGAACGTCTCCTACAACCACATGTCGCTCAGAAACATTTATGCCGAGTTTAATTTTTATTCCTGATATAACCTTTCTAAACCACCCTTGCTGAGCATTTTTAAGTTGGGCTTTTTTAATTCTTACTTGATTTTCTGCACTTGCAGTCTGATCATTTAGCAACTTCTCTTCTTTCTTAGTTGCTTTTTGTGCGTTTTCAGTGATTTGGTTTAATTCATACAAAATCCCTCTGGATATTTCCGTTGTGATCGAAACATTCGCTGCTCTTGCTGCCGTAGCTAGATCATTTTCCGAAATCGAAATACCCTTTCGGGCTTTGTCTCTAAGAGACTCCAATTTTTTTTGAAAATTCCGGGTTTCATTTGTTTGTAGAGTTTTTTCAATTTGACTTTTCACCTCTTCCAATCGAATTTTCGCTTCGGAACCTGTGAGCATTTTTTTCGACTTGACGTTCCCATTATTCTCAAATTCGATGATCAGCAAATTACCTCGCACCGAAACTATGAACTGATTCTCATTCGTTAAAATAACTTCTAAACCATCTATTTCCGGTGCTCCCAAGACCATAGACCTTCCTGCCAGGTAATTTCGGTCCGCTCGATCCTCTTCTGTTGTTTCCGAAGTTTCTTCTTGTGAATTGGCAGAATAGACCCTCTTAACTATATCCTCATCGTTATCGGATGGATTCTTTAAAGCACGATAATTATTCATGTAAATTGTTTTCAGACGTTCGACTTCGGTATTGATTTTAACGTTCAATGCTTTGTTATCGAGATTTGGATTCTGGACTGCGATATTGCGCGCCGCATAAGCAAATAGATAAGCAGTGGCGTCGATCCTGGTTTGCAGAACCTGCTCTGATCGAACGAAATCTTTATATGAATTTTCCATGTTGGCGATGATCGTTAGATACGGGCGTTCGGCGTCTTTATTAAATCGAGGGAGGATTACAATGTATGACATGCGGTCTTGTTTTAGAAGCTCGGTTATTCCCCGTGAATGATAGCCGCCGGTAACAAGACAGCCTACTGTCTCGCCTCTCTGACGCATTTGTTTGATCATGTTATTTAGAAGCGCTTGATTTCTGGCTTCCGCCGCTTCATAAAATTTCATTACTTCCGGAATACTATCGAACACGTCATCGATCGCTAGGCTGCTGTCCAATGTCACCTGGTATTTCTGTGAGGTGTCTTTCACGAAATTCTTAAAAGACTCGGCTTGGAATGACTTTTCATTCGCTTTGTAATATCTGAGACTAGAGCTAGTGAGCTTGATTTCAAAAAGATCCTTGATGATCTGAGCCTGCTTTTGCAATTCATAGAGCTTTCTTTCTTCATCATTACGATAGATCTTTTCGCGAATGCGGGCCTCCAAATCCATGGCTTCATCCTTCATTGCCTCGATATCAATGGACTCATAAAGCAGCATATAGGCCGAATAAGAAGATAGGGACGGGTAACTTGACATATCGAAAGATTCATTTCTTGCCGCTTCCAAAATGTAGGAAGAAAAACTGCCTTGAGAAATCCTGCCTAATTTGTAATTCACCCCTTCAACGATCAACTTTTCCAATTTTTCCTTCGCCATCAAACGGCTGAGCGCATTCATCAGCGATTCACGTTCGGAATCCACATTCTTAAAGTTGATCAACTTCTCCATCGCAATGCATTGGATCAGCTTATTAACATTCACATATTCATTCATCGGTATCTGATATTTTTCCGCTAGATCCGATATCGCTTTCCAACGATCGCCGAACTTAATACCTCCATTGATGGCCAAAATGCTGTTTTTATTGAGTTCTTGCATCTCGGGTGAATAAACTGCTTCTCCCAACTTGGACAACGCTTCAAGAAGACGGAAAACTTTCGCGTAATTTTCCTTTTTGTGAGCCATCGCATTTTTGAAAGCCATAAGGTTTTCCTGATAAAGTTTTTCATTATCGATCCCGTAGAGAACCACTTTTCCTGAATTCATGATCGTAAAAAATTCGCCTGCCGAAAGCCTTCCTTCTTTCATGAGTTGATTAGAAGCTTTCGCTTTGGCTTCATTGTCAGGAAACGCAGAAAGCATCGAAACATCTACCGGCCCTTCGGTACCTTCAACGCCGATGGTCTTGATATCATAATTGCTGACCAGATTGTCCAAAATGGCCGAAATAGATTCCTGGGCACTAAAATTATCGTGAACATCTTTGATATTGATGATCAACTCTTTGCTAGCTGCTTGGTTAATTTCTTTGGTGAGACCGATATCCTGCGGAACAGCAAAGGTGGAAGGATTGATCTGCGGTATGGATTTCACTTCCGTTTGAGCTAAACCCAATTCCTGAGACAAAAAAGTCGCGATCAATAGAAGCGAAATAAATCTTAGATGCGCTCTATATCTTTTATGACCCAGAGATTTGTTTTTTAATGTTCTCTGCATAAGCCTCGCTTGATCGTGAAAATCTATTTCAATATAAGACTAAGAAATCTATATATTAAAGGGCCAAAAATTCGATAAAAAAACTTCAAATAAAACAGGCATACGCATATCAGCGATGTTTTATCGAAGCTTTCTACTCAAAGTATACCTTATAAAATTGATAAATATAATATGTTATTGATAAAAATATTTAACGTATTTATTCTATTAATTAATTTTTATAAGTCTTTTATTTATAAGTAGTTAGGATTAATATTGAACTTCTGACAGTAGCGCTTCTTCGATTTGTTTATCAACATTGACCACAGTTGAATTATCATCTGTTACAGATGTAAGCTCTAAACTCTTGCGAGCGCCGGAATGATTTCCCTTGAGTAATTCTTTGTCTCTGCTGGCCAAGAACGACACGTTATCGGAAACGGCCAATGCAAGGATTTGATTGAAGCTTATATTTTGTCCTCGGCTCACAGCCACCACTTTCGCCCAGTCTCTTTCTTTAAATTGATTCATATTGAGAGTATCGATAACGACCGTAGTATTCAGACGGATCTGCGCAGCATCGTATCTTTGCGCAAGATCATGAACAAATTTCTCAGCATCAGAACGGTTGCTAAATTCCTGAACAATGATGAGCGGCTTCCCTTCTTTACCATTTATTTCGTTCTGGAGCTGGAGCAATTTCTGATAGCTCTCTCTATTTGCATCACTTGCATCCACAACAGACTTGTCTATCAATATAACCTTAGGCGTAGCAGACAACTTACTCGCTTCAGGAGATAGCATCATGGATCTATAATAATTTTGTATGGCCTGCTGAGCCTGATCTAAACCAAATGTAGTCGCTGCGGTTGCAGCTCCTTCCGCAAGACGGGCTTGAGACTTGACTCTTGATCCAGATGCTGCTGATATTAAACCTTTAACTTGATCAAGCACATCTTGACTGATAAAGGACCTTGATCTCATTCTTCCAAGAACATCTTTAACATCCTTCAAAATCTCAGGCTGTCTAGAGATAGCCTGAATATGTGGATTATTCTCATATTCACTCTTAGTGAAGTCATTGAATTCTTCAAAATATCCATTCAAACCGCTTTCTGTAACTCCCGATGATACCTTATTCATCTCTATTAAAAATATCTGAACACTACGTGCCTGACTTAAAGTAATAGTTCCTGAGAGCAATAATCCCAATAACTGCTCCCCTGCTTTTCTCGGCATTAGATTCAAGCTAATATCTTTTGCAATACTACTGGCCAAACGAGTTTGCTCTGTCTTGAATGCAGTCATCTGAAGCTGCGCTTCCGTGGGTTGAGCTATAGTATTTATTGGCATGAATTTCAAGCTCGATCCGTTAGAAGTAATAATAACTTGTTGACCGCCAATATTTGCAACAGTTGATTCGCCTAGTTGAGCCGTAAACTTATAATCTTTGCCTTCTAAGTTCATTACACCTTTGCCAGTTGTTGCATCATACGTAACATCAGCCTGTTGACCATTAAATATAGTTGTGCCTTTTTGAATGCTACCTTTCTTCTCATTTAAGGTCGCCTGAGGCTGAGCATTCACAGTCTGTTGAACACCGGTGTGAGCGATATCCAGGTGGCCTGCTTCATTACGTGTGACAGTGAATACATTGTTGCCGACAACAACTTGCTGGCTGCTGCCTGTCTGTGTCAGGCCGGTCAGATTCACGTTTGTACCGCTGATCGAGATCGTGCCGTTGCCGGTGTTGGAGCTGAAGCTGTGGTTCTCAATAGCCACAGGACCTAATGTAGAAGATGTGAGAGTGCTCTGGGCGCCTTGTTCGGATCTTAAGGTC
>CAZXLF010000008.1:128281-129424 GCA_964642015.1 uncultured Planctomycetia bacterium
ACCTAATGTAGAAGATGTGAGAGTGCTCTGGGCGCCTTGTTCGGATCTTAAGGTCACCTGAGGCTGAGCTATAAGGGTAGCAAAACTCAACCCATTCGCTGTACGAGTAGCAACGATTTGCTGTCCATTGATGGCAATCGGTGATGAAGACTGCCCGACATCCTTAAGATTCTCGGTCACAATATTTGTAATTCCATTAATTAGAATAACAGTTCTGCCGCTTACTGGATTATAAGAAACAGTGGCATCCTGACCGCCAAAAATCGAGCTGCTTAAATTTCTAGTGATTTCATTTGTTTGCGTTGGCCTGAATGAAATATTTTCAACTTGCGTCACAAAACCACGATCAGCAATATTCAATCCCCCATTTGTCTGGGATATTGTAACTGCTCTATCGCCTACTATAAGCGTCTGGGTTTGACCACTCGAAATATTAATGGGGGCGCTCTGATTATTAATCACTAACGTACCGGTGCTTAAACCAGTTTCTGGATTAAAATTGAAAGAATGTACAAGCGCTGGGGCACCATTAAACGTGCCGACCAACACAGATCCTTGCGATTGCGTCAAAGTAAGTGTTTGAGGCGCAGTCTGCGTCAATGCGCCTTCGTAAACAACTGACGGAGTACCATTATTATTGCTGACTGTAAACACCTGATTAGCTACAAGAACTGTCTGACTTGAGCCACTAGGAATATTTAGTGTAACAGCCTGATTGTTGCCAACTATGATCTGACCTGTGCCTGAGTTCGTGAAGTTATTAATATAGACCGCAGTAGTACCAAGTGATGTTGTGAATGATGCGTTTTGTGTCTGCACCACATTCAACGTCCTGGGCACAGCAACAGTCTGCGGAGTCAAAGCGCCTTGATGGACAATCTGCGGAGTGCCGTTGTCATTGGTAATGGTGAATATATTATTTTCAATCCGCACAATCTGGCTTGAGCCGTTGGGAATATTTAACGGAATTGCCGGCTTGTCACCAACAATGATCTGACTTTCGCCTGTACTAGTGAAGCTCTCAACCCTTATGAAGGTATTGTTAAATGGTGCTGTGAAGACCAAATTCACAGGCTGTGCAAACACTGCCTGAGTGGTGACTGGCGCAATGGTAGCGGTGTGAGTGACCGTCAATTGTCCTTG
>CAZXLF010000008.1:129524-138673 GCA_964642015.1 uncultured Planctomycetia bacterium
CGGGGTTGAAGTCACTGCTGGTCTGGACCTTGGTGCCGGCAACTGTGGCGGTGAATCCATTCTGTTGTGTGAGTCTTACCTGAGTGGTGACTGGCGCAATGGTAGCGGTGTGAGTGACCGTCAATTGTCCTTGAGCATTGGAGATCGTCAACACACGGCCGTCACTGGTGATCACATGCGCTTCGCTAGTGCCGTTGAATATAGGTGTGGCTTTCACACCGTTGACGGTGACAGTGCCGGTATTGGTTGCGGGGTTGAAGTCACTGCTGGTCTGGACCTTGGTGCCGGCAACTGTGGCGGTGAAGGTGCTCGTTGCATTTGTAGATTGTGGTGTCAAAACTACTGAGCCGGCTTGCGTGTTGCTTACCGTTACAGCTGCCAATTTGACTCGACCGGTCGATCCAAGAGTCGCAAGATATGTTTGACCGCCGATGGTTACAACCTGGGACTGGTTCCTCGTCAATGCTACTGAAACTGATTTAGCATTCGCTTGTCCTGTAGGATTCTTTATAGTAAGTGTTGCAGTTTGAGGATTATTGGCTGTTTGAGTAACATAGACTGTCTGATTTTGTTTTCCGGAACCTGAAAGTGTCGCGCTTGCACGTCCGGCAATATTTACGTTCCCTGAACCGTCAACCGTGAATCTCACTATGCCAAGACCGTTCACAACCACAGAGCGAGATTGACCTGTCTGAACGGTGATGGATCTATTTTCTCCTTTTACAGAAATAGCAACGGTATTTCCGTCAAATCCTTGAATACTAAATTCAACACCTTCCAAATTCACTGTTTGTTCTGCTGGCGCAAACGTTATGTTCTTACTCAAGAATTCATTTACCGACATCTTTCCACTGGTAAAGATACCTAAAATATTCTGCTGATCGGTAGCACTTAAATTCGGAGTATTAATAGCTGCTCTTAAATGAAGTTCATTCTGAGAATCCGTATTGGAAGGACTTATTTTCTCCAAATGTTCTAACGCAGTCGCGCGAGCGGCGATCTCATCATTGCTAAGAGAACTGTTTTGTGGGAAAAGATATTGGGGCTGAGAAACGATTGCTGCACCAGCACTCCAAGTATAACTAGATGGTAGTGCAATTCCATTTTGTATCCGCTCTATATTAGATTTCGCTTCTTCAAATACGACTTGGGTAGCACGTTGACTATCAATCCTATCGTTATGGCTTTCTAATGCCCCTCTCACAAGACGAGCTAGCGTCCCCTCGGCTGGAGCCAATCCCTTAGCTACATTCTCTGCATTCTGGAAGTTGAATTTGCCACCTTCAGCATCTTGATAATATGCTTTTTCAATCTGAGCACGTTCTGCGGTACTTACTTTCAGATCTGCTATATCGATAAAGTGCACCGCATCTGCTTTTGCTCTAGCTTGTTGGCCATCAACCTCAACATTGACACGCTGTCCTTGCTGGATAACGGCTGATGATGTATTAACGTCCGTCGTGGTAAACAAAACTTTGTCGAACATGCCTGCGCCAAATGTTCCATCCGCTTTGGTGCCAAGAAGATTGGATCCGGTGACGAATTCAGCAACAACATGTACTTGCTCTCCAAATGCTTTGAGCCCGTCTGATCCAGGCTTTATCACTTGTTTAACTCCATCGGCTGTTCTAGTTTCCAAAGTTTGCACCGTATCTTTACTTCTACCATCTAAGTGTCTTAAAATTGTCTCAGCAACAGTAGGATTTTCGTAAACAACAACTTGTATTGTGTCACCTTTTTCATTTGTGGCTGTGTAAGTAGTTATTTTGCCTACTTCCGTAGTTTTCCCGTTAACATCTGTTTGATAAACAGTGCTGTCGCTTCTTTCGACATTCCCAGACCTATCAGCATAACGCTCCGCTATGGCTTGTGCGTGTGTATGCGCGCTATCCCCTGTTTTCGCTGCAACAACCGACAGCTCTTTATCAGTTTTGGCTTCATGCCTACTTAAAACACTCTCACTTATGGCACCCTGAGCTTCGACGGTGCCATTAACAACTCTAAATTGTCCTAAATCATGCAGCTGACTCGTGCCCAAATCAAAAACAGTGAATCTTAATGCAGCTAGAGTTGATTTAGCACCTTCAAAAGTTCCGCTTAAACCAATAAGTATATCCGATTGTGTTCTTGAATTCCTACTTATGGTCTCTAATCCTTCAAACACGCTTGTAGAACCTGCGCTCGCAGATATGAAATCGTTGTAAGCTTGCCTAAGCTGTTCCCGCCCATACTGTGTTACAACTTGTCCATCTGCGCCTGAGCGCAACACAGCTGCCAATGATTGGAATGGATCGCCCAATTTAGTGTCCGGTAATGTCGATCCTCCCAAACTCTTCAAATCAACCTTAAGGTCACGCCTAGAAAATTCCAAACCTAATTTAGCGACAATAATATCAGTCGCACGGTAAAGATAAGTTTCGGCCAGTCTTCTAACTAATGTTTCGCCGCCGAGTTTTTCAACTGATCTGGCATTCTCACGTATCACTCTGTCAATAATTGTGCTGCCCGCTTTCGCATCGATATGATACTCTCCGTTGACGCGATCAAACGAGGTCGGTGTCCCGCTCCTGTCAGCTCCAACCTCCTCTTTAAAGAGAGTTTCCACCTCCCTAGTGACTGCTCCCAAAACTCTACCAAATGCTATCGCTTCTCCCTTTTGATTGATACCCAACTTGGCAAAAGCGTCCTGTTGCGCCGCGACAGTCAGACTGGTTGATTGAAACACCGCTTCAGCTTCATCGATAGTAACCGTAGCAAATCCACTCTTTTCAAAAAGACCGCGATGTTGAATTTCCAAGAACGGCCGAGTTGATAAGAAATATACTCCGCCGCCTCCACCGTCAGCTGATTCTCTCTGGAAATCTTCTACATTTCTGACCTCACGGAATTTTGCACCCTGGCTTTCCAAATATTCAGAAAGAACTCGAACAGACTTGTTGGTATAGACTGTTTTGCCTGTGGCTGAATCAATCTCTGTTCTTGTGTCTTTATCAACATTCTTTTGCTCATCCGTCAATATCATGAGCTTAAGATCCTTCGCTTCGACACCAACGGCCTTAGCGTAGATAAGCACGGTAAGTTGTAAAGCAAAAACCGGAATAGTCTTACCGCCACCTGCTTTCAAGCCAATGAACAAGTTCCCTTGAGCGCCCGTAACACCAAGCCCGGCATTAGCGATTGCATACATGGCTTCTGTAACAGTGGCTTTAACTTGGCTGGAACGAGGCGCGTTTTCACCGCCTTGGATCATTTTCAAGAATGCAACTTCCGTGGCTTTTCTTAATAATTCATCCCTATGCTCCTGGGTTTCCGGTATTCGCGCTTGCCCATTTTCATCTTTACCTAATTCATCAACTCGACCTTGCGCCTGATCAATACGCGCTTGGAGTTCATTCTTAGATAATCCACGCGCACTATCAAGCGCTTTCTCCACTTGCGCGCTTTCTTGTTTAGCTTTTTCAGTTACAGCTTCAGTTTGCTTCTTATACGATTCCTTCGGAGTCTCTGCTTTATTAGCTTTGTTATTGGCAAGGTCAATCAATGACTGTGCGCCATTTTGCGCAAGATGCCAGAAAACGCTGGTGCTGGTATTTGAAGAAACGCCAAAGTCCTTCGATGCTTGCCTAATCACAGCTTCCTGCACTCTTGCTCGCCCTGATTGTGAAAGCCCGCTTTCCGCCAATTCTGATGCGATCGTTTGCTTGATAACCGCCGCCTTATCTAACTTATAGGTATCTGATTTGAGGCCTTCTTGAAGCAATTTCTCTACCGAAACTCTGCCCGGGCTTTGTCTTGTCTGGTTATTATCGACTCGTTCGGTTGCCCACTCTCGAGCCTGTTGTTCGGTCAATTCAGGATTAGTTCTTTGTAAACGATTCGTCTCGCGTTCAATAGCCATATCTCGGCGCTCTACGGCCCCGGCTTCGAAAGCTTTTAATTCACCTTTTGTGCTTACCGTATTCATCAGTTCTTGAACCCTGTCACTTTGCCGTCCCGTTTCGATCAATTGATCTCTCGTTTTCGTTTCAGTGGCCCATTGTCTAGCTTGTTGATCAGTGAGTTGAGGGTTGTCTTGTTTCAGTTTGGCGGCTTCGCTCTTAATACCTTCTTCTAGAGCGATATGATCGAAGTCTTTTGCTTCGACAGCTTCATTCAACCTAGCATCCGCCTTCACCAAGATCGAATTAATAAGAGATCTAACCGTTGGCGTTTCAACAAGCCATGTAAGACCTTGTCTCAGACCTGCAAAACTCAGCACATTAGGTTTAGCAAACAACACTGCAAAACTGAGGACGTTTTGTTCACTTAGCGCACTATTTCCGGAGGCAATACCAGCCTTTCCAGGTTCTGCTGTTAAAAGCCCCAAACCTTGATGAATTACAAAAAGGTTCAAAGCCAATTCAAAGTTACCAAAAATCGTTCCAAAGAATGTTTGCAGCGCTGATGCAGCCTGGCTGCCCGCTGCGCCATGGAATGAGAACACCTTTATGATCGGCCCTAAAGTAAGTCCTTGCCTTGCTCCTTGCAGTGCACTCTGCACTAGAGACTTCAATCCTTCGGTACTGAACGCTGAAACCATTTTCGGCTTTCCATTGTCGCTGATTGGATTACCTTTTGGATCTCTGGCCACCACTTCCACTGTGAAACCTTTGCCAGAGATAAAATTCGCTACTCCTTGCCAGAAGCCTCCGAAAAGTTCAAGCAACGGAGAAACCGAAATAAATGTGATAGCGCCATGTATTTGCTCTTTAAGTAAGTTAACGGTATTACTAAGAGATCTCACTTGAGTTAATATATTGGTCGTATGTTCTATGCCTGTCGGAGTCGAGGCATAAACTCCGAATCCACCATAGATCAATCCCTTACCAAAACTTCTGAATGCATCCCCACCGTTTTGGATACGTCCAAATGCCGCATCCAACAGTAAGTTGCCCAAACCAAATACGCCAACCGTTGCGGCTTTCAGGACAGAGCCCAAAACCCCACTTGCATTCAAACCCGTGAAACTGGCCAATCTATATAGGAAACTACCTTGAGCTTGCGTGATCAATCCATGTGAAACACCTACTCCTTCTGCCTTTTCAACTAAATTATTCACTCTCGTCATAAATGAACTTGCCGACCTCAACAATGATACTGTTGCGCCAAAGAGAAAGCCCTTTATGGCTGCTGATGCAATATCCGCACTGGTCGGCGCAGGATTTGACAAGACTTCCCAACCTACATTTACGGCTCCAAATACAATGCCATTAGTAACCATCCTTAATGCAACGCTGCCTCCGATTGCAGCCGAAGCAGAAGAAATGCCATTTGCGACTTTTACAGCCGCGGCGCTGAGGACATTTCTAATTGGAGCCAAAACTTTACTGCCATTTTCCGCTGCTAAGCTCAGTTGTGTTCCAATCTTTGTCAATATTGAAGCAAGATTTGTAACCAATGATATTGTCTTGAACGCCAAGCCAAAAGCTGCGTGCAATGCAAAGCCCTGGACAAATCCGGAGACTATAGCGGATAAAATACTCCCGAAACTTGCCGATTTTCCTTCAAGCCTGGCTTGAACAACCACTGTGGCTACAGAAATACCGGCGGAAAACACTCCTGACGCTATCGATGTTCCTAATAATGTGCCTCCCAATCCCGCCGCAAGTCCTGAAGCCGTATAGAATACTCTGCCCAATGCGGCAGCATAACCGATCCTGCCAAAATCATAAAAGCTCGATAGACTAAATTCATTACCTGTTACAGCAGTGAATGCTGCATATCCCAATTGGAACGCAGATGATAACTGCACTGCATAAGCGAGACTCCTTAAAGAAAATGTTGTCTTAAATGCTGACGTTACCAACTTACCAAGACTAACAATACCTTCGCCCGATTTTAATATAAGGTTACTGGTCTCTCCGGCTGTACGCAAAGCCAACGATCCAACACTTCTAAAGAACTCGCCAAGTCCGCTAACGATCTTACCCAATGCCGATAAAGATGCCCTTAGCCCACTTGCTTCTCTGAATAAGGCCAATCCTGCGCTTATTCCGGTCTTTGACCAAGCTTTAATTGACATTCCAAACGTAAGCGCAAGTTCTACTGCCGCAAATGTAATAGCCAATGCTTTTTCATATCCTTTGAAAATACTTTGCTCATGAATTACAATTCCATTTTCTGCAAAACCCAGAGACAGATGAACTAAAAGCGCACCAAGGAGATTAGCAGCCTCAAACACAAATACAGAAAATACACCACCATTTTGGGCGTTTGCGGCTAATTGATTCATTACATTATGCTGTGTAGTGAATTCAGTCGCTGGAATAATCGGGGCTACAGCATATCCCAGTAAACCTCCCAAAGCAGCTGTGCCTGTAATCAGAGCAACAATTCCTGCTATAGCAGCAGCAGTGGCTGCCCATGTAGCGCCAAAAGTAAAGAAGCCCGCCACAAATGAAACGACTGTAATAACTACACCGATGACAACTCCAATAACCGTACCTATAGCCGCAATAGTCCCTCTATGCGCCTGCATCTTAGCTTGATCAATAGTTCCATCAGGATTATGTACGTTTGGATTATCCCTCTGAGCGGCTTCTTCCATACCGCTAAAGAAGGCGCCTACAAGACTAGCTCCTTCTGAGAACATTCCTGCCAGACCTCTAGATCCAAATATGTCCGAGAAGAATCCTTTTATGTCGCTCCAATTTTGAATAATAAGTTCAGAAAGCCCAAGGGTGACAACGGCTAATGCAGCCCGGCCTATTAATCCAATTACTGATACAGTAGTAGAAATAAAATCTCCGATGGCTTGCAATACCGGTGATATGTAACTCCACGCCGTGGATGCCCAACCTTTGACGGTATCCCACGCCGTGGATGCCCAACCTTTGACGGTATCCCACGCCGTAGATGCCCAACCTTTGACGGTATCCCACGCTGTGGATGCCCAATCTTTGACGGTATCCCAAGTTCTGGATGCCCAATCTTTAAAGTTGTTCCAAGCTGTTGAAGCCACTTGTGCCAGATGCGCTATTGTAGGAGACACAAGTTTAAGAGCTGTCCAAGCCGTTGATACTAATTGTTTGGCACTATCCCAAGCCTTCGAAACATAGTCCTTGATAGCGCCCCAATTGTTGTAAACCCAAGTTCCCGCTTTGTATAATAAATAAGCAGCCCCGACCGCTAAAGCAATAGGGACCAAAATAGGCGCCGCTATCACCGCAACTACTGCTCCAACTGCCAAAATACCTCGACCTATCCACGTATCTGTCAGGAAAGATACTACCTGATCGATTCGCTTCGAAATGTCAGTCCAATTGTTAACAACAACACGTACTAACTCAGAAATTCCCAAAGTTAATATTCCCTGCACAATGCGATTACTAAAGAAATTTCCTACAGGGGCTAGAATATTGTCGTAGACCCATCCACCGTAACTTCTCAAAGCTTGCTGCATATATCCTTCGCGGACATATTCCACGCCTAGCTGGTAAGATTCTTGGGCGGTGAAACCATAAGCTAGACCAAAAATGTAAACCCAACCTGCTGATATGCCAGCAATACCCTGAAAGTCCATGCCATGTTCTATGGAAAGCCGCCATCTGTCATGCGCATCTATATATGTGCTCAATCCCACATAACTCAGAAGATTATTACCCAAAGCCACGGCTTGCGCTGTGCGTCCAGACAAACCATACGATTCATGTAACTTTTCGCTACCAACAGCAATGAGACCCGAGAAGAAGTCAAGACCTCTATTCCGTTCTCTTAAAATACTCACCGTCTCTATGGCTCTAGACTTCTCTTCTCCACTACCTAGAACGAACGATTGGTACAAATTATCACGCTTTGATTGCTCCAAACCTGCAACGGTCAAGAATGCAGTTGAAACAGGAACATATTGTCCTCTCGCTTCAGCTAATCTTACTAACTCTTGGCTAAGGCCTTGTACCTTGGCTCTTTGTTCTGTATTGTTCATGACCTCATTTATATGCGCTAGCTGTTCATCGGTTTTGCCAGATAATTGGAAGAATAGAGAAACAAGCGAAATGTCGTTCCCTGTCGTATGTGAAATCCTTACAAGCAAATCAACTGTAATATTTTGCGATTGTCGAGCAAATAAGTTGCGTTCATCATTAGCATGTTCCCCACTGAAACTTGCCAAATGGAAAAAGATCGCATTAGCGGAAATATTAAGGGCTTGAGCAACTTCGCTTCTAGCAACAGCAACTATCTGATCTATTGTTGTTGCTTGGGCCCCTCTGACAAAATCAGCCTGTTCTTGAGCAGCAGTTTTTCCATTCCTTGTGCCGGGAGCTGAGCCTGCCATAGCGCCCATCTGGAAGAACAGAGAGTTTAATGAGATACCAAGTGCTTGCGCAGCATCAGTTCTGTAGACAGCAACGAGTCTGTCAAGGAAGCCAGGCGCTTGAATGCCGCGAATAAAGTCAGCTTGTTGTTGTTCCGCAGTTTTAGCTGTGCCTGGAATAATGTTTCCGGCTCTGTTTCTAGTGCCCTCGGCACCTGCCATAGCGCCCATCTGGAAGAACAGAGAGGTTATAGATATGTGAATTGCTTGGGCAGCTTCGGTGTTAGCGGCAGTAACAAGCCTGTCAAGGAATCCATTCGCCTGAATGCCTCGGATAAATTCAGTTTGTTGTTGTTCAGCGGTTTGGCCAGGTATTGTAACTGTACGGCCTCTAGAATCCGTTACTGTTCTTGCTTCAGAGCCTGACATAGCACCCATCTGGAAGAACAGAGAGGTTATAGATATGTGGAGTGCTTGAGCAGCGTTGTTGTTAGCGGCAGTAACAAGCCTGTCAAGGAATCCATTCGCCTGAATGCCTCGGATAAATGCAGCTTGTTGTTCTGCGGCAGTAACAGCCGGTATCGTAAATGTATTGCCTCTAGAATCCGTTACTGTTCTTGCTTCAGAGCCTGACATAGCACCCATCTGGAAGAACAGAGAGGTTATAGATATGTGGAGTGCTTGAGCAGCGTTGTTGTTAGCGGCAGTAACAAGCCTGTCAAGGAATCCATTCGCCTGAATGCCTCGGATAAATGCAGCTTGTTGTTCTGCGGCAGTAACAGCCGGTATCGTAAATGTATTGCCTCTAGAATCCGTTACTGTTCTTGCTTCAGAGCCTGACATAGCACCCATCTGG
>CAZXLF010000009.1:0-45763 GCA_964642015.1 uncultured Planctomycetia bacterium
GCGGCAAGGATACCTCCGTTATGAGGGACCATTTGTTTGGCGATGGTGTTGAGTTGTTGTATGAAAGTGAGATTTTTTGAAGGGACGCGCCGTACAATAATATGGTCCCCAAGTTCTTCGCTCCAAGCAGTAAGCACTTCGTGAAAAAATGGGGCTTCGTGTAAATCGTTCGGAATTTGTTTGCCAGCCAATAACGTCTCAAGTTTAATTCTCAATGAACTCGAGATTTCTGGCATTGCAATTCTTTCGCGGTTGTACTTGCCTGTGTTTAAAAGAGCTTGAACGGTTTCAAGAACGAATTTTTCGCTCCCTACTCCTTTTGATTCAGCAAGGCGGGCGCCTGCGCTTGCCTTTTGAGAAGTCCTTTCTGAAGCGGCGATCTGCTTCACAAGAAAAGACTCGCGGCCTAGAAGGTAAGTAAGTTTTCGAAGATCCGTCTGTCTTGCGATAGGAATTTCTGTCTGGACTTGTCCAAGCTCAGCTTTTAATTCCTGAGTTTGATCAGCTAACCGGGCTCCGACTTGCTGCAATTTATCAGCATGAGACTGAATTTCAGAGGCTGACGGAAGACCGCCAAGCAATTCTCTTGCCGTATCATCTTTTATTTGGGAAAGAATGAATTGATTGACATCGAACTTAAAACCTTCTCTTTCAAAACGGCTCTTAGCTCCTTCCCTGACCGCTTTCAGATAAATATTACCTATCTGCGCGACACCTGATCCAAGAATCACGAATCTTGGAGAAGCTACTCCGAAATCTTTTTGATACGTCATGATAAGAACGGCAAGACCTATACCAAGCTCTTTTGCGCGTTCTTCCACAATGCGCTGCGCGAATTGATTGCCTTGGTTAGCCGCAACGCCCAACGCACGCGTGTCAATCGCTTCCGCACTTCCGCCGACCCTTTCTAAGAATTCCTGAACGGATCCATACTCCGAAGAAGATAGACCTTCTTGCAGGATTCTGACTACTTCAGACTTTGCGTATTCGGCGAAAGCGGCTCCGTTAGTCCTATCTTCTAAATCGGGTCCTTTGTATAAAAGATTCGAAGTTTTTCCATCTTCTAAAAATCTTTCGGTGTATGTGGCTTCACCTTGAGTCTCCAAACCAAAATAACTGAAGTCGGGATTCGCGGGGTTTCCATTAAATAACAGCGTATGAGGTGCTTCATTGATCAAATAATTGACGCGCTGATCACCAAAAAATGGCTCCCCATTTACAAGCCGGCGAGTTCCTACGCCAGTGCCATCGATAACGAAAAGCAGGTCCGCTTTTGACTCATTGGCAAGCGTGCCAAACCGACTCACTTCTCCGAGCGCTCCGCCTGTCCCATCATGAACGACCTTCACAGGAATCTTTCCGAAAATATCACGGCGTATTACACTGGCAGCTAATTGTTCCTGAATGGACTCTTCAAAAGAGAATCCGGCCCGATTAAGACCCGGGATATTGGGCTCGGGTCTTGTTTGCCTACCTTCAAGATCGAAAAATCCTGGAGCTGTGAAATATACGGATGAGACCCGGTCGGGATTTCCGTAGAATTGAATAATTTGGCCGATGGCATTCACAATCCTATTGACCACGATTGCCTCATGATCACCTGGCTCGTTGGTATTAACCGTTGCTCTGTAGCCTAAGAGCCCATATTCATTGGCCGCCTCGAAAGAAATCGTACTTCCGCCGACCTTTCCAACGATCTTAATGGGTCCACGGTAATCAAATTTTATTCTTTGCGCCAATCTCAGCAATTCGCTTGTTGAAAGTTCTCCATGATAAAGAGTTAAAAGTTTGACAGCATCGCTGATCTGTCCTTTATCCAGAGCGCTATTCACCAAGTTATACGCTAAACGAGCACCTTCCGGCGTGGCTGATATTTGCGCGGTGAGTGATTTATACTCCGTGAGCTTGGCGCTTAATTCGGGAGTCAATGCTACCGAGCGAACGGCTTTCAGAGCCGGGACCAATACATTTTTCGTGATCGTATGAGTTGCGCGTTCTTCAGTAGAGCGGACCAATGCCTCAAACGCGTTATCCGATAACGACAATATCTGAGCAACCGGGTGCTGCGCTGCTCTGACTATCTTGGTGTCTGCGGCACGCTTTGCACTCGACTGAGAATAAAGTCTGTCTATTTCCTTGGAAACAGCATTTCTTTGACTGATAAGCTCTTCTTTTGGAGACGGAATCGTTTCCGTATCAAAACTAAATTGCTCCACAAGTTTCGCCGTGATCTCATCGGCATTCGGGTAACCAGAAACAACTCTCCTAAAAGCTGCGGTGAATGCAACCTTATCATTCGCCCTACCTCCCCTGATCTCTGCAAAAACCTGTCTGGCACGCTGTCTTGCTTTGGTGCCGCTGATCCCGGCTACTTCGAGAGCTTTTATAAGATCGGCTTCTTTCGCATCACGGATATTTGGTTTCTCAGTAGAAAGTCGGGCGCCAATAGCTCCGACTACTGGTCTATTTTTCAAAAATTCAGCTAACGCTGTCATAAAATTCTGACGCACTTCCAGCACATTTTCTTCGTCCGCCAGGCCCGGTACATCGCCTTTTATTGCAAGCGTGTCGACTCCGCCTCTTTTTCTTTCAACGATCTGACTAGTCTGATTGCGATACTCTGCCATCCGCGCATCAAATATCTGTTGAAATTTGGCCAAATCCAGTCCTTTAGTGCCAGGGATAATCGGCGCATCGGGTCTTTCTTTGCCCTGCGCAATATCATCGATAGCTCTTTGCTTGACACGATCGAACAGGACGCTTTCTTCGACATCCAAAATCGCATAAAGATTCAGTTTAAGCGGCTGGTCGTTAATAAATAATTTATTGGCGGATTCTAAAACATCCAGCTGACGGGATGTGCGCGGAAAACCGTCAAAAACGATACCGTAAGCATTCCTATATTCGGGGAGCGCCAATACCGCATTGATGACTTTAAAAGCCGATTCATCCGACAAAAGCTCACCTTTAGCCATACGAGCTAATTCATCAGCTGAAATAAGATTGACAAACTGCTCAAATTTCTCATCGCCCGGTTCTCTTTTGTTTGAAACAATACGATCTATGCCTCTAAAGTAATTACCGATCACAAGCGTTACATATTGTTTGTTTGAAGGAAGCCAAGAATTGACCTGAGAAATGAATTCTCCGATCAACGTGCCTTTGCCTGCACCTGGCCGTCCGAAGGCCGTAATATAACGGGCCTTTTGAGAAAATTCCTTGGCCAATTGTGAACTTACGCGTCCTCTGACGAGTTCGCTTCTTAAAATTCTAATGTCTCTCGGCGCGACGATCCGCACGCGCGGATAAACTCTTCCTCTGCCATCCGCATAACGGCTGGCATAAAGTTGAATTCCGGGAGCAACTTGGTAGGGCACTTTTTCAGTGAGTTTGACGTTTTCTGTTATGCCGCCTTTTTTATTAATTTCGACAGAAATGGTAAAACGGCTGTGCGCACCCTTAATGTTCGTAACGGTCACTTCGATATCATTGCCTATCAAAAATGAGGTGCCAACTTCCCTTGCAAGCTTCAATCCTGCAGGAACAATGCCTTCGGCAAGTCTTGCGCCAGATTCTGCAGCCTGTTCATATGGACGCAATGCATATCCTATCTGCTGCTCCACATGCGCGGCATCAACGCCTTTTAGATTAGCGCTTAGACGCTTAGCAACGACTTGCGCCAGCTCACCCGGATTTATACCGGAAGATAGATTAGCGGGCACGATCACGATCGGGGTGCTGCTTGTCGTTTCCGTAACTTTAATACTAAGGGAACTCAACCCGGCCCTTTCCGAAGAAACTTTCTCAACTTCTACGTTAAAATCTCTTTCAAATCTTCTAAACTGAGCGTTCGCATTTTCAGACAAACGTGCACCATTTGACACAAAGATTCCACTCAATATGTGGTCTGTATTTTGCAATACTCCCGCTTCAGCTTCTTGGGTTGAACCGCCAATATGAGGCGTATAAATAGCCCAGCGCTTGAGCTGCGCAGAGACAGGAACTTCATCCACGATATATTTAACATCAGGCCTTGTATCTAACAGCCTCCAAACCTGACTTTCATCCACCAGGCTTTCCCGATCAGGGTTGATTACCGCAACCAGATTTCTGTTTTGGATCAACGCATCAACAGCTTTCGCATCAATCAAACCTTTTGTTGTATCATTCAAGCCCGTGATAAGAATTACGTAGGTCGAGCCTCGATAAATTTGTTCTTTTGTGGTCACGGAATAACCGGCATCGGTAAGTCGACGTCTGGCGGATTCATCGGATTCGCTTGAACGGGAATTGATCCTCACATTGGCTTTAAGCGCCTTGGCTGAAGACGCGATCTGAAGTCCGATGTCACCAGCTCCAATAATGCCGACCGTCGCACCGTTTAATGATCTGATGGTATTTGAATCAATGTTTTGGAATAGCGCAACGGCCTTAGCTTTTAACAAGCGCTGTTGGGATTCCTCGAGACCTGCGGACTTCGAAGTGACGGCGCTTAAAAATGTCCCGGGAGTGAAAAAATATTTTGCCGGCGCTCTGTCAGTTGCCGCTTCAGAGCTTTGGCCCCTTAGAGCAGCGAATGCGATCGCTCTTAAAGTCCAAGCTGTAATGGATCTCGCCGAACCTTTGGTACCAATAACTGTGATGCCTTTTTGAGTTAGAAGATCCTTACTTGCAGTGACATTATCAAGACCATGCCCTAAACGGACAACGTATCTCAGTCTAGGCAATTGATTCACTAAATTATCATCCACAGTCGTAGCCGAACGAACCAAAAGAATGATCGGATTCAATTCAACAATCTTTTGTATCTTAGCAGCCTTATCCTTAATATCGGCCACACTCTGTACGCCAGAGATAGAAAGTTTGGTTACATCGATCTTATCCGCCGCAACAACATCCTCTCCTTTGATGGCAACAGGCTGGATGTTTCTTGCTTTATAAATTGCATTCTGAACGATTTCCCTTTGGGTTTGTGTATATTCGGCGGTGCGCAAATTATCTACATAGAATTTTGTCGCTTTATCAGTATTTCCTACTACAAGTCTTTCAACCTCTGCGACATTGTCGGATTTGATAGCTGTTCTCAACGCTGCGTTAAAAACCTTATCTTGTTCAACTGCTAACCTCGCACCAGAAATTGGTTTTGGAAGCTCGATTTGAGGGACAACCGGCCCTTGTTCACTGGCGATCGCTTGGACGCGCTCGCCCTCAATGACGGGTATAGCAGCAGTGGCCCTATATTCGTTCTGTGCTTCCTTGGGCGGGGCAGGCACTTGATTCGCCAATCTCGCACCTTCAGATGCTTGAGTTAACTTAACGATCACGTTCTTCAAGTAATATCTCGCTGTAACAGTTCCGATCTCTTCTTTCTGGAAAGTTTTATCACCCTTAAGAACGGGCGACGTTCCTCGCTGTGTCTCAAATTTGACAACCCTTAAATATGGAGCGCTGTCCACATCCTTTGGAATGTAAATTACATACGAAAAAGATTCGGCCGGAATACTGTAAGCATCCGTATTTGGTAACTCAGGATTCTGACCAAGGTACACCAAATTTTCGAGCGGAGCTGTATGCACCAGGTCTGCGATATCCTGCATCGTGAGATTTTCTGGAGCGATCGCATTGACGCGTGCGGCCACTGACAAGCGCGCACCACCGGAAGGAGGTGGATTCGGGATCGCGCTCATGATCGCGATCGTAAGCCCGTGAGGTTTTGGCAGATTTATACTCTGAAGGTGGTAAATTTTATCCGCATCAAGCGGGATAACTTTTATCAAATAGCTGTAACGTTGTTCGGCTCCGGCTATCTTTTTGGCTTCCGCAACAGGAACGGTTAAATTTCCATAAGCGATCGTTTGGTAACCCTTCGACGAATCCAATAGATCGATGATTCTGTAGTAAGTATCTCTGGCTGAACGCCCTGGCCTGACTGACGAAGCGGCAACCTTTGCTCCTTCTTGTTTCTGTCTCCAAGCGTCTGTTACAAAAGTATCTTGTTCCTTTATGCTGAGAACGCTGTAACCATACTTCTCAAGCTCGGCAACAACTTCATCCCTCGTAATTCTTTGGTCCGGCTTCTTTTTTGCATTAAAGGTGGTGACAATTTGGGCAATGCTAACCACGGGCGGAACGTTCGAGTTGTTCAGATCTGCTTTCAACTCGATAAGTGCCTGCTTTTCTGCTAGACGCGCGCCGGAAGACTTTTCACTTTTTGATGCATTAGCTTCCGCAAGCCGCTTACTCAAATCTTCGACCATTCTGCGGGCAAGATCTTGTTCGGGGCCAGGGGTGAGAGCCTTGATCTGCCATTTGCTTAATTCAGTATGGAGAATATCGATTTCGTTTTCATCTGCTGCCAACCGTGCTCCCGCGACGGACTCATATTCTTTTTTAGCTTTATCGAGAATGTCATAAACCCAGGCGACCGTCGGTGGATTTTCTTTTAGATCGGGATTTGCCTTGAATATCTGCTGGACGGCTTTTTTCTGCTGAACTTCCGAACGGTTTGTCTGTAAAAAGTTCTGAACGATCAGTCTTAGGGCTTCATTAAAACGGTAAGCGCCTGATACTTTGAACGAAACAAGTTCCGCTGCGACTTGATTTAAAAAGTTTCTATCTTTAATATCCTTGACCGCCTCGGCCAATGAAATTTCTCCGCTAAGATAACCGACCGCTTGGCTGAGAGCAAACTCGTTCTCGCGGACAAGATCCTGCATGCGGTCAAGGTTCTGCGCTACGCGGTCTTCTTCGGGAGATGACAAGCGTGCGCCGGAAGGTTGTCCGCCATTGAGTGGAGTTTTTGTGATAAAGTTCTGCAGGGCGGTCTTGTCCGAGACCAGCTGCTGGATCTTTTCAGTGTTTACCGAAACTGCTATTAGATTGAGGTTGCTTTCGTTCCAGTCTTCTTTAAAAATTTCCGCATCGACCATCCGTTTTGTCGCTTCGCGATTGTCTAGTGTGGGAATTAAGTAATGCACCGTGCCTGCTTTATAGCGATAGATCAGGAATAGTTGAACAAGACTCATCAAGCGTTTTTTGCGGAATGATTCACTCGTTTCCTGATCCGTAACTTCGATGATCCGATCCAATCCCCTGACTTCGACAAATCTGAATTTGATCGATGCTATTTTGCGATAATTCTTGTCGAAAACGTTCAGCGACATCTCATCGGAACCGATCTCAAGAGGCCGCATCTCCGCTGTGAGCGGACCCTGCACGCCATTCTGTTGTGCCCAGATATTAAGCCATCCTTCAAGCGTACTAAGCGGCACCTCAACCTGTGTCTTGTGCTGAGCAGCCGTGGATTTTCCGCCCATTGATTCTGTGGAAGCCGAAAGACCTGTCGCCGCTTTAAGTTTTGCGTCCGCAAGATTTCCACCCACGAATTCCTGTGGCCGCTGAGCGGGCAGATTTTCAAGCCTCAAACCTCTCTGGACCTGAACAACTCCCCACGCGCCGTTCTCTTTGACAGCCCGTGAAAGCTGGGCAGCGGCCAAGGCGTCGGCCTGGTGACCACCATAAGTCGTGAAGTTGAAAACGTAACCGCGTCTGCCGAGTTCACGATTGTAATTTTTGATCTGTTGGTCGGTAAACCCAAACGCATCCCAGTTGAATGAGGGAGAAATGTTTTGAGCCAATCTCTTCTGAGGAAATTGAGCATGGATCGCGGATGCAAAGTGATGATCTTCGCTTTTATCATCCGGTACTCTCAAAAGATCCGGCTCTTTCGACTCGCGCCATATCAAATGAGCATAAGGCGCAAAAGACAGACCGCGCGCGATCGACATCTCGACGCCGCCAGTGATCTGATAATAACCTTCAACGGTCCGCGGCAGGCTCCAATCCCAGAAAATTTCAATGCCAAGTTCACGCGCTTGATCGCGGGCTGCTTTATTGTTGGGGGCTGTTTTCACAAATTCGAGCCACTGTTCGGGCGTCATTGTGAATTTTTCACTCTTTTCCATACGGCTTCTCATTTCATCCGCAACGGCCTCGCCATACGTCTTCATTCCGGCTGCCCGCACCCACGCCTCATGAACTTTTTTCATCGCGTTATCAAGCGCCTTATCGGAATCAATGCCGCCCGGATTTTTCTCCGAACGCACCGTAGCAATAGCTTCATCTATAGCGCCTGAGATATTCTGCTCATCAAACCATGTGGACGCCTTGCGATAATCTGAATCCGCAAGGCCGAACATCTTGTCGGCTATCAATTCTTCCGCGTTTACGCCTTTTTCACGAAATCTTTTAAACACAGACAGGGTTACACTGGCATAAGTGGGCACGTCTTTGCGCGTTGCGCCTAGAATAAAACGATGATCGCGACCGTCTTCATTGCTTGAAAGGAATGTTGCCTCATTAGCATCCGTGCGGGCAACAATGATCCCGGGTACACCCATTAGCGCAAATTGAAAAGCCGCCGTGCTCAGTCGGGTAATATGTGTCGAAGTGGAAACAAGCACTTTGCCGCCCTGGTGGCCGCAAACTTTCCGCTTGTCCTGGTCCTCAATATGGACTGCTCCGATACCGGCTTCCACAAAAAGACGGACAAGATTCATAAGCTGATGCTCGCTTCCGTGACCGTTGTCCGCATCAGCAATGATACGCGGTAAATAATCGATCGAAGGGGTTTTCTCAAGCTGTTCAGTCGTCATCTTAGAACGCACAAGCCGCTGGATCGCATCCTGTTGAAGCATCGCTCGAACGATCGCTTGCCCGTCTTCGGGAACAGTGCTCAGCGCATAACTCGCCGTATCCGCTCCCGGCACTTCTCTGCTCGAACCTTTGGCGGAAGTAGCCCATCCACCTAAATAGGCAATCTCAATTCCCTGTTGTCTTTGGATCACCGCTTCCGTTGACGTGTAAGGACCGTATGTGGAAACTTGGTCTTTACTTCTAAACTTTTCCCACAAAATTTGATTCATGCTTTCAGCGGCTCGGGTCGCAGTCGTGTATTCAGGACGGAGCGCGCCTCGCATTCTCACAACCTGGCGCGCATTGAACGCAAGCGAAAGCTCATTAAAACTCGAATTCTTAAGCCATTGATCTGTCTCTTGAACTTCCCGTTCAAATTGTTCAACCTCAGCGGTCGCTAACCTAGCTCCGATGGCTACCGTTTCACTTTTTGCTGTCGGATAATAATCATAGACGTAGTCATGCGCGGCTAAAACTTTATCGCTCCACACACCAGCCTGAACTTTATTGACGACTTCTTCGCGTGAAGGGGCAAAAATGGCATCCAGAATATCCTGACGCTCTTTTTGGTCTGCTTTGGCAATAACAAAAAGAACTCGAGGACTGTGCTGGAGATACCGGCTAGACGCCATCTGGCGCTTTAAAACTTCCATGATCGTGTCTGCTTCGGCACGATTGAAACGCGACTCTTCTCCTTTTCTATCTTGTTCGGCAAAAAATGCCTGTGTCCATTCATTATGCAAATCCCACAACTGCTTAAATATTTCAGGAGTAAGAACTGTTCCCGCTTTGATCTCGATCCTATTCTCACCGGGGATCACGCCTAATTTTGGATCAAGAACCGGTCCTTTAAGATATCCGTCTTTGGTGACTTTCGCTTGATGGTTGAAAGCTGTCCACATATGGCCGTTGAAAATACGGTAAGTGGCCAGATCATTCATGAAACGGAGCCCTAATTCGTAGTCATCTATGGCAGCCGCATAATTACCGTTCAAAATTTGATAACCGTACTGCGCCTGCATGAAAAATTCATGCTGGATATGCTCGATCGTAAGCTCTCCTTTGGGAACACCGTAAAGACTGTTCCAAAGTTCGTCATTGAAAAGTTTTTCTGGCGAACCCAATTTTTCTTTGGTAACAACCCAAGGAACGATCTTGCCTTGCGGATTCAAAAGACCAAGAGTCGTGAATAAATTCCGTTCGGCTTCGATAAGACCACTAGCAACCGTAGGAGCGACCCTTTTACCATCGACTTCTGTCCATTTTTCAGGCGCGTTAACAAGAGCTTGCAGATCATTCAATGCCGCACGGAGCGGACCGTTGCCTGCCGCGACGTATTCTTTGTCCGTTGTCGCTACCCAGCTTTGACGGTAGGCATCATAGATATGACCTTTAACTTGACCGCTCAAAATATCTTCCAATGTCGCTGACCGAACAGATGAATCTTCGGGAACAAAGATAAGCCCAAGCAAACGTTCGCGAAGTTTATCGATCTTCATCGCACGAAGCGCTTTGGGATTATTTTTATAACGCTGATAAGAATCTGTGTTCGGATAAAGCATGACGGCCGCCATTCCGCCGATCGGTGCGCCATTCACCTGCTCACCATTTTTCGTACCCGCCATTACATTAAGCAGCGCATTGATACGCTGATAAACCACTAAATTTGAAGAGTTCATATTGATGCTTTGCGGGTCCGGCCAAACAGCTTCGTCTTTCCACATTTCAATCAGGCTTCCTATATAGTCCCACCGCCCCACATTCGAACCGATCAGGCGATCGCGCAAAACCCACATAATGACCGGCATGAATCGTCCGGCATTTCCTTCCTCATAGAGCATCTCGATCTTTATCTCACCGCGCTTAAGACCCATGATATCTTCCAAAGTAGCCAGGAGCTTTGCAACGATCAGGGCCTCCTGAGGTGTCTGCATCTTGGGTTGATAATAATAATTGCCGGAACCGTTCTGTTTCAGTGCGCCGTAAGTATTCAATGCATGAAGTGCGTAAGCAATAGCGATGGCAGGTACCGGCTTGCCGTTGATCGTAATATAAGGATAGTTCAAATGCATGCCGGGAACACGCTGGATCGTTGTGGGACGTTCCTCGCGGGATTTGGACAAACGGTATTCGCGTTTTTCGCCTTTCTTCATGACCTCAAAAACTTTTCCATCCCACTCGCCGGATAAAAGCTGGAGTTCATTTTGAATACCTTCAAAAACTCCAATGGACTGCTCTTGAGGATTTCCTTCCCATGCTGCCGAGGCGTCTTCAGCGTCAGGCATGCGCACTGAAAGATCGGCATTGAGCTGGTTCATGGCCATATTCAACGGATCTGAAGGGCCGGTGACCTGAAGACCGGGTTTAGCTAAAGGAAAAATATCGGCCGGCACTGGCACATCATTGTTCAGTCTCCAGCTAAATTCGCTGTTGATTCCAAAAAAATTATCGATCATTCCCTGAAGGATCTGTCTAAAACTGTGGACATTGCCGTCAGCGTCAGTAAAGGTCTGATCCCAATCAGGAAACGCATATTTCTGTTTGGTTGAAGCTTTGGATTCGAGAAGCTCGCGGCGGGCATTCAATGCGTTGGGTATATCGTCGCCAACAGCATTAGCAAGCTGGGCGATCACTTCGGCTGGAACTAATGTCTTTCCATTGATAGTTTTATTCTCAAAGAGTCTCGCGTATCGTCTGAGCAAAGAAGGATCAACTTCTACGGAAGCAGACAACCGCGCACCAGAAACAGAAGGCCGAAGCGTGAGTTTATTGCCCTGAATTTCCACTTGCACAGGAAATACAAACCGTTCGCCGATAGATTGTGAGGCTTGGATCGTTGCTGGTACATTCAAAAAATCTATAAAAACAGCCGTCGGAATTCTACCTGTCTGATAAAATTCAATACCGGCGACCACGGGCTTGTCATCGCCTACCTTTAAAGCAACTAAAGAAGGATGGCCAAATACTTTGTTTGCGCTAATTAATCCCTCTTGTTCTGCTTCTCCTTTGTAAGAAAGTCCTGCTGCTTCTAAAAGTCTGAAGAAATTTTGTTTTGATTCACCTTCCAAAATAATCGGGAAAATATAACCTTTCGCTGATGGGGAAAAAAACCATCTTCCGTGTCGAGCGTCTGCTTCCAAATTAAATTCTTCTGCCAATCTTGCGCCGGTCCGATCTTGACCGCGTCGCTCAGCTCTTTTTTCGGCTCTTTTAAGCTTTTCAAGTCTTATTTCATCGGGAGATTCAACAGCCATCTGCCGGGTAAGCTCTAATGATTTTCGATTAATATATGCGCGGGTCTCCGCTGATTTTTTTGGTTTTGAATTTTCTTCGGCCATCCGTGCGCCGGCAAGCGCATATTGCGGAACCGTCTCAACAAGCTTACCTCCAACAGAACCGACGCCGCCGATCCCAGCTGAAGATCCGCCCAGATCCCTTTCTCGGAGATCTCTAACTAAATAAGTTTTTTCAGGCGTCTCTATTAAAGGAAGGAGCGCGATTTTGTTCTCATCTTTTGAAGAAGATCCGGACAATATTTTCTCTGAGACGGGTTTTTGGGATAAAAGCAATTTTTCATACCTCTTATGGTTCGTCTCCTGCAAGATCTGAGGGGTTACAACAACATAAGAGATGTTCTTTTCTCTCAATAAAGCCTTCAAATTCGGGGTGTGATAACCGCCCGTCACAAGGACCGCTTTGGTCTGTTTTTCGGACTCCATCTTAGCCGAAAGATTTTCGACGAACGCGCGGTCGCGACTGACTGTCAGTTCATAAAATTCTTCCGCGCGCTTTATGTAATCCTCATAACCATTTTCAAGGAACAATGCACGCTCATAAAAGGACTTGAGATCCATGATCTTTTTATTCAGAAAACCGGTGATGAACGTGACACCAAATGCATCAGAGTGATCTTTGTAGAACTGAAAGTCTTCCGGTGTCATGGTCAGATCGAAAAGATTCTTCAAGGATCTCAGATTATCCGAGCATTGATGCAGGTCTTTTTCATCCGCTGTTCTGATGAGAGCGGAGTAGATCTGGTTTTCCAGCAATTTCTGCTCGGCCAACATTTCTTTGGGATTGATCTTGTCAGCGGATCTCAGATATTCGAAATACTTTGTAAGTTCCGGATATTGGGGCCCGTTTTTTTGCTTTTTAACGACTTCTTCAAGAAGGTTATAGAACGCTTTTCCGACTTTGTGATCACGGCTTGAAAATTTAAATGGGGACTTTACTTCCTGGGAAGCCAACAAAAGCGCCTGAGCATCTTCTTTCGAAGCGGATTCAACTGCTTGGATCTGCTCATCACCGGCCTTTTTGAAATCGATATTTTTCTCTTGCGATTTTAATTCCTTAAGCGCGTTTAGGTAAGGAAAATAATCAAGATTGATATCTCTTTTGGAAGCCTCATTGGTCAGCGTGTCAAAATAATCGGTCCAGGAGATCTTTTCATTCAAGAATTCATTGCGCTTGTCATCAAATTCCTGAAGCGCCGGATTAAAGATCCGGGGTTTAAGCGTGTCAATTGTTGTACCGATCCTTTTCAGATAATCCTCGAACTGATCACGGCCTTTGGCGACGGCCTCATAAGAGCTCAGCGCTTTCCAATAAAGCTCTTTATTTTCAACGCCCCAAAGCACGAAATGAAGGTTTGAAGTCAGATCAAGATATTCGCTGCCTGAAAGAACGCCTTTTTTAACATAGGAATTGGCAACTTCTGTTCTTTTTTCTAACGAAGCGCTGTCCCTTAAAAAATCCAGTGAATCGTCGCCTGTGCCGGCTTCTAAAAATACATACTTGATATTTTGGCTCTCAAGGATAGTCTGGATCGCCTTCGAAGAGTTCAGCTGCCCAGACTCATTGGTATGAGCATCTTGTATAAGAAAAACGGTTTTCGTGGAAGTTTTATTACCAGAACCTGACGCTAAAAACGAATCCTCGACCAGCGCTACCGACTGAGGTATCTCAAAATTGATAAGGGGTTTCTGGAAAAAATTGAATTCCGCAGGCCTTAAATCGATAGCCGCATAGGAAACATCATGGATAAAGAATGATATTAAAAGGAACGAAGATAAAACTCGCAACGCGGGGTGAATTCTTCTATTCATCCAGTTTTTCCTTCTTTAGTTTTGGCAACATAATTTAAGGGTTTAAATACGAGTTAAAGTAAGTGCGCAAAAAATGATATGTGGAAAATTTACATGATGAAGAATGCCATTTCAAGACGGAAAAAGAGGATTTTTTGCCGCAGGGAAAAAACTATTAGGAGAGAAATAGAGACGTTCTTTTAAACTTAAAAACGCTTAAATACGCTTAATTAGAAAAATGGGGTTAAAAGGCAAGAATGTGGTAACCGCAGTCAACAAATATGACTTCGCCGGTGATCCCGCGGCTTAATGAGCTGAACAAGAATAAAGCGGTATCACCTACTTCTTCCGGTTCCGTATTTCGCTTGAGAGGAGCTTTTTCGCGTGCAATTTTTAAAATCTCGGAAAACCCACTTATCCCCCTTGCGGCCAAGGTATTGATGGGACCTGCCGAGATAGCATTGACACGGATATTTTTAGAGCCAAGATCATGGGCCAGATATTTGACACTTGATTCGAGAGCGGCTTTAGCCACACCCATCACATTGTAACCGGGAGCCACGCGCTCTCCGCCAAGGTAAGTCAATGTCGTGATACTTCCGCCGCCTTTTTTTTCCATAAGCGGAGCGAATTTTTGAGCTAAAAATGTTAAAGAATATGCGCTTACTCCAAGCGCCGTATCAAATCCATCCTTTTTGGTTTTGGTGTATCCGCCTTCGAGATCCTCTGCTTTAGCATAAGCAATGCAGTGAGCCATAAAATCAAGGCCGTGCCAAGATTCGTCGAGTTTTTTTACAACCGCATCGACCTGCGATTCCAGCATCACATCACACGGCAATATAATCGAATTTGGCAATGTTCCGGCCAGCTCACGGACATTCTCTTCGAGTCTCTCGCCTTGATAAGTGAATGCTAATTCAGCACCTTCGCGTGAAGCGCTCTGCGCGATCGACCAAGCGATGCTGCGCTTATTAGCGACCCCCAGGATTAAACCTTTTTTTCCTTCTAATAATTTGGCCATGGTCTATCCTTTGAATTTTTTTACGATGATCGAAGTGTTGTGTCCGCCGAACCCTAAAGAATTGGAAAGACATGCTTCCACAGAAGTTTTACGAGCAGTGTTCGGAACGTAATCTAGATCGCATTCGGGATCAGGGCTGGATTGATTGATCGTGGCATGCAGCGTCTGATCTCTGAGAGATAAACAGCAGACAACGAATTCGATACCGCCCGCTGCCCCTAAAGTATGCCCTGTCATTGATTTTGTGGAATTGATCGCAAGTTTCTTGGCGTGATCTTTGAATACCGTTTTGATGGCCAAAGTTTCGATCTTATCATTCAATTCGGTTGACGTCCCATGTGCATTAATATAATCGATTTCTTGTGGGCTCATCTTCGCATCTTTAAGCGCGAGGTTCATGCAATAGGCCGCGCCTTCACCGTCAGGCCTTGGGGCGGTCATGTGAAAAGCATCTCCGTTCAAGCCGTATCCGACGATCTCGCCATAAATTTTTGCGCCGCGCGCTTTTGCATGCTCCAATTCTTCCAAAATCACGATCCCGGCGCCCTCGCCCATCACAAAACCATCTCTTTCCTTATCAAAAGGCCTAGAAGCGGCTTTGGGGTCATCGTTTCTTTTGGATAACGCTTTAAGCGCGCAAAACCCTCCGATACCCAAAGGAGTGACGCAGCTTTCGGTGCCGCCGGCAACCATGACCTTTGCCTGGCCGTGCTGAATAATACGGAACGCCTCACCGATCGCGTGCGTGCCTGTCGCGCAAGCCGTAACAACAGCAAGATTCGGGCCCTTGAGGCCTAAAAGAATCGAGATCCAACCAGAAGCCATATTGATGATCAAAAGCGGGATCATGAACGGCGAAAATTTTTCAGGACCTTTTGTCAAATAAATGGAGTGAGTTTCTTCTATAATACGTAGGCTACCGATGCCGGAACCGACCAGAACACCCACTTCGAACGGGTTTTCTTTATTCATGTCAATGCCGGAATCCGCAAACGCTTCTTTTGCCGCCGTTACAGCAAATTGGGCGAATTGCTCCATGCGCTTGGATTCTTTTAAAGGGATCGTCGCCTTGGGGTCATAACCTTTGACCTCGGCTGCGATGCGGCTTTCGAACTGGTGGGGATCAAAATACGTGATTTTGTCGACGCCGCTTTTTCCCGCAAGAAGGGAATTCCAAAAATCGTTAATATTATTACCAATGGGAGTGACGGCTCCGAGGCCGGTCACCACCACCCGCGGATAAGGCATAAAATCTATTTGGAGGTCTTCGCAGCCTTTTCTTCGACGTAACGGACCGCTTCACCGACGTTGGTCATTTTTTCCGCATCTTCGTCGGGTATCTCAATGCCAAACTCTTCTTCCAGTGCCATCACTAGCTCAACCGTGTCAAGCGAATCAGCCCCCAGATCATCCACGAAAGACGCGGAATCCGTGACTTCCTCGATCTTGACGCCCAACTGCTCCGCAATGATTGATTTCACCTTCTGTGCAACTTCGGCCATTGTTCCTCCTTGTTACATCACCATTCCGCCATCAACTGTGATGACTTGACCTGTGATAAAATTGCTCTCGTCCGATGCTAAATAAAGAGCTGTCTTTGCAACATCTATCGGTTTCCCAAAAAAACCGACAGGAATCGATTTTAAAATATTTTGCTTAACTTCCTCACTGAGCGCTTGGGTCATCTCAGTATCAATAAATCCCGGGGCTATCGCGTTCACCAACACATTACGGGACCCTAATTCCTTCGCGACTGATTTCGTCAGGGCGATGATCCCCGCTTTGCTAGCAGCATAATTGGCTTGCCCGGCATTACCGGTCATACCGATCACAGACGCCATGTTGATAATCTTGCCGGAACGCTGCCTCATCATCACCTTCGACGCCGCCCGCATGCAGAGAAAAGTGCCTTTCAAATTCGTGTTAAGCACTTCATCCCAATCATCTTCTGACATCCGCACGAACAAACCATCCCGTGTGACGCCGGCATTGTTGACGAGTATATCAACTCGCTCATATTTGTCAAGGGTTTTGTCCAGAAGTTCAGCGACTTTGGCAACATCTTTCACATCAACCGTAAAACAAAGGGGTTGAAAACCGCCAACCGCTTCAATCTCTTTGGATAGCGCCTCCAAAAGCTCCTGATTTCTCGCGGTCAAGACCAATTTAGCCCCCTCTTTGGCAAATAAAAGCGCTATTTCTTTACCAATGCCTCGGCTAGCGCCCGTAATAATAGCGACTTTCCCGTCCAACTTTTTAGTCGATGGCATGAAAATCCTCCAAACCGCTCAAAGAGATCGTTTCGACGGCAGGATCTATTTTTTTCAAAAGACCTTTCAAGACCTTTCCCGGAGAAAATTCGATAAAAGTCTGTATCCCTTTCCCTATAATAAAACGCATTGAATCTTCCCATAGCGTTCGATGATTCATTTGTAAAACCAGGTTATGCTTTATAGTTTCGGGCGTATCTTCAATATTGGCGGTAAGATTGCTTACAACCGGAATCCGAGGCCTCTGGATCATGGCGTTTTTGAGCGCTTGCTCAATTCGGCGGCATGCCGGGTCCATGCAGCTTGAGTGAAACCCACCACTCACATCCAGAGGAATGACTTTGCGTGCGCCCATTTGACGCAGTTTCTCAATGGCATCCTCGACATTTTTCTTTTTGCCCGATATCACAATCTGGCCAGGAGCATTCAGATTTCCAACTTCGGCTCCGGTCGCTTTACAGGCTTCCTCAACCGCAGAAAGTTCCATACCAAGAACGGCTGCCATAAGACCGGGACACTCCATCGCGGCCTCGTCCATATACTGACCGCGAGCCCTCACAAAACGAAGTCCGTCATCAAAAGAGATCGCTCCGGCAGCACAAAGCGCAGTAGCCTCCCCTAGGCTCAGTCCAGCGGCAAATCTTGGAGCGAAAGTTTTGAATTTTGGGTGATCTTTTAGAGCTTCGAGCGCGGCCATGCTTGTAACAAAAATAGCGGGCTGACTAAAACGTGTCTGTGTCAGTTTTTCCGGAGGACCCTCAAAACAAACAGAGCGGACATCAAAATCAACGATCTCGGCGGCCCGATCAAAGATCGCTTTGGCTGAAGGATAAGTATCATAAAGATCTTTTCCCATCCCGGTGAATTGAGATCCCTGGCCCGGAAAAAGATAGGCGACGTCTACCATTCCATCACCACTGCGCCCCATACCAGACCGCTGCCGAATGTCGCAAAAACGACCTTATCCTTTTTTTTGATCTTCTTTTCTTGTAATGCCTCACAAAGAGCTATCACACATGAAGCCGCGGATGTATTGCCGTATTTTTGTAAATTGACAAAAACTTTTTCTTTCGGGACTCCTAGTCTTTCTCCGACAGCATCGATGATCCTTTGATTGGCCTGATGGGGAATAAAACAAGTGATCTCTTCTTTCTTAACCTTGGCTTTGTCGAGCGCCTGATTGACCGCATCCGACATGCCGCGGACAGCCAATTTAAAAACTTCCGAGCCGGTCATCTGAAGGTAATGGCCTTTATTTTTGACGCTTTCGGTCGACGCGGGTATTTTGGATCCACCCGCGCAAATTTTTAAAAGATCCGCATGGCGACCATCAGAGCCTAGCACACTCGATAATATTCCCCCAGAGGGCACTTCCTTTACAACAACGGCTCCAGCTCCATCCCCGAATAACACACAGGTCGAACGGTCTGTCCAATCCACATAAGGCGAAATAAGGTCCGCGCCGATCACAAGGATCGTTTTATACATACCGCTCTTGATGAATTGATCCGCCGTGACCAGCGCATACACAAAACCGGCACAAGCTGCCGCCAAATCAAAAGCAGCTGCGTTCACGGCTCCAATTCTTTGCTGTATAAAACACGCGCACGACGGAAGAGGCATATCACCGGTCGTTGTCGCGGCAATGATCAGATCTATCTCTTCTGGTTTAACTTTCGCATCTTTCAGCGCAATCAGCGCAGCTTTAGAAGAAAGTTCGCTTGTGCCGACGCCTTTTTCAGCGATGCGCCTTTCGGAAATGCCTGTACGCGTCCGTATCCACTCGTCGGAAGTGTCGACCATTTTTTCAAGATCACGATTGGTCAGAACCTTTTCAGGCACATAAAATCCGGTGCCCACGATCCCAGCTCTTTTATTTTGCATAATATCTCAATTAGTTAATAGTACACGGTTAGCGGTTTGCGCGAAACGCCAACCGCTCACCAGCCTCATTCCTTGCTATTTTGCACCGCTTCCAAAATATGTTGATTGATTTCGTATTTTACGAATTCCGCAGCTCGCCGTATCGCATTTTTAATAGCACGCGAATTCGAAGAACCGTGACTGATAATACATTGCCCGTCTACACCCAAAAGAGGAGCGCCGCCGTATTCAGAATAATCGATCTCTTTCTTCAAAGCGTTGAACGCCGGTTTTGCCAGCAAAGCGCCAAACATCGTCAAGGGACTTTTTTTAAGCTCGGCTTTCAGAAGTTTACTGATCACATCAGCGATAGATTCAGAGACTTTCAAAACCACATTACCGACAAAACCGTCGCAGACTACGATATCGACCTTGCCGTTAAAAATATCTCGCCCTTCGACGTTGCCGATAAAATGAAGGCGGCTTTTGTTCAAAAGCTGGTGAGCTTCCTTTATATATTCAGTGCCCTTAGTTTCTTCTTCCCCGATATTTAAAATGCCGACTGACGGCCTGTTCTTCCTTAATATATAGCGGTAGTACACATCACCCATCACGGCGTATTGGTAAAGATGGATAGGTTTGGTATCAATATTGGCACCGACGTCAATGAGGAGCGTGGGACTATCTCCCAGATTCGGCAATGTGATCCCAATACCGGGTCTTTCGATACCTTCTAAAAGACGCAGTTTTAAAGTAGCCGCGACAACAGCCGCGCCGGTATGACCCGCTGAAACGATCGCATCCACGATGCCTTCCTTGGCCAGGTCCGCGCAGATCGCAACGGAAGAATCTTTCTTCTTGCGTATCGAGATCGCGGCTGATTCATCCATACGGACAAAACTCCCGGCATGGTGGATCGTAATGCTCTTGGGCACATCTTTGTGTTTTTCCAATTCCGAACGCAAAAGATTCTGGTCGCCGACCAGAACGATGCGATAATCATATTCGCGCGCGGCCAGTATCGAGCCCTCGACTACCGCCTGAGGAGCCATATCACCCCCCATTCCGTCTACGGCGATCCTCATCGAACAATTACTCTATGGACCCGGCAAAAAAGGATCACGCCTTCTTTTTCTTTTCCTTGGTTTTGATCTGCAGGACAGGACGTCCTTTATAATAACCGCACTTGGGACACACGCGGTGAGAGGCGTGCGGAACACAGTTGTCGGCACCCAACGGACAGTTAGGGTCCGTGGATGACTGAAGCGTGCGCATCCGGTCGTGCGTGCGGCGCTTGCGGGTTCGGGTATTGGAATGTCGGCGTTTTGGGTTAGGCATAAATTTCCTTTATTGATCTCATGTTATTATCTTGCTTGGCTGTGATTGGAATAAATATTCATTCATTCCCTTTGCAATCACAGGTTTCTTCATTCAAATTCGCGCCACAGAACGGACATAGCCCGCGGCACTGCGGACGGCAGAGGATCCGGATCGGGTGCTCTAAAATGATCTCATCCCTGACATCCTGATCGATAGTCACCGAATCCCGGCCCTTGATATCATAATGAAGCGTAAAGTCTTTTTCAAATAGATTATTAAACTCTTCCAGGCAAAGCGAGCAGGTAAAACTGCGCTCCCCTTCAATATGAGCATCCACAGTGAGATCGTTTTCTGACTTCCAGGCTTCTACTTTGAGCCGTAAAGGGTCCGGAAAATGCATGATGCCGATATCAAGGTCCAGATCCTCAGGATTGATCTCTTCCTCAAGAACAAGGTTCTTTGTCTTCTTGAAATTGCTTAATACGATCTTCATGTTGCAAATTTTTTCTTCACGGCCTTTACGACAAAATCAGGTGCGAACGCGCTGATGTCCCCGTGAAGCGAGGCCACCTCTTTGATCAGCCGGCTTGAAAGATAGGCATACGACTCGTGAGGCATCAGAAATATCGTTTCCACGTCTTTGGCCAGCTTACGATTTGTCAGGGCCATTTGAAATTCATATTCAAAATCAGAAAGCATACGGATCCCGCGGATCATCGCATCGGCATTCTTTCGGCGCGCGTAATCAACGACGAGACCGCTAAAACTTTCCACCGAGACACCGCGGATATTTTTCGTCGCCTGCCTCAAGAGATCCAAACGCTGGCTGATCGAAAAAAGCGATCTCTTTTCCGAATTCTGCTCCGCGACCGCAACGATCACCCGATCAAAGATCACGAGCGCTCTGCGGATCACATCGATATGACCGTAAGTGACTGGATCGAAAGTTCCCGGGAAGACCCCGATGGTATTTTTTTGCTTTTCCATAACGTCAAAAAAATTCAAGTGTGTTCAATTTGCATTATAGTGAAACCATTTGGCAGTATCAAGCGATATGTTATACTTTTGAAATCATGAAAGCGCGACACCGAGCCCCATTTTTTTGGACGCTGATCCTTGGGCTTTTAGGATCGGTGCTTATCGCTTATCTCCATTTTGGTCTTTTTCCCGGAAGGCTGAAATTTACTGCGGTCAGAACGATCGATGAACTCACTCAGACAAAAGTCGATTTCGATAAAGTTCTGGTCCTTCCTGTTGAAGGCCTGAGTCTCCATAATCTGACGGTCAGAGATAAATCTGATCATTTGCTTTTTTCGGCAAAAAAACTCGCGGTCAACATCCGATTGATCCCATTCCTAAAAGAAAAAAAGATCATCGTCACCAATGTTTTTCTGGAAAATCCTGTTTACGACGCGGTGCTTCGTCCTAAAAAGATCGTTGTTTCAAAACCTCCGCCGATGACGCAGATCTCAGGACAGATCCCTATACCGGTAGCGACCGATGAAAAGAAGATCGACTTTGAATCGATAGAAGAAGGTCCCGATTTTTTTCTTCCTGAAAATGTGTATCTTGAACAGATCGAGATCGTCAATGGATTTGTTTCCATAAGGAACAGGCCTGAGGATCCCGTTACCGAAGAAGTGCGTTCTATCAATGTGCGTCTCACCTTTCAACGTCCTCCGGAATTGGCGTTCGATGGATTTGTCAGGCTGGGCCACGACCCTTACGCGCAGATCGGGCTAAAAGGTTCCTGGAATCTTAAAACCGGCATTTACGCATTCTATCTTCAAACGCGCAGCACCAAGATCCCCGACTGGCTTCTTGAATATCAAAAAGACCATTTTCTTATTCTAAAAAAAGGCCGCTTTATGTTGGAGACGCGCTTGAGTAGCATCGGAGATGGGAAAGCGTTTTTTAAATCGCACGCACAAATTTATGATTCTGAGATCCATCTGCGAAGCACCGAATATTCCGGCCGCATGAACATCGACACCAAAGGACTCTTCAATACTGATACAAAAACCTTTGAGAGATACAAAGGTGGCCTCGAATTTGTGGACGTGAATGTAAAAAATCTTTCCGAGAAGATCCGTGAATTGAAAGATCTGAAAGGCAAGATCGCTTTCCAGTCGGATCTTCTGACCATGAACGGCGTCGCAGGACGCTACCGCAATCTCGCCTTTAGAGCTTACGGAACCCTTGCTTCATTCAAAGATCTAAAACTCAATGCAATGATCCATACCGATTCCAAGATCAGCGAAGTGCTGGCGCTTTTGTCGGATGAACAGAAAAAAATGATCGGAAATCTCAAACTGCAGGGCGATTGCAAAGCGATCACCACGGTACGCGGCACTTTACGGAACTCCAAAGCTTTGGAAATCGATTATAGGATAGTCGTAAACAACGGTTCGGTCTCAAGTCCCGATAAAAAAGTAAATATATCCGATATTAGCGCACAGATCTCCGTCAACGAGTCAGGTTATCGCATCAATAACGCGAGATTCATGCTCGCAGACAAACCTTACTTTCTGAACGCCTCTATTCCCAAAGCCTCTCAGGAGCTTCGCACATGCGATTTGAGATCAAAGGATTTTGATCTGCATGCTGTATACAGTTTGGATAACAACACGTTCCTGATAAAAGAGGCGGTTGCCCATTCTTTTGGCGCAAGTTCCACTTTTTACGGAAGAATGTCAAATTTGAATGATCCGTATTTGGATGTGCAGGGAAACACGGAGATCATCCTTGACCGCGCTAAAACATTATTATCTTCTTATGCGCCTGCGCTGAAAAGTATGGATCTTCAAGGTGCTCTGATCGGTCCGTTTTCGTTGAAAGGATTGTGGAATAAACCTTTAAATTGGGATCTAAGCGCGGATCTAACCAGTGATTCGGTGATAATTAATAAAAATATCCGCTTGGAAAAACTTGAGACGCATCTGAGAATGAAAGACAGGATCATCAACATACCCTATTTCCATGCTTATCCTTATCACGGGACCCTTGGAATGAATTTATGGATGGACCCTTCGAGAGCTAAGATACCTTTTGAAGGAAAGATCTTTGGAAATAAGATCGATCTGAACGCGCTCGCGAAAGATCTGCCAATGAAAGAAAAAGACTTCTCAGGCATTGCCGCATTTCAAGTGAACTTAAAAGGTGGCTTAGGGGATCCCGATAGTTATCTTGGGGATGGCTCCTTGAATATTCATGACGGAAAGCTCTGGAGAACAGATCTATTCAAGGCGATGGGAAAACTTCCATTTTTAACCGTGGAAGGGTTGGATGATGTCACGTTCCATGACCTCACCGGAACATTCAACATTCATGACAGAAGGCTCTGGACAGAGGACTTGAACCTCATTAGCGACCCTGTAGACC
This sequence comes from uncultured Planctomycetia bacterium, assembly GCA_964642015.1. GTDB lineage: Bacteria > Omnitrophota > Gorgyraeia > 2-02-FULL-51-18 > 2-02-FULL-51-18 > CAZXLF01. The sequence goes on from CAZXLF010000009.1 coordinate 23,634, forward strand.
TCGCGTTGAATGGCTCGATAGGATTTGACCAATCAATCGATATGTTAATGAATATTCGATATTCGAAAAACATTCTTCTTGGGGCAATGGATACCGGCGGGTTCGCTCCGTTTATCGTGAACCAAGCAGGTGATTTTATTTCCAAATACCGTATCTCGGGAACTCTAAAACAACCCAAATATGATAAAACGGAGATTCTGCCTATCAGCCGAGTGATCGGAAAAAAGATCACGAGCCTTTTGGGCGGCTCGCCTCAGTGAACTTTTCTTAAATAACCCAAAACTTCTTTCTTGGCGGCGCGAAGTGCTTTACCTCGATGGCTGATCCTGTTTTTTGTGACGGGAGAAAGCTCGGCAAAAGTTCTTGAAAAGCCATCCGGGATGAACACCGGGTCGTAACCAAAACCATTCTGTCCTTTCTCGGTATACGCGATCACACCATGGCATTCGCCTTTCACGGTCTTTACAAATTTTCCTCTGTCATAAATTGCCATCACGCAGATAAATTTAGCCCCTCGTTTGTTTCGAGGAACATTCTCTAAAAGCTTAAGCAGCTTCACGTTGTTATCATGATACGTGCAATTTTCGCCGGCAAAACGCGCCGAATAAATACCGGGCCGGCCGTTCAGATAATTCACCATGAGCCCCGAATCATCGGCCAGCGTCAAAGAATGTGTATGAAGCGAGTAACTTCTCGCTTTTTTCTTGGCATTTATCTCAAAAGTTTTTCCGTTTTCTTCAACATCTTTGCATTTGGGAAAATCCGCTAGTGACAGAACGCCGACCTTCGTCCCGCTCAAGAGATGTCTGATTTCCCGCAATTTATCCCTGTTGCCCGTTCCCAAAACTAAATTATGTCTTACAGATTTTCTCTGTATCAAAGATTTAAGAAAGATCAGATGTGGTCGGCATCGGGACCGCGATGGAAACACAGTTCCTTCCGTCGGCTTTGGCTTGATAAAGCGCAGCGTCCGCGGCACGGAAAAGATTTTCAGGGGTCTGCCCGTGAAACGGAAAAACAGCAACGCCCAGCGATAGCGAGACTGGGCCCAGCATTTCTCCGTTATATTGAAGCTGGAGATTTTTCATGGACTTTCTGAGCTGTTCGGCACGCTTTTGCGCGATCTCAAGCGGCGTCTCAGGCATCAGGACCATGAATTCTTCTCCGCCATAACGGCAAGGAATGTCATACTCGCGGAAATGTTTGCCGATATGCTGGCCAAATTCCACAAGAAGCTTGTCTCCGGCATCGTGGCCAAATTCATCATTGAATTTTTTGAAGCGGTCAATATCCATCATGATAAGGCCGAACGGTTTCTTACAACGAGCGGATCGCCGGAGCTCGCGTTCCAGATAGTCCTGCATATAGCGCCGGTTAAAAAGACCCGTCAAAGGATCATGGATCGATTGAAGGTGAAGTTTCTGTCTCAATCTTAAATTAGCAAGCGCCAGGGCCGCCTGCTCGGCAAATGTCTGGATCAAACGTTTTTTGGATTCTGAAATTGCTTCGTGCACGATCGTGCCATTGGTTTCTTGAGAAACTATTTCACGCAAATGAAGGAATCCCAACGCCGCGCCTTGGCCCATCATCGGCACACAAAGATAGCGGTTGAATGAAATGCCCGACAAGTGGCCGCATACATGGCCTGACGATGCCTCCGCTTCATAGATCCTTCCGCGACGAAGCGCCCAACAATCATCCGCCTGAAAAACCGCCTCACCCAAAACGGGCCCATTCCATTCAGTTGCGACTTCAACAAGGTTTTTTGTTTCATCGATCAAATAAAGCGCTCCGGGCATTCCGGGAAAAAGCTTCTGACAAGATTTAGCGATGGCCTGATACGCTTCATCGGCGGCCACGCACGTATGCAAGAGATCCACGGTGTCGCTTAAGACCGTGAACTCGCTGTTGCGTTGTTCCAGATCATCGACCCAAACCTGCAGTTTCTTTGAAGCATCTTTGAATTTATCTTCCACTTGCTGTCTTGCATCGATATCGCGATATAAAAAAAATAGCGAGACCGCCGTTATGCAAAACGTGATCAGGTTAGCAATCAAAAGAAAATTGATCGTACGGTTCCCTTCTTTTTCGGAACGTTCGGTCCATGCATCAAGGCGCTGAAGCTCAGCGTCCCGCATCTCCTGCGTCAGACGCTTGATCTTGTCATTCAGTTCCCAGGCCTGACTGGCATCGGCTTTCTGTATCGAGCGGATGTTCTGACTTTTCTTAAGGTCGATGATCTTCCGGATCAAACTGAAGTGCTGCACGACTAAAGGCTGGAGACGGGAAAAACGCTCTTTCTGCAACGAATTATCCCGAACAAGCTTAGAAAGGGCGTCCAATTCACGGTTAACTGCCACGGAAGCGTTATTGTAAGGGATCAAAAGCGCGTCGCTACCGGTCGATACGTAGCCGCGAGTTGCGACGCCGGCATCCGAAACATACTTCATGACCCGGTCTAAACGTGTCAAAATGCGGGAAACGCGTTGAGAAGATTCGGTGAATTGATAAAGACTAAAAACAGAAAGCAAGCCGACAAGGACAAGGCTAAGAAGCGCGCCCAGTCCCCAAGTCATTTTTCTATCGAACGGCAATTTAAAATTCAGCACAGATATACTATACCAAATTCTTCCTGCCTTTGAAATGCTTAGCGGGCGCTTTAATGTAATGCTCCATATTCAACTTTTATTTGAACAAATAGCGCCCAGCACCGATTCGTTAATGATTAAATCTTTTTAAGTAATTCTTTAGCCGGGCCAAACCGTACTTATTTCTAAGAACTGTCATCGTGTCTAAAATGCTATCTTTGATCTTAGAAAATAGCGTTTTTGGATGCCATAGCTGGGGTTCAAGGGAATCTGTGCCGGGAGGACGAACCCAAGGATAGGAAGGTTGACTGATACCTTGGAATTTCTTTGGCGGCTCGACCAAGTTTTCATAGAGTATTACGCCCCACGACATTTCTTCATATCTTTCCCAACCAAAAACAGCATCTTTCGTTGGATCCGAGTTAAAGCGGTTTTGAGCTGAATTATCAAATATATTTGTAAAAGTAATCACAGTGCCCGCAGGCATAGCGATGGGTTCTTTCAGCCGATAAGCGACCACATTGAAGTTGTACCTGAATTCAGGGATAGAAAAAATGGTCGCAACCCGCCCGTCAGGATATCTCACCGTTACAGTTTCTGAACGGCCACGGTAATGCATGTGCGGTCCTACTCCATAAAGTATGGCGGGATCTTTGAACGTATGAGTTAATTTCATCTCATAATGTTTGCTGCCAGCAGGGATCCTAAGCGACTGGTCTACCAGGATTTCGCAGACTATAGGTCTAAGAGGTTTATCTGAAAGATAAATTCCCAATTGACTAGCATCCTCCTCGATTTTTCCGGTAGTGAGATAGTGAGTCACAAAAAAGATCTTACTTCCTTTTGGAATAAACCTCCCAGTCCCTTCTGGGAACGGCGCTGAAAATTGATCAAGCCCCGGAACATAACCTGCCAAATACTCAATTCCCAAAGGCGGATCTCCCGGCAATATATAACTCGGGGTTTGGTAAGGGCTGATGACCTTTGTGAATGCATGCGCATGATGAAGGACCTTTTTGTTGCCTGGTTTATAATAAATTGCTTTTGCCCAAACATCTTCTTTAAGATTTGTCTCAACATACACATCCATTCGCTTTAAGATCCCTGTGGCAGGCAGCTTGATCTTCGGCTTAGATATGATGATATCAGGCCGACCTAACGGCCACTCTTCACTGCTTTTTTGGACAGCCTTTTGATATACAGCAGGCAAAGTATCAGGATCTTTCCCACGCGGAGAACCTGTCTCGATCCATTTCACAAGAGCGCTGACTTCTTCGGGAGTAATGTCATGAATGCTTTTGACCGTCGAATACCTGGTGTCAAACATCCGCGGAGGCATGCGGTGCGTGCGGACAACCTCCCAGATCATCGGTGACCAATTTTTAACAGCGTTATAGTCCGTCATGGCCCAAGGCGCGACGTCCCCTGAGTTGTGACAATGCACGCAATTAGCTACCAAAATAGGCACGATCTGTTTTGAGTAAGAAACATTCAAAGGTACTTTAAAATCAAGGAGGCATCCTATCGGCTCTGTTTGTGAAATTCTCTGAGGTTTCTTTTGAACAAGAGAATTAACAGCGTTGACCAGATAGTCATTATTCGCTTTTTCTTTCTGAATGCCGTAATCAAACCGGTCGTCGACTTTTCCGCGGTAAACGATCCGCCAATTCTTGGGGTTGATCAATAGCACTTCCCCCGAACGCGTGATGTGCAATGAAGGTACGATGATCTGCGCGGAGTCCATAAGGATCGGGAAATTGATCTTGAACTGGTTTTCCTCTTCTTTGAGCTGGCTGTAGCCATCCTGGCTGGCGTCGATCAAAAATATGGGGACTTGTTCGGCGGAAAATTTATCTCTTAACTTCTGAAGTGCAATAAGGTCGTGCCTGGCGATTGGGCAGCCGATCCGGTATGAAAAAAGAACGATCGCTTTCGCATCGGAATAATAATACAACTCATGAGAAACCGCGTTCTGATCCCAAAGCGTAAAATTCTCAGCTTTCTCACCCGGTGAAAAATCGCTCCAGGGGATAAATTCCCATGACAAAAAAGCCGCAACGAAAATCGTCGCGGTGGTCAATAAAATTTTATTGGTCAGATTCATTTTCTATCGTTCAACAAATTGCATCTTTCTAAACGATCGTTCCCGATCACACAATTCATATTTTGTGCTTAGTCTCATAGAAAACTTTTTGAGTATCGCCTGGCATCGTCTAGTTGCGTCTATTAGCGTTAGTGTACGAAATGTCGGCAATTGTGGCAATAAAAACTCTGGGGTGTTATGCGTCTGGTTTCGTCTAGATGCGTCTAATGGAGGCGCTAGTAGTATCCCAAAATATGTGGGTAAATCTCAAACTAGGGAGAAACGCTCTCGGCCTCTATATTTTCACGGTAGGAACGGCCGCGAGGACCGATGAAAGTTATTTCTTCGATCTTGAATTTCATAATGACGTATTTGTCGACGATCTCAAGCTCATAATGTTGATGTCTTTTCCCTGTTTTAACGGCCTCAATAACACGCGTGACGGAAAGCTCCAGGACCTTCTTGTCAACTTCCTTTGAAATGCGATTAAATTCTTCTCCTCCCGCAATCAACTCAATAGGACCTCTCAGCCGATATCCATCTAAAGTTTCAACATCCAAAAATGACAAAGAGGCTTTTGGACTTGTTTTTAAGTTGCTCTTCGTTGTCGCAAACGAATAATCAACGAGATAAATATAGGGCGGTTCGTATTTAAGAAAAAGTTTTGGCGTGGCATCCGGTTGGCCCTTTTCGTCAACCGTAGCCACGACCAAAAACCTAACCTTTTCTAACAGCTTTCCCAGATCAATGATTTCAGGCGACACGCAAAGAATACCCTCCTCATCTCTACTGCACCTGGATGTTTTTTGCCGCTTGTGCCGCATTCTTAATCTTTGGCAAGCGAATGGTCAGCACACCGTTCTTGCTCTCGGCGGTCATACCATTGGAATCTGCATCGGTCGGGATCGGAAAACTCCGCATAAAGGACCCAAAGCTGCTTTCCATTCGATAGTACCCGCCGTTTTGAGCGTTTTCCTCTTTCTCCGATTTCCTTTCTCCGGAGATCATTAGCACATTGTTCTGTATTTTTACATTGATCTTATCCTTTTCAACGCCCGGCAAATCAAGCCGGATCAGATAGGCGTCAGCGGTCTCTTGCATATCTAGGTCAGGCTCATAGGACATGTTTTGTCTGGCAAAACCATTTCCCCTCGGCCCGCGATTAAAACTATCACGAAACATTCGGTTCATCACATTCTGGATTTGATCCATTTCTTCAAAAGGGTCCCATGAATCAAAGCCCGAATTAAAGAATGGGTCCTTCCAGTATCCTGCATAGCCGAACGGAAAAGTCGAAGTAGCTCTCCGTGCCCGGGCTTGGGAAGGCAACGTTCCGCCATAAATGGAGCCGTTTGCACCTTGTGAAGTAACCGGATAGGCAGTTTCCCTATCATTCGTACGCGCGTTTTTTGATCTGAATAGATAAACACTCTCAGCAGCAAGCGCGACTGCGAGAATCACGACCGCCGCCGCGAGCCAGCGATTCGCTTTCATGGTTTACAATCCTCCTTTTATATTTATTCTATGCTTATTCTTTTAGGTTCTGGCTTTTCAACCTTTGGTATAGTCACCCGAAGAAGTCCATTTTCGAACTGGGCACGAATATTTTCCTTTTGCACTTCTCTTCCTAGTACAAATACCCTCCTATATTGCCGAGGGCGACGCTCCACATAAAGCGGTGTGTACTCTTTCGGAAGATCCGGCTCAACTGTCCTTCCGGCTATGGTCAGCTCATCACCCTCGATCGCCAACTGAGCCCCTTCTTTTGGAACCCCAGCCATTTCGGTTTCGAGAATCACTTCCTTTTCCGTCTCGAAGATGTCGACCGGCGGCAAAACAATTCGAGCATCAGGCTCATGTTTCAACACTCTTCTTTGTCCGTTGTCACTCGATACGCTTTTTTGTGTCAGCATAGAAGCCTCCTAATTAATTCACGTCTATCTTGATCTGTTTTGGCTTGGCCTCCTCTTTCTTGGGCAGCGTAAGTTCAAGGACGCCGTTTTTGTAAGATGCTTTTACTTTCGTGTCATCCACTGCCGTCGGCAATGATATGGCGCGATAGAAGCTGCCATAGAAACGCTCCGTGCGGACGAGACCTTTTTCCTTCCTTTCAGTTTCTTCTTTCTTCTCGCCCTTTATAACGAGTGTGCCGTTCTGAACTGAAACATCGATATCTTCCTTTTTAAGGCCCGGAAGATCGGCTTTCACGACCAGATTATCTTTTGAATCATGCACATCAATGGCCGGCGCCCATGCACTTTCCAAAAGACCATGCTCCCGATCTCCCCACCGAGATAATGAGAGGTCATTGAAGAGATTATTCATCTCTTTTTGGATGTCCAGGAGATCCGTGAACGGATTCCGGCTTGTTTCTTGTCTACGTGGTATCAGGTTCATGTTTTTATCCTCCTTTGTTTTTAGCGCTCTCAGCCTGAGAGTGCCAACTCTTAAGCAAAAAAATTTATGGGTTGGTGATGACTTTGGCTTCCATCTCCAAGATCACCTTAACACCCCCGACATTGACATGTCTTTCGCGCATGTAATACCAAACATGATTTATGCGTTCGAGCTCTTTTTTAGAGTAGAGACGTGATTTACCCTTCGCCCTCGGCGGACTAACTACCTTTTCGCGATCTAATTGCTTCAGGATCCAAATCGGGATCTCCAAAAGACGGCTTACAACGCCGCTCGTATACACAGGCTCGTCTTCCGCTACTTGAATATCCCGCCTGCCCTGATTCTTAAGAGCTTCGACCTTCGCCTTCTTCATAGGACCACTCCCCTTGAACCCGATTAACTTATACCATATTCGAAAATATTTGTCAATATTTCGAAATAATTATTTCGTTAATGGGACAGATGAGGTCTACGCTGATATAACGAGGAATGAATTGGTATCCCAGTGGTATCCCGAACCACTTATGGCACATTCTTAGAATGTTTAAGATGAGCCGGATAAACGAGTTGGACTAACGGACATTCCAGATTTTGTGCATCTGAGGGATCACGCGGACATCGGAAAGTTTGCTTTTGGCCTTATAGAAGAAATCATTCTCGATGATCTTCAAAGCGTCGGAATTAATACCAAACAAGTCGCTTAACGGTTGAAAAATAAAAGGGATGTGAGGATTGATGTCTTTCAGCGTCTGGATACAGCGCTCAATCTCTTCGCCGATCGTATCCGGCGTCACAACGACCTTGACGAATACTTCTTTTGCAAGCGCTATCCTCAAAAAATCTTCATGCTCCGCATCAAATCCCCTGTCCATCGTGCTGGAAGAAGGCTTCATATCCATCGCGATAATATCGCACCATTTTATCACCTGCGATAATTCGCGCGGCAGTGTACCGTTGGTTTCAAGATAAACAGTGATCCCTCTTTCTTTGAGCTTCGGCAGAAAATTTTTGAGGAACGGCGCGTAAAAAAGCGGCTCTCCTCCGGTCAAGGAAATGGAATGATGCGGTCCTTTTTCTATTTCCATGTGATCGATTGAAAGAAGCAGTTTTTCCAGAGCATAGATCTCGAATCTTTCTTCTTTCATTTTTTCCAGCTCATCGCAATAAACACAGTGCATATTGCAGCGGCCGAAGCGAACAAAGATCTGCTTCACACCCAAATACGGGCCCTCACCTTGAAGTGAGGAAAAAATCTCGCTTATTTCGGTTTCGGTTTGTTTATCAATGGATTTGAATGGTTTCTCAGGCATAAAAGCTTGCGCTCGCTCCCGGTGTTTCCCAGACAGTGACTTTCGCGATCTTTGCATTGGCAGATTTAAAATTCTTTGAAAGCCGGTCATAAATGATCTTTGCGATATTCTCGGTCGATGGATTTAAGATCTCGTTCTTGAAGTCAGGATGTTCGTTGAATGATTTTTCATGGAATTCGGCAAGCACTTTTTTGAGGCTCGGTTTCAATGCCTCAAAATCGACCACGACACCCATTGAGTCCAATTTTTCTGAACGCATCACGACCGACACTTTCCAATTGTGTCCGTGTCGGTGTTCCCACGTGCCGTCATATAATTTTAAAAAATGTGCCGCCGAGAACTCATCCTGGACTTCGACTTCATACATATCTAATTCCCCACTTTCGCGACAGAACGAATAGGCCTGCCAAGAAATCTCTCGCCAAGCGTCCTGAACTGTTCCGGCTCGTCGGAAACATAAAACTGCGTCTTTTGATGGTTTGTGCTTTTTCTGGAATTCAAATTCAAAGTTTCCAAAAGTATCCGCGTTTCTTTCGCCGTCTCTTCGGCAGAATTGATCAAAGACACGCGCGTACCGATCGTTTTCTGGATCACCTTTGTCAATAAAGGATAATGCGTGCAACCCAGGATCAACGTATCGATACCAAATGATTTTAAATGAGAAAGATACATCTTAGCCACCTTTGAAACTATTTCGCCTTCAAGCCAACCCTCCTCAACAAACGGCACAAAAAGCGGGCACGCTTCACTGTAAGTTTTTATTGAAGGGTCCATTTTTTTCAAGCATGCCTCGTATGATCCGCTGCCAATCGTAGACCTTGTGCCGATAATACCGATACGGCCGTTCTTTGTTTTCGCAAGCGCCTGTCGAGCACCAGGCTCAATGACACCGATCACTGGAAATAAAAACTCTTTCTTCAGCGCATCCAGACTAAGCGCGGATGCCGTATTGCAGGCGACCACGACGATCTTTGTGCCAAAACTTTTTAAAAAATTCACGTTGTCGATGGAGAATTTCGTGATCGTCTCTTTGGACTTTGTACCATACGGCAAATGGGCCGTATCTCCGAAATACACGACATTTTCGCCGGGCACTTCACGGCAAATCTCTTTCAGAACAGTCAACCCCCCGATACCGGAATCAAAGATCCCTATCGGACGGCTCGCGCCGCTCTTCCCGGAAAGTTCACCAACCCTGCTCACTTGGTAAAACCATCCGTCTTTTCAAATTCTAATTTGTAATTGAAAAATCCGGTGGCGATCGCGCGCGCCAGATCTTCCTGATAATTGGGGTCGCTCAGTTTTTTCTCATCCTCCGGGTTCGTTAAATACCCGGTCTCCACGAGGATCGAAGGACACTCCGTCCATTTTAAAACATGGAACTGAGCGGATTTCACCCTTTGAGCGCCGATAGACACGGACCTTTGCGCCGCTGCCGCGATGTCCCGCGCCGCAAATATCGACTCTTTGCGGTTTTCGGATGCCTCAAGATCCAAATAGATCGCTTTCACATCTTTTGTCGGTGACTGCACATGCGCCGTGCCGAGAAAAACCTCGTTCTCCGCGTTCGCAAGAGCGACCGATGCGTCATCGGACTCTTGGGAAAGATAATAGACCTCGAATCCTTTAAGTGATCTCGAAAGCGAAGCGTTCGCGTGAATGCTGATAAAGAAATCCGCATGCTCTTCGTTCGCTATTTTCGAGCGCTGTGGAAGCGGAACGAAATTATCATAGCTGCGCGTCAAAATGGTTTCAATGCCCATACCGCGGAGTTCCGAAGCGACAAGTTCGGCTATCCTGAGCGCGATCACCTTTTCCTGAAAACCCGATGGGCTGATGGCGCCAAGATCATAGCCGCCGTGCCCGGCATCGATCACAACCCTTTTAATGCGATGAGTCGGCGGTTGAGAAACAGCATTAAGCATTGGCGGGGCAAGCCGCTCAAAATAAGCCGCCGCTGATAAGGGTGCCATTAATTCTCCCTGGTGATACAGTATTTTTTCGCGGAGCTTGATCAACCCTTCAGGCCTTAGAATGAATTCACTGTCCGCATGCAGCTTCAAAAAGCCCGACGCTCCGGTCACCACCGCATTTTTAAGGATAGGGTCCCATTGGACCGCCAGGCCTTTTTCATGCGACAAAGCATCTATCGAAAAGTAAGGCGAGCCATTGATCATGATCGAGGAATAACCGCCTTGCGCAAAAACAATCGGTGAAATGAACGCTGTTAAAAAAACGGTTAAAACCGACAAACCAATGTATCGAGTGTATTTACTCATAAGTAAGAGTTGAGGCCGTTAAAATCACTTTCAAAACATCATTTGATGACTTTTTATACCATATTTAACAGCTAAACTCAAAAAGACTTAGGGGCTTCTTTTTATTTTACGATTTCGCGTTCTTGGGTATAATGCCACCATGAATTATGATCCTTTCCAACTGAAAGCCATCCAAGCGATCGACGAAGAAAAATCAGTGCTCGTCTCCGCTCCTACTGGCTCTGGCAAAACCGCGATCGCTGAATACGCGATCAATAAAGCGATGGCTCGCGGAGAACGGGTCATCTACACCGCTCCGATCAAAGCGCTCTCCAATCAAAAATACCGCGATTTTTCGGTTATCTATCCGGACAAAGTGGGACTTCTGACCGGAGATGTCACGCTGAACGCGCATTCTATGCTTATCATTATGACCACCGAGATATACCGCAACCAGCTTTTTGAAGACGCCGAACGGTTGAATAACACCACGTGGGTCATATTTGATGAAGTCCATTACCTTGACGACCTCGAGCGCGGAACCGTTTGGGAAGAAGCGATCATGTTCTCGCCCGACCACATACGCTTTGTCGCGTTGTCTGCCACTGCGCCTAATATCGAGGAACTTGCCGAGTGGATGCGACAGACGTTGAAACGCCAGCTTGAGGTCATCGTGGAAACGCACCGCCCGGTACCGCTTGTGCAATTATTCCAATGCCAGGGAAATATTTACGGCGATCCTAGAATATTAAAAAAAGACGGCTATCTGGATCGTGAGTATTGGCCTTCGGGGCGTTTTGAAGGCGGACAAAACAGGGTCATGAAACGCCGCTTCTCAAGACACCACTATCAACAATTTCTGCGCGCCAAACCAAACCGCACCGACGAACTGGTCAGACATCTGGTCAAAGAAAAACGCCTTCCGTGTCTTTATTTTGCGTTCGGAAGAAAAAGAGCGGAGGAGCTAGCTTGGGAGCAGGAGAAATTCGATTTTTTATCACCGGAAGAAAAGATTGTGGTCGAAAAGACTTACCATGATCTCTGCGAACGCTTCGATCTTAAAACAGAGCCCAGCGCGATCGATATGCAGCGGCTTGTTAAACGCGGCATCGCGTTCCACCACGCCGGCATGCTGCCCACATTAAAGGAAGTCATTGAACAGCTTTTTACATCGAAGCTGATCAAAATGATCTTTACGACCGAAACATTCGCGCTAGGAATCAACATGCCCGCAAAAACAGTCGCTTTTGATGAAATGAGAAAATTTTACGGAACACACTTTGCGAACTTGAGAACGCGGGATTTTTTTCAGATGGCCGGACGCGCCGGACGCCGCGGCATGGATGCGTGCGGCTATGTCTATACACGCGTCAATCCGCATCAACTCCCCTATCCGGCTCTAATCAGGATCATTTATGGCAAGCCCGAGCCGATCGAGAGCCAGTTCAATTCATGCTATGCGACGCTTCTGAATCTCTACGCACAATTTGGTTCAAAACTTCTCGAACTTTATCCGCGGTCATTTCATTTTTTTCAGTCCAACCGCAAAGGCCGCCAGAAAGGCATGGCTTCAATCGAAAAAAAATTAGCGCTCCTAAAAGAACTGAACCACATCAATGATACAGGCCTCACAATGAAAGGCCAATTCGCCTCGTGGATGTACGGCTACGAGCTGATCCTCTCGGAAATGCTCGAGGATGGCTATCTTGAGACCTTGAACGAGACGCGCCTCTGCGCACTGTTGGCCGCGCTTGTGTTCGAGCCGAGAAGGAATCAGGAATGCCCTAAACTTCCGGCGAATATTGAGAGTGTTGAAAAAAGATCGCTTAATTATTTACGACGCGTACACACCAAAGAATCGATCTACAAAATTTATCCCGCCACAAAACTCCCCCATTTTCATCTGGCGACAGCGCTTGAAGCGTGGATCGGAGGATGCGCGTTCAAGGATCTCGGGAGACACACAGATGTGGATGAAGGAGAGATCATCCGTTATTTTCGGATGGTCATTCAACTACTGCGTCAGCTCAGACAAGCACCGCAAGTCAGCGATAATCTGAAGAATACGGCAAAAAGTGCGCTTCAAAAAATAAACCGCGATCTTGTGGACGCCGAACGTCAATTAAGGAACATGTGAAAACGCGGGTTTGCGGTCAGCGGTTTTAGATTTGCGCAAACCGATAACCGATCACCTCAAACCTATTTGAGCAATTGCTGCAGTTCGCCGCTTTCATGCAGTTCATGCACGATGTCGCAGCCGCCGATGAGCTTCCCGTTGATGAAAACCTGCGGAAATGTCGGCCATTTTGAATATTCGGGAAGCTTGGCCCGAACATCCGAATTGACGATCACGTCAACCGAGTGGAACGGTGTTTTCATGTTGTTGAAAAGCTCCACCGTCGCGGCTGAAAAACCGCACAACGGAGCTTGCGGTGTGCCTTTGATAAAAAGCACGACCTTATGGGATTTGATCTCTTTTTCTATGCGATCGATCGTTGGATCACTCATTCTTCGGCCCTCGTCTTAAGTTTAACAGCGTGAATGCGGTCTTCCATCTCTTTTTCGAGAATGGAAAAGATCTTTTTGTGTTGCTCCATCAAAGAAAGTCCGTGAAAATCTTTTGAGATCACATGGATCTCAAAATGATCGCTGGTGCCGGTCATGTCTGAAACTTTGACCTTGGCGCTTGGCATAACCGACAAGATCATGCGTTCTATTTCCAGCGGTGTGATCATTTCAAAGTCTCGCGCGCAGCGCCTCTTGTTCTTCAAGGATCTCCTTCGGCAGATGATTTCCAAGCGTCTTAAAAAATTGAGATTGTTTATCTAATTCAGTCCGCCATTCATCGTGGTCAATGCTCAATAGCTGCTGCAAGGTCTGTCTCGAAAGGTTCAGACCTTCCAATGAAATCGCGTCTGCTGTTGGCAAATATCCGATCGAGGTCTTTTGAGCCTCTCCTTTTCCCTGAGCGCGCTCCAAGATCCATAAAATTACGCGTAGATTCTCACCAAATCCCGGCCACATCATCTTTCCATCCGCTCCGGTACGGAACCAGTCGACATGAAATATTTTTGGCGGTTTGGCTATTTTTTTTCCCATATCCAGCCAATGCTTAAAATAATCTCCCATATGATAGCCGCAAAAAGGCAGCATCGCCATCGGATCGCGGCGCACAACGCCTACCTCGCCTGTGGCTGCCGCGGTCGTCTCCGAAGCCATCGTCGCCCCTAAATAAACTCCATGCTGCCAACTGAAAGACTCGTAAACCAATGGCGCCAATTTGGCGCGTCGTCCGCCGAAAATGATCGCTGAGATAGGAACGCCCTGCGGATTTTCCCATTCAGGAGAAATAGAAGGGCATTGTGATGCCGGAGCCGTGAAACGGCTGTTCGGATGCGCGCCTTTTTCGCTTGAAGCGGGCGTCCAAGACCTGCCTTTCCAATCCGTCGCTTCAGCGGGAGGATCTTCAAGTCCTTCCCACCAGACCGTTTTGTCTTTTTTAAGAACCACGTTCGTGAAAATAGTGTTTTTTTGGATCGTGGCCAATGCATTCGGATTTGATTGCTTATTCGTGCCGGGCGCGACACCAAAAAAACCCGCTTCAGGATTGATCGCCCAAAGTCTTCCATCGGCACCGATCCTTAGCCATGCAATATCGTCACCGACCGTCCAGACTTTATAACCCTTGATGGTCGGCGGCGGGATCAGCATCGCAAGATTTGTTTTGCCGCATTGGCTCGGAAACGCTGCTGTAACGTAATGTGTTTCGCCTTTTGGATTTTGGATCCCCAGGATCAGCATATGCTCTGCCATCCATCCCTGGGTTTTACCAAGGTAACTTCCTATCCTGAGCGCCAGACATTTTTTTCCTAAAAGAGCATTACCGCCATAGCATGACCCTACACTCCAGATCGTATTATCTTCAGGAAAATGGCAAATAAATCTTCTATTGATATTAAGATCCGCTTTTCCATGCAAACAACGCGTGAAATCGTTACTGCTCCCCAATTGCTTCAAAGCCGACAAACCCATCCGAGTCATAATGCGCATATTCAGAACAACGTAAATGCTGTCGGTGATCTGAACGCCTACTTTGCTGAGCGGCGACCCCAGCGGACCCATCACAAAAGGAACAACATACATCGTGCGCCCTTTCATGGAAGCGCCAAAAATACTGCCAAGTTTAGAATACGCCTCTTTAGGATCCATCCAATTATTGGTCGGACCGGCATCGTCTTTTGAGCGCGTACAAATAAAAGTCAACTGTTCCGTCCTCGCGACATCATTTTCAGCGGTTCGGTGATAAATGCACCCTGGGAGCATTTGCTGATTCAAAAGGATGATTTCACCAGTCGAAACAGCTTCATCGGTCAGACTTTTCTTTTCAGCTTCCGTGCCGTCACACCAGATGACTCGATCCGGCTGGCAGAGCGCAGTCGCTTCGTCGACCCATGCGATCAGGTAGGGATTCGTTGTCAACTTCTTCTCTTTGGTCTGGAACATCGTTTTCTCAAATTAAAAAATATCATAGTATCTTTCGATTTTGATTGTATATCAGTCATAGGTATTTGGCAACGCCATTATGAAATGTTATAATCTTTTCATGAAAAAAAGCGGGCTTCTTATAACACTGCTGCTGATATTTCTGCCTTTCTTTTTCCAGGAACATGCATCGGCCTTTGGCGTGCAAGGTGAGAGTTTGCATATCGACACCGTAAAAGCGCTTGCCATCAACCGCTCCATGCTGGCCCAATTCAGGGCCGACTATGCCACTCTTTCAGAAATCCCCGCAACCTCAGACCATGCCAAACGCGAATTAGCAAACCTTCAGTACAAGATCAAAGCGCTTTCCGAGGAAAATGAGAAACTGATTCGAGCACTTTCTCAAAAAGACCAGGCTGATGACTTCCTGAAGAACATCATTGCGAAAACCGAAGCAGAAAGACCTTCTTCTGAAAACACAACAGCTTCGATCTCGGCGTCATTCGCGCCCGAACCGACGGAAACGATAGTTCCTCTCAAACAGCAACGTCAAAACTTTCCGGAAACATCCAGGCTACACGAGCGCGCTTTGGAGTTTGTGGCGAAAAAAGAGCTAAAAAAAGCTATAAATATATACCAGGACATTGTTCTAACGAATCCTAATGATGATGAGGCTTATCTTTTGATGGGTCACTGCTTTGTGATGACCGGTGACTTCGTTAAAGCGGAAGAAGCTTTTCAAAATGCGGCAAATATCAATCCAAAAGACCTTTCCCAAGTTATGCCGTTCTATGACAACCTAGTCAGCAAAAATCCCAACGATGCGGACGCCCGTGCGGATCAAGGTTTCGTCTGTTTGATGTTCGGCAATATTGAACGCGCTAAGGACTGTTTCAATAAAGCGCTGTCTTTGGATAGCGGCAACGTGGTAGCTTTAAGAGGCCTGAAACTTCTGGAAAGCCGTAAGTTAAATCAATAACTCGTCGGTTTTCTCCTGAATTCTTTTTTAAGCGCCTGACGCTTCTTATCGTCCAGCATTTTTTCTTTTGCGCGTTTCGAGCGCTTTCTTTTTTGGCGGCGGATCTTTTCAATGGCTTTTCGATGTTCGCTGGCGATCCCGTGGCGCACCGCTTCTATCCTCTCCACCAAAAGCCGTCTGGCCAGAAAACGGTTCAACCCCTGGGACCGCTCACGTTGGCAGCGCACTTCGAGTCCCGAAGGCCGATGCCGTAATACAACGCATGTCGACACTTTGTTGACATTCTGGCCTCCAGAACCGCCCGAGCGGACAAAGGTTTCCTCAAAATCAGATTCGCGAAGCGAAAGCTCGGCCATTTTTTTCTCAAGCTCTTCGATCTTTTTCGGAGAGACCGGATAAACAGACACGTTATTTTCTGAGGTGGGGACTGAAAACCTTACCGCGGTAATACTTCAACTCTTCGATGGATTCGCGGATGTCATCGCAAACACGGTGGGTTTGATGTTTTAAACGGGGCATTTTATGATCAAGCGGATACCAGCGCTCAACAAGCTCTTTCACGGAACTTACATCGATGACCCTGTAATGCAGATAGGATTCCAGCTTCGGCATGTATTTCACCAGAAACCTGCGGTCCTGCCAGATCGTGTTCCCGCAAAGAGGCGCGCTCTTTTGGTGGCAATATTTTTTTATGAAGCTCAAAACTTCCGACTCGGCTTTGC
Source organism: uncultured Planctomycetia bacterium (assembly GCA_964642015.1). GTDB lineage: Bacteria > Omnitrophota > Gorgyraeia > 2-02-FULL-51-18 > 2-02-FULL-51-18 > CAZXLF01. The sequence goes on from CAZXLF010000009.1 coordinate 40,453, forward strand.
GCAGCGATATTTTAGATGTCCGGCAGGCATCGGTAAGGCCCGATTTTTTATGATGGTACTTGCTCCACGCCTCCATCGAGCGCAAAACTTTTTCGCCGTGGTGGATCGCGATGAAAGGCCCTTCGGCGATCACATTCAATTGGCTATCAGTCACGATAGCGCCTATTTCAAGGATCGTGCACGTCTTTGGATCCAGCCCCGTCATTTCAAGGTCGACCCAGACCAAATTCGTTTTTTTCTGTTTTTGAGTCAAAGTACGGAGATTTTCAGAATAAGTTTAGGATTTCTTTTCAATGAATTTATCAGACATGTTCTTGACCAACTCCATCAATTCGACGGGTACAGCGAGCACCACCGTGTTGGAAGCTGTGGGCCCGAGGCCATCGATCGTCTGAAGTGTGCGAAGCTGCATCGCGCCAGGGCTTTCACGCATTGTCTTCGCCGCTTCGGAAAGATTAAGCGCAGCCATCTTGTCTCCTTCGGCTTTGGTGATCGTGGCACGCTTTTCTCTTTCCGCTGATGCCTGGCGCGACATCATTTTCTTTAGCTCCTCAGGCACGTCAACATCCTGGATCTTGATCGTCGTGACCTCAAGGCCCCAATTAGCGCTTTCCTTCGCAACGATCTTTTCTATCTCTTCGCCTATCATCTGCCTTTCAGCCAAAAGATCGTCAAAACTCACACCACCAACGACATCTCTCAATGCCGCCTGTGCGAATTGAGAGATCGCGTAGTTGTAATCCTGCACTTTAAGGATCGCATCTTCAGCCCGCGTAACCTTAAAATACACGACACCGTTTATCGTCACCGGAACATTATCTTTGGTAATGACTTGTTGCTTGGGAATATCCCGCGTCAAGACTCTCATATCCACGGTCCGCGTCCATTCAAAGATAGGAAGGATCAAATTAAGCCCAGGCATTAAGGTGCGGCTAAAACGTCCGAGCGTAAATACAATAGCTGTTTCGTACTGCTGGACTACACGGACCGACAGGGCGATCAGAGCAATAATAAATGGCAGGAGGAATACAGGCGTCACACAAGCCTCTGCGCTTTGTTATTATTTTTAGTATTGAAGAGCACAGACACTCGGTTTCCGGCCGATGTCGCCGAAATGCATGTTACACCAACACCAGCCTTAGCCAGTTTGTGAGCAACGCGCTCAAGTGAACCGACCTTATGCGACAGAGTGACTGATAGCACGTCCTTTTCTTTGGCGGATATACGGAGTTTTTTCAAAGCCTTTTTTGCCTTGGCATTATTGCTGGTCACCAGGCCGAAATGGCCTCTTGCGCCTTCTCCGCAAGCCCAGGCGTGAAGAATATTCACCCCTGCCTCTTTTAAAACACAGGTCACATTGCAAAGAACACCAGTCTTATTGGGTGTTTCAAATTGAAGCTCTTTAAGTTTCTTAGCCATGGCGCCCTCCCCTTGTTATCGGTTTAGAATACCTCAAAAACTTTAGCTTGATTTTACCACAAGCTTGGTAGAAGAGAAAAATATTTCATTTTAAATATGACATAACAGCCGTTTCAAGCGCATCTCTTACGAAATAATCGCTAGGTATGTTATATTAACCCTGTGGAAGAGAAGCCTAAGGATCTGGTCATAACGACAAATAGAGAAGCCCGGCGCGATTATTTCATCGAAGATAGTCTGGAAGCAGGTATTGTGCTCGCGGGCTGTGAGGTCAAATCGCTAAGAGACAAGCAGGCCAGCCTGGCCGGTAGTTTCGCCAGAGTTGATGGGGACGATGTAATCCTGTATAATCTATACATTGCGCCTTACGAGATGGGTAACCGGGAAAATCTTGAGCCCAAACGCGAACGCAAACTGCTCCTGCACCGTTCTCAAATCCATAAGCTGAAGGTCAAGACAGTCGAAAAAGGTTTAGTTTTAATACCGTTGAAAATGTATTTTAATGATCACGGTATCGCAAAAATTGAATTGGCAGTAGCTAAAGGCAAAAAGCATTACGATAAACGCTCGGATATCAAGAAATCCACCACGGCGAGAGAAATTGACCGTGCGATCAAGAATAGAAACAGGAAGTAAGATTGGGGGCGACAGGAATCGATCTAGCCTTTGATCTGATAGTGGCATGTGGAGGTGGTCGGGAGGCCTCCTTAAACACCTGACAAAACATAAACGCTAAAAACACGAACCTAGTGCATGTGCCCTTCGCAGGGCCCATGGCGTTTCCGCTAGCCGCCTAATAACGGCTACCGTCCGCCCATCCTCGTCTGCGGGATGGGGCCGGGCGTCGACAGCAGACTGGTCCGATCCGCGCGCCCTTGGCGGGTTTGACGAGACGCGCAGAGGGCTCACTCTTTGGAATTGTGTCCGCTCAAAGTTCAAAGAGGAAATGAAAAACGGACTAAGCATGTAGAGGCTACGGACCTCAACGGTTAGAGACGCGAGTTCGAATCTCGCCGCCTCCACCATATTTGTTTGAAATAGTTTTCAACTTAAGAGAATTTGCTTTAATGCTTTTACAAGTTCCAAAATCACATCCGAGCTATTTCAGGAAACCGTTCGTACTTAAGAGCGCGTTCTTTTTGTTTTTACTGGTTGCCTGCTCATCGGCCTGGCATATCGGCCGCTTGCGCGCAACGGAATCTGCTCAGAGAAGCTTCACTTCCGTCACGCCGGAGGATATGAATCAGATCGAAAATCTGCATTCGCGCGCGGAAGACCTTATTGCTCAGAAAAAATTCAGGGACGCGATCAGCGTTTATTCGGAGATCGTATTGACCGAGCCCGATGATGATGATGCCTATACAAATATGGGTCAGGCTTATATGGTTTTGGGCGACTACACTCACGCTAAGGACGCGTTCCAGAACGCGCTTCACATCAATCCTGATAACGAAGTCGCGACCATGGGCCTAAGAAAGATCGCCGATCCCGATTATATGACCAACCCTGAGCCGGCTCCTGAAAATGCCGAGCAAAATATTACGGAAACTCCTCAGATGAGCGCGCCTGTTGTTACCGATGAAAAACCGGCTCCTTCTCAAATCTCCGCTCAAACTCCCGTTCAAAAACAGATCGTGACGGTGCCAACGCCGGCAGTTACCGTAGAAAAACCTGTTCAAGCTCCTGTTGAAAAACAAATCGTAACAGCATCAGCTCCGATTGTTCCCGCGGAAAAACCTGCCCCCGTTCAAGTTTCTATTCAGAAACAAATAGTGATACCGCCTGCCGAAAAACCTGTTGTTAAAAAAGCACCTCCGATTATATTATTTAAACCCAAACTGTCGAAAGCTGAAACCGAAACCAAACCTATTCAACCGGTCGTGCCTTCGTCAGAATCAAAACCAGCTTCCGTATCTTCGGATATCAACACGATCCTCAGCTCGCCTTTGTCTTTTAATCAAATCACGCAGATGGCACTCCAAAATGCAGGACTCTATCATGGGCCGATAAACGGCGTTACGGATATGAGTACACAGAAAGCGGTTGAAACCTTCCAAAAAAACAATCAGCTTGAAACAAATGGAATGGTTGATCCCGGCACCTGGTCAAAACTGAAACCGTATCTGGATAAGAAAAACTAGCGGCTCGGGCCTTTTCTGCGGCTTTCTTTGTCGGTAAAGAGGTCTTTATCCGCGTCCTCGATCAGCCGTTGCGGGTCCGGCGGGTAATTCGGATTGACGGAAGGATCGAACGAGGCGATGCCGATACTGATCGAAGAGTCCTGAAGCGCAGGTTCAAGTTTCGCCGCCATCGCATGATATAGATTTCTTAATCTTTCACGGTAGGCCTTCGCCTCTTCCAGCGTTGTGTGCCATAAAAGGATCACAAATTCGTCTCCACCGTACCGCGAGACAATATCATAACGCCTGGCGCTTTCTTTGATAACATTTCCGGCGCGCTTGATCATTTCATTCCCTACTTCGTGCCCAAGCGTGTCGTTGATCTTCTTGAAACGATCAAGGTCCGTCATCGCGATCGATACGGGCAATTTTGATCTGTGACAACGCTTCCATTCTTCTTCAAGGCATTCGCGCAGATATTCGTATTTATAAAGGCCTGTCATCTTGTCATGGATCACCTTCGTTTCAAGCCCCTTATTTTCAAAAAGAAGCTTTAGCGAATTCGTGATCACGCCTGTACACGCCGCCAAAAAGGGTCCTAGCATCAATATGAACGGCTCCGTCACAAAATCTCTCATGAAAGCGACCTGCGCCGCCAAGAATAACCCAAAGATCACGATCACTGACGCCAGCATACCAAGCCAAAATCGCCGGATGAGAAATAACGCCAAAACACAGATTGCCGCCAGCCACGAAATCACAAAAGCCAGCGTATCCGGTACAAAATGCAGAAGTTTATTGGAAAGTACGGCCAAAAATTCATTTGCATGGATCGCGATCCCTGACATCATGCCGTGAGGCGTCGGGTGGACATCCGCAAATATCGAAGAAGTCTGTCCGACCAAAATAATCTTTCCGCGTACCTCATTATCGGAAAACTTACCTTGAATGATCTTCCACGCAGGGATCTCCTTGAAATCCGATTCTGTGGCCAAATAATTGATCGAATAGCTGCCGTCAGACTCTACATACACAGCCCGATGCGGAGTGCCCACCGTCACGAGTCCGAGATCTTTGTCATAATGAGGGTCGTTCGACCGGGAAGGGCCCGAATACGCGGCTAAAAGCTGAAGCGGAAAAGAGCTTTCAAAAGAGTCTTTGGAATCCGACGGCACAGAAAGATCGTCCGAAACTCGTTTCATCGAATACGGAACAAGCAGATAGGATCTTCGAATCGAAAAATCAGGGTCGACGATCTTTTCAAGATAGCCGTATCTTGAAACCGCGTCGGCGATCAAGGGACTCGGCTTTAAAAGCCGATTCTCGCTGCCGAACGTCGCACCAATCACCACATTGCCATACTGACGCATCGCGTTCGCCAGATCAAGACTCGAAGCATTATCGTCCCCTTCAAGACCGTTGAACGACACATTCAATCCGATCGCTTTCGCGCCCGCTTGATCTAACGTTTGGATCATCTGAGCGAAAATTTTTCTGGACCACGGCCATCTGGCGCCTAGTTTTTCACAGGATTCTTCATCGATCGAAACAATCAGGATCTGCTGTATCTCATCGGGAGGTGAGGAGGAAAGATGCCGGATCTTAAAAAAAATATCACGTGTCTGAAGCTCTACTTTTTGAAGCATCTCGGATTGGGCCAGATAGGAAGGGATAACCCAAAACACGGCGGAAAAAATAACAAGGACCGATATCGGGTAGTAGAGTTTTTTCATATCATGGGATCGGTGTTATGGTGCGGAAGGAGGGACTCG
>CAZXLF010000009.1:45863-79838 GCA_964642015.1 uncultured Planctomycetia bacterium
AGTAGAGTTTTTTCATATCATGGGATCGGTGTTATGGTGCGGAAGGAGGGACTCGAACCCTCAAGCCTTGCGGCACAGGCTTCTGAGACCTGCGCGTATGCCAATTCCGCCACTTCCGCTCAATACTATCTATGCGCAGTATCTGAAGCCTTTCCAAGCTTCTTAATCCACGAAGCGCCCACATCCTCAAGTGCTGATTTAATGGGGCTATCCGATCTCTGAACAGCGACCGGAGCAGGAGGTGGTTCGGCACTTTTCTTAGTAAAAACATCCTTTTTAACGTTATAAATACCCAAGATCAAAGCCGCTACCCCACCCAAGATCGCAACGATCACTTGTACCCGTTTTAAATATAGATCATGCTTTGTTTCTTCGACCATCTCCTCCTCCTTTCTGAAAATCAAAACCCGTGGCTCGAACTCGCCTGCGACGGCTTCGCTCCACGGGCTAAAAAAATAACGGCCCCCGTTTATTTGCGTTCCTTGATCGAAACATAGCTGCGGGGAGGCGACCCCACATAGTTGGATACCGGGCGGATCAAACGGTTATCCGCCAGTTGCTCAAGCACATGCGCAGTCCAGCCCGCCATGCGGCTGATCGCGAACATCGCTGTAAAAAGATCGACTGGAATACCGATCGAATACAGCACTGACGCGGAATAAAAATCCACGTTGCAGTTCAGTTTTTTACGCGTCCAAACTGCCTGTTCAAGTTTTTCCGAAATGGCATACCATTTCGCCTGCTCAGGATTAACAGAAGCGAGGGATTTCGCCATCACGCGAAGATCGCTGGCACGAGGATCAGGCCCTTTGTAGACGCGGTGCCCGAATCCCATCAACTTTTTCTTATTGTCGAGAGCGCTGTCGACGAATGCATCAACATTAGCTATATTGCCTATTTCAATCAAACTTTCCATTGTGCGGCTATTAGCCGAACCATGCAGATCGCCTTTGAGCGTCCCAACAGCGGATGTGACCGCTGAATAAATATCCGAAAGCGTCGAAAACGTCGTGCGGGCCGCGAACGTCGAGGCATTAAGGTCGTGTTCGGCCAGCAACACAAAATACATATCCAAAGTGCGCGCCTCCATCTGCGTCGCATCTTTCCCTTTCAGCATATAAAGAAAATTCGCGGCGCAGTTATAGGCAATGTCCGATTTCGGCGGAATAAATTTTGTTCCGTGGCGCATATGGTCAAAATAAGCCACGATCGCGGGAGTCCTGGCGATAAGACGTATCGCCTTTCGGACATTCGATTCGGCTGATTTATCATCGGCTTCAGGGTCAAAAAAAGACAAAAGCGACACGCCGGTGCGCAGCGCAGCCATAGGATTTACGGTTTTGGGGAAATTCTCGAGAAACTTAATGAGACCCTGAGGAAGCTCGCGCTCAGCAGCTAATTTGTTCGAAAAATCGATTAACTGTCTTTCGGTTGGTAAATTTCCGAACAAAAGCAGATAAGCAGTTTCTTCGAACGTGGAGTTTTGCGCCAGTGCATGAATATCGTAGCCGCGGTAAAAAAGCTTGGAATTTTTGCCATCGATCAGGCAGATCGAACTTTCAGCCGCGACGACATCCTCCAGCCCTTTTGAAAATGTTTCAGCCTCTTTGACCACCAAAGATAGTCTCCTAAGTACAATGAGTTAATCGTCTTGCGAAACAAATGAGCATTTATTGTGCCATCAGCATCTTTTAAAATCAACTTTTTTAGACATGTGAGACCATTTTATTATCCGCTTTAAGAAATGAGTCCCGCTGATTTAAGATCCTTGATTTGACTTTCAAGATTTTTCCAGAGAACAATCATGCCTTTCGAAAGAAGATAACATCCGGCGACCGTGAGAAACGTAATAGCCACTTTCATCTTTAACGAAAATTTGGGACTAAGCCACAAAAGCGGGAGCACAACAAAACTAAAGGGCGCCGTCACAACGATAAGGATTAGCACCCATTTACGTTTAAAATACCAACGCACATTCGGTGTAGCTGTTTCGGTAATGTTTGAGGCGCTACGATCCATTATTTTCCTGGAATACCAGGCTCAGTCATCTTAATGGGATCCATGATCTTTTTTATTTCCGCTTCGGACAAGATTTTTTTTTCACGGATCAATTGAATGATCGTCTTTTTAGTCAATAGCGCTTCTTTGGCAATTTCCGCCGCTTTTGCGTAACCGATCGAAGTGTTCAGTGCCGTCGCGAGACCCATACTGCTTTCAGCGTAATGCTGGCACTGCTCTTTGTTCGCAGTGATGCCTTCGATGCATTTTTCTCTCAGAACCTTAAGCGCATTGCTGAATATCGTCACGGCAAAATTCAGATTGAATACCATTACAGGCATCATCACATTCAACTCGAATTGCCCTGCCTGAACAGCCAGCGCCACGACCGTATCGGCACCGATCACCTGAAACGCGACCATGTTCACCATTTCCAATATCGAAGGATTCACCTTGCCCGGCATGATCGAGGAGCCCGGCGCCATCGCGGGAAGATTGATCTCAAATAATCCGGTCGTCGGCCCGGAAGACAAAAGTCTAAGATCATTTACAATTCTTGTGATCTCAAGCGCGAGATTTCGCAATGTTCCGGACACTTCCGCCAAAGGCCTTTGACTTTGCATCGCTTCGCGCATATCAGCTGAAGGCACAAAATCAAGGCCCGTTAATTTACAAAGTTCTTTGATGATCTCTTCGCGATATCCGTGCGCCGTATTCAAACCCGTGCCGGCTGCGCTTCCGCCGATCCCGAGCTCTGATAAAGATCTTTCCGCTGTCATGATCGACAATCTGCACTTTTTTATTGCTTCACCATAAGCCGTGAATTCCTGACCCAAACGGATAGGTACAGCATCCTGAAGATGTGTGCGCGCCGACTTTAGAACACCATCGAACTCTTTGCCTTTGGCAAATAAAGCTTTTTCAAGAGCCTCGAGATTCCCGTAAAAATTTTCTCTGAGTATCAAGCGCAAACCGATCCTCGCCGCCGATGGGAACGTGTCATTGGTCGACTGCCCCATATTCGCGTGGTCATTGGGATTGATCGGATTGTAATCGCCTTTTTTATGGCCGAGAAGTTCGTTGGCACGGTTGGAGATCACTTCGTTGACGTTCATGTTGACCGCCGTGCCGGCACCCATTTGAAATACGTCGACCGGGAATTGATCTCTCAGACCGCCGGCCAATATTTCATCACAGGCTTTGATAATCGCATCGGCAGAAGCTTTTGGCAATTCGCCGGCTTTCAGATTGGCCAACGCAGCCGCTTTTTTGATGTAAACGTACGCATCGATAAAACGAGGATGCATCCGCAAACCGCTGATCGGAAAATTTTCCACAGCGCGGTCGGTCTGAATACCGTAATAGACATTTTCGGGGATCTCGCGCAAACCGATCGAATCTTTTTCTGTGCGTGTCTTGTTCATCGCAGCTCTATTTAAGATCAGATTCTTCCGTTTTAACGGCCTTGGTCTTTTTCTCAGCGGCATCCAGTCTCTGCTGCAGATCACGTTTATCCGCTTCCGCGCGATCCAAGGCGTCTTTCTGACTATTCAGGTCACTCTGGAGCTTGGAGATCTGCAGATCTTTTTCAGAAAGCTCTTGCTGCAAAGAAGAGATCTTTGAATTCAGCGAACCGGTATCCGGCTGATAATTCTGACTTGAAGTTGTGGCGCATCCCGCCAAAAACAATGTCGCCAATCCCAAAAAAATGACCTGTTTAATCATTCTAAAACCTCCGTTTCGATGAAAATCATGACGCATAAACTCGGTAATCGATCGACGGAAAAATGTTGTCGGTAGATTCTATGCCCTGCAAATATCCGGTGTCTATATTTTTCTTGGTCAGCTGCTCCCAAAGTTTAGAGAAGCGCTCCAGATGGTCCTTGGTGCGTTTCACCGCGTAACTCGTATGTGTCCCCGTTTTCATGATAAATGCCCAGTCGCTCGACTGCGCCAGCAACAATTCACGGGCCATTTGATTCAATGTTCTTTTTTCGATCCCTTCGGCATGCGTCCATTCATTAGCGACCGCGATCATGCGCTCCGCTGCTTTGTGAAGATGGCGATAGATCCAGTCATTGGCGCCGTTCAGCCAAACTTCCGCATAACCGTTGTAGCCCCAGCTGGACATCGAAGGTGTCACGACTTGATTTCTTGGATGTCTTTCGAGATATTCGACCGGTGTGATCGTCTTCACCGTCGCCTGATCAAAATGGATCTTTCTGAAAAGATATTCAAGCCACATCGGCCCCTCAAACCACCAATGGCCAAAAAGCTCAGCATCGTACGGAGAAATGATCAATGGTTTTTGACCCATTAAATTCTCAAGATACTCCACCTGTTTTTCGCGGTTGAACATGAAATTGCCGGCATGCTCCGCCGCTTTCTGTCTTGCCCATTCTGGCGAATAAGGCTCTTTGTGATTTCCCGTGCCGGTGATCCGGTAATATTTTATTCCGGTATTAATTCTCGAACCGTCCCCGTTCAAATAGGGTTTGATATAATCGTAATCCAGATCAAAACCAATGTCGCGGTAAAACTCTCTGTAGCAATAATCGCCAGGGTATCCTTCTTCCGCGCTCCACACGCTTTTTGATGATTCCATATCACGCCCGAAAGCAGCGACTCCTGATCGGCAATACACAGGGGCAAAAACTCCGAACTTAGGCCTAGGGCTTCCGAAAAGAATGCCGTGCGTGTCAACAATGAAGAAACGGATCCCTTCCTCTTTCAGGATCTCATCCACACCCGGGTAAAATCCGCATTCCGGAAGCCAAATACCTCTCGGACGGCGGCCCAAGATCCTCTGATGCGTCTCAACAGCTACCTTGATCTGAGCACGAACAGCTTCCTTATGGATCTCCATCAGCGTTAAGAAACCATGCGTCGCTCCGCAAGTGATGATCTCGAGCTTGCCTAAATCCTGAAATTCCTTGAAAGCTCCGGCCAGATTTTTATGGTAGCGGTGGCAAAAGATTTCTCGAGCTTCAACAAACAACCCATGGTACATTTCCGCCAGCGGCTTATAGGCGCCATCGGATGACGTCCTGTCCATCTCTCTTCTGGATAGTTCGATCAGGCGGTCCAAATGCTTCACATAGCGGTCCTGCAGGAGCGGATCCGTCATCATTGAAAGAAGCGTGGGCGTCAAAGACATCGTGATCCTGAAGTCCACGCCGTCCTTGACCAATCGGTCAAATGCCTTGATCAGCGGAATATAAGTTTCGGTGATGGCTTCGTAAAACCACTCTTCTTCTAGAAATCTCTGATGCTCAGGATGACGGACATAAGGCAGGTGCGCGTGAAGAACGATCGAAAGATAACCTTTTTCCATGAGAAGAGCTTTAAGATCTTTCTATGATTTTACCGGCGGAATGAGATTTTTGCGATTCACTCTTTGCTTTCTTAGGATGTGAGGCGATGCGCGCAGAATTTTCCGATGCTCCCAATCCCCTCAAATACCGTTCCAGCACTTCTTTGACGTCCAACGAACTTTTTTGTTTGCCAAGGCCCCCTGAAAGGCCAAAAATCTTCCAGTAAAGCTCATCGGGCAAAAGCCATTCCTCATCCAACACATCCGATACGCCGAAACGCGGCGTGCGAACGACATTCGAGCGAACCAAAGGAAAGAAACGGCCGCCATGAGCCATAAAACCAATCTCGGCGATCCACTCTCTGTCGGGCTTTCCCACATCCACATACCAATTATTCGCAAAACCGATCTCAATATCAAAAAACGCGTGCTGATCAGGAAGTTCGGCATCAGTGACATCATAAACTCTAAGCATCTTCGATGCTACGGACAAACCGGCTCTTCTTATCTGATCTAAGACTTCCTTTTCGCGCCATTCATTCGTTTCCCAGTAGGCATAAAACCACCAAGGGTCTCGGACCAAAAGCACAAGCTTGTTATCCCCATATTGGGAGGGCAATTGGTAGCCTTCAGAAATTTGAGATACATTTATCGGCTCTTGGGAAAAGTTTTGAAAAGGAGTCTCTAAAAATCCTTTAACCTTCTTTTTTTCCAGAGACTTACGGGTTATTTTTGGCTTAAATTTTTGGGCTATTTTTCTGAGGATCGGGGAACTTTTTGTGGAGGTCTTTTTTTTAGATTTTTTGTCGTTTTTTTTTCTCATGGCCAAGCCCTAGCCTCAGCTATGAATTATAAGCCAAACCCTTGTCAAAGTACAATTAAAAAAGAGTCAATGTTGTAACTTGCTGGGATAGGCTCGCAGGGTCTCTTTGAGCTATTTTTTGGATATAAGACGTAGTTCTTTAAAAGACGCTTTGACAGACAACCCTGCGGACGATAAATAACTGCCGAGAGCCTTCAAATCTTTATCAAAAACAAAGCAATAGAAGGGTTCACTTTTGGCCTGAGCGGCAAAAGATACGGGATCATCCAAATAAGCGATCTGCTTTCCGAGATAAAAATTACCCGCCGGAGAATCATGAAAATCGTAAAAATATACGATCTTAGCCGGCGCGATGACCGGTACCGCTGTCGGCGCTATTCCTTTGAGTTCCCGGCTATAATCATGAATGAAAATATGTGAATAATGCACGTGTAAAACCATCACGATTATGAAAACAAACTGCACAAAAAGTTTTTGGTCTTCTTTGAAGACCTTCTCTAAAAAATAACCTACTGTGATCGATAATGCCGGATACACAGGCAACAAATACCAGTCGAGTTTTGTCTGCATTAAAGTAATAGTAATGAATATCGAAAAGATCCAAACCGATATGAAGACAATGTTCTTTTTATGGGATCTGATCGCTTGAAATAAAAAAACAGGCGCGGAAAAAATAGAAACAAGCGTCCATGGGTGATATTTGTTGACCATTGTGCGGATATAAAAATAAAGATTTCCACTATGGCCATCGATCGGCTTGGTTGTTCTCAGAAAGAGATGTTTGGTTACCGCATCTTGTACATAAACACCGTGGTAAATAAATGCTTCATAAAGATTCCATGGCAACGCGATCAAAACGGCCAAGATAACGCCGATCCAATAGGATGACTTCCATAAAACATCCGTTTCTTTGGCCCAAATACAATAAAGCCATACGATTGGCAGCGTAAAAAGAGCCGTGAAACTTTTGGTCATGATGCCCAAACCCAGCGCGATGCCTGAAAAAATCAAATAACGGTTCCGTTCGCGGCCTAGCCAGAAGAAATAAAGCGAGAGCGCGATAAAAAAAGTGACGGGCGCATCCATCATGCCGAATCTGGAAAAATGAATGAAGTGGCTGGAAGTCAAAAGTACCAAAGCGCTCAAGAAACCAATCCAGCGATCAAAAAGTTTCGAACCCAAGAGATAAGTCACAATAACCGCAAAGATCCCCGTCAATGCCGAAAAAAGTCTTACCGACAACTCATTGACACCCAAGAGTTTGTAGAATATCACCATGGCCCATATGCAAAGCGGGGGTTTGTCAGACCAAGGGCTTCCTTCAAGCGTAGGGCGTAGCCAGCTGCCTGAATGGAACATTTCTTTGGCTACCGAGGCATAGATCCCCTCATCCCAACTGGCGAGAGATCCTTTTCCCAAATTGACAAGATAGAAAATGCCGGCAAAAAGAAAAAGAAATAACAAATCATAAGTTGCGCTTTTTTGGAACTTATGGAAGGACATAGAGGTTTTTTTGAAAAATACTGCGAGGAATTAAAATATGAATACGCCCGCCGCGACTACGGTCGTGTAACAACCCTTTTCAACCATCGCCGACTGGGTCACGTTGGTAGTCTTGACGATCTTATCCGAGATGCGGAAAATCTCTTCTTTTTCATCCCAACTCTTATCTTCATCGATATCGATGCCTAGCGTAGACGCCAACATCGCCGCGGCAAGATCTTCGGCGGTGTCGCCTGCTTCTTTTTCAGTCTGTCCGAACGCATAATATTCGCTCAGATAACCGTAGGTGGTCGAATCAGACGGTATCGCGCAGCCGATGGATGCGGCGATCAAGCGTCGGTTTTCATTGGATGAAAGACGCGCTGTCACGGCAAAGGTGATCATGCCAGGATAAATATATTTGGCACCTTCATTTTTGGAGATCAATTCGCACTTAGGCGGGAAAATGCTTGAAACGTGCACAATGTTGCACTTTTCAATGCCGGCATCACGCAAAGCCATTTCAAATGAACGCAGTTCATGTTTGTGTGAACCAACACCTTTCGTGAAAAACATTTTTTTAGGAACAAGCAGCTGCTGTCCCATGCTTAAATGATTTTCAATCGAAGCCACACCGTTCTGTCCATTCTGAACACTATTTTGCGTTGTTCCGGCCATTCCATTCTCCTAAATATGCATAAGATTTTTTCTTATGTCGTTGCAATTAATATACTTTTCTCCTTTTTTAATGTCAAATGAATTCAAACTGACATCGGCAGAGCCGGATCCTCTGAGTTTTCATGGTAAGTTTGACTTCGATGCGCGCGTTTGTTAATCTTTATCCATGAAATGCGACACTTGCGGCAAAGAAGTCAAAGAAGTTAAACGCGTCGTTGTTGACAAAGGTTACGATCGCGCGCTCGCCAAACCTCTTTACAACTGTCCCGACTGCTACGAAAAAAAAGAACGTTCCAAATCTTCTTCAAAAAAATAAACAATCAGCGGTGCTCTGCCCAAGATGTTTCGGGAATAAAAGCCCATTCCTCTGAGTTATAGCGCTCGGCTTCTTTTTTTTTGCAGGTTTCCAATTCCTCGTCGGACAAGGGTTCTTCGAAAAAATCCACTTCCCATTTCTCTTTAAATCCTTTGATGATACGGGCGGTAATTTCCTTTTTTTCGACATCTAAAAATACAGAGGATTGATGAAGGATCGAATTATTTTTTCTTCGCTGACTGGAACCTGTTATCTTTTTCCCGTTAAGCAAAAGATCATAACAAGAAGGCGCTTCAAAACAAATACGATCGCTTCCCGCCCGCTTTGGCGGAATATCTTTGCAGTTGGCATAATCGATCTTGGGTAAAATAGCCTGTAAACCGGTGCGCACCGCCTCATTTACCTTAAGATATGAATCCTTGACCTCTCCTTTAAAAAAAGGGTAGTCGCTTTTTGCCGTTATGGAGAATGTGATATCTATCCCGTGGGGCACAAGTCCTCCTCCGGTGATCCTGCGTACAACGGGAATCTCCGCTCTTTCCAAATCAAAACGTTTCTTGATATCTTTTATGTTCTGAAAATAACCGATCGAATAGGCCGGTTGTTCCCACGAATAAAATCTTATTGTCGGAAAATTTTCATGGGACTCCTGCGATTCCATGAGCATTTCATCGACACCCATGTTAAGCGTCGCGGATCGCGGAGGATCTAAAATGAGACGGAATTTATTCATAAAATTAATTCGAAGAGCTGCGACGTTTATTTGATCGCCGGAATTTGTTGTTTAGTGACCGTATTTACGGATGTTGTTTTATTATTTAAAGCTCTAAAACGCAGATTCGGCTGACGGGCCGCCTGCACTTCATCGATGCGGCTGACCGGCGTCGTGTGCGGCGCGTTCAGGACTTTTTCAGGAGTTAAACGGATCTCTTCATTGATCGCAAATAATATTTTTACAAATTCATCCATCGTCTCTTTGGACTCGGTCTCGGTAGGCTCGATCATCATCGCCTCCTCCACGATAAGAGGAAAATAGATCGTCGGCGCATGAACGCCGAAATCCAGCAAACGCTTGGCGATATCAAGCGCTTTAACTCCCGCTTTTTTCTGTTTTCTCGCGGACATCACAAACTCGTGCATGCAAAAACCGTCATGCGGCACATCGTAGATCGCTTTTAATTTTGCTTTAAGGTAATTGGCATTGATGATCGCGTTCTCCGAAATGCCTTTCAACCCTTCTTTACCCAAAGCTTTGATATAAGCGTAAGAGCGGATGATCGCGCCAAAATTTCCGTAGTAAGTTCTCAGCTTGCCTATCGATTGCGGGGCATCTTTCTCAAAATGATAGCTCTCTCCCTTCTTTAATATTCTTGGTCTAGGTAAAAATGGGATCAAATTCTTTTTGACGCCCACAGGACCGGAGCCGGGACCGCCGGAACCATGCGGCACCGCAAATGTTTTGTGAAGATTGATATGCACAATATCAAAACCCATATCACCCGGCCGACAAATACCGACAAGCGCATTCATATTGGCGCCGTCGTAATACAAGAGCCCTCCTGCTTCATGCACGCTTTTGGATATTTCTAAAATATCTTCCTCAAAAAGTCCCAGCGTATTGGGATTCGTCATCATGAGGCACGCGACAGAGCTGTCCAGTTTGGATTTTAAATCCTTCACATCTACATGGCCTTTTTCATTCGTCAAGACCTGCACCACTTCGTAACCGCAAAGTGCGGCCGAAGCGGGATTCGTACCGTGCGCTGAATCAGGGATCAATACTTTTGTTTTTTTCTGATTTTTTGCCTTGTGATAAGCGCCGACCATCAAAAGCCCGCAAAATTCTCCATGCGCGCCGGCAGCGGGCTGAAGCGTAAACTCATCCATACCGGTGATCGTGGATAAAAACTGCTGCATCTCATACAAAATTTTCAAAGCACCCTGAATGTCTTCTTCGCGCTGATACGGATGGATCTGAGAATAAGAAGTGGCTGAAGCGATCGAATCAAGCGCCTTCGGATTATATTTCATCGTACATGAACCTAAAGGATAAAAATTGGTATCGATGGAAAAATTCTTGCGTGAAAGATTCGTGAAATGCCTCACGATATCAAGTTCTGACAATGACGGAAATTCAGGCTCTTTTTTTCTGATAAAGCCCTGCGGAATGGATTTTAGAATATCTTTTTCGGAAGATTTTAGCTCCGGCAGCCAAGAGGCGTCATTTAAAGAATGTTTTTCAAAAATGAGTCTGCCCATTTATGCTTCCTCGATCGCTTTAGCCAGTATTTCCAGATCGGCCGTAGTGCGTTTCTCGGTCACCGCAAATAAATAGGCTGATTTCATCTCAGGATAAAATTCTGCAAGCGGTAAAGGTCCCAAGATCTTGTATTTTCTCAGGCTATTTTCAAGTTTTGCTCTGTCTTTTTCGATGATAAGCGTAAATTCGTTAAAAAAGGGCTGGCTTGAAAAAGAAGATACACCCTTGATCTTCAACAATCTTTCATAAACCATGCGAGCCATCTGAATATTCAAAAGCGACACTTTTTTAATGCCTTTTTTGCCGAGAAGCGTCATGTAGATTGCGGCCTTCAAAGCGCAGAGCGCCTGATTCGTACAAATATTGGAAGTAGCTTTTTCACGGCGGATATGCTGTTCGCGCGCTTGAAGTGTCAGCACAAACGCGCGTCGCCCTATTTTATCTACGGTCATACCGGCAATACGCCCTGGGATCTTGCGCAGAAGATCTTCTTTCACGGTAAAAAATCCAAAATGCGGACCTCCGAAAGAAACTGCGTTTCCAAGAGATTGTCCCTCACCCACTGCAATATCCGCGCCATATTCACCCGGCGGTTCTAAAATTCCAAGTGAGACAGGATTTACACACGCAATCAAAAGAGCTCCAGCCTGATGAGCCAACTCTGCGATCTTATGCGCATTTTCTAAAATCCCAAAAAAATTGGGCTGTTGGACAATGACCGCTGCAACATCTTGATCTATCGATTTTGCCAAAAAAGCCTCATCGATAGCGCCGGCCTTCATAGGAAGCTCAATAACCTGCGCGTCTACGAATGAAAGGTACGTTTTCACAACTTCCCGATATTCAGGGTGAACGTTAGACGGAATTAATATCTTTTTCCTGCCTGAAGATCTCAAAGCCAAAAGCGCCGCTTCTGCTAAACTCGAGGCGCCGTCATACATGGAAGCATTTGAATAATCCATGCCGGTAAGCTCACAGATAAGGCTTTGATACTCGTAAACACCCTGCAAGGTGCCTTGACTAGCTTCGCCTTGATATGGTGTATAGGAAGTAATGAATTCTCCACGAAGCGCCAACCGGTCTACTACAGCCGGAATAAAATGGTCGTAATTACCTCCTCCGATAAAAGGAGTATAATATTTAAAATTTTTATTTACGGCGCCGATCTCGTCGAGCTCGCGGTCAAGCTCCATCTCCGAGATTCCGGCGGGGATTTGCAAGTCAAAATTTCTCAGCTTTTGGGGAATGTTTGCGACAAGCGCTTCAAATGAAGGAACGCCGATAGCTTTCAGCATTTCCTTTTTATCATTTTCAGTATTGGAAATATATTGCAT
Organism: uncultured Planctomycetia bacterium; assembly: GCA_964642015.1. Classification (GTDB taxonomy): domain Bacteria; phylum Omnitrophota; class Gorgyraeia; order 2-02-FULL-51-18; family 2-02-FULL-51-18; genus CAZXLF01. The sequence goes on from CAZXLF010000009.1 coordinate 58,068, forward strand.
GGAGATCCTTAGTGCGCGGAGTGATCCTTAACGCCGTTATACTGCGTTTCGGTCAAAAGCGAATCAAATTCTTTGATATCCGAACATTCGATCTGAAAAAGCCAGCCGTCTCCGTAAGGAGATTTATTCACGACTTCAGGCTTGTCTTTTAATTGATCATTGATCTTGATCACTTTGCCGGACATCGGCGCATAAATGTCGAAAGCGGCTTTCACCGACTCGATCACCATAGCGCTTTCTTTTTGTTTCACAATTTTATCAAGTTTTGGAAGCTCGACGAATACGACGTCAGAAATTTCTTTCTGCGCATGATCGCTGATCCCGACAGTCGCGATCTTCCCGTTAAGACTTACCCACTCATGAGTTTCGGCGTATTTTAATTTTGACAGATCAAGCATATTCAACCTTTCTTATGTTTCGACGCTATAAACGGCAGTTTGACCACTTCAGCTTTAATTAATTTTCCATGAATTTCTATTTCGATCACCGTGTCAGGTGCAGCGGCGGATTTTTCGACGTAACCCAATCCGATATTACATCCGACGCTCGGCCCGAAAGAACCGCTGGTCACCATGCCGATCTTCTTTCCTGATTGCATGATCGGATAATGCTCGCGGGCGATCGGTTTGTCGAGCATTTTAAACCCGACGAGGCGTTTTTGGATACCGTTTTCTTTCTGCTTCAAAAGGCTTTCGCGCCCCACAAAATCCCCTTTATTAAAAGAAACTGCCCATCCGAGACCGGCTTCCAGCGGAGTCGTTCCCGCGTCCATGTCATTTCCATAAAGCGCGTTGCCCGCTTCAAGCCTCAACGTATTTCTGGCGCCAAGTCCCGCAGGAAGGATTCCCTCTTGTTTACCATTTTGGATCAATCGATCCCATATCGGAAGGATCAATGCATTGTTTGAAAATATCTCGAAACCATCCTCGCCGGTATATCCGCTTCGCGAGATCCAAACCGGCGATCCCTCCCATTTATCCTCTATAAAGGAGTAATAACCCAGCTCTTTTAAATGAAAACCAAAAAGTTTTTCCAAAACAGCTTCTGATGCCGGACCTTGAATAGCTACACAGGCCATTTCGTAGCTTTGATTTTTTAAAATTACAGAGAAAGGCGCGTATTTCGCCAGCGCCTCGTAGTCCTGTTCTATATTGGCCGCGTTGACGATAATGTAAAAATCTTCGGCATCATTCTGATAAACCAAAAGATCATCCAGCACAAAACCTTTCTCATTCAAGAGAAGATTATAAAGGATCTTGCCGTTTTTCAATTTATTCAGATCATTGGTCAAACGATGCTGTAAGAACTGGAAAGCGCCCGGGCCTTTCACATGGATCTCGCCCAGATGAGAGACATCAAAGATGCTGCAGGATTTGCGTGTCCACTGATGCTCTGCAATGATTCCCGAGTAATAAACCGGCATCAGCCAGCCGGCGAAGTTTACCATCTTGCCATTCAACGCGACATGACGGTCGTAGAGCGGGGTTTTCTTAAGCGAGTCTGTTTCTTGCAAGAGAGTGGGGTTTCCGTTGTTCATTTCCGTTAAATTTACCGTGTCTAATTTCGGTTAATTTAACACAATATTTTTTCTAAATCTATATGTTTCAGGAACGCTTTTCCGGCGCAATTCGTTTCGCAAGTCTTCATATAAGGAAATACACCCAGAGACGGGACTTTGCCCACCTCAGAAACAATTTTTGGATTGGTTTGTTCGGGAATTGAGAAGGCTCCTCCGCTCAAACGGTTAAATATAAGGCCGATCGGTTTGATCTTTCTTGAGGTTAACGCCTCTAAGCTTAAAAGCGAATGATTGATCGCTCCGAGCCCCGAACGTGACACTAAAACAGCTTCGGCTTTCATTAAAGGAATGAGATCAACGACAAAAAACTTGCCCGATACCGGCACTAAAAGCCCACCGCAGCCCTCGATCACGAGATAGTCGTATTTCTTTTTTAGAATATTGAACGCTTGAGTGATTTTTTTAAGATCTATTTTCTTTTTTTCACGCGCTGAGGCGACATTCGGGGATAACGGTTCTTTCAAAAAGATCGGATTAACGAGATCAAGAGGCTCTTTGATGCCCGCGCACGCCATTAAAAACTCGGCGTCTTCCCTGCCGCCGCAAGAAATAGGCTTCATCACGCTAACTTTTAGTCCCTTGATACGCAAAGCGGACGCCAATGCTCCCGCAATCATGGTTTTTCCAACAGCCGTATCTGTTCCTGCAACAAAAATTGATTTCATATTTTCTGTTCCGTTATTTTCTGGATACTCTCATACACCACATTACAAATTTTACGGAGCTCTGATTCTTTGATTGAAAACGGCGGCATGATAACAATTACATTTCCTAGAGGGCGCAGCATTACTCCGCGCTCACGCGCCAAAGCGCAGACGCGAAATCCGCGTTTCTCCGCCAATGAATAAGGTTCTTTTGTTTTTTGATCTTTGACCAGCTCGATACCCGCCATAAAACCTGTTTGCCGTACATCACCGACATGAGACAAACGCTTTATCTTCCAAAGCTCCTCACTTAAGATCTTTATTTTAGGCTGCAGTTTCTCAAGTGTTTTTTCTTTTTTGAATATCTCAAGATTCGCGAGCGCCGCGGCGCAGGCCAGAGGATTGGCCGAATAAGTGTGTCCGTGAAAAAACGCTTTAAATTCCCGGTATTCGCCGAGAAAAGCGCTATAGATCTTATCCGTCGTGAGTGTGGCGGAAAGCGGCAAATAACCGCCCGTGATGCCTTTGGCTAGACAGAGAAGGTCGGGTGTAATATTCGCATGCTCGCAAGCGAACATTTTTCCGGTCCTTCCGAATCCGGTCGCAACCTCGTCAGCGATCAAAAGGACATTGTATTTTTTTGTGAGCTTTCTTAAATAATTGAGATAGCCCCTCGGCTGCTTTAGCATTCCGGCCGCGCCCTGCATCAAAGGCTCTACGATCAACGCGCATATTTTTTTGTGGTCTTTTTTCAGGATCTTTTCCACTTTATCCGCGCAGTACCGAGCATATTCTTTTTCACTGCCATGAAAATCATCCCGATAATAATAAGGCGCTTCTACGCCCAGCGTTTTAAATAATAACGGGTGAAAGATCTCATGAAAAAGATCGATCCCTCCGACACTGACAGAGCCAAGCGTGTCGCCGTGATAAGCATTTTTTAACTTTAAAAAAGTAGTTTTACTTTTGACGCCTTTGGCGCGCCAATATTGATAGGCCATTTTCAGCGCTACTTCGACGGATGCCGAGCCGGAATCAGAATAAAATACTTTGGTGAGGCCGTTTGGCGCTATTTCTATCAAACGTTTCGAAAGTTCCGCTGCCGGAGCATTGGACAAACCTAAAAAAGTCGAATGCGCGATCTTCCCAAGCTGTTTTTTTACCGCCTGATCTATTTTTTTTACTCGGTGCCCGTGGACATTGCACCAAAGCGACGAAACGCCGTCTATGTAGCGTTTGCCGTGAATATCGATAAGTGTATTTCCCTGTCCTTTTTCAATGATCGTTACGGAACCTTCACGCCACTCCTTCATCTGTGTAAACGGATGCCAAATATATTTTTTGTCCCACGCCTCGAGCTGTTTCATCCGCGGCTTCATAGAATTTCGCGCCTCGCCTTCTTCAAAACATCCAAAAGATATTTCAGATCATCTTTGGTATGTTCGGCAGTGACCGATAAACGTACTCTATCCATATTTTTTGGAACCGTCGGTGGCCTTATTGCCGGAGCAAAAATCTTCTGCTGTCTTAAAAAACTTTTCATCTTCAGAGTTTTATTTGTATCTCCGATAAGCAATGGAACGATCGGCCCTTCGGAGTTCATGAGATCGAAGCCAAGTTCTTTCAAGCCATTTCTGATAAAAAAAATGTTCTCCCAATATTTTTTTCTCAAAGAAGGCTGGGTCTCGATCAAGCGGACCGCTTCCAATGCGGCCGCAGATGCGGACGGAGCAGGCGCCGTGGTGTAAATAAACTCTCTCGAACGATTGATCAAATATTCTCTGAGAACCTTTTTTCCGGCGATAAACCCGCCGACACTTCCCAGCGCTTTGCTCAAACTCCCCATCACCACATCAATCTTGCCCGAGAGACCAAATTGTTCCGTAAGCCCAGAACCATTTTTTCCAAAAACTCCCGTGGAGTGGGCTTCATCGACCATCAGCATCGCGTCACGCCGTTTGCAAACCTCTGTTAATTTATCCAACGCGGCGATATCGCCGTCCATGCTGAAATAAGCGTCGGTCAAAACGAGCCTTCTTCCAAAGTTCTTTGCCCGCGCCAGCAATTTATCCAAAGCACCTGCGTCATTATGAGGATAAACCCAAAGTTTCCCTTTCGAAAGTCTCGCCGCATCGATAAGGCTCGCGTGATTCAGGCGGTCTATCAGCACCACATCTTTTTCATCGACAAGTGCTGTCACCGCCCCGAGATTCGCAAGATAACCCGAAGAAAAAATCAGCGTGGATTCTTCTTTTTTGAACTGAGCGAGTTTATTTTCGAGATCCGTGTGAATTTTTAAATTGCCGGAGATAAGCCGCGAAGCGCCGCTGCCAGTTCCCCACTCCGATATTGAGCGGACCGCAGCTTGTTTGACTTTGGCGTGATTGGCTAAACCAAGGTAGTTGTTTGAGGAAAAATTGAGCAGCTCTTTTTGATCGATGCAAATGCGGGGACCCGTGGCGGAATCCGCGGATTCAAGCGAGCGGTGGAGATTTTTTTCTTTTAATACGTTCAGACTCTCAAGAAGAGAGTCTTGCCAGTTCGGGCTTTTTAGCATTCGTCAACACAACGTCAAAACCTAAGTCTTTTAACATCTGAATATCCTGCGCGGGATTGCGGCCCATCGTCGTCAGATAATTTCCAATAATGAGCCCGTTAGCTCCGGCCTGCATCGCCATCGCCTGAAGGTCTCTTAAATTAACCTCGCGGCCCCCGGCGATCTTGATCGTGCTGTGCGGCAGGATCAGGCGATAGATCGCGATGTATTTGATGATCTCAAGCGGTTCCAGCGGCTCCACATCTCCGAGCGGCGTCCCGCGTCTGGGGTTTAAAATATTGATCGGCACGCAATCAGCGCCTATTTTTTTCAGATCGAACGCCAGATCGATCCTGTCCTTCGGCGTTTCCCCCATTCCTAAAATACCTCCGGAACAAGGATGGATACCGTAATGACGGACCATCTGCACATGGTTTAGGCGCTGCTGGTAAGTATGTGTCGTACAGATCTTTTCAAAATAATCACGCGAAGCTTCCAGATTGTGGTTATTCCTGTAGAGCCCGGCTTCTTTCAAACGCTGCATTTGTTCACCGGTCAAAAAACCTAACGAACAATCAACAAAAAGTTTTGTCTCGGAAGAGATTCTTTTTACGGCTTCGAGGACCGTTTCAAATTCTTTTTCATTTGTCGCGCCCCATCCGCTTGAAACCATACAAAATTCTGTGGCGCCCATCACCTCGGCATCTTTGGCTTGCGCCACTATCTCATCGACGCTGATCTGGGGATAAACTGGGCTGTCCGTTTTGTAATGGCCTGATTGCGCGCAGAATTTGCAGTCTTCGCTGCAGTTACCGCTTTTTATATTAGAGAGAGCGCAGGATTCGATGACATTGCCGACGAATTTTTCGCGTACTTCGTTTGCTGTGGCAGCTAAATAGGGAGTTTCAACGGCCGGTATTTGTGTGAGCGCCATCGCATCATCATAAGAGATGGCTTTGCCAACCAGCACTTCTTCGCGGATCTTTAGAATTAAATCTAGCATCAAGCCTCTTATTGATCTAACGTCGACTTAAAATAAAATATTGGTCGACAATTAAATGAAAAAATATTATGCCTGTGTGCCCTCAAATTCTTGCGGCTTTGGTTTCACAGATGCCGAATCCTGCTGAACTGACGGCTCACCGCCGGTTTTCGACTGACGATATTTCCGCATATAGTCGCGCATATAACTGCGGTATTCTTCGCTGTGAGCCTGCCGATACGCGCGCACTTTGTCGGGATTTTTTTCACGCCACATTTTAGAACGCTTTCTCTGCGTCTCAAGCCAACCCGGATCCTTGGACTCGTCATATTTAAAATAATTTGGGTTTTTCTGGCGCCAATCTTTCATGCTGTCGGTCTGTCTCCTCTTTTGGCATTCGGGATTTGAGCAGACCTTCTGACGCGGCGAATATTTATTTGGGGTAAAAAGCGTGTTGCAATAAAGACAGGCACGTTGTTCCATAGGTTTATACGCTGATAAAGTAATTTTGCGCGACAAGCGCTGCCGCGCCGAGCGCGACGCCGTTCTCGCCCAGTTGTGATGGAATGATCCTCAACTTTTCTGTTGCTTCGGGCACTGAAGATTGTTTTATGGTATCACGGACGGCGTCCAAAAAGATAACACCGCCAACCTCGATGCCGCCGCCGATAATAAGGATCTCCGGATTAAATAGATTGACCAAAAACGCTGCTTTTCTGCCCAAACGCGAGCCCGCATCTTTCAAAATTTTTTGAGCCAAAACGTCACCCAATTCTGCCGCTTTTGCGACCGTAGCCGCCGTGATCTTATTGCTATCGGCTTTGGCAATCTCGGCTATTTTTGAATTTGGGTTCGTCTTTTGAAGTTCCTGAGCCTGACGCGCAATGCCCATATCCAGGCTCCAATTGCCCGTTTTATAAGATTCTTTGACCATGCCTTGAGGATCTTCAAGAAGCAGATCGAAGAGCCATTCTCCTGCGCAGCCGTTAGCGCCCCGATAAATCTGACCGCCTATCATAAATCCGCAACCGCTACCGGAATAAAGATAGATCGCATGCTGCACGCCTAAGCCTTTGCCATACCATTCTTCGCCAAATACCGCGGCATTAGCATCATTATCCACCACCGTAGGTATGCCAAAGCGTTCCTCAAAAATACCGTGGATCGATACGGAAATAGACAGATCCTCATCCAGCAATCCGACCGGCCAACGAACAGAGCTCGTGTCACGATTGAACACGCCGGGAATCCCGATGCCGATGCCGTGTACTTTTCCCGTATTTACTTTGGATTTTTCGATCAACTCCTCCACAAGCGAAACCATAGACATCACAAGCGCTTCTCCAGCCTGGAGTGGGCGCTCTCTCTTCACTCTATAAACGATCTCGCCTTTCAGATTGCAAAGCACGGCGATCATGTCTACGATATTAAGGCCCACGCCGATCAGATAGATCGCCGAAGGATTCAGGTCTACTAATGTAGGTTTGCGACCACCGCTTGAAACATCGATGCCAACTTCTTTGATCACGTCCTTTTTGATGTATTGGTCAACATAACTGGTGACTGTGACGATATTCAAACCGATCAGACGCGAAATCTCAGCTCTCGCGATCGGACCTTTTTTACGGATCGTATCAAGGATCTGGAGGTTTTTCTTTTCGTGATCATTTAATTCTATTTGGTCGATAAGACGGCGTTTACTGACGGCTGGCATAAAAATCAAACCTCCGCAAAAAGTTCTTGAGTGACAAGACACACAGCGCCGTAAGCCACAGCGTCTTCACCCAAACGGGAAAGTATTATTTTGACCACGCCCGAGGCTTCTTCCATCACCAGCTGCTTTACCACGCGGCGCACCACGTTTAATACCATTTCTCCGCCACGTTCAATACCACCGCCCAGCACTACAACCTCAGGGTTAAAAAAGTTCGTCAAATATGCTACCTTAAGTCCTAAACGGCTGCTAGCCTCTTCCACTACGCTGACCGCCTTCGCTTCGCCTTTTTTAGCAGCCTCAAACACCGCATTCAGATCAATGGACTCAATATCCTTGGCAGAGCCGTCCTTTTTTAGCAGCTGTTTATAGGCGTTCACCATACCCAAATCCAATCCATAAGATTTAAAGAAATCTGTCTTTTCAACCCATGGTTCAAGCGTTAAACCGTCAAGATTATCCAGATTAAGCTGGATCTCTCCGGCGCTCCAGCTCGATCCCCAGAAAAGGTCATTGTTGGCAATGATGCCGCTGCCGACATCGGAATAAAAATAAAGGATATTCTCATCATCGATACGGAGGCTTAATTTCTTCTCTGCCAACGCAGCCAGGCTCGCATCGTTACCTACCGAAACGGGTACGCGAAATTCTTTTTCAAGGATACCCTTCGCAGTGGAATAATTTCCAACCGTTTTCCCTCGGAGCGCGTCCGTATCGCGGATCGTCCCTGCGCTGCGATCAATAACTCCTGAAATTCCAAGCCCAATACCCTTTATCCTGTCCAAGGGCACTTTAGATTCTTGAATGACTTTTCTAACAAGCTTTACGGCTTCGGCTATAACCACCTCCATATGGCCTTCAGGTCTCTTGATCTTAAGCTTGTAAATAATGGTCGGGTTCAGATTGGCGATGATAGCTATAATATTGGTGGGACCTATTTCGACGCCTATTAAACTGCCCCAGTCAGAATTCAGCTCAACAAGTTCGGGTCTGCGGCCGCCGCTTGAAATATCCAGGCCCTTTTCGACCACAAGTTTTTGATCGATATAATGTTCCACATAATTAGATACCGTCACAATGTTGAATTGGGTAATACGGGATATATCGGTCTTTGCGATCGGGCCATTGCGGCGGATGACGTCCAGAAGAATGATGTTCTTACGCTCTCTGTCGGTCAAATAATCATTCTTATAAAGGGACCTGTAAGCCATGAATTCCTTTTCAGCAGTGGTAAATCAGACAGTAAACGAAATTATAACTCATAGACCTAAATAAAAGAAATAAAAAAGAAATAAACTCTACAGTCGTATCTTTTTTCAAAAATCAATGGCAATTTCAAACGTTTTTATTTTTGTGTGTAAAAGCTTATTAAACTATTTTCGAAATTGCCTAAATTTAAACCCTCTGCTATTACAGCAGAGGGTCTAAATCTAATTCTCGTTCAAGTACTAGACGCCTCTTTAAAGTTTAAAGAGCATGTCCGCATACGAAGGAACCGGCCAGAAAGACGCAGGCACAAAGCTCTCCAACGCATCGATGTCCGAGCGCAGCTCATTCATTGCCGGAACCACTTTGTCGCGATATGCTTTCGCACGGTGCTCGGCTTCATGAGTACCTTGAGCTTTTTTAACGGTTTCTTCGAGATCGGCGAGTTTATTGCTCGCGGAATCCAGGATCGCCGAGATCTTTGTCAGAAGCTCTTTCTGTACGCTGACCGGCGCGGAAACAGATTTGAGCCTCGCGATCGTCTCAGCCAATTCCGAAGTATAATGGATCACCGCCGGAATATACTGCTTTTTGACCATATCGATCGAAGTAAGCGCCTCAATATTGATGTCTTTGGCATACTTTTCGAGGTAAACTTCATAGCGAGAATGGAGCTCCTCTTTGGAAAGAACTTTGTATTTCTCAAAGAGCTTCTCCGCTTCAGGAGTTGCCATAGCCGCTAAGGCCTCAACCGTAGAACGGATATTCGGAAGACCTCGCTTCTTGGCCTCCTTCACCCATTCGTCGGTATAGTTGTTGCCGTTATAAATAACGCGGCCGTGTTTATTAACAGCTTCTTTCACGATCGCAGCAGCCTCATTATTGATGTTCTTGGCTTTTTCAAGGCGGGTCGCGATATAATCCAACGCTTCCGCAACAATCGTATTCAGCACCGTATTCGGGCCTGAAATAGAAGCTGAGGACGGGACCATACGGAACTCGAACTTATTGCCGGTGAAAGCAAACGGAGAAGTACGGTTTCTATCGGTGTTATCCTTGGGAAGCTTCGGCAAAGAATCCACTCCGATATGGAGATAGTGCTGACCTTTCGAAGCGGCAGTCTTGCCTTTTCCAAGAGCCATTAATATATCCGTCAATTCCTCTCCCATAAAAATAGAGATGATCGCCGGAGGAGCTTCATTCGCTCCTAATCTCAGATCATTTCCAGTGTTCGCAGCGCCTGCTCGAAGCTTATCGGCATGTTTGTCAACCGCGATGAGCAGAGCGCTCAAGAAAAGAAGGAACTGCTCATTGTCATGCGGTGTCTTGCCCGGCTCCAGAAGATTGTGCCCGTCATCGGTAGCAAGTGACCAGTTGTTATGTTTTCCGGACCCGTTTACGCCGGCGAACGGCTTTTCATGCAATAGACATACCAGATCATGGCGCAGAGCCACTTTTTGCATGGTTTCCATCACCAGCTGATTGTGATCGGAGGCGATGTTGATCGTAGAAAATACCGGAGCCATCTCATATTGAGCGGGCGCCACTTCATTATGCTTTGTCTTGGCGGAAACACCCATCTTCCAGAGCTCGGTGTCCAAGTCTTTCATGAATGCCGAGATCCTGTCCTTGATAGCGCCAAAATACTGATCTTCGAGCTCCTGCCCCTTAGGAGAAGGTGCGCCGAACAAAGTACGGCCAGCCGTGATCAGATCGATGCGCTGCTCATAATACTTTTTATCGATCAGGAAATATTCCTGTTCAGGGCCCATCGTCGGTGTTACACGATGGGAAGTTTTGTTGCCCAAAGCTCTCAACACACGGATGGCCTGCTTCGAAACCGCTTCCATCGAACGAAGAAGCGGGGTTTTTTTATCGAGCGCTTCTCCTGTATAAGAACAGAATGCCGTGGGAATGGTCAATGTCACATTGCCGGCTGCATCTTCTTTTAAAAATGCAGGCGATGTACAATCCCAAGCCGTGTATCCGCGCGCTTCAAAGGTCGCACGCAGTCCGCCGCTGGGAAATGAGGACGCATCCGGCTCACCTTGAATCAATTGTTTTCCGGAAAATTCCATAACCACACCGCCATCAGCGGTAGGTGAAATGAACGAATCGTGCTTTTCAGCGGTCTTGCCAGTCAATGGCTGGAACCAGTGCGTATAATGTGTCGCGCCGCGCTCGATCGCCCAATCCTTCATCGCATTCGCGACGACGTTGGCAACTTCAAGCGTCAAAGGAGCACCTCTTTCTATCGTTTCTTTCAGCGCCTTATATGTATCCTTGGGGAGCCTTTCTTTCATGGTCCTGTCGTTGAAAACATTGGAACCAAAAACTTTGGTGAGGTTATAATGATCTTTTGATCTTTCTTTCACCGACCTGTCCCCATTAGTGCCGATGACCTTTGCGACTTCCTGTAATGTAGCCATGATACTCCCCTATTGATTTGATCGTTCGCGTTAGATTGGTCTCTTCTGTGAAAAAATTGTCTGAGGTGTCCAAAAATTTTCATTATTTGCCGTTGCAGAATAGGAGATAAATTACTCCTCTTCAGGCAAGGAGTCAACCAATAATTTGGATCTTTGGCAACTCAAATATACCGTCCAAAAAGTGTATATTTCCGTTTTAACGGTGAATTTCCAGGGGCGTTAAGAATGTGTTACGAAAATTAAGCAATTCTTAACTTTTTAGAACTTCAGTGAAATCCCAACAGGACAATGATCTGAACCCATGACCTCGGGAAGGATGGACGCATCAAAAAGAAAGGGCTTAAGACCCTCCGAAATGAAGTGATAGTCGATACGCCAGCCGACATTTCGCTCTCTGGCGCGGGACAACTGATCCCACCACGTATAATGGCCGGGATCCTGGTTAGAGATCCGGAACGTATCGATGAAACCGCTGGCGACTAATTTATCCATCCATGCGCGTTCGATCGGCAAGAAACCCGAAACTTTTTCATTTTCTTTGGGCCGTGCAAGGTCTATGGGTTTGTGAGCGGTATTATAATCTCCGCAGATCACAAGTTTTTTACCGCTTTTTTTCAGCTTGATAAAATACTTCAGCACTTCTTCATAAAAATCCATTTTGTATTTCAGCCGTTCTTCATTCATTTTTCCGTTTGGAAAATAAATATTGAGCAGCGTGAAATCCTTGAATTCAGTCTCAAGCACGCGGCCTTCTTCATCGAATTTTTTTATACCAAAACCTTTTTTGACCGAAAGCGGTTTGGTTTTGGTCCATGTTGAAACACCGCTGTAACCCAAGCGTTCAGCGGAATGCCAATGCGCTTCATAATCGGCCGGGTGTCGGAGCTCGGGAGGAAGTTGCGTTGGAAGCGCTTTGGTCTCCTGAAAACAAATAATGTCGGGCGATTCTTTTTTTACCCAATCCAGCAGGCCTTTTTTTAACACGGCGCGGATGCCGTTGACATTCCAGGAAAGAATTTTGATCATTAAAACGACAGAGCTTTTAGCAGAGCTTTATAATTTTTGGTCACTTGAAATTTAGGGAATTCTTTGACGATATTCGGCGGCGGATTAAACAGCACTCCTTTGTCAGCGGCCTTAAGCATTGAGATGTCGTTGTATGAATCACCGGCGGCATGAACCTTAAAACCGATGGCTTTCAGGCCGCGGACAGCCTTTTCCTTGCCATTCCTCTGTCGAAGACAATAATCCATGATCATGCCTTTTTTGTCGGTCTTCAGCCAGTTGCAGAAAAGCGTCGGAAATCCGAGTTTCCCCATCAGAGGCCAGGCGAATTCATAGTAGGTATCCGATAAAATAACGACCTGGGAGCGCGATCGGAGCTCATCCAAAAAATTCCTAGCCCCCGGGAGAGGGCGCATGCCGGAAATGACTTTTTGAATGTCACGAAGCCTGAGATTTTTCTGGCGCAGGATACGCAGACGCCTTTTCATTAAAACGTCGTAATCCGGAACATCCCTTGTGGTGAGATTAAGTTCCTTGATCTTAGTTTTTTTAGAAAACTCGATCCAGATCTCTGGAACAAGAACACCTTCCAGATCTAAACAACAGACGGCCATTATGGGTATATTTATGGCCTATTACTTGGAATAGAAATCCTGAACTTCTTTTAAAACCTTTTGCTCAAAATCCTTTCGTGCGGCCTCTTTCGGATCAGGGGTCATGCCTTTGAGCTTGTCATTCAAAGCTTTTCTATCATCCCTGACCTTATTTTCAAACTCCGTACGCTTAGTTTCCTTAGGGCCGGGGGGCATGTTCTTTATTTGCGTCGCAAAATCTTTCTGTTCCGCAGCGATCTTCTGCTGAAAATCCTTTTGCGCTTGCTCTTTGGGATCAAGCGACATGGTCTTTATAGATTCTTCCATCGCGGCGCGGTCATTGTTAACCTTGGTATTGAAATCTTTCAAAGCCGACTCCTTAGGACCGGCAGGCATAGTCTTTAGCCTTTCTTCAAACTGACCGCGTTCCTTTTGAATAGACTCATTGAACGCCTTGATCTCTTCGGGTGTTTTCTTCGCAACCGGCGCTTTCACTGTCGCCGCTTTATTCACCGGGGTCACGGGAGCAGGTGCGACAGGAGCGGCGGGTTTGGGTTTCTCAGCGTTCGTGCCTCCGGTCAATTTGTCAAACCAACCGGCATGAGCTGTGCTTAAAGTAATAGTAAGAAAAAATAGGGCAAAGAACGAAATAGTTTTCTTCATCGAACGATCTCCCTTAGTTTATGTTGAAAAATTGTGGCGACTTATGTAATTATGACATTTTAATAAGAAAACTTCAACCAAAAAAACATTAGTCATCAATAATAGGTTTTTTTGATCAATGTTTAAGTTCTTTTTCAGTCATTAGGTAGGATTGCTTTTCAAACCTCGAGAACATTTCATAAGCACAAGGCACGACAAAAAGCGTCAAGATCGTTGAAACGGTGACACCGCCAACGATCGTGACGGCCATTGGAACGATCGTTTCAGACCCCGATCCTTTCGCGAATGCTTCTGGGATCGCGGCAGCAACCGTAGCCACAGAGGTCATCAAGATCGGTCTTAATCTAATCGGACAGGCTTCCAAGAGCGCTTCACGCACCGGTTTCCCCTGTCTGCGCCGTTCATTAGTGAAGTCCACAAGAAGAATAGAATTTTTCTTAACGATACCCATCAACAAAATAAGACCGATCATGCTATAGAGATTGAGCGAATTACCGCTCACGAAAAGAGCCAGAAAAGCGCCTGTCACACTGAAAGGCAGCGCCAAAAGAACGGTGACAGGATGGATAAAACTGTTGAACTGCGTCGCCAAAACCATGTAAGCAACAAAAATCCCTAGGATAAGCGCAAAGACCATGCTCTGATTCGATTCCTTAAAAGATTGCGAGCCGCCTGAAAAAACCAAATGATACCCTTCCGGCAACGCTTTTTTGCCGATCTTCAACACAGCATCCAACGCCTCTTGCTGGGAATGTCCGGGTGTCGGATTGGCGTAAATACTGATCGCTCTTTCACGGTTCTTCCTGGTAATTGAAAACAAAGTCGGCTTAACATCGGCCGAAACCACCTCAGACAATGGCACGACCTCTCCTTGTTCGTTACGGACCCACATGTTGTTAATATCTTTTGGATCTGTCCGGTCCGCTTCTGTCAAGCGGACGCGAACATCATAGCGTTTGCCATTGCTGGTATATTTTCCATTGCGAACGCCTCCAACCATCGCATTGACCGTATTGGCGATAGAAAGTACGCTCACACCCCGTTCTGCGGCCTTTAAACGATCAGGGTGAATTTGAAGTTCGGGCATTCCTAATTGATAATCCGTATCGATATCCGTCATCAGCCCGGTGTTCTTCATTTGCTTCATGATCTCTTGACCATACTGCCCCAGCTTCTCCCAATCAGGCCCTCGAACCGTAAATTCGATCGGGAAACCGCGCTGGGCGCTGAAACCCGAAAGTGACAGGTCCTGCATGATCGCGCGCTCCACACCCGGAAGCGCACTGAATTCTTTACGGACCGCCTGCATGAATTCGGCCTGGGTTTCATGATGCCCATGCACCAGCGGCCTCTTGTTGATCGATCTCATCGTGACAAAAATGAACCCCTGGTTGATCTGGCCTCCTGTAAAACCTCCTACAGCCGAATAATAATCTTTGGTCTCCGAATGTTTCATTAAGATCGCTTCTGCCTGCTTGAACAGATCATCTGTCTTTTCCAGCGAAGTTCCCAGCGGAAGCGTCAAACGCACCAAGAAACGGCTCTGGTCTTGCGAAGGAACAAATTCCTTTTTCAAGATCGATGTCAATCCCAAGGATGCTCCGAAAGCCAGCGTCGCAATCACCAAAACTTTTTTGCGGTGGTTCAAGAAAAAAAGCAGTGATGAACGATAACTCGCGGTAAGTCGTCCCATAAATTTGTCTACAAATTTCCCAAGTTTTGTCGTATGGCCTACGTCCAAGAATTGGGAACACCGCATTGGTGCGATCGTCAAAGCTTCAAGAAGCGAAAAAAGCACCGCGACCGAAATGGTAATGCCGAATTGAAAAAAGAATTTTCCTATCGTACCCTGCATGAATATGACGGGCAAGAAAATGGCCAAGATCGCCAGCGACGCCGCTAAAGCCGCAAACGTGATCTCTCTGGCACCGACAATGGCCGCCTCTACACGGCCTAAACCGTGCTCTTGATAACGAGAAATATTTTCCAATACCATGATCGCGTCATCAACGACTATTCCAATGACCAGAGAGAGACCCAGCATCGTGAATGTGTTGATCGTAAAGCCCATGAAATAGATCACAAAGAACGTGCCGAGAATTGATGTCGGGATCGCCAACAGAACATTCAGCGTCGCGCTCCAGGAACCCAGGAAAAAGAAACAAACCAGAGAAGTCAAGATGACAGACAGGATCAGATTTCGTTCGAGCTCGTTCACCGAATCTTTGATGAATTGCGTCGCATCAAAGACGGGTTTGAGCGTCATTTTCTCAGGCAATCTGTCCTTCAGCTCCACGACCTTTTGAAACACGGCATTCGCTACCGCTACGGCGTTGGTACCGCGCTGTTTGACCATTCCAAGCCCGATCGCCAGATGCCCCCAGCTTCGTGAAATGCGGCGGATATCCGCCAAACCATCTTCCACCGTCCCCACATCTCCGATACGGATAGCTTTCCAGATCGGTCCGCCCCTTACGCGCTGCGGAATAATAATACCCTGAAATTCTTCCGGCGAGGCCGCTTCGCCATAGACACGAACGTTCAACTCTTTAGCGCCTGTATCGATGTAACCCGCAGGCAAGTCCGCATGCTGCGCATTGATACTGTCCAGCACATCTTCCACTGTCAGTTCATTTTCTTTGAGTTTCGCGGAATCAAGCCATACTCTCAAATTGGGGTCCACATATCCTCCAAGACGGACATCTCCGACGCCTGCCACTGTTGTAAATTGATCCTTCAGCGTCTCGCTGACATAATGCGTCAGATCTTTCAACGATCTTTCTCCGGATAATGCAAGCCAAAGAATAGGCTGATCTTCGGGATTGGTCTTGGTAACCACGGGTGGATCGATATTCTCGGGAAGATTTTTCTGAGATTGCGCAATTTTAGTCTGCACTTCCTGAAGCGCGGCGTCGATGTTGCGGTTCAGATTGAACTCGATCGTGATCTGGGCGCTACCCTGGCTTGAGACCGACGTCACTTCTTTGATACCTTCGACACTCATCACAGCGCTTTCGATGATATCGGTCACATCCGTTTCCATGACCTCAGGCGCCGCGCCTTCCCAGGTGATTGTAACCGTGACCACAGGAAAATCCACGTCGGGAAGCTGACTGACACCGAGATTCGTAAAGCCGATCCAGCCAAACACAAAGATGCCGATCATCAGCATCCACGCAAAGACCGGATTTTTTATTGAAATATCAGAGAGTGTCATAACATGATTGGTGTGCAGTTCACGGTTAGCGGTTTGCGTAAACCGTTAACCGATCACCGCGCTTCCTTTATTTTTTTATCCATCGTTTCACCTACCGCCACTTTGAGCTGCCAATATTTATTCTTCGTCGTGTAATGCGCTTCGTTTAATTGACGGCTGAGGTCCTGATAGTCCTTCAGTGCGGTCAAGACATCCAGATTATTCACGAGATTATGTTTATACTCCGCTTCCTGCAGGTCATAATCCTTCTTTTTTGCGTCCGCAGCTTCTTTCAAAGCAGCTTCTTCAAGTTTCGCAGAATTGTATTCCTCGTAGGCATTTCTGATATCAAGCCGCGCCAAACGTTTGGTTTTAAGAAAATTATATTTAGCCATTTCTCTCTCGGACGCCGCGACTTTGATATCGCCGATCGTTTCGGTGCCGTTGAAAATCGGCACATTCACGCTCAAAAGCACATCCCAATCAATGCCTGACTGAATACCGACGCGCTGGGTGTAATAGTCCCCATCGAGATATGCGCTCGGAAAAAGCCCGGATTGCGCGACTACCACGGCTTTTTCGGCTAAAATATAAGCCTCGTTCGCGGCTTTGACATCGGGCCTCGAATCCACTTTATCCAAATAATAATCCTGATCTTTTATTTCAAAAGAATCATCCGGATCGGCCAAATCCCCGTTGATCGATCTACCTATATAATATTCAAGCTGCTGCCGCGCAATGACGGCATCGCTTTTCGCCACGACAAGGTCCGCTTCCACTTTTTTTTCATCCGACAAAGCGGTCTGAATTTCGCTCTCGCGGGATCTTCCGACGTTCACTCTGGATTTCAATTCCCCGATACGGTCTTCGAGCGTCTTTTTAGTTTCTTCGAAAGTCGTGATATCTTTCTCCGCCTGGACCACCGCATAGAAAGCGCTGACGAGATCTGTCAGCAGAGTATCCTCTAATCTTCTTTTTTCGTATTCCTTCTGCGCTTTTTCGGCGTTCGATCCCTCAACGCCGGCGATCTCTTTGAACCCTGAAAAGATCGGTTGGTGAAGCGTGAACCTTTTTTGAGGTGTTGTGCGGCGCGTCAAATTTCCGGTGTTTGAACTGTCCCCACCGCCTGATGACGAACCTTTTTTCGGCGCATCTTGTATTTGTTCGGTCATCAAAAAATTGACTTCCGGCGTGACTTCGTTCAGCGCTTGGTATAAATGACCCTGAGCCCGCTCGAGCTCCTGCTGCTTCATCGCGACGTCCTCGCTTTGCTCGAGAGCAAGCCGATAGGCTTCCTCGAGTGTCAGCGGCGCCTGCTTTGCCGGTTCGGATATCTGTGCCGGCGCCTTAGGCTTCTCACACCCTCCGAACCAAAGAAAACTATAAGCCTGAGAACAAAAGACAGAAGACAGAAAACAGAAGACAGAAAAAAGAATTACAGTTCTCCTGCAGCCGCTGATTTCTTTACTCTTGCATCTATCCTCTGACTTCCGACTTCTGACTTCTGACTTCTGAACATTAATCTTTATTCTCATTCCGGATCTCTCAAGTGCTGCATGTAAACTTTTTTCAAAATTTTGAGATATCGTTCCCGCTCTTTTTCCGTCAACACCGAAAAAATTTCGCGCGTACTGCGTTGTTTCTGGCTCAGGATATGGTTGATGACTCTTGCTCCCTTGGGCGTCATCGTGATCCATACGATACGGCGGTCTTTCAAGTCATGATGACGCTTTAACATTTTCTCGCGGATCAACCGGTCTATCAGCGTCGACGCCGAGCTCATCTTGATACCAAGATTGCTGGCGATACACTTCATGTTCGCGCAAGATCTCCGGGAAACGCACTGAAGAGCGACCATCTGAGGAAAGCTGATCTTACCGGTCATCAACTCATTGTCCCCGCGCCTGGCGAACTCGCGGTAGACTTGGGGCATGATCTCGACGACTTGCCGGCTAAAATCCTGTAACGAACGGTTAGACATAAGGTTCCCTAATAGTTTGAATAGCTAACTACTTTATAAAGAATTACAAAGTGTTTGTCAATAGACTTAAACTCCCCTTAATCCCCTCTTTAAATAAAGAGGGGAAAAGTCCAAAGTTTGAAACTTCCCCTCTCTTTATTCAAAGAGAGGGTCAGGGTGAGTTATGCCAGGTCCAAGGGAGTTTTTTACTTTTTCTTTTTCGCTTTATGCAATTCCATGAGAACTGGCAAAAACGAAATGATGATAACAATACCGACAAGTATGTGAAGATGTTTTTCGATGTTCGGGACCGTGCGTCCCAAAAAATAGCCGATGGAGGTCATGCTGAGGACCCAGGCGCATCCGCCGCAAATACTGTAAGCCAAAAAACGCCTGTACTTCATCCGTCCCACGCCGGCGACCGTAGGAGCGAATGTCCGCACGATCGGCACAAAACGCGCAAGGATCAGCGTCTTCCCGCCGTGTTTTTCAAAAAATTCATGCGTACGTTCGAGATGTTTTTTATGAAAAAACAGGGAATCTTCGCGCTTAAAGAGCCGCGGGCCTGCGTGGTGTCCGATAAAATATCCGGTGTTGTCCCCTGCGATCGCCGCCGCGACCAATAAGATGTTGAGATAAAGAATGTTGAGCGTTCCCTGCGAAGCGACGAGACCCGCCGTTACAAGCAGCGAATCCCCCGGAAGAAAAAAACCGGCCAGGAGACCCGTCTCGCTGAAAACGATCGCGGTCACACCAACATATCCCGCCCAGGCGATCAGCTGGTCCAGATGATTTAGTTTAGAAATAAATTCGTGTAGCACCGATACCTTTATCGAGGAGGCCTAAGAAGAGGGAGATTGCCCGGACGAGGTTTCCGTCGTTGATCGTCCTTGGGATTCGGATTGTCGCCATTTCCATTTTCGTCTAAGGGTTTTTCGTCGTTTTTTTTTAAGTCGGCGTCCGGCCGTTGGTTTTCGTCTTGGTTTTGCGGACCTTGACCCATCCCCGTTCCGCGCTGTTCAGGACCTCTTGACTGCGGCGGCCCTTGCTGGCGCATTTTATCGGCGTTATCCATGACACGAAGCATGCGGTCCTCGCGGTCCATCGCATCTTTCGTTTGGCCGTTCTGGGACTGACCGGACCCCACGGAAACCAAACGACCTTGACCGCTATGCGCGGCGGTCATTCTTTCACGATGGATCTTTTCTATGGCCCGCATATCCTGCACTTTGGCAAAACGGCCCCGTCTGATGTTATCTTGTATCTTTCCCTGCAGATCCTGCCTGATACGAAAACCTTTTTGATGCTCGGTATCCGACATTATTTTGGGTTCAGTCGGCGCCGAACCTGCGTCGGTGATCCGCGTTACCTCTGAATTTCTGATGATCGTGGGCGTTTCATTTATTTTTCCCGAGCCGTCCTGACCAAACACATAAACTTTCGAATCGGAAAAATTATAAACCTTTGTTCCCGCGTCCTGATGCTCGGTCCTGTATTCGGTTCCTCGGACGCTTGCTATCGCAGTCGGCGTCTCAACTTCAAACGTGGAGTCCTTCGGAAGCTCCCTAAGCTTTGCATAGATCCCGCCGGAAGCCAGTTTGATCGCTGTCGGAAAAAGCGATTTGATCTCGATCTTTGAATTTTCCTCGATGCGCGTCACGTTCTGCCAATTTTTATCATAACCGACATCCAAATGGCTGTTGGCGCCGACCTCGACAAGGTCCCCGGCTTTTAAAATATCGCCTTCTCTGAGCGGCTGATGATTGGCCTGGCCGTTGGTCACGTAGGCCGCACCTTCGAGAGACATGACCTCGCATTCAAGATCTTCGGCGTGAACTAAAGGTTGATTTATAGCAAAGAGGAAAGGAAAAATAAGTAAACCGGCTTTTAAAATTTTTATCATATGCACACTAGTATAAATGTTCTTTTCACAAAATCAACCGGATTTATAAATGTGTCAGAATCTTGCCCTTTTACGGCTTCAACTCCCCTTTATCCCCTCTTTAAATAAAGAGGGGAAAAGTACAACGCTTTGAATCTTCCCCTCTCTTTATATAAAGAGAGGGTTAGGGTGAGTTGGGGTGTGCCGCAAAAGTTTTATTAACTTTGATTTTTTATCATATATAGTATAGACTATTATCAATTACGGAGGCATCATGAAAGGCTTAGGACAAAGGATCAAGATATTACGCAAACAGCGCAAGCTCACACTCGTCGATGTCGCCCAAAAGACAGGCATTGACCAGGCGACGCTTTCCCGCATCGAGAACGGCATCATGACCGGCACGCTCAATTCCCATATGAAGATCGCTGAAGTGCTGGGACTGAATCTGCCCGACCTTTATCAGGACGTTCTGGGCAAGCTGAGCGAACAAAAAGACAAGAGTGTCCAAAAAAAACTCGAAACATTCTCGCATTCGAGCGGCGCGATCGCTGAACTTTTGACCAGCGGTATCCTGCAAAAAAAGATGATGCCGGTGCTTCTGAAGATCAAATCGAAAGGCCGTACGGAAACCGAGCAATACGCTCCGTCCACAGAAAGATTTGCTTATGTTTTAAAAGGTTCGGCTGAGATAGCCATCGGTAAGGATCAAAAAATCTTAAAAACCGGTGAGAATCTTTATTTCAACGCCGGTCTACCCCATCATTTCGCGAATAAATCGAAATCAGAATGCTGGCTTTTATCGGTGATGACACCCACAGCACTTTAAAATGAGAATTCACACTTCAACTATCAGAAGACAGGATACAGTAGACAGTAGACAGGAAAACTCTGATAGTCTAAAAAATTTAAAGATAAAAACTTTTCAGGACCTTCAGGTATGGAAAAGAGCGCATTCTTTTGCCTTAGAAATTTATAAAATATCTTACCATTTCCCTAAAGATGAGCTTTATGGAATTACTTCTCAAATAAGAAGGTCATCCGTATCAATTCCTGCTAATATCGCCGAGGGCTTCTCAAGGCGCTCGAGTCTTGATAAAAATCATTTCTATAACATCGCCCAATCGTCACTTCATGAGGTCAAATATTATTTGATCTTGATCCATGACCTAGGATTTATTGAATCTAAGACGAAACTGTGGTTGCAAGCGGAAGAAATCAGTAAAATGCTCCATGGACTTATTGAATCTGTGAAATCAAACTATGCACAAAAATAATCATATACTTTTCCTGTCTACTAACTACCGTCTACTGTCTACTTTTTTACAAGGAGGCCCACATGACCGTTTCGAATAAAAAACCTATATTACTAGTGTGCGACG
>CAZXLF010000010.1:0-42473 GCA_964642015.1 uncultured Planctomycetia bacterium
AATGCATCGAAATTTTCATAAAAACAAAGATCACGCCATAGATCATGAATAAAAGATAGGACAAGAGCGGCGGGATCTTGAAAAAATGCGGGTTAAAGTCTCCGCCGGCGAAAGCAACGGCGTGGTTCACTACGATCGGTTCATCCTGATGAAAAATATCCGGAAGGCCAAATTGGATCCCGCATATCCTTACAAGAAACGCCAGAACAACAATCATCCCGATACTCAACCTTTCAAAGCGGAGTTCGGGCTCCTTAGTCATCGCCTTAGGTCGTATACAAATATCGACCCTCCCACCATAGCCGTCGGTTTAATATCTTTTGACCATTGAACATGTTCCAAATAAAACAGGCTTATCGCATAAACCTTCTTTGCTGGCATGATTTTCTCTTGGGGCGTCAATTGCTCGTAACGAATCCCGTAATAAGCCGGTTCCGTGTAACCAAAATATTCCAACGCGATCTGCTGAATGCCATTTTTTTTAAGATACGAGGCCAACTCTTTCAAACCCTGCCCCCAATCCACGTCACTGCCGCGCACATACCGATACCCCTGGCCGCCTACTAAAGGATTGAAATAGGAAATGTAATGCGGGAAAAACGGGGTTGCCGTCAATAGGTTTACGGCTACCATGATCGCCGTAAATTTTCTGATGACTTTTGAACTCGCTGACCATCTCGCTATGCCTGAAAGCCAAACAAAAAGCATCGGGATGACGGGCAACAGATAGCGGATGCCTACGGCAGTAGTGTCCTTCAGCGTCGCCGCAAACACCGCAACCACCGAAAAAAGTATCACCCAGTTCTCATTCGACGAGACAGAATTGCATTTTTTATAAAATACGGCACGGCATAATAATAAAATAAGCGCCGGCAACGTCATTTTTACAGCAAAACAAAACAAGTAATAGTACCATTGAACATCCGTCGTCCACTGGCCGAACGCATAATGCATATACGGAGCTTGGTGGCCCCGAACAATGCCGGCCATACCCAAAATATAAGAAGGAATAGGTATCGGAGTGCGTTCGATGAATTTTTCGAAACCGATCCTTAAAGTCTCGTTCCGCGGAAATAAATAATGTGAGATGTCGGACAAATATACCAGTTTTTCGGCGATCCTCGGGACTCCTCCGCCTAGGATCGTTTTATATTCAAAACCATACGACGCCCAGATCACAAAAAAAGCCAACAGGATCAAAGAAGAAGCGCATTTTGCTGATTCAATAAATCCTTTCTTTATAACAATGATCAGTAAAAAAACAGGGCCTAACAAAATAGCGTTGAATTTTGCGGCGCACGCAAAAGAAAATGACCATAAAAATTTCCACTTGTCCCCTGTTTTAGAAAATTCAATGTATCTCCACAAAAAATAAGCCGAAAGAGTACAAAAAAGCGATACACCAATATCCGTAGTTGCCAGCGCCGAATGCGCCAGGATGTTGGGGCAAAACGAATAAAAGCTTAAAGCTAAAAGTCCTGCTTTATTGCCGTAAAGCTCTTTTGCCCAAAAATAAACCGCGATGCCCATTGCCAGCCCCAAAAAAAGGACCATGAGACGCGAAATAAAAAGCAATCGTTCAGCCGCCCAGAGGTTGTCTTTGTAAAAAAATTCTTTTCCAAAAGGAACGCTGTCCGCTTCTTTCCAGGATCGTTTCGTCAGGTCCAATTTAAGGTCCATGAACAACCATGGTAGCGCAATCCATTCGCGGATCAACGCGGGATTTGCGGGAGTCATCCGATAGTCGTGCGTTTTAAGATAGGTATAGCCGTTGACCATATTAAAAGATATTTCATCGGCGGTCGGAGAAGTAGTTTTTATAAGAAAAAGACCTTGGACAAAAAAAAGAATAAAAAGAATAGATGCCAAATATTTTGACGAAAAATTCATTTCAAACGGCATTCCGAGGTTTCCTTTTTACAAAATTCTCCCAGCGGAATTCAAAGATCAAATAATCAAAAAAAGCGGAAGCAACAATGATCATCAACGGCTCGAGAGGAAATCGATATTTACGGTCGGGGAATATCACCATATGTTCCAAAAACCAGAACATAAAACAGGCGCCGAGAGTCAATATTCCTGCTCGCGAGGAATCCGAAAGCATTTTCCATCGTCTACTTAGATAAATGATGGAGAAGATAAAAGAAAATAAAAGCGAATAGTAAAAAGAAAAGGACAATTCATCAAAAAAACCTTTCAGTTTGGGAGAAATGGGGCGTTTAGGATCATAAGAACCTTCATAGAATTGATACCATATCGGCCAGTTGCCCACCCGATTCCAGCCCATGAATACAATGAGACGATCAAGGCCTAACGGAATGAATTTTCGAGGGTGCGTTAAGATCCAACGTGTCATCTCACGATTGGATAACGAATGAGCTCGCGCGCCGTCGCCTGCTTTTAAGGCTTCGTCGAGTTCTTTGGAGTATCCCGGTTCACCTTCTACCGGAATATGTCCGCCGCCTTCTGGCGCAGCATAAGCGTTCATGTGCTGGTAAACAAATCCCCCCGTTGCTGTGTACAGCACAGGCACTTTCCAAACCTTGTAATTACGGATCACCCATGGCAAATTGATCAATTGCATCACACACAGCACGACGAAAAATGCCATTAAGATAGACTTCCATGATTTCTTCATTAAAAAATATGCGAACGCAACAACAAAAGGCATAAAAATAGAGTGGGTCCTTGTCATGGTGGCATAACCAAAAATCAGACCATACCAAAAAAGTTCGAATCGAAATTTATGCCTATTAATCTGATATAGCAGGAGACATAATCCCAGATACCAGAGCGGTAGAAATAAGTGTTCATCGGCGATCATCGCTATGCTGTAAATAGAGTTTGGGAAGATGGCGAAAAAAAACGCGGATAGAATCCCCGCCCTTTCAGTGAATAAAAGCGAGGCTATCTTGTAAACCAAATACGCGCAGGCAACAAAAAGCGCAAGACTTGAAACTCTTGCTATCCATAAATGCACTCCAAAAATTTTATACAATAAACCCAGGAACATCGGATACCCGATCGGTCTTCTTGCGGAAGGCGCACCTGTTTCATCCACGAACCAGACGCCCTTTGTCAGATCGATCGCATGAAGATTGATCAGATCATTCTCAAGCATATGTTTGGGGTTATAAACAAATTGAGGTGTATGGCTGCTGAATAAAAGCCATGCGACCCTGAGTAGCAGCCCGAATACAATGGCGCTGATCAACAAAGGTTTTGTTGAGCGTAATTTAGGGATCTTTAAATATTTTATGAAGGTAAATGCCAGAAGAGTAAGGATAAAGATCAGGGTGAAGTAATTAGTATTGAAAAATTTCCTCAGATAATACAAAAGGCTCATTTGTAATGGATTATACGACAAGGGGTTAGGAAATTCTATCTAATTTTGATCATCTTTGATAAAATGACCGCCATGATCACAAGAAATTCTGTCATATTTCAGGTATTGCGTCCTATGGTGTTGTTCGGGGTCAGGATCAATCCAGTCCTTCGAGCGCTGGATGCCCAACCCAACGAAAGCGTTTTAGATGCGGGATGCGGATACGGTTATCTGGTGAACCATCTGAGTCATTGTAATTACACTGGGGTGGACCTTGAAAAAGAACGCATTGATTGGGCAAAACATAAATTCGGTGAAAATTCCAACCGCCGTTTTTTTCAAAAAGATGCCTGCGATACGGGCCTGCCCTCCAAAAGCTTCGACAAGGCTGTTGCGTTCGGCCTGCTGCATCACCTGCCTGACGACGTAGCAAAAAAATGCGTAAAAGAACTTACCAGGCTTGTAAGAAAAAAAATCGTGTTCCTTGACGGCGTTTATTCAAGATTTCATTTGCCGAACAATATTTTGTGTAAGCTTGATCAGGGCAAATATGTCCGCCATGCCGAGGATTATCTGGCGCTCGTTTCTCCGCATGCGACCATAGTCAAGGCAGATTCCTACCATGCTTACAGCGGGATCGCCAAATACCTCATGATGACCTGCTACACGGATCCGGCATCACTATCATGAAGCTTTGTGTTTTCTGCGGAAATCCTTTTAATGAACTCGACTGGCAATGCCCCGCATGCGGACGCAAACCTGCATCCACGAATGGTCACCCGGTCTTTGCTCCGGAACTGGCTCATTCAAACGAGACATTTGACATTAAATTATTCTCCCAATTGGCCGCCATAGAGCCGAATAATTTCTGGCACCGCTCAAGGAATAGCCTTCTGATCTGGGCGTTCCAAAAATATTTTCCGGAAGCGAAGAATTTCCTGGAGATCGGATGCGGTACCGGCTTTGTGCTGCATGGTTTCCAAAATGCCATGCCGCGTCTTAAGCTTTCCGGCAGTGAAATCTACAGCGAAGGTCTATCGTACGCAAAGCAACGCGTGCCTCAGGCCGATCTTTTTCAAATGGATGCACGGCGCATCCCTTTTTCCGAAGAATTCGATGTTATCGGCGCCTTTGATATCATCGAGCATGTGGAGGAAGACGAGCAGATACTCCGACAAATGCATTCTGCGCTCAAAAATAATGGTGGAATCCTTTTGACAGTGCCCCAACATCCGTTCCTATGGAGCCAATATGATGAGCGAGCACATCACGTGCGACGCTATGGTGCTTCAGAATTAAAACAAAAAGTCCTGTCGGCGGGCTTTAAAATTCTGAATATGACCTCGTTCGTATCGTTTCTGTTGCCGGCCATGATGCTTTCACGGTTCATTTATAAAAAACCCGATGAATCTTACGGTGTCATGACAGAATTACACCAAAAAGGCGTGCTGAACAAGATCCTTGAGAGAATTCTCGATTTTGAGAGATTTTTTATCCGAAAAGGCGTGCGTTTTCCTGCGGGCGGTTCATTGCTCGTCGCAGCTAAAAAAATTTAATCACTTAACGGACGTCAGTACCGTATTCCAGCAAAGCGGTCTCAAGAAAGGCAGGAAACCAAGAAAAAAATTATCGATCTTTTGAAGAGCGCCGAATGATCTTTTGTACGCATTTCCTTCTTCAATAACTTTTTTCCAATAACGCACTTTGGAAGGATTCCATCTTCGCACAAAATAAAAATTCAAGAAGATCAAAAGAGAAAATAACCAGAATTCTTTGTGTTCCATTGACGTAAAATAAGGTTTGAGACTTTTAAGCTGCTTGAACGTCAATGGCTTCTCATCTTCCGTCCTCACTCCGCTGGCCATATGCCTATAGATATTGATGACCGGATTGTACGGTAAAGGCTCCACAAAAACGGCTCTCCCTCCCTTTTTTAGCACACGCCGTATCTCTGCGGCGGTTGGCAAAAGTTCCACATGATGTAAAACCCCATTACCGTAAATGTGGTCAAAAAAATCATCTTGAAACGGCAAGCGACCGGCCTCGGCTTGATAAAGATGGAGCGATACACCATATTTTTGTGCCAGTTTCTCGGCGACTTTTAAAAATTCTTCGGCAATATCGCAGGCGTAAACATCGGCCCCGCAAAGCGCAAGATAGACGGACGTTTCTCCGGCGCCACAGCCCAGATCCAGCACTCTTTTACCTTCCAGGTCGCCGAGCATTTTCAATGCGTATTGATTTTCTATCGCGGTCGGCGCTTCGAAGGCCTCGCGAACCAGCAATTCGTCAAGGTTGATGGACTTTGCCCATTCATTATGGAAGGTCTGTTCGCGCTTGACCTTATCGCTTAAACCTTCGGAGGTCTGCAATTTATAATCCTTCTTTATTCTTCAGAATATAAAGCGGGCGGGAGCGGGATTCGTCAAAATTTCTTGCCAAGTAACTTCCAATAATACCAAGCGTGATCAGCTGAACACTGCCAAGGAACAAAACCGCCACCATCAGCGACGTCCAACCTGGAACCGTGATCCGCATGACAAGACTGACGTATAACGAAATACAGATCCAAATAATGCAAAGCACTGACGTCGCGAATCCCACGAATGTCGAGATCTGCAGCGGAAGAAAAGAAAAATGTGTAATGCCGTTCCACGCCAAATGAAGCATTTTGCGCAGCGAATATTTTGTCTTCCCGGCAAAACGAGCCTCACGATGGATCGGGATCCCTACCTGTCTGAATCCAACCCAGCTGATCAGGCCACGGATATAAGGATGCTTTTCTTTGATAGTTTTTACAGCGTCGGCGACGCGACGCGTGATCAAGCGAAAATCGCCGGCATCGAGCGGAATATCCACATGGGCTAATTTGCGGATCAAACGGTAATAAACCGAGGCTGTGATTTTTTTAAAAAGCGTCTCACCGTCACGTGAAGTGCGGACAGCATAAACGACGTCGTACCCTTCTTTTGCTTTCGCCAAAAGATCCGGGATCGCTTCGGGTGGATCCTGAAGGTCGGAATCGATGATCACGATCTGATCACCGGCCGCATGATCAATACCCGCCTTTACCGCTATTTGATGGCCAAAGTTTCTTGAGAAGTCTAATATCTTGATCGACCGATCCTTTGCGCGAAGCTCATTTAATTTTTCCAAAGAACTGTCTGTTGAACCGTCGTTCACAAATATGATTTCCGCGTTAAGTTTGTTCTGCTTGATAACCGCGCCAAGACGACGCCAAAATTCCTGGATCCCGTCTTCTTCATTATAAACAGGCGCGATGATCGAAATAAGGTTCTCACTCATAATAGATGCATCCAAAATCACCTTTGTAGCCGAATTCCTTCAAAAGCCACTCCCATTCCTTCGGCGTGTAAAAACATTCGCAGGTCAACTGCCAATACATCAGATTGACCTTTTCGCGCTCATTCCTGTATCCGTCCACGACAAGATATTTGGCTTTTCCTTTTCCTGCTCTTTCTATTTCGCGAACGGCATTTTTTAGATCATAGATATAAAGATTGTGAAGCGTATTTATCGAGACGACGAGATCAAAAGCGTTTTTCTTAAAAGGCAAGCGAACCGCATTGCCCAAACGCAAGAATGGTTTAACCTCTTTCTTGGCGTGATCGAGCGCATAGCGAGAAATATCAATGCCTTGAACCTGTATACCTGGTAAAACTTGGGTAAATTCATAAAGAAGATATCCTTTCCCGCAACCGATATCCAGCACGCGATCGCCGGGTCTCAAATGATAACGGCGAATCAATCTTTCGGCAAGCGGACGCCATCTGCCGTCATAATGATACCCGCCGTAGCCGTATTTCCTTTCGCCGTCCCAATAATCCCGGCCGAATTTCTTCGCGATCTTGGCGCAGGCGGCTTTGTCGCAATTCAAAACGCGCTCTTTCAGATAATCGCGCTTGGTCTTTTGGTGAATTTTCTGAATCAGGTCCAAATAGGCCATGAAATTTTAAAAAGGGCCCTCAAATTTTTTAACAGTGCTTGGTATGCTTTCTTTTTTCACATCTTGCCGGCCGCATGCTTTAAGCGCCGCTGTCTCTATTTCTTTTGCTCCCGGATAAAACATCGCTTCAATGGCTTGACTGCTAGGTACGCAGGTATCGGGCCAAAAGATCCGTGCCGGCGCGCTCTTTAAATAAGAATGTGCATTTTCCGAAACAGAAGCGACAATCTCGCCCGCGACCCCGCAAGGACCCCAATCCGAGTCAGAAACTACGACTCTTCCCGTTTTTTTTACAGACTGAAGAATAGTCGAAATATCCAAAGGATGTACGGTGCGAACATCGATAACCTCTGCCGATATGCCGGTGTTTTCCAAAGATAGAGCCGCCTTTAAAGACTCGGCAACCATTGGACCCACAGCAATCAGCGTAATATCTTTGCCTTGTCTAACCACAGCTGCTTTTCCTATCGGCGTCACGTAATATTCGGAGGGCACTTCCGCATCGTCTTCATGAAACCAACGGTGTTCGATATAGACCACAGGCCCTCCATCCTCTATCGCCGCCAAATACAAGCCTTTAGCGTCTCTGGGATTCGATGGAACGACGGCTTTGATCCCCGGTACATGAGAAAATAACGCATGATGGCTTTGTGTATGCTGAGGACCATTTCCCCAACCCCGCCCCACGACTGCACGTACGACCATCGGCACTTTTTGCTGAAACCCGAACATCGCAGGCCATTTGGCAGCATGATTAATAAGCTGATTCATTGTAAGCATTACAAAATCGATCCGATGATGCACGATCACAGGCTTCAAACCCATCGTCGCGGCACCGATCGAAATACCGGTCAGCGCATCTTCAGCCAGCGGTCCTTCGATCACTCGGTCCGGCCCGTATTTTTCAAGCGCGCCAGACAATGTTCCCCACACCGCTCTCGGATCGATAATACCCACTCCGATCAGCAATACTTTGGGGTCCTTTTCAAGCGCCTGCAAAGTTGCCTGATGGACCGCTTCTCTGAATTTCATCGGACCACCTCCGTCGGAAATAGGGTATTCGGAAATGCGGAATCTTTTGCAAAAATAAAAGCTTGTTCAATGCGGCGGTCTATTTCTTGTATCATTTTTTCCTTTTCGGAAACGCTAACAAAACTGTCGGCCTTTTTCAAAGGATCTTTTGCGCGCCATTCCTTCAACTCGCTTTCACTACGGTAACCAAGATCCAGATCCTCATTGATGCCACAATGCTCAAGGTATCGATAAGTCCTGAATTCCAAAAGCGTCGGCCCCCCGCCTTTTCTTGCACGCTCAACTGCTTTTATCGTCTCTGAATAAACTTTCAACACATCATTACCGTCCGCACAAATACCGGGCAATCCATAGCTTTCGGCACGCTTATAAATTTCAGTCTGCGCCTGCCGGTCGCGAATATGCGTGTTCGTCGCATAAAGATTATTTTCGCACACAAATATGACAGGCAACTTGCGAAGTGTGGAAAAATTGAGCGTTTCGTGGAAAGCGCCTTCTTCAGTCGCTCCGTCTCCGAAGCTGACCACAGAAACAGCTGGTTTCTTTTGCACCTTGAAAGCCAGCGCCGCGCCAGCCGCGTGAGAGATCGTACCTGCCACTATCGCGGACGTGCCCATCACACCCGCTTTCAGATCGATCAAATGCATTGAGCCGCCCCAGCCTTTACTGCATCCAGCTTCACGGCCGTGAAGCTCCGCGATCATCGCATTCAAATCCCCGCCCTTGGCCAAATACCAGCCATGCGAGCGGTAATACGGGAATACAACGTCCTTTTCCTCAAGTGCGGCACAAACTCCGACTGCCACAGCCTCATGCCCCATATACAAATGAGGTGGTGAACGCATCTCGCGTAAATGATAGTTCGCAACAATCTTCTCCTCGCATTTCCTCAATAAAAGGAGGCGTTGATATAACCATCTTTTCAGCTCTGCTTCATTTTTAAATTCCATTTACTCTCCTAAGATTGCAAACGTGTTTTTGACGAGCGCGGTGCTTGAAGGCCAGAATCGTGTCCAAAAAAAGACTGGGCCTTATGAAAAAACCTCAGGATCTGACGGCCTTTATTTGTAGC
This sequence comes from uncultured Planctomycetia bacterium, assembly GCA_964642015.1. Taxonomy (GTDB): domain Bacteria; phylum Omnitrophota; class Gorgyraeia; order 2-02-FULL-51-18; family 2-02-FULL-51-18; genus CAZXLF01. The sequence goes on from CAZXLF010000010.1 coordinate 9,397, forward strand.
GGTCAACCGCGAATTCTTCGATTCTATCAAACCTTCTTCCTCCAACTTTTCAACTCTCTGCCGAACCATCTGGCGCGACGGATGCGTCTTTTCCATCTCATCCAGCGATAAAGCATGTCTTCTCAGCGCAAAAAGCAGTGATGAAGATACGCTGGTGCCTACGAACGTGAATAAAAAAATATAAACTTCACAAATGAGCGCATAAAAAAATATCGGTGACAAAGCCCAGACGGTGTAACCATAAAAATAAACCGCCTGAACGCTGAGCATCACTCCCGACAAAATGCCGATACCTAAAAACTTTGTCACGGAGTTACCGGGAACATGCGCTCTGCAAAGCACGGCATGCGCCATTACCGCGATCAAGAAATATACCAAAACACCTGACAGCCACATTTTCAGTCTATCTTTAATATATTAGATGGCCATTGAATTAAATACAAAAATCTGACGAAGCACTGTCCAAAAAAAGTCAATTCATACTTCCCATCTCGATAAGTTAACAATCCCAACTGTCCCAGACTTTCCAAACGATCCCTTTTCTTCGCGTTTCCCAGCTGTTCGAAATCAGGCGAATCCTTCATTAGACCTTGCGCATCTGCACGACCGATGCGGTCAAGTATTCTCAGCGAATACCCGCCATCAGACAGCCACCACAACTCCAGAAAGGACAGACTGTAAATACCGTGAAAACTGAGCGCGCCGACAGCTATCCGAAATCTTTGATCGAACGGTAAACGCATCATCAGAAAGATTAAAAGACCCAGAGCCAGCGCGGAAAGCGCATGATACAAAAAAATGGTTCGCTCTTGAGAAAATGAGCGTAAACGTCTGAGCATAGCTACATATATAAAAAAATGCATAAACGGATAAACATAAAACATCCATGTTAATTGAATACTATTTTCCATAAAACTCATGGATCAGATCCAAAATGTATCCTATTTGTTCGGGCGTCACATGCTGATGCGACGGTATCGTGATGATCTCCTGCGCTTGTTTTTCAGCATTTGGAAAATCGCCTTTTTTATAACCTAAATTCTTCGCTGCCTTCTGCAAATGCAACGGGATCGGGTAATGGATCTTAGCTTCTACGCCCCTTTCGATTAAAAACCGGACTAGCGCATCACGCTTCTTGGCGCTGGCAAGATAAAGTTGATATACTTCACGATATCCTTTGAGGCGCTCGGGTGCCGTAATATAAGAAGATAGATCCTTCAACCCTTCATCGAGCAGTCGCGCATTGCGTATGCGGGCCTCCAAAGATTCCTCGATCTCGTCAAGCAATCGAGTCGCCACGACAGCCTGTACCGGCTGAAGACGGCTATTTACTCCCCAAAACTCGATATGATCCCTGTCTTTGAGCCCATGATTGCGGTAAAGCTTCAAAAATTCGGCGCATTTATCGTCATTAGTAACGACCATTCCTCCGTCACCCCAAACATTTAGAGGTTTTAAAGGGTGCATGCTAAAGGCATTGACCTTACCGAATGTGCCGACCGATCTGCCACGCACCTTTGCGCCAACAGACGGACAAGCATCTTCCACAACAACCAAGCCATGTTTATTCGCCAGCGCAACTATTTCTTCAATATCACAAGGACATCCTGCCCAATGCACCGGAAGGATCGCTTTGGTTTTTGACCGGATCGCTTTTGATATTTTCTTCACATCAATCTGATAACGATCATCCGAATCTACAAAAACCGGTTTTGCACCGGCAGCAACGATCGCGCCTACGGTAGCCACAAAAGTATTCGTGACCGTAATCACCTCATCTCCGGACTTCACTCCGGCCGCTTTGAGCGCCAATATCAGCGCATCGGTGCCCGTGTTGGTACTGATCACATGCTTGACTTTGATATAATCCGCGAATTTCTTTTCGAATTTGTCGACATAAGGCCCTAGAGTGAATTCGCCGCTGGCCACAAGCTCCCTGAGATCTTTAAAATATTCATCGACATGCGCGAACTGCTGATCAAGATATGAGTATTTTACCTGCATCGGTTTCGTCTTGATCATTTCTTTGTGTAAAAATCCTTTATAGAATTAATAACATAGTCCTGCTCGGCTTCCATCATGCCGGGAAACAGCGGTAAACTCAATATCCTCGATGCCGCTTTTGTGGTATTGGGAAAATCATCGGTCGCATAACCCAGCGATCTTGCTGCAGGCTGGAGATGGATCGGCGTCGCATAATGGATTGCCGCCTGAACCCCTTGATCATTCAAATATTTTTTCAATTCATCGCGGCGATCAGCCTGGATCATGTAGGTCTGATAAACGTGAAATTCCCCTTCGGCCTCTTCGGGCACAATCACAAACGGTTTCAAAAATTTGTTATATCGATGCGCAAGTCTCCGCCTTTCCTTAGTATCGGCATCCAAGCGCCGGAGTTGAACCCTCAAAAGCGCCGCTTGGATCTCATCGAGGCGGGAATTATGGCTCCAGAATTCGCATTCATCACGATTCTTAAGTCCATGATTCCTTGCCTTCAGCATGCGCTCATAAAGCATCCGGTCATTGGTGGTCATGACACCGCCGTCACCGAAGGCGTGCAAATTTTTTAAAGGATGCAGGCTGAAACAAGCCGCATTTCCAAAGCTTCCGACTTTTTTCCCATTCAAGGAAGCGCCGACAGATTGAGCCGCGTCTTCCAATACAAAAAGATCATTTTTCTTGGCGATGTTCAGGATCTCCGGCATGCGCGCTGCTCTGCCGGTCAAATGCACCGGCATGATAACACGCGTGCGTTTCGTAACCGCGGTCTCCAGGTTTTTGGGATCTATGTTCAGATCCTCACCGATATCCGCAAAAACAACTTTTGCGCCTGTCAGCGCGATCGAGGAAGCCGACGCGATGAACGAATTCGGCGCCGTGATCACCTCATCCCCGCTTTTAATACCCAAACTCAAAAGCACCAGATGCAGCGCGCAAGTACCATTGGCGAGTCCGACGGCATATTTTGTGCCGCAATAATCGGCGAACTCTTTCTCGAAAGCCGCCACTTCAGGACCCAAAATGTATTGGCCGCTCAAAAGCACATTCTCAAACGCGCTCATAAGCTCTTTTTTGACCGCTTTGGCCTGCAGTCCCAGCGCTGCGTAAGGTACTTTCATTTGTTCCTCTGTCTCATTTGATCGATCGCCATATCCCACACCGGCAGGACAAACGCCGGAATAGAATAACTTGCCGCCGATGACCTTTCAATAAATCTTAATTCCTGCCCTTCAAAGCACTTTACCGGCTGAACTTCATCATAACTTGTCCAGAAAGCAGTCATTTCATAATTTTCATAACCGTCGAAACCGGGCGTCAACGTTAAAAGCTCGTGAAGCTCCTTGCATTTATAGCCGGTCTCTTCGGACAACTCACGCTGCGCACAAAATCTCAAAGTTTCATCGTCTTCGCATCGTCCACTCGGCAGCGACCACTGCCCCGCGCAAGGCAGGCCCGGTTTGTCATCTCGCAACTGGAACAAGGCTGAACCATTTTTTTTCAGCAAAACCACCGCTGCAACACGCTTCATTTTTTCTGCGCCATCGCTCCGAGCATCTGCGTAATCCCTTCAGACAACGGTGCACAACTAAAGAACGGAAAAGCTTCGATCAGTGCTGTAATATTAAAATGCCGGTGTGTAACAGGATTTTGACGAACGCTGGTGACAATTTCAATGCGCTCTTGCAAAACTTTGGCGACGAGCGAAGCAAGGTCGTAAAATGAGATCGATTTTCCTGTAGCGACATTCAAAATTCCTTCGCTCCTTTGCTCAACACATTGACAGATTAAACGGCAGAGATCTTTCACATAAACATGATCCCTTTTTTCCTCGCCTCCACCGAAAAGCGAGATCTTTTTTTGTTCAATGGCCGTGCGGACAAATCGATTCGGGCCGTAACTATTGTGCGTATCTTCTGCGCCGTAAAGTGCAGCTGGGCGCAATATCAAAAAAGGGATCTTTGATCTTTTTAAAACATCGGCCAGCATTCTTTCACGGACCAGATGCGTTAAGCCATAAAAACTCGACGGATCACAAGGTGATAACTCTTCAACAGGGTTCGCGTTGTCGCTATATACCGCATCGGAGCTGATATAAATCACGTGAGCGCATAACGAAGATTCAAAAAACTCGGCCAAAGTCTCGCCCATCTTTATATTTTGCATTTGAGTGCGCACATCCCTTCCTTTATCGGGTGTCACAGCCGAACAAATGACAACCGTATCCGTCGGCACGATCATTTTTCTCAAGATCGTGGCAGATTCCCGCTTCGTTAGGTCGGCTTCCGCAGATGGGATGGCAATGCATCTTCCCTGATAATTATTTTCGAGTAAATACTGGTTCAGGCTTTTCGCAACAAATCCCGAGGCGCCAAGGATCGCGACGCGCTGCACTTGTTTTGGAGAAGAATTGAGATGTTTGATCATATTTTGTTTTCCAAGACTTCAGAGGAAACCCCTAAACGATAATACGAAATATCCTTTGAAATAACCTTTGATCCGAGAACTCCCCACGGGTCAATAATCAAGCGTCCCTTCATTTGCGCTTTAAGCTCTTGCATGCTCAGCCCTGAAAACTCTTCCCATGGCGTCATGATAACTATCGCATCCGCGGATTTTGAGGCCTCCTGCACAGACTTCACCTGTTGCGCATTGGACAAAAAACCCTGCGGAAGAATCACTTGAGGATCGTAGGCCCTGAATGAAACATGGGCAAGCGGCTGGATCATCGCAAGCGATGGCGAATTTTTTATGGAATTTGTCCCCGGTTTATAAGCCAGCCCCAAGACCGCGATAGTTGGCTTTGTTATTTTAGAAAATAATTTTTGATGAAGGATCCTTATCACCCAATCCCTGCGATAACGGCTATTTTTCAAAAATGCATCCGCAATACCGCCTTCCGTTCCGTATTCCGCAGAGATTTTTTTTACCGTCACAAGATCTCGCTCAAGATTCCCCCCGCCAATACCCAATCCAGGCGTTAGATAGCTGTGGGGGCCGATACGTTTATCGAGCCGCAACGCCGGCACGATCTCGGACCAGTCGGCACCGATCGCCTCGCATATTTCAGCCAGCGTATTAGCTGCCGATAAAGACGCGCTCAGGCAAACGTTTATCGATATTTTGGTAAGCTCCGCGCTTTCATAGCGCATCTTAAGGATCTGGCAATTAAATGCGTTTAAAAAATTTTCGTATACTTCGGGCAGTTCTTTTTGAGGGTCAGGCGAACCCACAATGATTCTTTCAGGTTTCGTCGCACGCTCCCAAGCTTGACCGAATATTAAAGTCTCGACCTGATAAAATATCTGAGTATGTTGAATTTTCGACATTTTTGAGAGGGTTCTCGTGAATCCCGGAGCGACTTGGCTTAAAATAACGATTATCGAGCCCTTTCGAATATGTGAAGCTGTTGTGTTTATCAGATCCATCAATGCGGATGGGTCACTCTGGTTTTCCTGATCTGTGACAATATCGATCGAAAAGTAAAGAAGACCGCACTCTTTTAAACCCGAAGCGTCGGAAGTGAATTGAATATTGGATGAAATTTTTTTCAGCGCTTCGGCAAGTCCGGCCTCCAATAAAGGCAGGCGCCCCGCCTTCAAGTCATCGACCAAACTTTTCTTTGGATCATAAGCAATGACACGGAAGTCTTTTGAAGCTGCGGCAACGCTTGACACAATCCCAAGATGACTTAGGCCAGCAAAACCGATCACGGGTTTCATCGGTTTTTCACCAGCTGGGCCGTCAGCTGATTCATGACTTCATTGATCCAAATATCATTCTCTAGGTTTGTGTCGCCATTTTTGCAGAGTTTTTTAAAATGGGCGTACTCTTTTTTCCAGGTTGGATCGCCCATCGGTTCCGTGAATGTCTTTTCGTCCGGCTTTCCGCTGGGAAGTTTGCGCTTCCGCACCGCAAGTGTGCTCGGGCCCCATTTACACAGGCCATTCATATGCAGGCTCCCTTTTTCTCCAACAATATCTGCCCTGAATGTGTTCTTCCAGGATAGCAACGTCATTTCCATGCGGAATGAAGGAGTTCCAGCGGTGCCGAATACCACAGAGTCCCAGCTTTTATTTTCAAAGTTTTTTGCATTCCAGATCTCAAAAGAATTTTCAATAGTCCCAAAAAGAAAAAGCACCATGTCGAGGAGGTGCGACCCCAAATCCGGCAAAACACCGGCGCCTTGATCTCTCCAAACTGAATTTCTCACATCACGCGCGGTACCGTTGCCATAAAAAAAATCTGCGTAATAAATTTTTCCCAAATTTTTTAAATTCTCCTTCATGCGGACAAGATTTGGCTCGAAGCGGTGATTGTAGGCCGTATAACAGACCTTCTCATAGCGCCGCACCAAATGACGGAGTTCTTCAAGTTTCTCGGTATCCTCAGCCATCAAAGGCTTTTCAACCATCACGTGTTTCTCATGAGTCAACAGATATTCTATCAATTCAATCTTGGGAGAATCGGGTGTACAAACAAGTGCGGCATCATAAAAATTTAAAGGAACCTGCTCGATCGAGCGGTATTTGGCCGGTGCCACTGGATCGACGGTGGCCACTGCTTCTTTACCGGCGATCGCAAGACGCTTTTTGCCTTGGATCCCCAGACCGATCACCACGCTTCTCATGAGAGCTTTGTTCTTTTTTCGATAGAGTCCAATTTTTCGAGCAGATCCTGAGATGAGATCGGAGTATTGCCTTCACGCTCACAAGCAACGCCGGCGGCCATTGAACCTAAAATAGAAGCGATTACCGGGGATTTTGTTGCGGCCAAAGCCAGTGTGGCATAAGATAACAAAGCATCCCCGGCGCCAACTGCATCCACCACCCTGTCCGCAAAGCTATCGATCGTGAAAAAGGAACGCACGTCAAAACTCGGTTTCACATACCCAATAATTCCGCGCGCCCCCAATTTCATGATCAAAGTCTTGCATCGAGCACGTTTATAAAGCTCAAGCGCGAGCGGTCTCACGACCGAATCCTGGTCGCCCAGCGCAAAACGCGACTCCCGTTCGTTGGGAGTGATCAGATCAAATTCCTGGAATTCCAGAATATTTCCCCATCGGCTGGCCACCTGGCTATCGGCGACACGCAGCGGCCCTTTCGGAAGACTCGCCGTTAAATGCGGGATCGTTTCGTGGTTGAATATCCCGTGCCTAAAATCACTGAACACAAACGCATCCACTTTGCTGGCGGACAACGATGATTTCAATTGCTCCATGACCTTTGCTGAGATCGGATGATTGTCCACTTTGTCGAATTTCAACAAACGATATCCATCCGAAATGAAAACATTTTTTTGTGTAGTCACTCGAGTGCTGTCCGCAATGATCTCTGTTTCAATGCCTGCTTTTTTGACATCTTCTTCGACAAAGCTTTTTAAAGCATCATTTCCCAATACCGTAGTAAATTTTACCTTAGCACCTGTTTTTGCCAGATGCTTTGAAACGATCGCCGCACCGCCGGCATAATCCACCTGCCTATCATACTTGACGCTGATTGTAGGGGTTTTTGCATTACCGCTCGATATCGTCGTGCAATAAGTATAAGAATCCACGATCGAATCGCCGAGAACGTGCACTTTAATGCCCTGAAATAAAGCCAGCGCCTTCCGCAATGAATCAAATGTGATCCCTTCGGATTCCATTAAAACTTCAAGTTTTTCTACGGAAAGATTTGGGAGCGCACGCTCAATGAACGCAGAAGAAGAAAAAACAACATCACCCGGAGTGAAAATAATTTCGCCGCCATAACTATTTAAGGTAGCGATCTCTTCGGCTGTTTTGGGGTGCACGCCACCGTCAAAATATTCGTAACCTTTGGCGAAAAAATTGGGCTGCAAATATTTGATGTTCTCCAAAGGTGTCGGGTTATCATCGATGATCACATAATCAACGGGCTCGAGAGCCGCCAAGTTCATCGCGCGAAGCTCTTGCGGCACGAACGGTCTGAAGTTGGCTTTCGAAATATGGGAATCACCGGTAAGACTGGTGACAAGAATATCTGCTTTGCTCTTGGCATACACCAAATGCCGCACATGCCCCGGATGAACCAGATCAAAGACTCCATGGCACATCACCACAGATTTTTTACGCGGGAACGGTCCGATAATCTGCTTTAGCTCTTCGCGTGTCTTGATCTTCCTTCGATAATCATTTTGAGCGTCTAAATTTTTCACGATTTTTCCTTTGTCAGCATTTTAAACCAATTTTCCGTCACTTTTTCAATGCTATGAGGTTCCCAAACCGGCGCATCGCGCCAATGATCGATATTTTGCAGCATCATGGCTACTCCCGACTCAAAAGAAACCTGAGGCTGCCATTTAAGCTCTTTCTGTATCTTTGTGATATCGGCCCAAGTGCAATCAGGTTCACCGGGACGTTTGGGAATATGCACTTTTTCGCCGCCCAAAAGCTCGACCAATCGATTCACCGATTGCGGTTTACCGGCTCCTAGATTATAAACCTCACCCGCTCTGTCAGATTCAGCCGCCATTAAAAAAGCACGTGCCACATCCGTGACAAAAACAAAGTCTCTTGTTTGCGTTCCATCACCGACGATCGTATAAGGTTTTCCGGCCAGTTTTTGCGCCAAAAATACTTTAAAAACAGCTCCGTACGCCCCTGTTGTCCTTGACCTCGGACCATAAGCATTAAAGATCCTGATCGATATCACAGGAAGACCATAAACTTTGTTCCAATGAAAAACGGTCTCTTCGCCCACATACTTGCTGAGCGCGTAAGGATATTCGGGACCGATCTTTGCCTTTTCGTTCGTCGGTACATCCGCCGTCGCACCATAACAGGACGAAGATGCGGCATAAACAAACTTTCTTACCTTCGCAAAACGCGCTGCTTCTAAAGCTTTGACCGTGCCCATGATATTGACCGATAAATATTCCACCGGCTGATCGATAGAGGGCACGATGTCTCCGATGCCGGCGAAATGAAAAACAAAGCTCGCGCCCTGAAATAAACTGCTTTTTTCCTCGAGCTTACGAATATCCAGCTTCTCAAAAACCAATTTAGAATTCTTGGAATGATGCTTCAGATTATCCAGCCGGCCGCTTGAAAGATCATCCAGTGCGCGCACTTCATAATTCTCCGCCAACAGAATATCGACCATGTGGCTTCCGATAAATCCGGCAGCACCTGTCACAACAGCCGTTTTAGATCGGCTCATTTGAGCGTAAGGCACTGCTTTTTAATGGTTTTGACATTAAAATATTTATCGTCTTCCAGGCTTTTGGGAAGTTTCCCCTCTCTGAACGCGCGGCAAATATCACGAACCGCATCTTCGACGGTACGCTTCGGAATATATCCCAGTTTTTGGGCGATCTTCTTTGAGGAAACATGGTATGAACGCAGATCATTGCTCGGACTTGTTTCAACCTTGATCGGCGCTTTTTCGGGTATTTCTTTTTCAACGACGGATTTCACGATCTGGGCCAATTCCGCCACGGTATGATTCTGATAACCGGCATTGAATGTTTCTCCGGCAATCTTTGAAACGGGAATATCCAAAAGCTGGACATAAAGCTCCGAAATATCATCCACATGAATGTTGGGGCGCTTCTGGCTGCCCCCAAAAACAGTGATAACGCCTTTATTCACAGCCAAATTCGTTAAAATATTGACCGTGAGGTCCAGTCTCATCCGCGGCGAATACCCACAAACGGTCGCGGGACGGATAATAACCGTCGTAAAATCAGGCGATTGATATTTTAAAAGAATGGGCTCACACAAACCTTTGTATTTATTATAATCGGTCAACGGGACAAGCGGGTGCTCTTCGGTGACCTCTGGTGCCTCGCTCACACCATAGACAGAGCTGGTGGACGCATAAATAAATCTCTTAACTCCGCTTTCCTTACATGCGAGGACCATCGGCTCAAAACAATCGTAATTGATCGCTTTGCTTAAACCCGGCTCAAGTTCAAAACTCGGATCATTTGAGATGCAAGCCAAATGAATGACATCGGTGACACCTCTCAGATTTTCTCTGAAAAACACTGTATCCTGCAGATCGCCTTTAACGACTTGAAGATTTTTGTGTTTAGGCAGGCCCTCTGACCCAAAAAGCATTAGATCATATACCAGCACGGAAAAACCGGCACCCAAAAGCTTAGGGATCAGAACACAACCCACATACCCTGCTCCGCCCGTTACCAAAACTTTTCTCATGATCTTAGATTTCCTTTAGAGATTGGGATTGAAAATTTAGCTGCGGCGGCGTCTTGGTAAAACATCTGTACAGTCTCCAATGAAAATTGGTCGAGATCCTTTCCGACCAACGGCCACTTCGCAAAGATATCGGCTGTAGCGGTAATAATGTGACATCCCACCGATTCGGCTTGGAATACATTCAGCAGCTCCCTGGGACTTGCCCAGATCAATTCAGATTTAGGATGCGAACGCATCGTCCGCACCGCTTCCGCCATGATCGGCACGGGATCTTTTCCGGTATCAGCGATCCTTCCCGCAAATACGGATATGCAACTGGCGGTACTCTTGGAAAGCGCATGCAACACTTCTTCCACTTGACGATTGGTCATTAAAGCGGTGACATTGATCTGAACGCCTTGCTGGGATAGATCACGTATCAAAGAGCCCGAAAATTCGCGTTTCGTATTTGTGACCGGGATCTTCACGTAGACATTTTTTCCCCAAGAAGCGATCTCAAGGGCCTGGCTCCTCATTTCTTCAAAATCATCCGAAAACACTTCAAAGGATATCGGGCGGTCTGGAACGATCTTTAGCATTTCAAGCGCAAACGCTTTATAGTCGCTCACATTGCTTTTACGCATTAAAGTAGGGTTGGTCGTAAAACCTTGAACTAAGGGATTTTTGGCCATTTTTTTGATGACCTCAAGATCCGCTCCGTCTGCAAAAAGCTTTATCTTCATCGAAAACCTTTCAGAATCAACTTCGCCGCTTCGAACAAAGAACCGACCTCTGCGTCTGCGTGGAGACTGCTATTTTCAGTATAGCGTTTATAACGTATGAAAATGGTCTTGCAACCGGCCGCTTTACCTGCGTCCACATCCTTCCATCGGTCACCTATCATATACGAGCTCTTCATATCGATCGACCATTCCTTGGCTGCCTCTAATAACATGCCGGGGCTTGGCTTGCGGCATGAACAACCATCATCCGCCGCGTGATAACAAACCTTGATCGCGTCAATTGGCATTTTCTGCTGAATTTTTTTGTGGATCTTTCGAACATTTTCTTCGGTTTGTAGACCGGTGGCAACATCAGGTTGATTGGTGACAATAATTAACTTAAAGCCCGCTTCGTGCAACAGCCGAACTGCCTCAGCCGCTTTTGGGAGTATCTTAAAATCCTTCAATGAAACCGGCGCATAAGGTTTTCCGTTCTTCACGATCGCTCGATTGATCACGCCATCCCGATCCAAAAACACAGCGCGAGCCAAAACCTTGGTCACTTTTTCTCTTGGGTGATCTTTTCCCACTTATATGCGTTCATCATGAGATCGGGATGCGATATAATGCAATGCCACACCACTGCTTGAAAAGCTTCTGAATGGGGCGTGATCCACGATGCATCAGTCACGGGTATCATGATCACCACATCCCCGACTTCTTTGGTGTGTCCGCCGCGGGGACCTACAATGCCAAAAACTTTCATGCCGCGACGGCTCGCTTCATCCAGGGCTCTCACAATATTCGGGCTTATGTTCTTCTGAGCATCTCCTCCGCCGACGGAGAAAACCAATACAGCATCGTTTGAATTGGCCTGACTTGTTTTGAGCCATTCCTCAAAAACCGTCGCCCAACCCTCATCATTTGTCCTGGCAGTGAGTTCTGCGACATTGTCAACCGGCGTATAAGCCTCGATCCCTGCCAGTTTTCTAAAATCATTCACAGCATGGCTGCAATTCGCCGCGCTTCCTCCCACGCCGAGCAAAAAGAGACGGCCCCGCCTTTTGCGTAAACTGACAAGTTCAGCGACTAAACGTTCCACTGCTTGATGGTCAATAGACCTCGCAATATACGCAGCTTGATCCAAAAACTTTTGAGAATGGCTAGTTATCATAACTCTTTATAAAAACAATTGTTAAAGCTGATTATTAGAAACAAAAAATTATATCATGTGAGAGATTTTGAGACAATTAATAAAACAAAAACAGCAGCCAATGAAATCAAACAACCGATCTTCAAAGACTTAGGTTCGTAACTCATTGTCAAATGATGTTTTCCTGCCGGGATCTGCAGCGACCGAAAAGCGTAATTACTTAAAAGTATGGGCTGCGATTCACCATCCAATTTTGCCTTCCAGCCCGGATAAAAAGTGTCGCTGATGACCAAATAAGCAGAGCTTTGAGCGACAATTTCTATCTCTATTTTATTGGGCTCGTATCGCAGAACCTGCGCCTCCTCGGGACCGCCATTGTTCAGTGCAATAAGAGGCATCGCCTTTGGAAGTCCGAGCAACACAACTTCACTGCCAAGGCTTTGCTTATTCACCTTCATATACGTTTTCACACCTTCTTCATTAGGCTCAAAATGCGCCTTGTGAACGAGAAAGGCTCTCAGCAGCGCTTTCTTATTTCGATATAAACGATAGGTTTTGTCTTCATAGATTCTTTCATAACCGTTTCGTTCTTCGAGCAAATCGTTTTTTGATGATGTGAGAAAATATTTTACATTGATGAAATTTGCCAGGTCTTCGTCATAATCATTCATTGTATGCATAACAAATCCCAAAGGACCGCTGCGTTTGGTCAACCAACAATAAAAATCCGCATAACGTTTTATGTAAAGCGGCTCATAACCATCCGGAGTCGCAATGTCATAGATCATGTTGCTCTGCGGCACCAGAAAGAAATCGTTGAAACTTTTAGTTTTGTCCTCAAGGATCATCACGCGAAAAATCCCGCGATCCTGATGCAGGATTTGCACGATCCTGGAATTTTTTATTATATCTCCGGGATCAGAAGAAACCATTTCAAGCAATGTATTTCCGTAACACAGGTCGATGACAACAAAAAGCGCAAATAGATATTGAAAACTCTTTCTTGATATTTTACCCGTCAAATAAGCGTACAAAACTGTCGACAACACAACGAAAAGGGCCAGCGGAATCAAGAGGCGCGGGTTTTTTATCGAAATGCATTGCCGGATAAAATATAAGAACTCCTCGGAACGGCGTTTTTGAAATCTAGCGACGTCTTCGATGAATATCGTCGGCGCCTTCGTAGCATGCAGGCCGGCCTCAATCTCATGGCTCAGCCATTGTTCGTGACGGTTGACAAAAATGCGGACGGCTGCGAGCAGTACAAAAAAAATGGCTAAAATGACCCCTATTTTGAAGATCAATTGCCGAATAAAAAGAGACAGGCCGGTCCTCTGCTCCATCACTAAATCGACCGCGTAGGCCGCCGATACAGCCAATGAGAACAGATAAATATCGAACAGGCGGCCAATGTTGGTCATGCCGCTCCAAACCGGAATATGCTGTATCAATATCAGATAAAGAAATGGGTGGATCAATAAATAAACAATAACGATGAATGCCGAAAAAATAAAAAATCTCGCTGGATCTAAGCTCTTTTCCTGCGATCCGCGTATGCAGATAAAAATACTCAAGACCGGCCATAACCCGATATAAGGAGGTTCGAGAACTCTATCCAAAGACCTTAGAGACGGCATATGTGAGAAAAAATATTGGAATATTCTTGGCACTATGAAATCAAGGTCCGGTCTGCCACTCAGTTGATAGAGTCTTGGGAAAAAAACCAGCGGATAATGCGTAGGCAGTAAAGCTTGCAGTTCCGTCCAGGAGGAGCGGTTAGAAACATGGATCCATTCCACAAGCCTTGCCCAGTGGAAGCTTGAAAGCCCCAACGCGATCAAAAACGGTACCAACAAATTAACCCCATTTTTTAGAAAACCTTGCGCCGGTTTCAAATTTTTTGAGAGGAGATAAGCCCAAAGAAAAAAACTCCCGTATAAAAAAAACTGCGGATGCGCATTGATCGAATAAAACGCAAGGGATAACACAAAACATACATAGGACAAACGCGATCTTTTTAAGGAATAAATTTCCGCCGTAAGAAACGAGAGGGTCAACCCAAAAAATCCGGAGTCGATCGCGCTTGCCGTAACGGCCATCCATGCAAGCCCGCCGATAAAAGACGCGAACAAAGAAAGACTCTTTTTCAACAAAAACTCATACATGAGTATGCCGTTAAACCAAACACTAAAAAAGATCACCGCGTTATACGCGACGTTCGGAGGCAGAAGTCCGGCGGTCAAATAATAAATATTCCCGAGAGAGATGGAGCTTGCTCCGAACGGAGCACCGCAGGCGGAAAGCGTATTCCACAGAGGGACGCAACCGCGACTCACCCAATCATGCAAATAGACCATAGCGCTATAAATGCTATGAACTTCATCTCCGCCCAATCTCAACAGCACTCGTCCAAAAAGGATCCCTTTTGCGATCGCAATCGCGCCGGCGAAGTATACAAACCATGTTTTGCAGCGGGTGAAATTCATCAGCTGATGATATATGATTGACCGATATTTTGACAAACAAATGTTTTTCGGCTAGTATGAGCCGCTATGATTTCTTCGCCTGTCTCGTTCACAATCACAGTTCCGGCCTTCAATGAAGAAGGCGTTATCGGGCCAACGCTGGATACCATTCTGCAAGTTTTGAGCAACATCTCGGAAGATTATGAAATACTGGTATTCGATGACCGCAGTACGGATCGCACCGGATCGATCATCGATGAATATGCAAAAAAACATCCTAAGATACGCGCGATCCATAACCCCAAGAACATGGGCATCGGTTACGCCTACCGGAAGGGTTTGGAACTTGCGACCAAGACTCATTATACATTGATCCACGGCGATAACGAGATCAGCCCTGAATTAATTCAGGTGATCCTGTCATCAGCCGGCAAAGCCGATTTCATAATCACGCATATTGAAAAAGACACCCGTTCATTGAGCCGAAAATTAATTTCCAAACTCTTTACGATGCTTGTCAATAGCATGTTCGGCCTCCATGTGCGTTATTACAATGGGCCGACGTTGATCCCCGTAAAACTTTTAAAGGAGATCCAGATCCTCACGGATGGCCACGCGTTCATGGCGGAGATCATTGTGCGGTTATCCAAAAGAGGTTATCATCCGGTGAGCCTGGGCTTTGAAACCAGAGTAAGGGCCGAGGGAAAAAGCAAGGCGTTTCGAATAAAAAATGTGGTGAGCGTTTTAAAAGCGCTGCTGAATCTTAGAAAAAGCGCTAAGCCTTAACAGCTGGTCGGCGTCCCCAATAAAGCCATACCAACGCGAAATATCCGGCGATAGTCTTTAAAGGCCTATTCTTACTTTTACCGATTTTTTGATCATAAGACAGTACGAATGGCACCTCAGCCACGCGGCATCCCAGCATACGCAGTTTGATCAATATTTCCGGCGTCACCACAAAACCCAAATGTGGTAGCCGTATAAAATCTTTTCCGAATACCGCAAAAGCCTTCTTGATCATCGACGCTCTGAACACGCGATAGCCCGAACTGTATTCTTTGACGCCTTTGATCGGGAAAAATAATTTAAGGAACATCGCGGCTCCCTTGCTCAAACTGCTCCTCACAAATGAAAGCCCCTCTTCCCCTCCGCCTTTCTGATATCGCGACAGAATTGCAAGATCGTACCCTTTCTTCAACTTTTCAATCGCCTCCGGAACATAGCGAGGATCATGAGTGTCATCGCAATCCATTGTAACTATAAAATCTGTATCGGATGAGATTTTAGCGACATAGGACAACCCATCCGTCATGGTCTGTCCCAAACCTTGATTAACCTCATGTTTTAAAAGTTCGACCGGAAAAGACTTGCCGAGAGCCTGCGCTTTGGCCGCTGTGCCGTCACTGCTGCCGTCATCTAAAACAATAATGCGGTATGGCTCGTTCTTTAACGTTTCATGAAATTTTTTAACGAGACTTTCCAGCGCCATCTCTTCATTGTAGGCAGGAAGAAAAACAAAGATCATGGATTATTGCAGAAAAAATCTTTTACGGAAGAAATTACGGCGTTGACCTGACGGCTGGACAACTCCGCATACATCGGCAGCGAAAGAGCTTGGGAGGCTAATCTTTCGCTGACAGGAAAATCGCCGAGCTTGTATCCTAAATTCTTATAGCAGGGCTGCAAATGAAGCGGTAAAGGATAATACGTCCCGGAACCGATACCGGCTTTGGTCAAATGCGCCGCAAGAGCGTCCCTTTTTTCAGTCGCAATGGAATAAAGATGGAAAACGTGCTTCGTATGCGCAGGAATCTTTGGTGTCTGCAAAGGTAGATTCTGCAATGTCTTGGTATAAGAAGCGGCGTGTTTGTTTCTCAATGCATTCCAACGATCAATGTACTTAAGCTTCACCAGAATGATCGCGGCTTGGATCTCATCCAGACGGCTGTTGGTGCCGATAAGTTCATGATGATATTTTTTTCGAGAACCGTAATTACGGAGCAATCTTATTTTTTCCGCGATCTCAGCAGAGGAAGTTACAGCTATTCCGCCATCACCGGCTCCGCTAAGGTTCTTTGTGGGATAAAAAGAAAAACATCCGACTGATCCGATGGAACCCGCCATCCGGCCATTGTGCTGGGCACCGAAGGCCTGAGCCGCATCTTCAATAATGGGCAATTTATGGCGTTTGGCAATGCTCATGATCGCCTTCATATCACATGGCAAACCGTATAAATGCACCGGCATGATGGCTTTCGTCCGCTTGGTGATCTTGGATTCGATCTTTTGCGGATCCAAATTGAATGTAGAGGGGTCAACATCCGCAAACACCGGTGTAGCGCCCGCATGAGAGATCGTGCCGGCTGTGGCAAAGAACGTGAACGGTGTCGTGATCACCTCGTCGCCGCGGCCGATACCCAAAGCCAAAAGCGACAAGTACAACGCGTCCGTTCCCGATGCAAGGCTTATAGCAAACTTTGCGCCGATCTTTTCAGCGAATTTCTTTTCGAGCTTCTCGACATTTTCTCCCAGAACAAAATGCCTGGAATGAATCACACCTTTGATCGCCGAAAAAAGTTCTTTTTCGATGCTTTGATATTGTCCTGAAAGGTCGATAAATGGAATGGCCATCGTTGGCTGTTTATGCAGTCGCGAGAATGTTTTCGAGAGAATATGTTCTAACGATCTCGTAATTTGTGTTTCTTTGAGCGGGCATTTTTCCGGTCTCGGCGATGAGACGGATCGCCTCGTCTTTGGTGACGCCCGAATAAAGGCTCGCGCTCTTGGTCGCGCTGACCACGTTTTCTTCCATGAGAATTCCGCCAAAATCATCCGCGCCGTAAAGAAGCGCCAGCTGCGACAACTTCGGCCCTTCCGTGACCCATCCTGCCTGCAGATGCTGTATATTATCAAGCATGATCCGCGACAAGGCAATCATTCGGAGATATTCGCTTCCTGTTCTGCGAGGCATCGCCATTTCTGTGGATTCGGATTCAAAGCTCCATGGAATAAACGCGCGAAAACCATGTGTTTTGTCTTGAAGTCTCCGGTAGCCGTCAAAATGCATCATGCGCTCCATGACCGTCTCACCCAAGCCATACACCATTGTGGATGTGGTCTTGAGACCGAGATTATGCGCCGTCTCGTGCACTTCAAAATATTCGGCGACTTTTGTTTTTAATGGGCTCACTTCCGCGCGAACGCGATCAACTAAAATTTCTGCACCACCGCCCGGCAAACTATTCAATCCGGCATTTTTCAAACGCGTTAAAACTTCCTTAATTGATATCTTGGAGATCTTGGAAATATGGACCACTTCCGATGCGGAAAACGAATGGACATGCACCTGCGGAAATCTTCCTTTCACAGCGCGGGTCAATGATTCGTAATATTCAATACCTAGATCCGGGTTGTGGCCTCCCTGCATCAGCACCTGAGTGCCGCCAAGCGCGACAAGCTCCTCGATCTTTTGGAATATTTCTTCGTTGGTCCTCAAATAACCTTCCTTCGTATCGCCGGGCCTGCGGTAAAATGCGCAGAATTTGCAAAGTGTGTAGCAATAATTCGTGTAATTGATATTCCGATCCACGACAAAGGTCGCGCGGGTTTTGGATTCGGGGTTTTTTCTCACGTTCAGCTCATCGGCCACGATACCCAGATCAAAAAGATCCGCCTCATGATACAGCTTCACACCCTCTTCGAGACTGACCCTTTCGCCTTGCAGCGCTTTTTCCAAAATATCCTGTACGTTCATCGATCCTCCTTAATTAAGCAACGCTGACCGGTTTCCGATTCTCGATCATTTCGATCTCACGGACCGCTGAAACGATCCCGCAGCGAACAGCGTATTCATAATAAAGCTTAAGCCCGCACTTCAATCCTCCGTTAAAACCATAAGAAAGACATGAAAAATATTTTTTGAGAAGATCCGCTGGTAAATTCGTTTTCGAATTTGCTACGCGCAAAATCTCATCGGGATTTTCCGCTCCCCACTGCTTGGAGCGAAGCAATGCCTGATGGAGAGCAAACACATCGCTTGAGCGTGCTGTAAAAACATCGCGGCGCACCACCCACAGCGCAAAAACGAATGGCAATAACGTCCACTCTTTCCATTCTTCGGCCAGATCAGTTACTATGCAACCGGAACCTTTGAGTTTTTCGTTTGCCACCAACGCATCGTCACCGATCAAAAGCATCGCTTCTGAATGTTCCGGTATTTCGTAACAGGATTTTTGCGGAAGCGTTTTTAAATTCGGTCGAAATCCGTATTTGAGCCGGCAGATGATCTCCAAAAGCGCCGGCGTCGTGCGTCCTTGTGGTGTAACGCTGATCGGCTTGTTTTTTAAATGTTCGATCGGGAATCGGCTGAAAAGAAGCACGCTTTGTACCCCGCTCTCCGAACTGATCGATAGATCCGGAAAAACAAGAAGCTCCTGCTGATGTTCGGCATACCAAAGCGCTGAGACAGGGCTCGCGTCCAGCTGTTTGGCTAAAATTTTTTGGTTCAGCGCTGCAGGCGCAGCGCTGATGATCTCAAAATCCGAATCGATCTTGCCGTTCAAGAGAGCCAGATCCACCGGCAATGAGTTGATGAATTCTATCGAACCTAGTCGAAGCGGCTGACGAACTTCCATTAAGCCACCAAGCATTCCTTATTGATATCGGTATAAGTGCTGTTCACTTCAACCGGCTCGCAGTAACAGGCTTTGATCAGATTAACAAGTTCGTTGTAAGTAAATCCTTTGGATTGCGAGCCCGCGGCTTTTGCGATCGTTTCATCGAAGTTGGTACCTCCGAGATCATCCACACCGTATTCCAGCGCGACGTGGATCAGTTTTTCATCCACATAATTCCAAAGCTGACGGATATGAGAAAAATTATCGAGCATCAGCCTGGCCGTCGCCAAAACCTGAAGATCGGTCAACCCGCCGGTCCTGTGGATATAAGATAACTCGGTATGGTCCGGCTGGAACGCCAAAGGCACAAACGCCAGAAAACCTCCGCTCTGATCCTGAGTATTTCTTAAGCGGATCATGTGATCCACGCGCTCCTCCGGCGTTTCGACATGACCGTAAAGCATCGTGGCGTTGGAACGCAGGCCTGCCTGATGGACCAACTGATGAACTTCAAGCCAGCGTTTCGCGCTGATCTTCGGCGCGCAGATAAGCTCTCTGGCCCTTTCACTAAAAATTTCCGCGCCGCCGCCAGGAACTCCGCCGAGCCCGGCCGCGATCAGGCGGTCAATAACCTCTTTGACATCAATTTTTTCAAGCCGCGCGTAAAAATCAAGCTCAACTGCCGTAAATGCCTGTATCAAAACGCCGGGGCAGCTTTTTTTGATGCGGCGAAGCATTTCTTCGTAATAAGAAAGTTTCAGGTCCGGATCGAGACCGCCGACGATATGCACTTCCCAAACGCCGTGGCTTGCGGCAACTTTCACGCGCCGCTCGATCTCATCGACACTGAGCGCATAAGCATCTTTGTCCTTTCTGGTTCTCGCGAACGCGCAAAATTTGCAGGATAAAACACAGATATTTGAATGGTTCACATTAATGCTGTGAGTAAAATGGGCTTTGTTCCCGTGCATTCTTTTTTTGACGAAATTGGCCATCGCGCCGAGCTCGCGGATGTTGTTGCTCTTGATAAGGCGCACGCCGTCCTCTTCACTTAAACGAATGCCCGCTTTTACTTTGGAAAAAATATCGGCAAACTCTCTGATCAGTTCCATGCTCTCCTCTGCTTATTCTGCGTTTGATTTTTCGCGCCAGCGCCTGAATAAATGATGCTCTATCTTCAAAAGGTCTAATACTCTTCCGACCGTAAAATCCACAAGCTCTTCGACCGTCCGCGGCTTATGATAAAAAGCCGTCGTCGCCGGCACGATATGAACGCCGATCTCCGACAGATACAAAAGATTCTTTAGATGGATCGGGCTCAGCGGACTTTCTCTCGGTACCAGGATCAGCGAACGCTTTTCCTTGATCGACACGCTTGCTGCCCGATGGATCAAATTCATCGTGACACCATTCGCGATCGATCCGACCGTCGACATGCTGCAAGGCACTATCACCATCGCATCGATCTTGGATGAACCGCTTGATACTTTCGCGGCAAAATCATCGGCCGCTGAGATAAATAATCGCTTGCTGTTCCCAAAATGCTTCGAAAAATTCTTCGCGATGTCCTGGTGTGATCTACCCAGAGAGACACCCAACTCTTCTTCAAAAACCGCCGCACCGCTTGAGCTTACCACCGCGTGCACTTCGTGCCCGTCTTTCAGTAAAAAGCGGACGAAACGTTCCCCCAAAATCGCGCCGCTGGCGCCGGTAATGCCTACAATGATCCTTTTCATTTAAGCGCTCATTATATCAGAAAGCGCTCAGCGGAATAAATCTAAAAACGTGAATACAAAAAGAAGTGCTCCGATACAGCCATTGATCGTAAAAAACGAGACATTGATACGGCTCAAATCTCCTTCCGACAACAAAGAATGCTCCAATTTCAGCAGGATCGAGCAAACCACAACGCCGATAAAATAGACAAACCCTAAGTGTCCGGCGAAACCGAAAAGTATCAAAAAAATCACCGTTATCACATGGGAATAAGAAGATATCTTAAGAGCCATTGATTGCCCGAATTGAGCGGGAACTGAATGCAAGTTATGGCTTTTATCGAACTCAACGTCTTGCAAACTATAGATAATATCGAAGCCTGCGACCCAGAAAAGCACCGCCACAGCCAAAACGACTGGCACCCAGGAAAAAGTGCCTCGGACCGCGATCCAACCGCCTATCGGCGCAATACCTAGAACCAATCCCAAAGTAAAATGGCAAAGAAAGCTGAAGCGTTTTACATAATGATAAGCTGTCAAAAAAAACAGAGCGATCGCGGACAATTTAAAGCAAAGAGGATTGAGCATGAATGCCGACAGAAAAAAAACGATGAGAGAAACTCCGGCGGCCATCATCGCGGAAGAAATAGGAAAGGTGCCGGAAACGGTCGCGCGATTTTTGGTCCGCGGATTTTCGGCATCGATCTTGACATCGATGATGCGGTTCAAAAGCATCCCAGCCGTGCGCGCGCTTGCCATCGCCGCCGTGACCCAGAAAAAGACAGAAAAACGCGGCCAAGCGCCATACGCCGCGATCATCCCGATATACGCGAA
The DNA here is from genome assembly GCA_964642015.1 of uncultured Planctomycetia bacterium. Classification (GTDB taxonomy): domain Bacteria; phylum Omnitrophota; class Gorgyraeia; order 2-02-FULL-51-18; family 2-02-FULL-51-18; genus CAZXLF01. The sequence goes on from CAZXLF010000010.1 coordinate 31,064, forward strand.
AGGTAGAGCGAAAACCGTATGCTCAAATTTGATGAGCTCAAAAAAGATCTTTAATCTGTTCCACATGCTTTAGATCACTGCTTAAAAATTTTCAGCACTTTATCCAGCTTCGTTACCTCGATGACTTTTTTTACCGGATCATGAACGTTCACAAGTCCAAATTGAACTTTTTTCTTTTCGCAAATTTTTGACATCTCAAGCAAAATACCTAGCGCGGCAGAATCAATGTACTCGATACCGCCGAGATCGATCATCAAAGTTCCCACGCTTTTTTCCGAGGCACACTTTAAAAGCTGCTCTTTATTATCGAGCGCCGCGTAACCTTCAAATTCGCCGCTCAAACGCAAGATCACGACATTTTTATCCGGTTGTTCTATGGAAATATTCAAATTGCCCATTTATTGAATGCCGAGCTCCTTCCAGATGTCGTCGACTTTTTTCTTGATGCCTTCATCCATTTGGATCTCTTCAGGCCAGGTACGCGTATAACCCTCCTCTTTCCATTTGGCGGTCGCATCGATGCCGACCTTCGAGCCAAAATCCCTTACCGGCGAAGCGTGATTCAGCGTATCGACGGGCCCTTCCACAAAAAAAAGATCGCGCTTCGGATCGATGTTATTGAAGACCGCAAGCGCGACGGCCGAAACATCATGAACGTCCACGCTTTTGTCCACGACGATCACGACCTTTGTAAAAGACAGCTGTCCAAGTCCCCAGATTGCATGCGCGACTTTTTTCGCCTGATGCGGATAATTTTTATCGATCGAAACGATCACAGCGTTGTTGAACGTGCCTTCCATCGGAAAATTCATGTCATGCATTTCGGGGATCTGTTTTTTTAAGATTGGAAGAAAAGTCTGCTCGATCGCCTTGCCCATATAATAATCCTCCATCGGGGGTTTGCCTACAATCGTCGTCAAATACACGGGATCTTTTCGCATCGTGATACATTGGATCCTGAATACCGGAAAAAGTTCGATCGGCGTATACACGCCGGTATGATCTCCGAAAGGTCCTTCTTCTTTGAGATCATTCGGGTCAACAGTGCCTTCAAGCACGATCTCGCTCTCGGCAGGAACTTCGACGTTGATCGTCTTGCATTTCACAAGCTCCACCGGCGCGCCTCTCAAAAATCCGCTGAAAAATAATTCATCGAGCCCGTAAGGCAGCGGCACCACCCCCGAGAAGACCGTCGCCGGATCCGCACCGATCACGACGGCAACTTCGAGTTTTTTTCCGCGCCGTTTCATCTTCTCGCTATGGATAGCACCATCTTTCTGCGTCTGCCAATGCATGCCGGTCGACCGATCATCATAAACATGCATACGGTAAACTCCGACGTTCCTTTCGCCTGTTTCGGGGTCTTTCGTAAAAACAAGCGGCAGCGTAATAAAACGCCCACCGTCATGCGGCCAGCATTTTAGGATCGGGATATCGGATAATTTAAAATTATCTTTTAAAACAATTTCCTGGCACGCGCCATGTAAAACCAATTTTGGTGGAATTTTGGAAAGATCAAAAAGTTTTCCGAGAAGCTGCGTTTTGCCTTTGAAATCTTTCGGCACGCCTTTGATCGCCAAAAGTTCGCTGATCTTTTTGGCGGCATCGGTGACCGTCTGTTCACCCATCGCCATTGCCATGCGCTTATAAGAGCCAAACGTATTGATGAGGACCGGTATTTTGGAGCCTTTGACTTTTTCGAATAACAGCGCTTTACCGCCACCAGGCATTTTTGAAACACGGTCGGCGATCTCGGCGATCTCAAGCTCGGCGCTTACTTCATACTTTATCCGTATCAGCTCACCGGCATTATCCAGCGCGTGGATAAAATCATTTAAATTTTTATACGACTTCTTACCCATTCGCTCTCATTTCTCCGCTTGATACAACGTGACCATGCCGAACATGAACGGCCGCGCATGGACATTCTGAAAACCTTTTTCTTTCAATTTTTCCGAAAAGCGCTTGGCACGCAAAAAACGCTTAGCCGATTGAGGCAGATAAAAAGCGGGGTAATCTTTCCCGAAAAGCATTTTTCCGTAAAGCACCACGATCGTATTCATGTAAAACCACCACAGCGAGCGCACCAAAAAATTCTCAGGCTCGGTCAGATCCAGAAAGCTGATCGTACCGCCTTTTTTTAGCGATCGATGAACACCTGTAAGGATCGGGTCGATATTTTCATAAAGATTTCTCAGCACAAATCCTGAAACTACCATGTCATATGGCTCTGGTTCGATCGGTAGCTCTTCGGCCTTTTTTAAGACCAGACGGAATCGATGGCTTCCATTCAGGCCGAGCTTGTGATATCTGGCATCCGCCACTGAGAGCATACTTTCAGAGAAATCTAAACCAATCACTTCTCCTGTTGGCCCGATCTTTTTTATCGCGTCCAACGCCAAATCACCCGTTCCGCAGCCAAGATCCAGCATTCTCATTCCCGGTTTAAGCGGTTTTAAGGTTTCTTTGCGCCAAAATGTCGCAAGCCCCATGCTGATCAAATGGTTAAAAAGATCGTACCTGCCCGCTAGATGGTCGAACATATTACGGATATACTGAGAATCGGGCTTCTTATTAGGGTTCATCACGATTATTATTAAACCTTCCCAATGGCGGGCAAGATTATTCAAACATTGGCAGTTCTGATTGTTTTTTACTGATAAAGTGTGGTAATATCCTACTATGGAAGAAGTTAGATTACAAGAAGAACTCAAGAAAACCCGTCAAGAACTCCTCCTGCTTTACGAAATCGGCAACCTGATCCGTACAACGTTGCTTTTGGATGAGGTGATCTACCTTATTTTAAGCGCCGTGACAAGCCATGAGGGAATGGGTTTTAACCGAGCCATGCTCTTCATGGTCGACGAAACCGGTACCCAAATTGAAGGCAAAATGGGTATCGGTCCCACTCACCCTGAGGCGTCACCGGTTGTTTGGCGCATGATCGAGGAGAATAAGATCACTCTGGAAGGCCTTCTCGACGTTTACCATAAAGCAAATAAAAATATTGATGCTGAATTGAATGATATTATTCATCAAATAAAGATGCCTATTGAAAAGGAATTCGGTGTGCTCGCAAAAACGATCATTTATGACGTTCCATTTCTGGTGACAAAAGAAGACGTGAGCCACGAGCTCGTCGATATGCGCTTAAGGAATCTGGGGATATCCAATTGCGCCTGTGTTCCACTGCGCGGCAAGGGTCACGTCATCGGCGCATTGCTTGTGGACAATATCACAACAAAAATCGAGATCAATGAAAGAGATTTGAGACGTCTTGTCATGCTGGCCAATCATGCCGGCTTGGCGCTGGAAAACGCGCAGTCTTTCAATCAGGTCATGATCAATTCTCAACAGGATTCACTTACAAAACTTTGGAATCACGGGCATTTTCAAAAATTATTGCAGGAATCGATCAAAGATGCGCGCACTACCAAGAAAAGTCTGAGTCTCGTGGTCTTCGACGTGGATGATTTCAAATGGTACAACGATAACTTCGGGCATCAGGCCGGGGACAAGGCGCTTGAATTTATTTCAAGAACCGCAAAAACCGTTATGAGACGCATTGACTATTTGGCACGATACGGTGGAGAAGAGTTTGCTGCCGTTCTTCCGGGCACTTCCAAGGCAGAAGCCCTAAAACTTGCCGAACGGCTGCGCGACATGATTGATAAGGAAACTTCGAGTAACTGGCAGTCTGTTGTCCCCAAAAGAGTGACTGTATCTGTGGGTGTGGCTACCTTTCCGGAAGATGCGGAAGACAAGGAAAAACTGATCTTCTGCGCGGATGGTGCGTTGTACGACGCTAAACGTTCAGGAAAAAATCAGGTAAGGGGTTATACCAAGCCGCTTTCTTAAACCAGCACTTCCCTTTTTGCTTTGGCGGTACCGTTCAACGCGGCTTTTTCAGAGAACTTTACCGAAACCACTTTACTGACACCTGTCTCAGCCATCGTAATACCATACATCGAATCGGCAAGGTTCATCGTGCGTTTGTTGTGTGTGATCACAATGAACTGCGAGCCGGTAATAAAATCTTTTAACACCGCACAAAAACGATCAACATTGGATTCATCAAGCGGCGCGTCTATCTCATCGAGGACGCAGAACGGGCTGGGCTTCACTTTAAAAAGTGAGAATAAAAGCGCCACCGCCGTCAATGCCTTTTCGCCTCCGGACAATAGTGTGATGTTCTGAAGTTTTTTTCCGGGCGGACGCGCCACGATCTCAATACCGCTTTCAAGGACATCTTCCTCATCCAGCAAGATCAACTCCGCGGAGCCGCCGCCGAATAAAAGTTTGTAATATTCGGAAAAATATTTTTGGATATTCACGAACGTTTCGACGAACATTTCTTTCGTCGTGCGATTGATCTTCAGTATCGCTTTATGCAGGTCATCTTTGGCTTGGTTCAGATCTTGCTGTTGCTTGACCAGGAAATCATACCGTTCTTTCATTTCATCATATTCTTGGATCGCGACAAGATTTACCGGCCCCATGCGGTTCAATTTTTCCTTTAAGGCCTGGATATTGGTTTTGCTTTCTTCCAGATCCAATTGCGTATCCGCGCCGAACTGTCGCTCAAACTCAGCTCTGGTAGCTTCCAAGGATTCCTGCAAGGCAAAATCCACCTGATATGCGTTAAAGATGCGCTCCTTGATCCTGTCCATTTCAAAACGGGTCTCGGCGTTCTGAAGCTCATAGGCATGCACCTTTTCTTTTGCTTCTTCTAAAATTTTCGCTTTCTGGCTTTTTGATATTTCGAGCTCCTCAAGTCCGGTATTAACTTCTTCTCTTGACCTGCGGATGCTCTCGATCTGCCTCAGGACCGCATCACGCGAAGAAGAAAGATTGATCAGCTCTTCTTCCAAGGACGCACTGTCCGCTTCCAAGCCTTCTTTTTTGGCATTCGCCTCTTCAATCTCCTTTTCGAACCGCAAAAGCTGACGCTCTTCATTCTCTTTGGATTCAAGCACCCAATTTTTGTCACGCTGGATCTTTTCGCTCTTAGCCACGCAGTGACCCTGTCTTGAACGTGTCTCGGTGAGACGAATGATTAACGACTCTTTCTCGTTGGCCTTGCTCTTGATAGACTCTTCAATGCGCTGCAAAGATTCATTCAACCTTTTTTCTTCGTCCGAAGAGGTCGCGATCAACGCATCGTGGGCCCTTTTTCTTTCCTCAAGGGCGCTTTGCTGGATCAAAAGATCCTTGGTTTCATTCGCATAAAGCGTCAATCGCTCGCGCAGCTTGTTCGTCGTCTCTTCAAAATAATCTTTTCGGCTTTGATGGATCGTAAGATTCCCCTGGATCTTCACGACTTCGTCCGCAAAACGGTTGATCTCTGCCTCAAGCACCGATTCATCGGAACCGTTCACGGAACCTTTCTTCTCAACTATACCTCGAAGGATCGAAAGCAGTTTTTCTTTAAATTCCCTGATCTTTATCTGCAAACCGGATCCGGCGTGATGAGGATCCGATGACATACCGAAATGCTCTCCGGCTTCACGCATTTCGCGATTCACCGTCTCTTCTTCTTCTTTGAGCTTCTTAAGGCGGGATTCTATCGCATGGGCTTCGGCATAAATTCGCGCCGATTCGCTTTGCAGGTCCGCTTTTTTATTCGCAATCTCCAGCAGTTTGTGTTTATTAGATCCCATTTCTCCGCCAGCGCTCTGCAGAAAATCGTCTAAAACTTTGAATTCGTTCTCGACGGAATCAAGGAACACTTTTCCTTCGGATTCTTCGCGATGAATTGTCACATACTCGCGGCTTAGATCTTCATATTCACTTTTGAATTCTTCGATGCGTTTCTTCGAAAGCAATATTTGATTCAGAAGATTTTCGCGCCTTTCGACTAGCTCGCCGACACGTTCGCGATTTAGAAGAATGCGGTCCTGGTTGCGACGGATCTCGGCGCTGGCATTGATCTCTTGGGTTTGAGCATCTTGAAGCGATCGGTCAGTCTCATGGAGTTTTGATTTTCTCTCATCAAGATTTCGCTCTAATTCATCCACTTCTCGCAAGATATCTTCTTCGGCGGTCTTAAGAGACTCGAGGCTTCCTTCCTGATCTTTTCTGCGCTCACCGAACATCAAAAATTCTCTAGACGCTACCGCAAGCTCGAGGGATTTCAACTTTTCAAATTCTATTTTGTAGCTCTCCGCTTTCTTTGCCTGCCTTTCGATGGAAGATATTTGACGGCGGACCTCTTCGATGATATCGCTCACACGAAGAAGGTTTTGATCAGTCTGCTCTAATTTTCTCAGCGCTTCTTTCTTTTTGGATTTGAATTTTGTGATCCCCGCCGCTTCTTCAAATATCGTACGGCGATCCTCGGGCCTGGCATTAAGGACCAAGTCCATCTTGCCCTGCTCAATGATCGAATAATTTTCCGTCCCGATACCAGTGCCCATCAGGATCTCGTGGATATCTTTCAAACGTACCGTATTCTTATTGATTAAATATTCACTATCGCCTGACCGGTAAAGCCGGCGCGTAATCGTGACTTCGTCATAATCAATAGATAAAATTCTGGATTCGTTGGAAAGAGTTAAGGAAACTTCGGCGAGATTTAAGGGCTCTTTGAGTGCGCTGCCATTGAATATAACGTCTTCCATGGATGAGCCGCGCAAAGATTTGACACTCTGCTCTCCTAGCACCCAGCGGATCGCGTCAGAAATATTCGATTTACCGCAGCCGTTCGGCCCGACAACGGCCGTTACGCCGCCTTGAAATTCAATGACTGTTTTATCAGAAAAGGACTTAAAACCGATCAGCTCTAGACGTTTAAAATACATCTGGCCTCTTAGCAATATCTGTTAAAATGAGTTAAATCTAGTGAATAAATACTAACATGCTAGTATCGTTAAGTCAACACTTATACTATATGTTGTGGAAAAAGGGAAGAAATTTGATAATAAAAAAGGGCGGTCTTTTGGACCGCCCTTCTCGATTTCGTTCGAAGATCTTTTATGCGGATCTGCCGATCATGCGTTTCATCATGCTGAAGAAATTTATCGCTTGATTGATAGGAACTTTTGTTAAGGCCTTCAGCGCAAAACGGATCGCAACCTTGATATCAGCACGGCCCTCGATGATCTCTTTTAAAGTTTGAGTATCAGGACGTGCAGATGCTAATGTAGCCCACGCGTCCAAGAAGTTTGAAGGAATATTGTTCAGATCGATGCGGCCTGTAAATATGGCCAGCTTGATCAGCGCGCGGTAATCCGGCACATCACCTTCATTAAGCTTCTGAGCCAAAACGTTCCTCACATCGGTCTTCAATCCATTCTGAGAGGTGGTCAATCTGACGTGGACGGCATTTTTAAAGTTCTCGGGTAAAATATCATCCGTCAAGAAAAGACCCTTTGCATTCGGATGAGTCAAGGCCAACGCTTTTAAGCGGTCATTACCCACCGGTCTGAAAAGCACATTCTTGCCATATTCCGTGCTCTTGGCATAACGCAGTTCAGCGACAAAATAATCCAGATATTTTTCCTGGGTCAAGCCTTCAGGCAAGAGATCGAGTATAACGTCCAGTATCACATACTGATCCGCTGAAGCTTGTACGCCATTCAGCGCCTGATCGATGGAATTATTTGTGATATCGTGCAAAGTTCTTAATTGCGATTGATCCAACGTTTCAACTTCTTGAGACGCCTTAGACTGCCTCGCTTCCCGTTTGGCGGTTTCAATATCAAACTGAACTGTTAATGTTGCGGATTTGGCTATCAATTGATTACCGCGACGCGAAACTTCAAACACTGTGGCATTTTGATTCTGAAGCAACAAAGACGCTCTCGCATCAACGATCGGTGCCGCATTCGCTAAAGCGACCCCCGCGAAAAATTCACGTACGGATGCTGCGATATCTTCTTTTGGTGACTGAACCGCAGGCGTTTCTGCAATCGGAGCGGTCAACGCTTGATTTCTAGAGATCTCCAAAATTTGCCTGGAATTTAGAGTCTGTAAAGTCGGTTTTACAGATTCTTCCAAAGTCTCACGATCTTGAGCCGCTAATCTCGCTCCTTCAGACAGTTTCGCTTTATCCAGATAATCACGCGCAATATGACTCGCTGTCAGGATGCTTTCTTTTGTTTTTTCTAAATCATTGGTCTTGAAGGTCGTTCGTACGATAAAAGCACCTTGCGGGGTCACAACCAATGTATTTGTAATAGCCAGTCCTTCTTTGTTCTCTTGGGGAACAAAGGTCACTCTTCTGAATGAATCCGAGAACGATGATTCAAATATCCCCTGCGAAGCGCCCGTTACGGTCGTCAACGCGATGATACCATTGCCGGCAACATCCGTTTTTGTCCTGAGAGATCTGAAGACAGATTCATCAATGCCGAGGTCTCTGAATTCACCGAGCTCTTCAGCGCTGAAGTTGTATGCGGTTTCCCGGCTGAAATTCGTCCCTGTTGAAGAAGAGGATGCAAAGCTGTGAGCAAACTGAGCTTCAGCGATATTTGAAACCGCTATCGATGCAGCTGTCGCTTCGGCAGAACCGCTTCTTCCAAAAGTCACTAAATGCCTTCCGTTCAAATCCAATCCCAGACTTGCGACAACCCTTGGAACCAAATCCCCATCACCCGGCATGGCTAACTTCAATCCAGGATACTTTGCTTGAAGCGCTTTAGCATCATTGATGATCGCTTGGTGTCGGTGAGAGGCCACTGCTTTTTCATAACCTTTTTCCAGATCCTTTTCACGCGGACCAAGAGTAAGTACCGTAACATGATTAATGTACTCGGTGATAAAAGCTTCCTGATCAGGCCCTTCTTGCGTCAATCCCTGCGCCTGCGCATTAGCCTTGGCGATCTTGGGAAGCGCCGTGCTAGGCAGATCAAATGCGGTCACATCGGCATTATGTGGAGCGCTGAAACTCACACCGCCCAGGCGGAAGTTATCATTAATAAGCCAGCGGTTTCTTCCGTCCAGATGAGTACTTGGAGATTCCACAAAGAACGAAAACAAAGATGAGCTGTCCGTCGCTTCGGATACCGCTTGAGGGATAATAAGGCCGTTGGTCTTCTCAAGGGCGTCACCCACAAAATACAGGATCTGAACGTTTCCGGAGCGAAGTCTGTCCAGCGTATTAAGCAAATCGTGCAATCCCGTGAACGAAATCTTTTTGCCTTCAAAATAAACGCTGCCCAGATCAAGAGAAACAGATTGATCGCGGGCGCCTTCGTCAGCAATGATCACGACCGCTGTATTTTTATTCTTGTCCGTAAAATATTGGAGGCTTCTTTCAGAGAAATAAACCGCATTACCATCGGCCACTTCTTTAATGTCCTTGCCTTTTCCGGCATAAAGAATAGAGCCGAATGCCTGGCTTGCCGAAGAAGAAACCGCAAAAGCTGCGAGCGGGTTTTCAAGAATATTTTCAACCGGAGCGCCTTTCAGCTGCAAAACCTCCGTTTTTACCGGTACAAGATCGAACGGATGGCGATCCAATGCCGGAGCAAAATCCTGAGGGACCGCGACTTCTTTGAATTCAGTAAGTCGGGCGCCTGACGAGACCGCAACGACAGATTCTTTCGGAAGCTCTTTTATACGGCTCTCTATTACAGACTGAGCCTGGGCGATCCTGAAGAGCGAAACAACCTCATGATCTTCATTGACGCGAAGATAATTCTTTAAAATGATCAGGCTTGTGTGCTCAGCTTCAGAATCCACGTGCCCATTATTCAAAAGCTTAAGACCCGCTTCCAGAGCGGATCGATTGTTAATTCCGCGAATCGTCTGATGGATCGCTTCGATCTCTTGTGCAGTCGGCCTGGTTACTTCAAATTCAGTCAAACGGAGATTGAATTCCCCTTGCCTGGCTTGCCCGATCAAGGATTGATAAGCAAGTTTCGCGATCTCAAATCTCGCCTTTTCTTCGGAAACTTCAGGCAGAACAAAAGATTTCAAATAAGCCCGCACTCCCAGCACAAAACTTTCGTAATCATTCTCCGCCAATGTTTTTGACCTGGCTCCAACTTTGAAACCTGCTTTTTCAAACGCTTCAACGATCTCCTCGGCCACCGGTGCCTTGCGTAATGCTTTCTGGCGGCTTTCAAGTAGCTGATTCTGCCGGCTGCGTTCCAAAACCTCTGTTCTGAATTGCTCGAATTTTTCCGCACCGACAAGCTTTATGATCGCTTCATTGCGCTCTTCAATCGATGAGATCGCCTTATCGTGGACCAAGGAAAACAGTTTATCCAACAAAAAGATGCCTTCAGATTGATCACGGCTTGCAATGTTGGTGCTCAAGATCGTCGCAGTCGCTCCAGGCTTTGAAGTTTCATAAAACGCTTTTGCGACCGCGGGCAATTGTGATGGTTCGATCAAATGGATCGCATTTGCAAAGATGAAATGATCTGCCTTCAGTCCCGGGATCTCGGAGATGCTGGCGTAAATCTTATTGCCGTTCTGGTCAACCTCTTTTTCCGGTAAAACATAGAATTGTATTTCGCGGACTACATCTTGATATTTCTGAAGCGTACTTTGGGCATATCGGAGATAACTGACCGCCAAGCGGTCTTCGATATCCACGATCACCAATTTGTCTATAGTCTTACCCTGATGCCGCAATTCTTCTAATAAGCGCAAGGATGCCGCTCCGGTCCCCGAAGAGACATCAACAACTACATCCGTGGATTTGGCTCGGTCCGCGACTTTTTTGATGCTAGATAAAACCTCGCGATACCAATTGGATGTCGCCACTTTTTCCGCGTAGGCTTGGGCGCTACCACCTTCTTTGATCGTCTGATCTGCTAACGGATACAAGCGAATAACCGGCAAAGCGTGTTTCGTTATAACAGGAATCTCCGAAACATGATTTAAAAGTGTTTCGAGTTCGGATGGTTGATAAATATTGGCTGCGCCTTTGTCAGCTAAGAAGCTAGCTAACACATTGGAAACTAACAATAAACTGACTCCCGCTTCCCCGCGAACAGTACGATTAATAATCTGAGCGCCGTTCAGCTTGAATTCGATATTCAATTCTTCGGTGCTTGCGCCTTCGGAAGCTCCAACCCTCTGAACATTGAAAGATATCGTCTGACCAGGGACTTGAATGAAACCCGTTTCTTCCTGAGCAAGTCTCGCGCCTGAAGATTCTTCCGCCTGAGTCTGCGTCGAACGAACTACCGTTGCCTTTTCTTGGATAAGATGATCGAAAGGAAAAGAGGTTACTGAAATTTGGTTACCCTGTTCATCAACCCATTGAGCGTTAACTTCTAAGCCGGAACTAACTAATGGATTCAAAATAACCAAATGATGATAATTTCTTACTGCTAAATCCGAGGTTTTTAAACCATAAACCTGATCACCTGCGCGTAAAATCGTTTTCTCGGTGAGCACTTCTCCCACCAACCTCGCCCCTTGTAATTGCCCCAACCTTGCATCTTTAGTGGCT
>CAZXLF010000011.1:0-16350 GCA_964642015.1 uncultured Planctomycetia bacterium
CGGCAGTAACAGCCGGTATCGTAAATGTATTGCCGGCAGAATCCGTTACTGTCCTCTCCTCAGATCCGGACATAGCACCCATCTGGAAGAACAAAGAAACTTTAGAAATATGAAGATCTTGAGCAGCCTGGCTTCTAAACGCATCGTTGATTCTGTCAAGGAAACCATCTGACAGAACCCCACGAACAAAGGCAGCTTGTTGTTCTGCAGCGGTTTGACCAGGTATAGTGACTGCATTACCGGCAGCGTCTCTTATAATATTGCCATCAGCATCTCTTAATGTTCTCTCCTCAGAGCCTGACATGGCACCCATCTGGAAGAACAAAGAAACTTTAGAAATACCTAATGCTTGAGCAGCCGGGCTTCTAAACGCATCGTTAAGTCTGTCAAGGAACCCATCTGCTTGAACACCTCGGACAAAAGCGGCTTGTTGTTCTGCAGCAGTTTGGCCAGGGATAGTGACTTCATTGCCTGCAGAATCCGTTACCGTTCTCTCAGCAAAGCCTGACATCGCTGCCATCTGGAAGAATATTGTAGATCTAGAAATACCAAGCTCTCTAGCGGCTAAGCTATTTGCAACAGCGTCGATCTTGTCAACTGTGAGTGCTTGAGCGCCCCGAATAAAGTCAGCTCGTTGTTCTGCGGCAGTCTTACCACGTTGTAAAATATTCCCATCATCATCCGTGATATCAGCCTGATTTGAAAAACCGGCTAAACGTAGAAAGATCTCTGTCAGAGAAACGCCAACTGCTTGAGCGCCATCAGTTCTTGCAATAGCCATGACTTCGGCACGCTTGATCTGCTTCGCTTCCAATACAAAATTGGCTCGCTCTTCATCGCTCATCGGGGCAAAGAGAAGAAGAATGCCAAGCGTATCGATCTTAGCTTTAGGATCTATCCGTTTAATATCGGCCATAAGAGATCTTACTTGTCCGAGAATGCCTGGTTTTGCAAGCAGATCCTGTAATTGGCCGAATTTATCTGCATCCATTAATAAAAGCGCGACGAACATTTTTTCAGGATCAGCATGCTCACCCATAGCTGTTTGTATTTTCAAAAGCTGACCCAACATCTTTGATTCCACACCATCGATCAGGAACTTGAATCCGGTACCAGTCCTGACGAGAGTTAATGTCTTTCCATCCTCCGTGACTCCCTCCATACTCATGATCTTTGCATCATGGATTCGGCCATCTTCGCCGATGGTTCCAAGCTTAGTGAAATTGATCTCACGGACATTGCCGTTATTATCATTAATAAATCTGGTTCCTGTGCTAGTTACCCAGTTGCCATTTTCGTCTTTGAAGTAAAGGTAGACTTGATGGCCGTTTATAAATGCAACATGGAAATGCTCTTCGGCTTGGCGGTTGTTCTTCCCATCAAACTGTGTTTGAGTCTCTTCCCATACAAGTCGACCCTGATCATCTATAATCTGACGCCATTCATGATCCACACGCTGTGTAATCTCACCCGTATCACCATCTTGAACGAGGGATAAAATAGACTTACCTTCTCTCCTAAATCCGATAGAAAAGTTACCGGATTCCTGGTCATACTGTACGCTCACACTTACTCTACGGTCACCGAGCATTCGAAGAGCCTGAGAACCTTGAGCGGCACCTAACAACGATATAGCAAGATCCGTCATAGTGCCTTCCATTGCCTTGGATTCAGCAGCTGCTTCTTTATTGTTCTGCGTACCATAGAACTGATTCATGAACTGATCATCGGGCCCAATATATGCTTCGAGAATTTTGGGAACATTATTTTGGGCAATAGCCCACTGTTTACCTTCCGTGTAAAGTTTTTGATATAAATCCATCGCCGCAGTATCACCGGCCTGTTTATAAATCGCTTCAGCAGCACCGTCATCAGCTGCTGCGCGAGGCGTGGGACCTCCATTAGGAGGCGGTATAGGTGATGGGAAAGGAGAAGGGGCTAGATTTGGTTCAGGAATATTAGCGGGCCTATCCTTGAGCCATCCAACGATCTGGTCGCCCATATTATAAGTTTGGTTATATAGAGTAGTCATAAACGTTGACGAACTTATGGCATCCTTTAATGAAACATTGGTGATGGATCCAGTTGAGGTGCTTGGGTTCAAGATCAAAGCTTTCATTTGATCAGTGCTCCCGGCACTCCAAAATGCATCAAATTGAGTGTCAATTTCGTCAGCGATATTAGTCGCGTTGTCCCATCGGCCATTCGCAATATCGAGCGCATTATTGTAAGCTTGATACGCCATGTTGGTGAATACGGTCGCCTTATTGTTGAGATCTGTCATTTCCTGATTCCACTGGTCCCAAACCTGGGCTTCAGAGTATGCGATGTTTGCCAAAGCCTCACTTACTGAGCCATTGACTTGATTGTAAGCATCATATAAAGTTTGCTGTGCGCGTTGATTCATCACTTGGAAAACACCGCCCGCAACAAATGAGCCGGCGCCAAATATTAATGACTGGAATTGGCTTGCATAAGCTTGGAGAGTTGTAAGATCCATTGTATTGAACGTTGCGGAATTCAAATTGATCAGAGATGAAATGCTGCCCGGAATTGTATAGTAAGCATTGGTCTCTTGTTGCAAGCCCTGGAATGATAGATAGTATTGTCTAGCCAATGATTGCAATTGGACGACAAAACCTCTCCAAGTATTGACTTTCTCGCGATAGATTTTATCGAGAGCCTTCATCAACGCAGTGTAATACTGGTTATATTGTAACGTGTACCATTCATTGATCCTGTCAAGATTATCATTCAATACAGCTGTCGCATCAGCATCGATCTGGTTGTAAGCGTCATTAATAAAGCTATAGGATTTGTTGTAATAGAATTTGTCTATTTGCTTGGCTTTATACAGGTCGCGTTGGGATTGCGCATCAGCGATCGCTTTATCGCGAGTAAATATAAGATTCACGAACTGGTCACCAGAATCGATGCCATTCGTTGGATTCAATGCATTGTGCACACTTATATTTGTTCCAAGACTTAGACCGTAAGGATCTTTCTTGACCGCATCCGTCTGCTCTTGCGTCAGTCCGGAAACATCTCCAAATCCGTTCCCAAAGTAGGGATCATATAAACGGTTATTCGATACATTATTGACAGAGTATTGTCCGACGTTACTCCATGCAGCACTCAACGCTTTGTAATAATCATATGCACGGGCAGAAGGTTGATTATTTGCGGCTGAAGAAGTGGTGGAGTTGATCGTGCCGTAATATCCTAAGAAGCTTCCGGAGTTAGCAGCGCCTTCATATTTCCAGAAAGCCTGATTCAGTTTATTCATTTCATCTTGTTTTTGTTGAGCTGTCCAATTAGGACCGCTATGGGTCTTGGAAGCACCGCCACCGCCGGTGCCTGATGGGCCATTGGCTAAAGCCGCTATATAACCCGCAACACCCTTTGCAGCGCCTTCGTAGCCGTCATATATTTTCCATAAGCTGGCAACTGTTCCAGTCGGATTGCCGCTAGTATTGTCATTGCCGTTCAAAACACCCTGATAAGACATCAGAAGTCCAAAGTTCTTTATTCCAAGATCGCCTATGGGGCCAAATACAGGATCAACAGTCTTGGTATAATAGCCTCCCTTAGTTCCGTTGACGGTGTTCTGGGAGAAGGCACTATCCAACGCACTGTGCGCGGTATTGGTGAGCGCAAAGAAATCATCCGGTACCATCTTCTGATCGGCAGTGTCCAAATTATCAAGCGCAGTTTGTAGCTGCGTGTTGACCTTGGTATAATCATTGCTGTTCGATCCAAACTTATCGGTGATCTGAGGAGGTTGCATGTTAAGGAGAGCGAAGACTGGATCATCCCATTGAGCTCGATCAGCCATTGAAGCTTGATTGATCAGCTCATCCGCCGAGGTGACGATCTGATTCTCGGCCCATTTCTCTTCATTCGCGTTATCCCAAGCCTCACCGGTATTCTGAAGCGCTATACTGAGTTGTTTGGTCAGATCTTTATCATCATTATTTATATTAGTCCTCGCTATGTCTTCCCAAGCAGCCGCCTGTTTAAGCCCGTTGGTTGCAAGTTGCGCTATATCTTTATATTTCCCGGCCATAGTGTCGATCACACCTCCGATATCAGGCATTGATGAGATCTTATCTAGATATGTATTTATCGTTGAGGTATCTAAGGTCGTGATCGTAAAGTCTCCTTCGACCTGCCATGAAGACGGACCGGCACCACCGAATGGACCTTGATCATGCTCATTTTGTACAGAACCATTAGCGCCATCGACCAATGTCGCACTGTTAATAGCAACACCAGCGGCGATTACGTCATTCAATTTAGTCAGGAAGTTATCAATCTGGGCCTTCCACTCATTAGCAAAGTCATCTATCTTTTGATTGATATTATTCTTCAGCGCATCCAATCCATTGGTGGTATCGTTGATAGCTTTACCTATGTAAGTTTGAACCTGAGTGACAATATCCGACTGATCCGCATTCACCTGGTCTAATGCGTTCATTGCCTGGGTTACTTCATCTCTGATCATATCGGACACATTATCAGGTAGCGCCGTTCCACCCGCTTTTACAATATCTAACTTGCTTACTGTGTCTAAGGCTTGCTTCGCGTCAGCGATTCGTTTTGTCAAACCATTAGTAGGATCATTGGAAGCCTTAACCAAATTGCCATTTGGATCGATCAACTGCTGAAGCTGGGCTTTGGCGCTATCGAATGCGCTGCTGATAGTTGATTCAAAATTTGTGATCATAGTCGGCGTAGCAGCCGAATACGTAGGCGTAGTAGGGTTGGAATTGTCTTTAACAGCTAGGCCGTCCGTCACCATTTGGTCTCCGAATTGCTTGAATGGCGATGACCAATCCAGTGTGACATTGCTACCTAATAGCTTATAATTCTTTAGCTGATTAACGATGTTATTGAATTGTTGGTGGGCTAATGTACCATCATTGACCGGCCATATTTCACCGGTATAAACGCTGATATGCCATTGATCAAGCCAAGCACCGGCCATATCGCCAAGTACACTCTTGGCATCCGAGGTAAATTGTTGGCCTGTGCCTACTGCATCAGTAGGCAATTGCTTCCAAGCGGTTGCCATCTGGTCACTATAAGTATTAATGGCGGCATTGATGCCTTGCCAATACGTCTTCAGAGCGTCCCATTTGGTATCGTCTGAAGTTTCCATCGCGTTAACAAAATCGCTCTTTAAGTTATTGATAGCAGTCCACCGGCCATCTTGGAATGCATTGCGTTCATCGGTATACAGGTTGTTGGCTCCAACCAGCAAGTTATCAAATTTATTCCAATAGAAATCATTGATCATATTTTGATTTACCGGGGTTATGGCGTTGGTTGCGTAATCACCCCCAGGCGTATAAGTATCTAAATTCACATTGAGCGCGTTGATCGTGCCATCCATGGTAGTGCCTACTGCTGGAACCGCACTAAAGCCCTGGCCTGGGATCCACTGGAACCCATAGTTGGCTTTCCAAATTTCCTGAATACTGCCCGCGCTATCAATCGTGAAGGAAGAGGCGGGTTCGGTGAAGTTTCCGTCAGAATCCTTAGTATAGTAATCGACCTGCCACCCATCTCCCGCATCTTTGCCTATAGGACTATTGGTGGATGCCGGAGCTGAGACCATGGTGATGATCTTGTTGAATTGTTGTTCGTTATTCGACGGAGGTGCCTGATTATTCAGATCAGCTAAGAATTTCCCATAAGTATCATTCAAAATGTTCGTATTGGCTCCATAATACTTGACCGAAGTCCAATCATAGACCAGCATATGAGTGCTCTGATCCGTATGATACCCAAAGGACGTATCCGTCATCGTGGTCAAATTGCCGAGCGTTGTCGGATCAATTCCATAATAGAACGCGTTCCATTTACTTCCATCGTAAGACGATAACCATCCATAGCCGGTGCCACTGCCGAAAACGCTGTTACCGGCGCCGGTGATCGCCAGCGTCTCGGCATCCGTCAATTGACGGCCACTTGCCGGATCAACGCCAGCCAAAATCGTTCCGTCCCACAAAGACAAGAAATAATTTTGCGAAGTAATACTAAGATGGCTGTCTTCATACATGGCAATAGTACCGTCATCATTTACATCTGTGACAACCACGTAGTGGTCAGGGTTAATGTGGACGATGACCTTATTTCCGGCCTGGACCAATCTCTTCAATTCGGAGAAGTCGACATTATCGGCGGACAAATTGCGGCCGATATAACCCGCGGCCACTTTTTGCATGGCATTCAGAGACAACACAAGATCCTGACTATCAAGCGGATAATCTGGAATAAGTCCATTCATGATATCCTGAATAATAGTTTGAGCGGCAATTGTCGCTAGAGCAGGTATGCCTCCGCCGAGACTATTAACAAGGATAGAAAGCGAGCTAAATGCGCTGATGCCGAAATGCGCTGACTGGCCCTGAAGCCATTGGATGATATTATTCTCGGCTGCTTGCGTCTTATGGCTGGCCTGAACTTGTTGAGTCAACCAAGTTTCAACTTGACCTATGATCTCGTTGCGGGTCTGGGTATCCACAGTTTGGACTCCATAAACAAGGCTGCCTGAGATCGCTGTGTGAGAATAAGTGCCCGCCTTGAGAATGAAATCAAAGCCCGGATTATCTAGCACTCTTTGAGCTAACTGATCCAAAGTCAACGGAACAGAATTAAATGGATTTGAGTCATCCGTAATGACCACCGAGCTCTGGAGCACCACCTTAGTTCCGCCGATAGTCACAAATGGTACCGTCGAGGTGAAGAAATCAAAACTCTGCGGCGCTGGCAGTGGTAGTCTCTCTTGGACAACCACCTGTTTTGCGATCCAACCGGCGGAAGTGCCGACGGCCTGCACATCGACAAAAATATTCGGATCCGATTGCTTGACGTCCACTCTTGTTACCACGCCATTAACTGTAGTAACTTTTGTATAAGTATTAAGCCCTTGAGCGATCTGACTGGTGAAATAGAATGCGAGATCCATCAAAGTGATCTGTTTACCGGTGGCATCATAAATTTTCACGGTATTATCCAGATTATACTTAACGCCTTGAATCGTAATGGATTTTAAGACATTATTCTGGTCAAGCTCTACCTGAGACACAAGATAAGCAGGATTGTCATAAATCAAGTCCAGCAGATCCTGCGGGCTCAGTCTAACCCCATCTTTGATAATGACCGCATTCGAAATATCAACGTTCTCCCCATTGATCTGGAACGTATCATTGGTCAGATCGGGATTCTTTGGCTTGCCATTAAATTCGCTAAACGATGGAGCGATAAGTCTGATCGAAGTCGCTTGCCATGGGATATCATCAGACAGCGTGATCTTTGCAAACGTAGGATTACTGGTTGTCACATTTTGAGCGTAGAGATTCTTCAGATCATTCCATGTGATCTTCTTACCTGTGGAATCATAAATGATGAGGTTGGGATCCTGGCTGATCTCAACACCACCCATCGTTAATATATTAGTACCGGTATCGATGCTGATTTGGCCGTTCATATACGACATTCCGCCGGTAGTACTACTCTGATAATCTGTTATACCTAAAGACAGATAATCCAGAAGGTTCACTTGTTTGATGACCCAAATGTTGTTCACCATCGTAAGGCTGATTGAAGCCGCAAGATTAGCGGATTGTTGCTCCATATTATTGACCAAGTCGTGTAAAGCTTGCAGCGTAATGGGATTCCCATAATAATCTTGCAAAACAAGAGCGCTGGATAGTGAATAAACAACTCCTCCCGCCTGGATCGTATTGGCAGTGAGATCGATGTTTTGAAGCGCTTGAGTTACTTGCTTACCGAACTCAATAGGCTTCGTTAAAACTTCTACTATCTGCGCGGTCAACGATCCGTCAGGATTACGCAATCCCGTCACATGCACAAAAGTCTGGATAAATTGCTGCGATGAATAATTGGATACAATCTGTTGGAACGTAGCGAAATCGATCGTTTGTCCGTTGGAATCTGTAAATATGGTAGAAGAGGTAATGTTGAAATTTTGGCTCATAACTTGAATTACATTATTATTGACATCAATACTGTCAACATTACCTAATGTCTGAATCGACGGCGGATTGAGATCCTGAACGATCTGTATACTCGAAACGTGGACTATGCCATTCACGGTTTGTGTTTGTATATCCAGATAAATATAAGGATCTATCGCCAATAGATTGTTGAACCAAGACAATGATATCGATGCGCCGTTGATATCTGTAATGGAAGTGGCTGAATCTATCTTAAGAGTCTTTCCTGAGATCGTCATATCAGCTGCCGGAGGAGTAGTGGAAGTAACTGAGAGCGAGATGCTGGTAATGGGGATATTCTGATACTCTTCTTGAGGATATATGGGACTAAGTAAATTGATCTGAGACACTTTCCATTCATTGCTATTTTTATCGTAATAGAGAGTCGCTTGGATCTGAGACTTGGGATACAAATAACTCAAGAAGGTCTGCCAGCTTGAGCCAGCGCCGACGGCCGTATCCTTCGTGATCCTGGCATTGATCCCATCGATTTGGAGGAGTCCATAATTTGGCGAAGAGGTATCCACTGCTTCGTAAATTTTATCTACGTTAGCAGTATCGTAGTAAATCGATGTACCCTTTGTCACAAACGATAGAGGAAGATTGGTCGTGATCACCCAGCCATCTTTTGTATCTTTTATTACGTTCGCAGATGTTGTGAGCCACAAAATAGCTGCGGCGCCACTGGTTGCGGTCAGTTTTTGCGCCAATGTTGCCAAGGATTGGCCTGTCATGCCATCTATCGTGATCCCATAACCATTCGGAATAATAATCGATCGATTACCTATAACGATCTTATTATTGACCAGGTCAACTTGTGTTAATGCTCCTGACACGTTGGTATCGAACACGGATTTCGTGATAAAGTTCAATGTACTAGCCGTGACCCATCCATCGACGGTTCTGTATACAGTTGCATTATTGACCCAGATCAAACCGTCAGAACCTGTAATACTATTCAAACTATTCTGCAGATCGGCCAGACTCTGCACCGCGACACCATCAAGAGTTATCGATGTGCCGCTATTCACCCTCACGGATCTCCCATTAATGGTAAGGAGGTTATTCGTTTGATCAACTGCGGTCAGAGCCGTATTGAGGACGGATAAAGTCACATCTTCCGAAGAAATATTAACATCCGAGGTAAAGATATATTTCAGGCCATCCCATTCCACGCTCGTAGCGTTAAGCCAAACTTTCACATTATTCTGCTGATTGGCGGTCAGGAAATCTCTTAATTGCGTGATCGTATAATAATTGCCATTAACTATAATATTTTTGTTGTTAAGATAAACCGATAGACCGTTAACAGTGATCATTCCATCATCAAATTTTTGGTTCCAAGTTACTACTTTGTTCGAGGTGCGTTGACTATCATCAACACTCACTGCCGCTGTGCTATACCATGTCGCGGCTCTGTTGAAGGTCGAATAGTCCTTTAAAAGATTCGAGGTATCGTCGAAAGAAAAGTAGAATGTCAGATTAGCTTCGGATCCAGTAAGCTTGGTATAAGGCATCTGAGCGATCTCGGTTGCTGAAAGTGCCCTGTTGAATCCGGCGACTTCGTCGAAAGTGCCTATCTGGCTGTAATAATAACCATTGCCGATGGCGGATAGGTTGGCCGTAACTTGAGCATTGACGGTATTACCTACTTTCACTCCATCAACATAGAAGGTGGTTTGACCTCCGGAAGCAACCGACGCCAGGTGATGCCAGCCGGATAGAGAACTGAGATTGTAGCCGGTGCTGTAGAATGCGCCTGCGTTCATCAAACCAAGGTTACCGGCGCTATCTGTCATGATGAAGTCATTCGTAGATCCGTAACCACCGCTAAATAGGATACGATAACCATAAGAAGTTAGAGACAATGGGAAATCCACCCAGCCCATCAATGTCTGGTTCCCTGTCATGGTAATAGGAGTTGTAATGTTGACAAAGGATACGGTGGATACGCCTTGACTCAAGTAAGAAACAGCATTGCCAAATGATGGGACCGTATTAGATAAACCGTTTGCGTTGACATTAACTGGTACCGTGCCATACCATGTCGCAGCCCTGTTATAGCTGGAGTAATCTTTCAAAAGATTCGAGGTATCATCGAATGAGAAGTAGGCCAACAGATTGGCTTCATTGCCGGTGAGTTTGGTATAAGGCATCTGGGCCATTTCTGCGGCTGAGAGAGCTCTGTCGAATACAGCGGCTTCATCAAAGGTGCCAATGGAAGCGTAATAGGCGCCATTACCGTTTCCTATAGAAGCCAAAGCTGCTGTGGTTACTTGTTGCGCTACCGTATTTCCTACCTTCACTCCATCCACATAGAAAGTCGTCTGTCCGCCGGTACCCACTGACGCAATATGATGCCAGCCGGATAAAGAGTTAACATTGTAACCAGAACTATAGAATGTGCCTGAGATCATTAAACCAAGGTTGCCGGAACCATCGAGCATTACATGTTGAGTGTTACCACTACTAGCCCCAAACAGAATTCTGTAGCCACTGTTGGTAAGAGGCAAGGGGAAATCCACCCAAGCCATCAGGGTCTTGTCGCCTGTCATAGCAATAGGAGTGGTGATATTGACGTCACCTAAGCTTGCAGTTCCTTGACTCACATATGAAACAGCGTTGCCCAGATTTAACTGCCCTTGTATATTGATCTCATCCACCCATGCATTGTTGTTGGTAGTGCCGTTGGTGTTGGCGGTCCTGTCATAGACCCATTTCAAAATATGAGTACCTGTGGAAAGATTGACTGTCTGAGTGACCCATCCGTTGACATTGCCGGTTATCGCAGAGCTGTCGCCTGAGATGGTGACACCATTCACTGCCACTCCATCGATATAGAGTTTGAGAGCATCAGAGGCATCTGAATTGATCTTCCACTTGAAGGTCAGGACACTTGCGTTTGTCATGATATTCACTGTCTTCTGGAAGTATGAGGACTGACCAATAGCTGTATTGCCTGCTTGGGCAGCGAAACCACCGGCATCATAAGAGGCGGTGTTCTGGTTCACCCAATTATAGGAGGGATCATTAGAGACAGAGTCTTCCCAATTGCCTACATTTGTCACAAATGGGTTAACGCTCTGTACCTGCCCTGTCATATTGATCAGATTGGCAGTAGTAGTAGTAATTATTACATCATTCTTAAATACCCAATTTTGCCCATCCCATTTGATACTTGGTGAAACAGTTTGCCCAGTTGTAGGATCTACCTCGGTATAGGCTGTAGCGGTTGTAAGCCAGTAAATAGCTGTCGAACTAGTCGAATCGATCAAACTCTTTAGATCAGATAGCTGTCTGGCAACCCCATCAATAACGATCTGCTTTCCATTCAATTGAACTGTCATGCCGTTGATCGTAATGGTTCCATTCGTTGTATCGACCGCGCTGGGTGCACCGGAAATATTTGTCTGCAAATATTTCTTGCTCGTCACATTTATGGCAGAGGCAAATAGCCAATCAGACTGATCGTGGATAAGGCTGTCACTGACACCGTTATAACTCAGTGTATTCAATTGCAGAACAATTTGACCATTTTCTGATGCCAACAAATTCTGTAAACTCGAAAGAGTGCTTAACACGCCATCAATGTAAATAGGCATGTTATTGACTTTCACGGTCAGGTCGCTTACGGTTATCGAATTATTATTTATATCGACTGAGCTAACCACTCCGTTAAAGTTCTTCAAAGTCACATTGGACGTCTTAAGAGACAGGTTCGAATTGAACGCCCACATATTCTTTCCAAAATCCCACCTTATATCAGCGGTGTTCTGCCAAGTTATTCCATTCGGATCTATTTGAGCCATCAGGTCTTCTAAGGCGGTAGCATCACTCACCTGTCCGTTAATAGTGATCGTCTTACCGTTTAAGTCAACTGGAACACCATTAAATGTGATGATCGCGTCGTTGAGAGTAGAAAATCTCTCGTCAACAATGGTCATAGTCGTGGGTTTATTATTAATCACCGAGGTTGGGGCAGTGCTATAAAATGTCGCCGCTCTGTTAAAAGGTGAATAATCTTTAAGCAGTGTTGTAGTGTTCGTGGCATCATCAAATGAGAAATAAGCCATCAGATTGGGCTCAGAGCCAGTGAGCTTAGTGTAGGGAATCCTTGCCATATCCGATGCGGAAAACGCTTGGTGGAATATTGCGACTTCGTCAAAGGTACCGAATGAAGAATACCAATATCCGTTAGTGTTACCTATAGAGGCTACGCTTGCGGTAACCTGCTGGGCAATTACATTGCCCACCTGTATCCCATCGATATAGAAAGTCGTCTGGCCATTGGTTTCAACTGCGGCCACATGATGCCAATTAGATAAAGAGTTGACATTGTATCCAGAGGAGTAGAATGTGCCATTCAACATTAAACCGAGATTTCCCGAGACATCAAGCATGATATGCTGACTAGTACCGTAGGCTCCAAAAAGAACTCTGTAACCGCTATTTGTAGCCAACGCAGGGAAATTAACCCAAGCCATAAGAGTCCTGTCGCCTCCCATTGTTATCGGCGTAGTAATACTGACATCTCCAAGACTTGTTGAGCCTTGGGAATTATAAGAAAGTGCATTACCTAAGGAGGGCAGCTGTCCTTGCGAGCTAATATCATCCACCCAGGCGTTGTTGTTGGTGGTGCCGTTGGTGTTAGCGGTCCTGTCATAGACCCATTTTAAAATATGAGCACCTGTGGAAAGATTGACTGTCTGGGTGACCCAGCCGTTGGCATTGCCGGAGATCGTAGAGCTATCGCCTGAGATGGTAACACCATTCGCAGCTACTCCATCGATATAGAGTTTGAGAGCATCAGAGGCATCTGAATTGATCTTCCACTTGAAGGTCAGAACAGCAGAATTAGCAACAACATTTATTGTCTTTTGGAAATAGGAGCTCTGACCTATATCGGTATTGCCTGACTGTGCAGCATATCCGCTTTGATGGCTCGAAATAACATTCTGAGTCACCCAGTTATAGTTTGGATCGCCTGTTACGACATCTTCCCAGTTGAGATTGGGTGCATCAACGGTTTGCACATTAGAAATGATGCCGCTGGCGCTATTCTTGTATTCCAAAGAATTCAAGCTAATGTTAGACATCAGAACCCATTTATTATTGACCCACTGTATATTAGCCGGATTAAGCCATGTGATAGTCTGATTAGAAATGTTGTGATTTACAATAGCCTGCAGATCAGAGGCTGTCTTGGTCACGCCGTCAACAGTGATGCTCATTCCATTCAGATCGATGGGCGTGCCGTTAACAGTTAAGGTCGTGGAAGTAACATTAGAGAACGTCTGACTATACGACAGACCCGGTACTGTCTTAGTGTCCACTATCGTGGATGGTGAACCATATAACGTAGCGTTGTAATGATTGGGTGAACTGTCAGCACCCAAGTTCGAGGAGTTATCGAAGTTATACAAGGCCAAGAGATTGGATTCATTGCCGGTGAGTTTGGTATTAGTCATCGCTTGAATAGCTGATTGTGTCATAGCGGTTCCGAAGACTGCGAATTCGTCAATGGAACCTGCCGGACGATATAGATAATAATTATCATTGCCGATGGTTGAAATAGCATTTTGAACTTGGACATTGGAAGTACCAACTAAATTCCCATCCACATAGAACTTGGTTTGGTTTCCTGTGGCCACAGTAGTAATGTTATGCCAACCAGAACTGATAGAACTGGCGTTGTATCCGGTCATATAAGAATAACCATAATAAAGGTTATAAATGCCGAGGTTTCCACTGACATCAAACATGGCATCATAAGAACCATAGCTTGTACCCATCTGATAAAGCACTCTCTGATAACCAGTATTGGGTAGTGGGAAGTTCAGCCACATCGAGACGGTTCTGTCGCCAGTCATAGAAATATTGGGTACAGAGACATATGAACTGTAATTGCCTAATGTTAAACCATTACCAAAGGACGTTTGTCCCTGCATATTGATCTCATCCACCCAGGCATTGTTGTTGGTGATGCCTGTGGTAGTGGCAGTCCTGTCATAGACCCACTTGAAGGTATGGTTGCCTGTAGCTAATGATCCCAGATTGACCGTCTGGGTGACCCAGCCGTTGACATTGCCTGTTATCGTAGAGCTGTCGCCTGAGATGGTGACACCATTCACTGCCACTCCATCGATATAGAGCTTCAGAGAGTCTGTGGAACCAGCGGTTAATTTCTCTTTGAAGGTCATGGAGTTATTTGCATTCGCAGTAACATTCATCGTCTTCTGGAAGTATGAGGTCTGGCCAATGTCTGTGTTGCCTGCTTGAGCAGCATAACCACCGGCATCATAAGAAGTGGTGTTCTGGTTCACCCAATTATAGGAAGGATCGCCTGTAACGGTGTCTTCCCAGTCGGTGGTTGGCTGAATTACATTATTTACATTAACTATATTGCCTGTGAGGTTAGATTGTTTAGCAACCTTTGAGGTAATAGCCAAGGAGGATGTGAATAGCCAGATATTCTGTAAAGGATCCCATTTGATGCTTGCAGAATTTAGCCATGCAATATTATTTTGTCCATTGGTCTGGATAAAACTATTAAGTTGCGCGATAGTTTGAGAGTTACCATCCACTGTGATGCTGTTACCATTCAGATTGATCTGCATACCATTGACTGTTATCGTACTGCCATTGACAGCGCTGATAGCGCCTGTGAATCCTGTTTGCGTATTGTATTTGGTAACCATACTCGGATTACTTGTAAATACCCATTTGCCATTGATCCATTGAATGTTCGAATTGTTTAACCAAACAGAACGGTTATCCAAATAAGACGCATTGAAAATATTGTTAATATCTGAGGCCGTTCTCGTAACTCCGTCCAATGTAATGGTGTTGCCACTTAATACGACAGGTACTCCATTTACAGTCATAATCACTGAAGCGACATTGGAGAACGTCTGATTCAAAGCAACGATCGGTTGAGCTAAGGAAATCGTTGGCGATCCATACAGTGTGCCGTTGTAATGATTGGGTGAGCTGTCAGCGCCTAAGTTTGAGGAGCTATCGAAGTTATACAAGGCCATCAGGTTGGATTCATTACCGACGAGTTTAGTAGAAATCATTGATTGGATCGCTGACTGGTTCATTGCTGTGTTGAATATAGCGGCTTCGTCAATGGAACCCGCCTGGCGATACAGATAATAATTATCATTGCCGATGGTAGAAATGGCATTTTGAACTTGAATGCCGGAAGTTCCGACTAAATTGCCATCCACATAGAACTTGGTTTGGTTTCCTGTGGCGACGGTGGTGATGTTATGCCAACCGGCAGCGATGGAGCTGGCATTATAACCAGCTGTGTACGAGTAGCCATAATAAGGATTAAAGATACCCATATTACCACTGGCATCAAAACCGACATCATAGGCACCGTAGCTAGATCCCAATTCATAAAGCACTCTCTGGTTGCCAGTATTAGGCAATGGGAAGCTCACCCACATGGAGACGGTCCTGTCTCCTGTCATAGAGATATTAGGCACGGAGACATATGAATTGTAATTGCCTAATGTCAGGCCATTAGCATAAATAGGCTGGCCGCTTTGAATATTGATCTCATCCACCCAGGCATTGTTGTTAATGGTACCCGAAGCAGTGGCCGTTCTGTCATACTCCCATTTTAAGATATGATTGCCGACCGCGAGACTGATCGATTGTTGCGTCCAATTAGTAGCTCCTGAAATATAAACCCCTGAATCATTACCGTCGATCAAAAGTCTAAGTTTGTCAGTAGAATCAGAATTGATCTTCCATTGGAAGGTCAAAGTGCTGGCTGTAGTAAGATTAATGGTTTTCTGGAAGCATGAAGTCTGGCCAATATCTGTGTTACCGACCTGAGCGGCGTAACCGCCGGCATCATAAGAAGTGGTGTTCTGGTTCACCCAATTATAGGAAGGATCATTATAGGTTGGATCCTCCCAATCAGTGGCGGGCGTATAAGCAAAGTTCACGTTACTAACTGAACCATTGAAGTTATTCTGAATGCTCTTGGAGTTGAATGTGATATTCGATGTGAATACCCATCTATTATTGAGCCACTGGATGCTGGTGCTGTTAAGCCATGTGGCGATATTATTGGCGGTGTCGGCGTTGATGATAGCCTGGAACTCAGCGGCTGTCTTGGTCACGCCGTCAACAGTGATGGTCATTCCATTCAGATCGATGGGCGTGCCGTTAACGGTCAAAGTGGTGGAAGCAAAATTAGAGAACGTCTGACTATACGACAGACCCGGTACTGTCTTAGTGTCCACTATCGTGGATGGTGAACCATATAACGTAGCGTTGTAATGATTGGGTGAACTGTCAGCACCCAAGT
>CAZXLF010000012.1:0-12870 GCA_964642015.1 uncultured Planctomycetia bacterium
GATTGACTGTCTGAGTGACCCAGCCGTTGACATTGCCTGATATCGTAGAGCTGTCCCCTGAAAGACGAACCTGAGCAGGCAAACTATCAGCAAAATTGTTAGGAGCCGTGCCGGCGAAGGTTGCAGCTCTATTGTAGCTCGAGGAATCTTTCAAGAGATTCGAGGTGTTATCGAACGAGAAGCTGAACAAGAGATTGGCTTCACTACCAGTTAATTTGGTATTAGGCATCTGAGCTATCTCTGCGGCTGAAAGTGCTCTATCAAAACCGGCCACTTCATCAATAGTGCCAAACGAAGCCAACCACGCTCCGTTGCTGTTGCCGATAGAAGTCAGTTCCCATGTAACTTGCTGGCTGACAGTATTTCCGACTTTTACACCATCAACATAGAAGGTTGTTTGGCCATTGCTGCCCACAGAAGCAATGTGGTGCCAACCAGACAGTGAGTTAACATTGTAACCGCTAGAGTAGAAAGTGCCATTGACCATGAGTCCGAGATTGCCTGAGCTATCAAGCATCACATGTTGCTGATTCGTATAAGAAACTCCAAAGAGAATCCTATATCCGCTGGAAGTGTTGGGTGGCGGGAAATTGACCCAGGCCATCAAAGTTCGATCTCCTGTCATATTAACCGGGGCTGTAAAGTTTATGCCTGAGGCACTGGAGGCTCCTTGGCTATTATAGGAGATAGCATTGCCGGGTAAGTTAGTAATGCCATTGACCGCTACACCGTCCACATAGAGTCTCAAGGTATCGGTAGGATCAGAGCTGATCTTAGCTTTGAAGGTTAAAGAATTATTGGCATTCGCGGTGACATACATCGTCTTCTGGAAGTATGAGGACTGACCAATAGCTGTACTCCCCGCTTGAGCAGCATAACCGCCGGCATCATAAGAAGTGGTGTTCTGGTTCACCCAATTATAGGAAGGATCGTTCGAGATGAGATCTTTCCAGTCATTGGCTGCAGCAAGAACATTATATGTTTGGCCACCAATAGTGATAGTATTTGAAGTATCGTCGATAGAATTGATAATTCCGGAGATCGATGCGCCAGACAAGGTGCTCCTGAACAAGATTCTTCTGTTTACCGAATCTCCTAAGAGCGTCCCTGCAACCATTGAATTGAAATTAGGATCTAACTGAACATAACCACCATTACTTTGTATGACGGCAAGTCGATTATTGAACTCCGAAATATTCGCAGTTACGTAACCATCTAGGTATATCGAATAATTGGTCGGTATTTGGTAAGTGCTTCCTGCAATAGACACAGATCCGCCATTAACATTAACATTATCTACTTCACCTAGGACGGACGAAGCCTGCAAGTCAGATTTGAAATAAAGCCTTCCATTAGAATCGGATTTAAGCGTCCAACCGAACGATGTCTGTACAAGATTTCCGTAGGCAGGATCCAATTCTACAAAACCACCTTGTGAATCAACGGTAGCCACTTTATTATATAGATCCGCAAGATTATTTAAGCGTACACCGTCCAACCAAATGGTGTCGCCGGAGAACGTCTGATTAAGTAAAGTGGTAGGTGAAGATAGATTGACGTTGGTAATGCTCACTGGGGCTGTACCATACCATGCCGCAGTTCTGTTATAACTAGAATAATCCTTCAAAAGATTCGCCGTGTTATCGAATGAGAAGTAGGCCAACAGATTGGCTTCAGCGCCAGTCAGTTTGGTATATGGCATCTGAGCCATTTCAGTAGCAGAAAGAGCCCTGTCAAATACCGCTATTTCATCAAATGTCCCGATTGAATTGGTTGCGCCGCCATTTGTATTGCCAATAGCCGTAAGATTGGCCGTTACTTGAGTGGAAATAGTATTACCAACCTTTACTCCATCGACATAGAAGGTCGTCTGACCGCTAGAAGCGACCGAAGCTATATGATGCCAACCGGATAAAGAACTGACGTTATAACCACTCTGATAGACGGTTCCGTTATTGGTGAGGCAAAGATTTCCTGAACCATCTATTTGGACAAATTGATAAACATTGATACTAGCTGTACCAAACAACACTCTTGAGTAGCTGGAACCTACGATTGGCAGCGGGAAGTCGACCCATCCCATAAGAGTCTTATCTCCTGTCATGGTAATCGGTGTCGTGAGATTGAGATCGCTATAGCTGCTTGAACCCTGACTAGTAAATGAAATGGCATTCCCCAATGAAGGAACTTGCGATGACATACCGGTATTGGTCACACTCGCCGGTGCTGTGCTATACCATGTCGCGGCTCTGTTATAGCTGGAATAATCTTTCAAAAGATTCGAGGTATCATCGAATGAGAAGTAAGCGCACAGGTTGGCTTCAGAGCCGGTGAGTTTGGTGTAAGGCATCTGAGCCATTTCTGCGGCTGAGAGAGCTCTGTCGAATACAGCGGCTTCATCGAATGTTCCGATAGGAGCATACCAGTATCCATTGTCATTACCGATAGAAGCCAAAGCTACTGTGGTTACTTGTTGCGCTACCGTATTTCCTACCTTCACTCCATCCACATAGAAAGTCGTCTGTCCGCCGGTACCCACTGACGCAATATGATGCCAGCCGGATAAAGAGTTAACATTGTAACCAGAACTATAGAATGTGCCTGAGATCATTAAACCAAGGTTGCCGGAACCATCAAGCATCACATGTTGAGTTGTTCCATATGCACCGAACAAAACTTTATAGCCGCTGGAGGAAGGAGGTGGCGGGAAATTCACCCAAGCCATCAGGGTCTTGTCACCTGTCATGGCTATAGGAGTGGTTATATTGACGTCACCATAGCTTGCAGAGCCTTGGCTCACGTATGAAATAGCATTTCCAAAAGATGGGACTTGTTGTATGCCTGTTATATTGATCTCATCCACCCAGGCATTGTTGTTGGTGGTGCCGTTGGTATTGGCGGTCCTGTCGTAGACCCACTTGAAGGTGTGGTTGCCGGTGGACAATGATCCCAGATCGACTGTCTGGGTGACCCAGCCGTTGACATTGCCTGTTATCGTAGAGCTGTCACCTGAGATGGTGACACCGTTCGCAGCTACTCCATCGATATAGAGTTTGAGAGCGTCTGCAGAGTCAGAATTTATCTTTTCTTTGAATGTCAAAGTCGATGAAGAAGTGGAAACATTCACTGTCTTTTGGAAGTACGAAGTCTGGCCAATGTCTGTGTTGCCTGCTTGAGCAGCATAACCACCGGCATCATAAGAAACAGTACCTTGGTTCACCCAACTATAAGAAGGATCGTCCGTAATAATATCCTTCCAGTCGTTTGATCCAACGAGAATGTTATATGTTTGGCCTCCGAGCGTTATAAGGTTATTTGTCGTGTCAATAGAATTAACGACGCCGGTAATATTAGAATTGGTCGAGCCTGTCCGGAAAAAGACTTTCTTAGAAGAAGCATTACCTAACAAAGCCCAGCCATTCGGCGTTATGATAATGCCATTATTATAAGTTGATCCGGTTAAAGTATTGATTGACGCATCGATTTCTATATATCCACTGATAGACTGGATGTAGTTTAATCGCTGCACGAAATCTGACATGCCGTTCAACAGAACATTATCCAAGTAGATCGAGTAACCATCTAATATCTGGTAAGTTTGGCCTGCGATAGTCACTGAATTCGTAGATCCCTGTGTCGCTGAACTTACCGTGCCTCGAATGAAAGAACTTGGCAAAGTCGACTTGAAATAAATTCGGTTATTCGATCCGCCGGTATAAGCCCAGCCGGATGACGTTCGTGTGACGATATGAGAAGAAGCGTATGCAGGATCAAAAGCTATATAACCAGATTCTAAATTGACTTGATTGAACATCGATGCCAGATCAGACATTCCATTATTGAGTTTAACGCCATTAAGCCAGATCTCATATCCGCTAGAGATATTGATATTCTGATCACCCAGCGTGATCGAATTAGCTCCTACGTTCGTAATAATGCTTCCTGAAATGTTCGAGCTAGGAATATTGCTGACAAAATACAAATTCTTCGTGGAACCGCTGACATATCCTTTTAAGCCCCAGCCGGTCATCGTCTGGTAAATATCACTGTAATTCTTGTCTAACTGGACGAATCCTCCTATCTGATTTAAGCTGCTAAGTTTATCAGATAAGTCAGATAAGCCATTCGCAAGCAATACGTTATCTAAATAAATATTATAATCAGTGCCGACTTCGTATGCTTGATCACCAATAACGACCCTTGAATTATTCATATCGACCGAACTGATAGCTGCCTGGATCTTTGCGGTATTGGCAGTGGCTTTGAAATAAAATGTCGCGGCCGGTTTAAATTGCCAGCCCTGCGATGTCCGCATGATATCCAAGGAACTGGTGTCTACTTCAACCCTCAAACCTTGGGATGCCATATCATCTATCTTGGCCGCCAATTGATTAAACGTTAAAACCTGATTAGTTGAAATTCCCAGACCATCACTCCAATAAATCGTGTAGCTGCCGTCAGGCATACTGATCGTCTGACCACCAATTGTAATAGTGGAGTTGGTGATGCTAGCTGTATCAATAAGAGAACCCACATTGATACGGGAAGTTTCCATAGTAGTAACAAAACTAAGACTCGTGCTCGATACGGTCCATTGATTGGTCAATTCATTCTTGGTGAACTTGTACGACTGGCTTAACTCAATGTTATAGCCCTTGTTTTGCGCTTGAGTGATGTTGCTCTTCAACGTAGCCAGATTGATATTCGTGCCATCCAATGTATAAGTAGTGACGGACCCAACATACAGGTCTTGATTTCCGAAACGAAGAGTGGAATTATCAGTATTTGCCGATAAGACAAAACCTGAGAATACGCTGGTCATGCCTGAGATATTTAACACCAAGCGGTCTGTATTCCATGTGGACGCTTCTTGATTTTCCATGAATGCATCTGATGAAACGAACCCATCCGGCAATAGCGATTGACCGACCCATTCCAGATGATAAGAATTGTTCGCAGGCTGCATGGGATCCTGCCAATCTTCCAGTTTATCTGTGAAG
Source organism: uncultured Planctomycetia bacterium (assembly GCA_964642015.1). Taxonomy (GTDB): domain Bacteria; phylum Omnitrophota; class Gorgyraeia; order 2-02-FULL-51-18; family 2-02-FULL-51-18; genus CAZXLF01. Next base: position 5,001 of record CAZXLF010000012.1, read on the forward strand.
GTTTGAGTCAATATGACCGGCGGTGCCTTGCTTGCGATGGACGACGGCGAACCGAATAAAGTACCATTATAATGATTTGCTGAAACATCAAGGCCAAGATTCGATGAGTTATCAAAGTTATACAAAGCCGCCAAATTAGCCTCATTGCCCTGAAGTTTAGTATTCATATCCGTCTGAATAGTTGACTGAGACAACGCTGAATTAAAGATCGACACTTCATCGACACTGCCGATAGAGTAAGTGCCTCCTGTGTAACCGATCGCTGTGAGAGCGGTGGTTATTTGAGTGGCGAGAGTCGCAACAAGATTTCCATCGACATAAAACTTGGTCTGGCCTTGCGAACCAACCATTGCGATGTGATGCCAATCAGCGGATAAGGAATTAACATTGAAATTGGTGTTATAGTACACAGCATTATTGTAGATATTGATGTAACCATTGGTATCAACGATCACATAATTCGAACCCGCGGTAAACAGTGTCCTCCAGCTTCCATTAGATGTTAACGGGAACTTGACCCAAGCCATTGCAGTTCTGTCTCCATTCATATTGATAGAAGGAACTGACATATATTGTGATGTGGATGTAGCTAACGTTAAGCCGTTGCCTAAAGATAATCCCTGCCCTTGTATATTTATCTCATCCACCCAGGCATTGTTGTTGGTAGTCCCATTGCTGTTGGCGGTCCTGTCATAGACCCATTTCAAAGTATGAGTGCCTGTGGAAAGATTAGTTGTGGCGGTGACCCAGCCGTTCACATTACCTGATATCGTAGAACTGTTACCTGAGATGGTAACGCCATTCGCGGCTACTCCATCGATATAGAGTTTCAAAGCATCAGAGGCATCTGAATTGATCTTCCACTGGAAGGTCGCCGTCGCAGAGGACGTGGTCACGTTCACAGTCTTTTGGAAGAATGAGACCTGTCCTATTGGCGTATTGCCGGTCTGAGCTGCCACACCGTTGGTATCATAAGAAGTGGTATTTTCAAGCTGCCAGTTGTTCATCGAATACCCATTTTGTGCTGGCGTCAGATAGACCTCATCAAGCCATCCGGCGTCAGAACCGACAGGACCGGTATCATTGGCATCCTTTGAATACACCCATTTGAGAGTATAATTACCCGCTGTCAAATTCTTAGTCACTGTCTGCCAATCAACTTGTCCGCTAATAGCCGAGGCATTATCGATCAGCATTCCGTTCTTCCATATCTGTAGTGTGAAGAAATCCTTATTAAGCTCGGAAGAAACCTTCCAGTTGAAGCTTAAGACCGAATCACTAGTAAGAGTGACATCTTTGCTAATCGTTGAGGTTTGATTATTACCGATATGCCCAGTTTGCATCGCATAACCTTTGGTTAAATTGCCGGACAGATACACGTCTAAACCCTGAGAGCCTTGCTGGTCAAGCAACCATTTCACTTCTTCGGGTGTGTAGCTGACACCATTACCATCCTGAATAGTATTAAAGTCATGGATATAAACGGGGACATCATTCACAGTCACAATCTGTTTATTAATATCTACGGACTGCACAGGAGCATCAATTACAATATTTCCGCCGTTCGTTACTTGTTCGACCGTTTTCGCAAAGATCTTAGATGCTCTCCATTCGTTGCCAGACTTAGTCGCTGTAACATCAATGTTAACGGGTGTGTTCAGACCTACTACGGCCGACTGTCCGGAAACAAATTTGGCCAAACCGCCGACCGTACTGTAATTTAGATCATTCGTCGGGCTCGGTAATCCGGTACGATTGGCTATTACGGTTGATTCAGTGGCTCCAAAATAATCTGTATATTGTAACGAGACGTTCGTAAAGAATCCGTCATTCTGTACATCGTTCCCAACCTTAATGGTTGTACCATTCACAACGATTTGCGTTACATTTCCTGACGCATCTGTTGTAACATCGCTTGCCTTGACCGTAGAGCTATTGAACTCGGTGCCTTTTGCCATCACATTAAGCACCTGCACGTTGTTAGCGATCCACTGTCCGTGATCATCATGCAAGCTGACAGATACAACAAGATTATATTGATTTTGTAAATTAGAAAGTGCTGATAAGTTAATGATACTCCCATCATTGTTATTGATCACCGTCTGGGAATTCACAAATAACGTAACGTTGGATATCGTGATCGAGTTTGAGTTCATATCGATTGTGCCGATAGGTCCGCTGAGAGTACTTAGAGCCTCGGTCGTAGTGGTCGCTTGCAGGGAAAGAGCTTTCCAACCACCGGGGATCTTTTCAAGCTGAGTCTTTAGATTATCGTTTATCCTCAGTCCTTGTAATGTGGTCGATTGACCTGTGCTATCTTTGATCAAAGTGTCATCATCAACATTGATTACCATGCCATCGTCCAGAGTGATAACGCCTTTGTTAGGATCGGAAGAATCTACACTCACCTGAGTTAATTTGGCATAGTGGGTAAAGCGGGTATCTAAAATCGTAAGTAACGTGAGCTGGCTAACAACCAATCCCGCGGACGTAATCTTAAATTTAACATCTGCTCGAGTAACTACGCCTTGTTGTTTATTGTAAGCTATAATATTATTCAGATCCGTCAGAGTATAATTGAGACCATTTTCATCGACGAACGAGCTTGATGAATCGATAGTCATCATCTTACCGCTTATCTGGATCTGACTATTCTGCGGTGATTGATTGATAAGCAGCTGATCGATCGAGCCTGATATAAATCCTTTGCCGTCGGCATCAGAAATGACCTTGATATTAGAAACCATCCATTGCGCGTTCACACGATTTGCCTTGATCGTAATATAAGTATCTTGGGATGCTGTCTGGTTATTCGCGAAAAATTGCTGTAAGGCTGACATATTAATATATTTTCCGTCTATGTCTTGGATGAATGTGTTGTTATTGTAATGCATCGTATAATTGTTAAATTGAATAGTGCTATTGGTCGTATCGATATTCTTCAATGTTCCCGTAAGATAGGTTGGAGCTATATCAGGCACTTCGTTCGTAATAATGATTTGCTGCGCTTCCCAATTTGCCGCGCCTTTAAGAGCGACTAACTTAATGGTCGGCAGCAACCCTTGGTCATCAAAAGACTGCCTGATTTCTTCAAGTCGTTGAATTTTATCCGCAGCTGTACCAGAAATAATATTCCCTTGGCTATCCTTTAAGACCGTATCATCAGAAACTTGAATATCCTGCCCATCGAACTGTATCGTGTTCGTGTTCGTTCCAACGCTCTGAAGCAGGCCATTCATAATACTCAAACCCGTCGGGTTGTATAGGTTGTCTATTTTGCCTTGCAAAATGCTGACAGGTTCAGGTGCAATGTCAATCCTGACCGCTCTCCACGAGCCGTCAGCTGCTTTGGCCGATTTGATTTTCAAATAAGTACCCGTCGGATTAGTTTGATAAGCGTTTTGCAGATCCTGAACGGTGATCAACTGCCCTGAAAGATCATAGATTTGTGTATTTTGATCAAATACAACATTATTTGAACCTATACGAATCGTACCGGTACTGCTTGTGTCGTTTGTGATTCCATTAAGAATATTCGTAAGAGTAGTCGCTGTACTATCTAAAATAGTAGCGAGGCCTCCGTTTGGCAGGGTCATTGTTCCGCCATCCATTAATCTGACAATGCCTGATCCGGATAGCGTAACTCTCGAAGCGCCCTGTACCAGAGCTGCTGAACCGGCTGCGAGATTAAGTGTGCCTCCCACTCCTACATTAAGAACCAGGCCATTCAAAACTACCGAGCCGCCATTAGGGAAGGATAGCACTCCATCAGAATCAAGGGTGATTTGAGTATTGCCTGGAACATCTACTGTGCCTCCGCCCGTTAAATGAGCTCCGCCGCCCTCTTGCAAAGTAATAGTCCCGCCCGCTGGGATTGGAATATCTTGGTTCTGAGATGGATTAACATTTCCTCCGTTCGGGAATCCTAGAGTCACACCCTGTAACGATGTGATCGTACCTGTTCCAGACAAAATAACAGGAGCGTCTCCCACTAATGTCATAGATTGTCCCGGCTGTAAGGAAACGCTTTGACCAGCTGTGAGCGTAAGCGTCTGCCCATTTGGCAATATCACCGTTCCTCCATTTGGCAAAGTAACAGTCCCGGCATCAATGAGCGATATTACCGCACTACCTGTGCTATCCATCGCCGTCAGTTGATTTAAGAATGATGAAATCTGATTTGCTCCTGATGAATTGGCTGAAGAAGTTCCGGTTTGGAAACTTCCTATAGAGGCAGATGTACTAGATGGCGAGATCGCGGATCCTGCGCTCGCACTGAGAGATGCCCCAATATTCAATAATCCATATCCATAATATGGATCCCAACCTTGAGCGCCCAGGTCGGTCGCTCCTTTTTCGAGTTGCGACCTAATAAAGTCAGGCGATGCATCAGGATATTTGCTCAATAACAAAGCGATAGCGCCTGAAACATATGCTGCCGCCATTGAAGTTCCGGAAGCGCTATAACCGCCTTCGGTTGCAGTTCCAATATGCGATTGCTGTGAACCAAGTGATGTAATATCAACACCCGGTGCCATCAATGTAAGGTTTTGTCCAAAGCTGGAGAAAGCTGCGCGTTGATTGTTGGCATCGATCGCACCGACCGTGATCACTCCAGGTATACTGGCCGGCGAGAATTCAGGGATCGCATTGGCCGTGTTACCAACCGCGGCAACTATGATCGCGCCCAAACTCATCCCGTAGTTAATAGCATCTTTCAAAATTCCAAAACCGGCTGCATCAAGCGCTGCGCCACCAATAGACAGATTAATGACCTTTGCGCCCATATCGGCCGCGTACCGGATACCATTAGCAATATTTTGCACATATCCTGTTCCAGTATTGTCCAGAACGCGAACCGGCAGGATTTCCGCGCCAGGAGCAACTTGGTTAACGATTCCCGCAACAAATGTGCCATGACCATAATCATCTGTCGCAACGTTACCGCCTGTTACAAAATCCTTAGCATCTTTCATGTCCAATACGCTGCTTAGCTGCGGATTCGTATAATCAACTCCTGAATCTACGACGGCAATATTTATACCATTGCCGGTATATAAACTGCCGAGATTGCCCATGTTAATTGCCTGGAGTCCCCAGAGACCGTTGTATACTTGTCCTGGCGTAGAGTAATTATTAACTGACGATCCGGACATTCCGGTAATGCTAACCAAGCCTCCTCCAGCTACTGTAATGACGCTCCCACTCGGCATAGGCAGAGACGAACCGGGTGTCATTCCCAATGAGCCCCATCCTGGAGGCACCAAATACGTATACGAATCAGATTTGTCCCAAATTGGTCCCAGATCGCTGTCAAGGTAGCGATAAACGGATACAATACGCATTTGATTGTCAAAATCCTGCTCTTCAACTTCTTGACCACCGATCGTACCAATGGCTTTTGCAGAGAGTATTTGATTCGTCACAGGATCCCTGTTGTACTGATAGTCATATATCCACCAGGCAGGGTAGTTGAAATTCTGATCCCCTGACTTCCAAGACCAGTTCTTTAATTGTTCAACGCGCATCAGAGTTCCATTTAGATCATAATGATTGATAGTTTGCAGCACATCCACTGTTTGGTTTTCCGGTACTCCCCACAATCCGTTAGGCACATAATGTTGATAACTAGTCACACCTGCGCTCGATATCGTCATGGCTGTTTCCCCATAAATATCCTGAACAGTGACCGAATCAAATGATGAAGCATTTCCGCCGGCACTACTTCTAATGACCACCGTTCTAAACCTTAATCTCGGATCAGGATAAGTATTGTCGGTGATCTCATCATAGTTATAATTCACCTGCACCCCATTCGGTTGCAATAAGAAGGAAACACGCGATTCTCCGTAAGAGTTCTCTTCATAATAGCTCTTGGTAATCTTCCTAGGTTGATTTGCGTTGCTAGGGACAAAAGAGTCAGGATTTCCAGGAATATATGCACCGAGCACCGCTCCGACAAGCGCAGATGTGCCGGCTTTGATCGCATTGACGTCCCCAACAGATGCCTGATCGATCTGAAGTGTATAGAACAACTTACCGGAAAGATCATCATAGCGATAATAGGTGATCGTATTGTCACCATTGGTACCCAAGACCACTCTAGTATCATTGAAAGCATCTCTTTCATAAACCATAACCGTGCTGCTAGTTTCAGGCACAAAACCTCCGGCCACAGATTGAGCAATAACTAAAACCGAATGCGTTCTGATCAAATAATCGTTGACGTCATAATCATAGTAGGTGATCGTATTCTTATAATCTATTGTGAAGGCAATGTGAGTTTGATCCATGCTGTCAAGACCAAAATAACTGACAAATCCATTGCCTACAGTTTCAATCGCGGTGACAACCTTATCAATATTGGGCCTAGAAGCATCCATGACGATGGAAGTGCCGCTAACCGTCCAGAAATTATTATCATAATGATATTGCTGGACGACACCTTTTCGATCTGTGCTCGTATCAATTTTTTCTTCACTATAATCCCCTATATATACTGATGTAGATATGACATTTCCTGAAGTTGATCCATAGTACGTGGTTTGTTTTCTTAGAGCTGCGTCATATTTAATACCGGGACTTGTGGCGCTTAAATTCCCCTCGTACAGAGAAACGATCGTATTAAGCAATGAGCCGTCAGGTCTATATGTTTCGGCATAATTCACCTTCTCTTCGCCGGCATCACCAGCAAAATAGGTCGCGACACCTTTGCTAAGCCCGCCCAAATTATCAGAGTCGGCCGCGCCTAATCTATACTGTTCTGTTCTAACCATTGGAGTGGTAGAATCAACTCCGCTGTCAGTAGCTCGCTTATTCCCTGCGTAATAATAAATAGTAGTATTCATAATAGATCCATCTGCTCTATAATTTTGCGAGAAATTAATCTTCTCTTCGCCTGTTTCACCGGAATAGAATGTCTTGGTCTGCAACTTCATGGATCCGCCTACTGCATCACTGCCGGCGGTGCCATAAACATATTGGTTAACTTGAACAAGTTGATCATCAGGCAAAACACTGCCATCAAACGCACGCTTATTTCCAGCATAATAATAAATAGATGTATTACGTACTGTTGAACCATCCAGCATGTAATTTTGTAAATAATTGATCTTTTCATCGCCCTTACCCAGGTGCCCATCAAAATAAGTCGAAGACTTTCTATTTGGTACCGTAGCCGAAGCAATATCAGCTGCCTTAAATGTATCCGTCCGCGCTAAAGGATCATCCGAATTGGCTCCCGAAGCCCGAACATTCCCTTGATAATAATCAATGCTAACATTGATCACAGTAACCCCATCTCCGCTGAAAGTGTACGTAAAGTCGGCCGTTTCGTCACCCTTTCCTAAGTGCACATCAAAATAAGTTTCACTAGTTTTTCGACCCTGCACATAAAAGCCGGATGCTTTATAGGAGACGGACCTTACCAACACGTCATCTGAATTATTGGTGCTAGCGGCCCTTGTTCCAGCGGTGCCGCCAGCAATTGTGCCTGTGGAGATCGTGCCGTACTCGGAGATGGATTCAGACTTCAATGCTCCGGAAGGTGTGAAGTTCCAAGAGCGGTCCGCGATCTCATCACCCTTTCCTAAGTGCACATCAAAGTAGGTCTCAGCCGTTTTCGCATCTTGCACATAACCCGGTTTGGCTTTATAGGACACTGAGCGTACCAACACATTATCTGAGTTTGTAATTGCAGATGCTCTTGTACCTGCGGTGCCGTCGGCAATCGAACCTGTAGAGATCGTGCCGTATTCAGAGATCGACTCCGATTTAAGCACACCGCTTGCTGTAAAGTTCCAAGACCGATCAGTAATCTCATCACCCTTTCCTAAGTGCACATCGAAGTAGGTCTCGGAAGTCTTGTAGT
>CAZXLF010000013.1:0-6024 GCA_964642015.1 uncultured Planctomycetia bacterium
CAAACGAATAATAAGCCAACAGATTATTCTCATTGCCGGTGAGTTTGGAGTGGGCAATGTAGTTAATTTCTGGCTGTCCTAAAGCCAGATTGAATATAGCGGCCTCATCAAAGGTACCAATAGAAGAATATGTATATCCACCACCGGTGCCGTTTCCTATAAGACCTAAATTAGCAGTAACTTGGGCATTAACAGAACCTACCTTCACCCCATCTACATAGAACGTGGTCACACCATTGGATGCAACTGAAGCGATATGGTGCCAGCCTGAGAGATTAGCTCCAGTAGAACCCACATTGTAGCCGCTCGCTTTAAATGTAGAGGTGCTATCCACAAGTCCGAGGTTGCCTGAATTGTCCATTGCAACATATTGGTTAGCAGTGCTTGTGTTACCAAACAAGACATGCCATCCAACATAAGTGGCCGGCATCGGGAAGTTCACCCAGGCCATTAAAGTTGTATCCCCTGCGGTGCTGATCGGCGAACCAAGACTAATGCCAGCGTAGGTTGTACCACCAGCAAATGAAATAGCATTCCCTAAAATCGCCTGCTGTCCCTGCATCTTGATCTCATCCACCCAGGCATTGTTGTTGGTGGTACCTGAAGAAGTGGCAGTTCTGTCATAGACCCACTTGAAGGTGTGATTACCGGTAGACAACGATGAGAGATCGACATTCTGAGTGATCCAACCATTTACATTGCCGTTGATGGTCGTGCTATCACCTGAGATCGTCGCGGTACTCACAGCGTTTCCATCAATATAAAGCTTCAGAGCATCTGTGGAACTTGAGCTTATCTTCCATTGGAAGGTCAGAGAATTGCTGGAACCGGCCGTTATGTTAACAGTCTTCTGGAAGTAAGAGGTCTGGCCAATGGCTGTATTACCTGCCTGAGCGGCAAAACCGTTGGGATCGTAAGAAGTAGTGCCTTGGTTCACCCAACTATAAGCAGGATCGCCAGCAAGGTTGTCTTCCCATGTGGAAGATGCGGAATATAAGCTGTAAGATTGACCGGCGATCGTAACAGTTGAACTATTGACATCGACCGAGCTGATCGTACCAGTAATATTCAGTGTTCTAGGTATCGTCTTTAAATTGACTCTCATATTATTGGTATCGCCTTGAATGATCCAGCCTGAGGAAGTTTGATAAACTTTGGCGAATGCGGGATCAAGCGTCACGTAACTGCCGGTAGAATTGATCAAAGTTATCTTATTATTTAAAGCTTGAAGGTCGCTAAATAATACGCCATCCAAATAGACACTATAACCATTTTGTATTTGATACGCTGTGCCTGCCACCATAACGCTTCTTGAATTAGTATCGATAGAACTGATCGCGCTTGTCAGATCATATCCAGGGAATGCCGTTCTGAGGACTAATTTATGGTTGGTCGTATCGCCCTGCAATGCCCATCCTGTGGCAGTCTTGATCAAATTTCCAAATGCAGGATCTACTTCTATATAAGCCCCAATACTGACGGCATTACTGATATCCGTACTCAACTCAGAAAGACCATTGATCAATTTGAAGCCGTCCAACCAAATATCATAACCAGTCGGCACTTCATACACTTGATCTCCAATTGCTAATTTACCCGCAACAGTATCTACAGAATTTATCTGGCCCGTTGTAAGAGTTGAGGTGGCCGGTCTGCTGACGAAATACAACTTACTTGTTCCATCGCCTTTCAGATACCAACCGCTTGAATTCCTTCCAATGCCCAGGTAGCTTGAATCCATTTCTATATAACCGCTTTGTGTAGTCATATCAGAAAGTTTATTGTTCAAGTCGGTCAAACCTCCCGCCAACTGAACACCATTCAACCAAACCGTATAATTACTCAGAACTTGATAAGTCTGCCCTGCAATAGTCACTGTTTTAACACTAGCATTAACGGACGATACTGTTCCGGCTATGCTAGATATGGTGGGATATGTACTCTTGAAATAGTATCGCTTTACATTACTGACAACCGAAGCCTGTAATAACCAACCTGCGATTGTTTCAGTAGCGGTTGTTATATAGGAAGGATCCTGCTCGATGTAACCGCCTTGGGCATTGACACCATTAAGGCTATTGGTCAGATCGGAAAGACCATTGGTAAGCTTGACACCATCCAACCAAACTTCGTAAGAGCTCTCGAGATGATATATCTGTCCGCCCATCGTGATCGTGCCGGTAGAAGTATTTACTGAATTAAGATTGCCAGAGCTCATAGTGGAGACTGGAAGAGTGCTGACAAAATACACGTTGCTTAAACCATCTCCTTTAAGAGCCCAGCCAGCTGTCGTTTTAATCAACAAATTGTAATTTGGATCAACTTCGATATAACCGCCTGTAGCTTTAATCGCGCTGATCTGTGAACTGAATCCTGTTAACCCATTCGTAATCAAAGTTCCATTCAGATAGACGTTATAGCCGCTTTGCACGTTATAGGTCGCGTTCCCAATATTAATTTGATTATTGTTAACGTTCACTGAATTTACCGTGCCTTTCACATTAGCTTTAGGCATGACGCTAACAAAGAAAGCGCTGCCGGAATTACCGCTCAAAATCCATGAACCCGTGTTATCTTTCATGAGATTAGAGTAAAGCGGATCAAGCTGAATGTATCCTCCTTTAGCCGTTATATCCGCAAATTTCGCTGAAAGATCATTGATACCTCCAGCGAGAGGTATGCCGTCTAAATAAATACTGCTCACAATGGAACTTGTGAATGTTTGTCTAAACACACTGCCAGTTAATGACGAACCTAAATTACTAGAGCCTACACTCGTCGCCGCTGCTCCAGACCATGTCGCAGCTCTATTGAAACTGGAGTAGTCTTTTAAGAGATTTGAAGTGTTATCAAAGGAGAAGAAGAATGACAGGTTAGTCTCGGATCCAGTTAGTTTGGTATAAGGCATCTGAGCGATTTCGGTTGCTGAGAGTGCTCTGCTGAATCCGGCCACTTCATCGAAGCTGCCTATCTGGCTGTAATTATATCCGTTACCTATTGTGGCTAAATTAACTGTGACCTGTGAATTCACGGTGTTTCCAACTTTAACGCCATCCACATAGAAAGTTGTCTGTCCGCCGGTGCCGACTGACGCAATATGATGCCAGCCGGATAGAGAGTTAACATTGAAACCGGAGTTGTAGATGGTACCTGCATTCATTAAGCCAAGGTTACCGGAGCCATCCGCCATAATAAAGGCATATGTAGTTCCCATACCTCCACTGAATAGTATGCGATAACCATAATAAGTTGGAGATAACGGGAAATCCACCCAGCCCATCAATGTCTGGCTCCCTGTCATGGCGACCGGAGTGGAAATGCTTATGGTGCTCTGGGTCGTCGAACCCTGGTTCAAGTAAGAAACAGCATTGCCGAGTGATGGCACCGTACTAGATACAGCATTAGCATTGACATTAACTGGTACTGTGCTATACCATGTCGCGGTTCTGTTGTAGCTTGAATAGTCTTTTAAGAGATTTGAAGTATTGTCAAATGAGAAGTAGGCCAACAGATTGGATTCATTGCCAGTAAGTTTAGTAGTCTGCATTTGCAAAAGATCAGACGCCGACAATGCCCTATCAAACATTGCGACTTCATCAAAAGTGCCAATAGAAGAATCCCAATAACCATTATTATTTCCAATAGCCGTTAGATTATATGTCACCTGCTGTGAAATAGTATTTCCTACTTTGACACCATCCACATAGAACGTTGTTTGGCCATTAGAAGCAACCGAAGCAACATGGTGCCAGCCTGATAGAGAGTTTATATTGTAACCGGTGCTAAAGAACGTGCCATTATTCATTAACCCAAGATATCCACCGCTATCAATCAATACATGCTGCTGGGTAGTGGCTGACGCTCCGAACAAAACTCTATATGCACTAAAAGCAGGTGGTGGTGGGAACTCCACCCAAGCCATCAGTGTTCTATCCCCTGTCATAGTCACCGGCGTGGATATGCTGATACCAGCACTGGTTTGAGTACCTTGACTATTATAGGAAATAGCATTACCCCTGCTGGCGGGCCCTATAACATTAATCTCATCCACCCAGGCATTGTTGTTGGTGGTACCTGAAGAAGTGGCAGTTCTGTCATAGACCCACTTGAAGGTGTGATTACCGGTAGACAACGATGAGAGATCGACATTCTGAGTGATCCAACCATTTACATTGCCGTTGATGGTCGTGCTATCACCTGAGATCGTCGCGGTACTCACAGCGTTTCCATCAATATAAAGCTTCAGAGCATCTGTGGAACTTGAGCTTATCTTCCATTGGAAGGTCAGAGAATTGCTGGAACCGGCCGTTATGTTAACAGTCTTCTGGAAGTAAGAGGTCTGGCCAATGGCTGTATTACCTGCCTGAGCGGCAAAACCGTTGGGATCGTAAGAAGTAGTGCCTTGGTTCACCCAACTATAAGCAGGATCGCCAGCAAGGTTGTCTTCCCAACCGGTAGCAGCTGTTATCACATGGAAACTTTGTCCTCCAAACACAATATCTTTCCCTGATATAGATGTGATCGGACCCGAAATGCTAGTTGTAGGCAATACACTCTGGAAATTCAAGACCTTGGTAGAAGTATTATTGCCCAATAACGCCCACCCATTCGCGGACTTCGCCACGATGTCATAACCTGCTTGCACCTTAATATACCCACCTTGCGATTTAATTTGAGCGATTTGCGCAATGAGATCGCTAACTCCGTTTGGCAATAGAACACCGTTGAGGTATATCGAATACCCTGATTGCACTTCATGAACTATTCCACCGATCGTTAACTGACTATTTGTATTTACATCGACCGGACCACTTACCACAGACGTTGGAGTCGTGCTCTTAAAGTAAGCGTACTTCAGCGGTGCGTAGCCAAGAAGCACCCAACCTGTCGAAGTCTTCTTCAAACCATTGTACGATGGATCAACTTCAACGTAGCCGCCGCTGGCCAAAATGCCGTTGACCTTATTAGCAAAGTCTAATGGTGTACCTGAGACTAAAGTTCCATTAAGATAGTATGAATAGCCATTTTGTATTTCTATGCTTTGGCCGGCAATAGTAACAAACGCATGATTAGCATCGCCGGTAACCGCACTCACAGTACCTTGGATGCTGGCGGTAGGCATCGTGCTTACAAATAGTAACTGTGAATTCGAAGTATTTCCAGTCAGCGTCCATCCTGTTGCCGTCTTGAACACGTTCTTATAAGAAGGATCGAGCTCAACATAGCCTCCCTGACTAACGATCTGACTGACCATCGTGGCAAACACAGATATACCGCCAGTTACTTGCTGTCCATCTAGCAAAATGGTATATCCGGAAGGCGCATCATAAGCGGTGCCACTGATAACAATCTGATTAGAAGCATTTACAGAATTAACGGTTCCCTGGAAAATAGTGGCCGTAGCGGTCTTTCGATTGAGATAAAGTATCTTATTATTCGCATCACCCAATAATTGCCAGCCAGAGCTGGTTTCTGCCGCCGAATTAAAGCCTGAAGAAGATGAGACTTCTAAATACCCAAGACCATTCAAGCTATCTATCACATTTTTGACATCTGCCAATTTATTTAACATCTCTACATTATCAACAAAGATTCTGTAATCCTGACCGACCTGATAAGTTACCCCGCCAATATTTAACGTACTAGAAGAAACATTGACAGAGTTGATGCCTCCCATCACATTTGCAGATGGCATATGAGAAATGAAGTACAGTTTCTTATTCGCCGAATCACCGACCAACTGCCAGCCGGTAGCGGTCTTGGTGCTGGTATTATAGGAAGCATTCAAGTCGACATAGCCGCCCTTTGAAGTGATGTCGGCAAGGCTGGACTGCAGATCCGATAAGCCATTGGTAAGCTGAACACCATTCAACCAAATGGTGTAGGTGCCATCTACCTGATAATCCTGAGTAGAGATGTTGACCGTGTTGGTGCCAACACTTGTCATTGAGCCGAGGACTGTTGAAGTAGGCATATGAGAAATGAAGTACAGTTTCTTATTCGCCGAATCACCGACCAACTGCC
>CAZXLF010000013.1:6124-6760 GCA_964642015.1 uncultured Planctomycetia bacterium
CCTGAGTAGAGATGTTGACCGTGTTGGTGCCAACACTTGTCATTGAGCCGAGGACATTTACAGGAGTCGGAGTAATGGTGACAAAGTACAATTTCTTGTTTACTGTATCTCCCTGCAAATATTTGCCCTGAACGGTCGCGTATGATGAATTTAATCCAATATCAAGTCCACCGGCATTTAAAATGGCCAGCTTGTCATGCAAATCACTGATTCCATTTGATAGTTGAGTTCCATCAAGCCAAATCGTATATCCGCTAGGCACATTGTAAGTTTGACCGGCAAACGTTATTGATGCCGCACTTGTATCAATAGATGCGACTGTCTCCGTAATTGTTGACGTAGGCATGCCGCTGTTAAAGTACAACTTCTTATTGACCGAGTCACCCTGCAAAGTTCCACTACTGACTAGACCATATGACGGATTGATTTCTACATAACCGCCTTGAGAAACGATGGAGTTCAATTGGCTCTTCAGAGCACTGATACCGCTCAATTGCACCCCATTCAACCAAATAGAATAACCTGAGAACGTCTGACTATACGACAGACCCGGCACTGTCTTAGTGTCCACTATCGTGGACGGTGAACCATATAACGTAGCGTTGTAATGATTGGGTGAACTGTCAGCACCCAAGT
>CAZXLF010000014.1:0-4747 GCA_964642015.1 uncultured Planctomycetia bacterium
ATCTTCAAGTGGGTCTATGACAGGACTGCCACTACTTCAGGCACCACCAACAACAGTGCTTGGGTGGATGAGATCAATGTACAAGCTCAACCTATTTATGCAAACGCTCTGAACTTGCCCAACACCAATTCATGGGTTGCTCTACCTACCAACATCCCCATGACAGGTGACAGAACAGTCTCTATGTGGGTGAACTTCCCGCTGCCGACAACGGGTGCTCAGAGGGTGCTTTATGAATTGGGTTCAAGTTATGGTGCTTATGATGTAGGCTTTGATTCCAGCGGTAATCTGGGTATTTTTAATCCTTATTATGGATATGCTTATAGTGCTGGCTATAACACCAGCTCCATCAGCGCTGGCTGGCACAATATCACTACTACAGCCACTTCTACCGGCGGCAATATGACCAAGTTCTATGTGGATGGAGTGCTGGTAGGAAGTGTGGCTCAATACTTTACTTCAACAGGTCTAGCCATAGGTAATGACTCTTATTACACCAGTCGCCAAGCTGGCTCTATCGATGAAGTAGCTGTCTTCAACACTGTCATGACACAGTCAGCTATCCAATCGATGCTCAATGCCAAACTCCAAGGCAATGAAGCAAACCTGATGGCTCTGTATAGCTTTGATAATGCTGCAAACCTTGGTTATGATGCCTCATCTACTCATACTTATAGCGGCACACTTAATGGTTCGCCGACAGCTTTGACTGTAGCACCGATCACTGTCTTGAACCAGACCTTCTCCACCACAGCCTCAGGAATTATCACCGTCAACGGCATCCCGATCGATGTGAATGGCCAGACCATCACAGTGGATGGTGTTGTCACCAATCTTTCTACACTTCAGAACATCCTGGCAGACAATACTTATAAGGTCCGCTGGCTCTCAGCCCCAAGCTTCCAGTGGAACGGCTCCAAGTGGGTGTTTACTTCACCGATCACGATCACTACTAAGAGTGTCACTCAATCCAACTTCACCGGTGCCGTGACAGCTGTGAATACCAATGCCGGTACAGTCACGGTGGATGGTATTACCGTTTATCTTAATAATAGGGGCATCACTATTAATGGAATTGGTGGTCAAACTTTGACAGCATTGGCTAATAGCGTCGCTAATTCAACGAATTTTGTAACTTGGTTGTCAACAGATGCATTGAATGGCGTTCAATGGGATGGTACGAAATGGGTATTCATTGCAGGACTTGTCATCACTACCAGACAAATATCGCAGACCAATTTGGGCGCCGAAATTACAAGCGTGGATCCCGTCAATGGCACTATTGCTGTCAATGGAATGCAGGTCGCTCTGAATGGTAAGTCAATTACAGTTAACGGCACAGTACGAAATCTGGACTACTTGAATAATTTGATCAGTTCTAATCCGAATTTAGTTTATTGGCTGACTGCCGGCAGTCTGAAATGGTCCGGATCCGCATGGCTGTTTACGTCAAATGTCAATGTTTCAACGATCAGCTCTAGAAAATCGAATGTATCGGGAGCGATAACAGCCATTGATATCAATCAGGGAACTATAACGGTCGATGGTATGACGTCTTATATCAATGCTAACAGCCTTATCGTTGATGGAGTGGCGAGCAATTTGGTCCAGCTTAAATCGATCTTCGATGCCAACAATGCGGCTGGAGTGAAGAGCTGGCTTAGCATCAACGGAACAAGCGTCGAATACGACGGAACTAAATGGAACTTCACGAATTCGATCACCGTCGCATCAAAGGCCGCGACTGTTTCCAGCCTGAGCGGCGCGATAACTGGTGTGACGGATCATACGATATCGATAGCAGGCTTCACCATCGACCTGAATGGCAAGACGATCCGCATAGATAATATAGTGCGCAGTATTAGCGCATTGGCAGATCTCGTGAATTTTAATCTGCCCAATATGATTATGACCTGGGTTCAAAATGCTGCGATCAGTTGGATAAATAATCAATGGGAATTCACTCAGGATTTGAACATCATTAATAAGGGCAGTACACGCACGGTCAGCGAAGCCATCACTAGCATTGATACCAATAGCGGTACGATCACGATGAACGGCATGACCGTAACTTTAGACGCCAATATGATCACTGTAGATGGAGTCGCAAGAAGTTTATCAGCTCTGAAGTATATATTGCAGTCCAATCAGACTAATAATGCTGTTACGTGGGTAAGCGGCGCCGCAATAAAACGTTTGGGATCTAAATGGGTGTTTACGTCAGCTCTTACGGTACAGACGAAGAATTCCATTCAGACGAACCTTAATTCGGAGCTCAGTTCCGTCGATTTGACCAATAATACGATCATAGTAAATGGCATGGCTGTTTATCTGAATAATAAAGTAATTACGGTCGATGGGACGACAAAGAGCTTGAAGGCGCTTAAGGTGATCATTGAAAGCGGCCAGCCGATCAATGCTTCCGGTTGGCTTAGCAATGCGACTATAAGGTGGAGCGGAGGACGCTGGGTGTTCGATCAGGACTTCACCGTCAATATTAAGACCGCAGCGGAGACAAACTTTAGTGGCAATATTACGGCGGTTAACGATTCTGATAATACTTTAACGGTTAATGGTCTTGTTATCGCGATTAACGGAAAGAAGATCACGATCGACGGCACCGTATATACCAATGTCTCACAAATTAAGAACCTCATCAACAATGGTCTGGCCAAGAATTTAGTAGCTTGGTTGACGACAACAAACACGAATGGCAACAGCAGCATCAAGTATTATGGCGGCAGATACGTATTTGCCAGCGATATTGTCATCAATAAGATCGGTCTTAATGAATCCAACTTCAATGGGGTGATAACTAACGTTGATCTTTCTACTAATACGATCACGGTCAACGGCATGGGTATTTCTTTAAATCAAATGAGCATTTCGATCAACGGAAGCACAAATCAAACCATAACTCAGCTTTCAACGTTGTTGGGAACAAATAAAAATATCGTGTTATGGTTAGCTAATAATGCGATTCAATGGAATGGCACTAATTGGGCATTTACGCAAGCATTGGCTGTTACGTCCAAGAGTTATATGCAGAACAGCTTTAGCGGTGTTGTGAGTGCTATTGACACGACAGGTTCAGGCAAGCTTACGGTCGATGGCATGTCCATAGATTTGAATGGAAAGACGGTCCTTGTGGATACCACTGGAACGGGATCCTACGCATCTTATACCTTATCCGCGCTCAGCACACTGATGAGTTCAAGTGCAAATGGCGTGTTTTGGTTGAACGTGACGAGTACCCCAACGAATATTCAATGGGATGGAAGTAAATGGCTCTTTGCCAATAACGTATATATTGCGGTGAAGAGAAAGAGCTACAGCAACTTCTCAGGCGCTGTAAATCAAGTGGGCTCAGATACGATCACAGTCGGAGGTCTTGCCGTTAAATTGAATGGCATGTCGATTACCATTGATGGCATCTCAAGCAATATCATGGCCCTTAAGAATCTTATTAATGCCAATCCGACAGGCTCGTATCTTCTCACCACATCAGGTGAGAGCGTGAAATGGGATGGAACGAATTGGATATTTATTCAGGGTGTTAATGTAAGCACTCAGAATAATTTATCGAACTTTTCAGGCAGCGCCATTCACGTAGATCATAATCTGGTTGTCGGTCAGCTTTATGGATGGGAAGACACCGTCACAGGCGATCCCTCCTATAATTGGGTGAACCAGAACACCACTTCTTATGATGCCGGCGGTTATGCTGCTCAGGCCGGTAACACAGATATTGGCCAGACCTCATACTTCCAAAGAACGGTGAATATAACAGCAAACACCAGCAATACTTTAATCTTCCAATGGAAGATTAATTCGGATGCCTCCGATGCTCTCAAACTCTATATCGATGGAGTGGCAGTGAATGGTGTCACCATCTCAGGCGACAGCTCTACGATAACAGGCAATGTCAACGGCTGGGTCACTCAGACAGTCAATCTGGGATCATTGTCCGCCGGTAACCACACCTTCAAGTGGGTCTATGATAGAACGGCCAACACCAACGGCACCATTAACAACAATGCCTGGGTGGATGAGGTAATCGTAGGTCAGACACCGATGGGTGATGGGATATCGCTTGGCACGACAGGGTTTATAAGCATACCTTCAATCAACATGAATGGCGACAGAACATCCATGGCATGGGTGAACTTCCCATTACCGACAACAGGTAGCTGGAGAACATTGTTTAGTTATTACAATGGCAGTTATTACACCTATCTATTTGCTGATGCAAGCGGATATTTGAATATTTATTCCAATGGAACTTATTATAATACAGGTTATAACGTAAACTCCCTATCTGGCTGGCATCATATCGCAGCTGTCGGCTCTCAAGGTCAAACTAAGTTTTATGTTGATGGCAATTTGGCCGGCACAGTAAATATTCAAATCACTTCCAATTTAGTCGACATCGGCTATACAGGCGCAGCTTATCCAATAGGCACTTTGGATGAGGTGGCAATATTCAATCGTGCCATGACTCAAATGGAAATTGCTCAAACAATGAATACTAAATTGCAGGGCAATGAGACGAATTTAGTCGCGTATTATTCGTTTGATGATGGTACAGCAAAAGATATTAAGAACACTTACAACGGTACAATTTACAATGGCGTAGCAATACACAATAGAGTTGTGTTCAGTCAATCATTCTCCGCAACATTAACTGACTCTATCACCATCAACGGCACACCTATCGATCTGAATGGTAAGACAATCACCGTAGACG